>NZ_JBIAZE010000014.1:0-218545 GCF_042898825.1 Streptomyces sp. NPDC000345
GGTTACATTCCGAACCCGGAAGCTAAGCCTTACAGCGCCGATGGTACTGCAGGGGGGACCCTGTGGGAGAGTAGGACACCGCCGAACAATCATTCAAAGGGTTGGGCCCTGAACTTCGGTTCAGGGCCCAACCCTTTTTTGTTTTCCGTCACTTGAAGTTCACGTTCCGCCCGCAGCATCCACGGCATGGGTACTGCTGCAATGCTCAGGGCCGCAGGCGTCGGTGTCGGTGACGAGGTCGTCGTGCCGGCCTTCGGGAACGCCGAAGTCGCCGGAGCGGTCGCCCTGGCGGGTGCGCTGCCGGTGTTCGCCGACGTGGATCCGGTGACCTACTGCCTGGACGCGGCCGCGGTCGAGGCGGTCGTAACTCCGCGCACGGCGGCCGTCGTTGTCGTACACCGCTTCGGGCGGCCGGCCGATGTTCCGCGGTTGCACGGGGTCGGGCAGCGGTACGGGCTGCTGGTGCTGGAACAGGCGGAGTCCGAGGCGCCGTACGACGAGATCGCCCGGCGGCGGGAGCGGGCGGCCTATCTGGACGCGCGGTTGCGTGGGGTGCGGACGCCCGACGGCGGACATGGGCACTCCTATCAGCAGTACGTCGTGCGGGTGCCGGGAAACGGCCGTCCCGACCGGGACGCCTTCGCGAGAGCCTTGCGGGGGAGGGGAGTTGAGTGCCGGGTGCCGGTGAAGACCCCGCTGCACCGGCGGCCCGAGTTCCGGCGGTGCGTGTCGTTGCCGGAGACCGAGCTGGCCGCGGACGAGACCCTCGCCCTGCCGGTGGACGCCTCGTTGACGAAACGGGACATGCAGCGCGTCGTGGCCGCGTGCAACGCGCTCGGCGGGCTGCTGCAACCCGCCTTCTGATCGGGTTTGGGAACACCGACTCGTTCAGGGTATGATCTATTCCGTTGCCGCGAGGGAAACCTCGAAAAGCAACCGGCCCCTATAGCTCAGTCGGCAGAGCGTCTCCATGGTAAGGAGAAGGTCAACGGTTCGATTCCGTTTGGGGGCTCCGAAAAGAAACCCCCGCCCTATCGGGCGGGGGTTTTCTCATGTCCGCGTGACCCTCTCTCTCATGCCACCCGCATCGCCAGGATCGCCATGTCGTCGGACGGGGCGTCCGACGCGAAGCGTTCCACCGCGCGCATGATGCGGGCCGCGACCGCGCCGGCCGTGAGGCCCGTACAGGTCGACAGGACGTCGGCGAGGCCGTCGTCTCCCAGCATGCGGGTGCCCTCACGGCGCTCGGTGACACCGTCCGTGACACAGAGCAGGACGTCGCCCGGGTCGAGGGTGACCGTCTGCTCGTACAGCTCCAGGTCCTCGATGACGCCGAGGAGGGGCTGGGGTTCGGCGGCCGGTTCCACCGTGCCGTCCTGGCGCAGGCGGAGCGGGAGGGGGTGACCGGCGCAGACCACCTTCAGTTCCGCGCTGCCGTCGTCCTGCGGGCGCATCTCGCCGTAGAGGAGGGTCAGGAAGCGGCTGCGGTCGCCCTCGTCGAGGATGGCCGAGTTGAGGCGTTCCAGGACCGCAGGGCCGCTGAGGCCCTCCCTGGCGAGCAGTCTCAGGGCGTGTCGGGCCAGACCCGTCACGGCGGCCGCGTGCGGGCCGGTGCCGCAGACGTCGCCGATCGCGAAGCCGTAGGCGCCGTCGCTGATCGGGAAGACGTCGTAGAAGTCGCCGCCGACCTCGTTGCCCTCGCCGGCCGCGCGGTAGATGACGTCGACCTCGACACCGTCGATCCCGGGCAGACCCGGCGGCAGGAGGCTGCGCTGGAGGGACTGGCTGATGGCCGTGCGCTCGGAGTAGAGGCGGGCGTTGTCGAGGGCGAGGGCGGCCCGGCGGCTCAGGTCCTCGGCCAGTTCCAGGATCTCCTGGCGGAAGTGTTCGTCGGTGGGCTTGCCGAGGGTCAGCATGCCGATGACGCGGTTGCGGGCGACCAGCGGGAGGACCACCGTCTCGCCGCCGACCGCGGAGGCCGTGGCGAGGGTGGGGCCGATGCCCGAGGCCACCTGGTGGGTGGGGCCGCCGGTGAGGCCGAGGCTGCGCATGGAGCTGCGCAGGGCCGCCTCGTGGGCGGCCTCGCCGGGCGCCGACCAGACACGGGCGCCCGGGGTGGGTACCGGGTCCGGCGGGGGGATCTTCGAGAGCAGCGACTTGATGCCGTCGATGAGCTCCTCGTCCTCGTGCAGGACGTAGGACAGGTACGGGTCGGAGGCCTGGTCGGAGATCGTGTAGACGGCGCACCAGGTCGCCAGGGTGGGAACCGTCATCTGGGCCATCAGGGCCAGGGTCTGGTCGCGGTCGAGGGTGCCGGCCAGGAGGTCGGAGGCCTCCACCAGGAAGCTCAGCGAGCCGCGGCGCAGGCGCTCCAGCTCGCCCAGGCGGGCCGACTCGACGGCGAGGGCGATGCGGTCGGCCGCGAACTGCAGGCGCAGCGCCTCCTCGTTGGAGTAGCGGCCGGGGGCCTCGGCCGCGACGCCGAGGGAGCCGGTGAGACGGCCTTCGACCTTCAGCGGCACCGTCACCACCGAGCGCATGCCGGTGCCGTTCAGCAGCGGTACGGCGCCGGGGACGGCCAGGAGGTCCTCGTGGACGGCCGGCATCCGGGCCGAGCCGTAGCGTCCCGGGCCCGCCTCGACGGGTACGCGGGCGAAGCGCTGGCGGGCGGAGGGCAGGCCGGTGGAGGCGCGGACCTCCAACTCCGTCTCGTCGTCGGTCGCGAGGAGCAGGAAGGCGGAGTCGCCGTCGAGCATGTCGCGGGCGCGTTCCACGGTCCGCTGGAGGAGTCCGTCGAGGTCGTCGGGGGCGGGTGAGCCGATGAAGACCTCGAAGGGGTCGCTGCTCTGCCCGTCGACGGGCGGCGCGTCGGACGTCGGGATGCGTGACGGGGTCTGCAGGACGGCGCGTTCGTGGTCGCGGACGAGGAGGCAGACCGTGGAGGGTTCGCCGTGGGTGTCGCGGACGCGGAGGTGGGAGGCGTACACCGGGGTGACCCGGCCGGTGGCGCCGCGGATGCCGTAACTGCCCTCCCAGCGGGAGAGCTGGAGGGCCTCGGCGATGCCGGTGCCGGTGCCGGGGGTGTGCGGCCAGGCGGCGAGGTCGGTGAGGGGTTTGCCGGTGACCTGGTCGGCGGCGTAGCCGAAGAGTTCCTCGGCGTCCTCGTTCCAGGCCGAGATCGCGCCCGTACGGTCGATCTGGACGACCGCGACGCGGACGCGGCTGTCGGCGAGCGGGAGGAGGTCGGCGGGCAGGGACGGGCCGGCGGTGCGGGTGCCCACCGGCCGGTCGGGAAGATCGAGCTGGAACCAGACCTGCTTGTGGGTGGGGGTGTAGTCGACGCCCCAGCGGCCCGCGATGGCCGCGCAGAGCTGGAGGCCCCGGCCGCCCTCCCGGTCGGGGCTGCCCATGGTGGCGGGGGAGCCCTGGAGGGGGATCTCACGTTCCGGGTACCGGTCGGCCACCTCGATCCGTACGCCGTCCTCGGACCGCAGGCACAGGACGTCGGCGTGGGTGCCCGCGTGGACGACCGCGTTGGTGACCAGCTCGCTGGTGAGGACCACGGCGTCGTCGACGATGTCGGCGAAGCCCCAGCCCTGGAGGGTGTCGCGGACGAACGAGCGGGCGGTCGCGACAGATCGCCCGACGGGCTCGAAGCTGGCGGCCGCACGCGCGGTGATCACGGAACTCCTCGGGCGGTTGTCGACGTGGGGGGATCCCTGGCCGCCCTGGTCGCGCCGCTGCTGCGGCGGGCGCATGCCGGAGGGCCGGGGGTCCGGGGGCTGTTCCCCCGGGATCAGTCCGGTGGTCATGTGTGCGGCCGCCCCTCCGATGCCCGCTCGTGCCTCGTGCCACCGCCCAGGCCGGACGGACCGGCGCGGCTGGACAGCCGCATGCAAGGTTACTTACCTTCCCCGTCCGTGCGGATGCCGGTCATCAGTGTTTCCGCCCCATGAGTGTGCGGACGGTGTGCGAAGCTGCCGAACTGTTATGGCCGGGTTCGGTGAGGGTGAAACACTGGGCAAGCTTCTTGTGAAGGTCCGGGCAGACTGGGTGTCTTCTGAGTACAGGGGGCAGCAGCCCCCGGGGTCCGCCTGGTTACATCGGGCGGATAACCGAGCGGTAACTGGCAGACGGCAAGTAGCAGCACCCATGCACAGCGTAACGGTCGACCCCTGCGGGAGGGACAAGTGGAGTCTGGCGCAGCGACGCGGAGCACTAAGGCGCGCGCGAAAGGCGGACAGTCCCTGAGCAGGCGCGCACCGCGCGGAGGTACCACCACCGTGGACACGGCGGCCCTCGACCGGCTGCTCTCGGCCCTGGTGTCCATGCGGGACGGGAACTTCCGCAAGCGGCTCACGGTGTCCGGCGACGGTGTGATGTCGGAGATCGCGGCCGTGGTCAACGAGGTGGCGGACCGCAATCTCCACCTCACGGGTGAGTTGTCGCGGGTGCGCCGCATGGTGGGCCGGGAGGGCAAGCTCACCGAGCGGCTGGAGACGGGCGCCTGTGAGGGCTCGTGGGCGACCGCCATCGACCACTCCAACGCGCTGGTCGACGACCTCGTACGGCCTGTCTCCGAGGTCGGACGGGTGCTGTCGGCGGTGGCCGAGGGCGATCTGTCGCCGCGGATGGAGCTGCGGACGCAGACGCCGGAGGGGATGGCCGGGCAGCCGCTGCGCGGGGAGTTCCTGAAGGTCGGGCGGACGGTCAACAACCTGGTGGACCAGCTGTCGACGTTCACCGACGAGGTCACGCGCGTGGCCAGCGAGGTGGGCACCGAGGGCAAGCTGGGCGGGCAGGCGCAGGTGCGCGGCATGTCCGGTTCGTGGAAGGACCTCACGGAGTCCGTCAACACGATGGCGGAGCGGCTCACCGCCCAGGTGCGGGACATCGCGCTGGTGACGACGGCGGTGGCCAAGGGTGATCTGTCACGGAAGGTGACGGTTCATGTCGAAGGCGAGATGCTCGAGCTGAAGAACACCGTCAACACGATGGTGGACCAGCTCTCCGCGTTCTCGTCCGAGGTGACGCGCGTCGCGCGCGAGGTGGGCACCGACGGCATGCTGGGCGGTCAGGCGCAGGTGTCGGGTGTCGACGGTGTGTGGAAGGAACTCACCGATTCGGTGAACACCATGGCCGGCAATCTGACGGCGCAGGTGCGTCAGATCGCCGAGGTCACGACGGCGGTCGCCAATGGTGACCTGTCGCGGAAGGTGACCGTGCCGGCACGCGGTGAGGTCGCCCAACTCGCCGAGACGATCAATCAGATGACCGAGACGCTGCGGATCTTCGCGGACGAGGTCACCCGGGTGGCCAACGAGGTGGGGGCCGAGGGGCGGCTCGGCGGGCAGGCCAATGTGCCGGGTGCGGCGGGTACCTGGAAGGACCTGACGGATTCCGTCAACACGGTGTTCCGCAACCTCACCACTCAGGTGCGTGACATCGCGGCCGTGACGACGGCCGTGGCGAGCGGTGACCTGTCGCAGAAGGTCACGGTGGACGTGGCCGGCGAGATGCTGGAGCTGAAGAACACCGTCAACGGGATGGTGGACCAGCTGTCGGCGTTCGGTGCCGAAGTGACCCGTGTGGCGCGGGAGATCGGTGTCGAGGGTGAACTGGGCGGCCAGGCGCAGGTGTCGGGCGCGGCCGGTACGTGGAAGGACCTGACGGACTCCGTCAACACGGCGTTCAGGAATCTCACCGGTCAGGTGAGGAACATCGCCCAGGTGACGACGGCCGTGGCCAACGGCGACCTGTCGCAGAAGGTCACCGTCGACGTCTCCGGCGAGATGCTCCAGCTGAAGAACACCGTGAACACGATGGTGGACCAGCTGTCGTCGTTCGCCGACCAGGTGACGCGGATGGCCCGGGACGTGGGTACCGAGGGCCGGCTCGGCGGCCAGGCGCGCGTGGACGGGGTGTCGGGCACGTGGCGGGAGCTCACCGACTCCGTCAACTTCATGGCGGGGAACCTCACCTCTCAGGTGCGGCAGATCGCGCAGGTGACGACCGCTGTGGCGCGTGGTGACCTGTCGCAGAAGATCGACGTCGACGCGCGCGGCGAGATCCTCGAGCTGAAGAACACCATCAACACGATGGTCGACCAGCTCTCCGCGTTCGCGGACCAGGTGACCCGGGTGGCCCGGGACGTGGGTACCGAGGGCCGCCTCGGCGGTCAGGCGCAGGTGCCCGGCGTGGCCGGCGTGTGGCGGGACCTGACCGACTCGGTGAACGGCATGGCCGGCAACCTCACCGCCCAGGTGCGCAACATCGCGCAGGTCGCCACGGCGGTGGCGCGCGGTGACCTGTCCCAGAAGATCACCGTGGACGCGCGCGGGGAGATCCTGGAGCTGAAGAACACGCTGAACACGATGGTCGACCAGCTGTCGTCGTTCGCCCAGGAGGTCACGCGGGTGGCCCGTGAGGTGGGTACGGAGGGGCAGCTCGGCGGCCAGGCCGAGGTGCAGGGCGTCTCCGGCACCTGGAAGGACCTCACGCAGTCGGTGAACTTCATGGCGAACAACCTGACCATCCAGGTGCGCCAGATCGCCGAGGTCACGACCGCCGTCGCCAAGGGCGACCTGTCGAAGAAGATCACCGTCGACGCCAAGGGCGAGATCCTCGAGCTCGTCACCACCGTCAACACGATGGTGGACCAGCTGTCGTCGTTCGCGGAGCAGGTGACCCGGGTGGCCCGTGAGGTGGGCACCGAGGGCATCCTGGGCGGCCAGGCGCACGTGCCGGGGGTCACGGGCATCTGGAAGGACCTCAGCGACAACGTCAACCTGATGGCCAAGAACCTGACCATGCAGGTGCGCAACATCTCCCAGGTCGCGGCGGCCGTGGCCAACGGCGACCTGACGCGGACGGTGACGATCGAGGCACGCGGCGAGGTCCAGCAGCTCGCCGACACCATCAACACCATGGTGAAGACGCTGAGCTCGTTCGCCGAGCAGGTCACCAAGGTGGCCCGTGAGGTGGGCACGGACGGCATCCTGGGCGGCCAGGCGCATGTGCCGGGTGTGGCGGGCACGTGGAAGGACCTCACCGACTCCGTGAACGGCATGGCGTCCAACCTGACCGGTCAGGTGCGCAACATCGCCATGGTCACGACGGCCATCGCGAAGGGCGACCTGACGAAGAAGATCGACATCGATGCGCGCGGGGAGATCCTGGAGCTGAAGACGACCATCAACACGATGGTCGACCAGCTGTCGTCGTTCGCCGAGGAGGTCACCCGGGTGGCCCGCGAGGTGGGCACGGAGGGACAGCTCGGCGGCCAGGCACGCGTGCGTGACGTCGACGGCACCTGGCGGGACCTCACCGAGTCGGTGAACGAGATGGCCGGGAACCTGACCCGGCAGGTCCGCGCCATCGCGCGCGCGGCGACCGCGGTGACCCGCGGCGACCTGAACCTGAAGCTCGACGTGGACGCGGCCGGCGAGATCCAGGAACTGCAGGACTACATCAACAAGATGATCGCCAACCTGCGGGACACCACGATCGCCAACAAGGAGCAGGACTGGCTCAAGGGCAACCTCGCGCGTGTGTCGGCCCTGATGCAGGGGCGGCGCGACCTGGAGGACGTGGCTTCGCTGATCATGAGCGAGCTGCCGCCGCTGGTGGCCGCGCAGCACGGCGCGTTCTTCCTGGCGATGCCGTCGTCCGAGGGCACGGAGGAGTCGTACGAGCTGCGGATGCTGGGCTCGTACGGCTACTCGATGGGGTCGATGCCGACGTCGTTCCGGCCGGGTGAGGCGCTGGTGGGGACGGCCGCCGAGGAGAAGCGCACGATCCTGGTGGAGAACGCGCCGAGCGGCTATCTGAAGATCTCCTCCGGGCTCGGTGAGGCGCCGCCCGCGCAGGTGATCGTGCTGCCGGTGCTGTTCGAGGGCAAGGTGCTCGGGGTGATCGAGCTGGCGTCCTTCGCGCCGTTCACGCAGATCCAGAAGGACTTCCTCAACCAGCTTGCCGAGATGATCGCGACCAGCGTCAACACCATCTCGGTCAACACCAAGACCGAGCAGCTGCTGAAGCAGTCGCAGGAGCTGACCGAGCAACTGCGCGAGCGGTCGGCGGAGTTGGAGCAGCGGCAGATGGCCCTCCAGGCGTCCAACGCCGAACTGGAGGAGAAGGCCGAGCTGCTGGCCCAGCAGAACCGTGACATCGAGGTGAAGAACACCGAGATCGAGGAGGCGCGGCAGGTTCTGGAGGAGCGTGCCGAGCAACTCGCGGTGTCGATGCGGTACAAGAGCGAGTTCCTCGCCAACATGTCGCACGAGCTGCGTACGCCGCTGAACTCGCTGCTGATCCTGGCGAAGCTGCTCGCGGACAACGCGGAGGGCAACCTCTCGCCGAAGCAGGTCGAGTTCGCGGAGACGATCCACGGGGCGGGTTCCGACCTGCTGCAGCTGATCAACGACATCCTGGACCTGTCGAAGGTCGAGGCGGGCAAGATGGACGTCTCGCCCACGCGGATCGCGCTCGTGCAGCTCGTGGACTACGTGGAGGCGACCTTCCGGCCGCTGACCGCGGAGAAGGGCCTGGATCTGTCGGTGCGGGTGTCGCCGGAGCTGCCGGCCACGCTGCACACGGACGAGCAGCGGCTCCTCCAGGTGCTGCGCAACCTGCTGTCCAACGCGGTGAAGTTCACCGACTCGGGGTCGGTGGAGCTGGTGATCCGGCCGGCCGGGGCGGAGGTGCCGGTGGCGATCCGGGAGCAGTTGCTGGAGGCCGGTTCGCTGACGGATCCGGACGCGCCGCTGATCGCGTTCTCGGTGACCGACACGGGCATCGGGATCGCGGCCAGCAAGATGCGGGTGATCTTCGAGGCGTTCAAGCAGGCGGACGGCACGACCAGCCGCAAGTACGGCGGTACGGGTCTGGGGCTGTCGATCTCGCGGGAGATCGCGCAGCTGCTGGGCGGTGAGATCCACGCCCAGAGCGAGCCGGGGCGTGGCTCGACGTTCACGCTGTACCTGCCGCTGCACCCCAGTGAGCTGCCGCCGCAGGGTTACCAGCAGGTGGTGCCCGCGCTGGAGGCCGGTGACCTGGTGGCCTCGGAGAACGGGGCGGCCGAGCTGTCGGAGCTGTCGGACGTGGAGATCGAGACGCCGGCCGAGGTGAAGTCGTACCACGAGACGCAGAACGGCGCGGCGGCGCTGTTCCGGCGCCGGCGGCGGTCGTCGAACGGCGGGGAGCGGGTCGGGGAACCCGCGCAGTGGTCGGCGCCGCAGGGGCACCGGGGCATCCGGTTCGGCGGTGAGAAGGTGCTGATCGTCGACGACGACATCCGTAACGTGTTCGCGCTGACCAGCGTCCTGGAGCAGCACGGCCTGTCGGTGCTGTACGCGGAGAACGGCCGTGAGGGCATCGAGGTGCTGGAGCAGCACGATGACGTGGCGGTCGTGCTGATGGACATCATGATGCCCGAGATGGACGGCTACGCGACGACGACGGCGATCCGCAGGATGCCGCAGTTCTCGGGGCTGCCGATCATCGCGCTGACGGCGAAGGCGATGAAGGGCGACCGGGAGAAGGCGATCGAGTCGGGTGCCTCCGACTACGTCACGAAGCCGGTCGATCCCGATCACCTGCTGACGGTGATGGAGCAGTGGATGCGGGAGGCGTGACGGGATCCGTTCGTGTGACGGGAACTCGCGGGAGTCGTGAGAAGTTGCCGACAGAGGCTGTTCACGGCCGTGTAGAGGGGCGGGATCCGGGGAACCTTCTGGTCTCCTGTCGCGTTCCTGATATGTGCACAGTGACATCACGGTGACAGGGTGTGGCGACGGTCGGGGTGCGGCTACCATGACCGGCACAAGGAAGGGCGGCGCAAAGGAGTCGTCCCCAGGGGCGGCGCCCGGTGCACTGCCGGGGCGAGGAGGGCGGGCCATGGTGCAGAAGGCCAAGATCCTCCTGGTCGATGACCGGCCGGAGAATCTGCTGGCGCTGGAGGCGATCCTCTCGGCGCTCGATCAGACGCTGGTGCGGGCATCGTCCGGGGAGGAGGCGCTCAAAGCGCTGCTGACGGACGACTTCGCGGTCATTCTGCTGGATGTCCAGATGCCGGGAATGGACGGTTTCGAAACGGCCGCACACATCAAGCGGCGAGAACGCACCAGGGACATCCCGATCATCTTCCTCACGGCGATCAACCACGGCCCGCACCACACCTTCCGGGGGTACGCGGCCGGCGCGGTGGACTACATCTCCAAGCCGTTCGACCCGTGGGTGCTGCGCGCCAAGGTCTCCGTGTTCGTCGAGCTGTACATGAAGAACTGCCAGCTCAGGGAGCAGGCGGCGCTGCTGCGGCTCCAGTTGGAGGGCGGCGGCAAGGCCGCGGCGGGCGGCGGTGCCAAGGAGTCGGCCGGACTGCTGGCCGAGCTCTCCGCGCGGCTCGCCGCCGTCGAGGAGCAGGCGGAGGCGCTGTCCAAGCAGCTCGACGACGAGTCGGCGGACGCGGCCGCGGTGGCCACGGCCGCGCATCTGGAGCGCAAACTCACCGGCCTGCGGCGGGCCCTGGACGCGCTGGAGCCGGGGACCGGCAACGGCGCCGCCTCGGTGCCGTCGCAGAACTGACGCGAGAGGCGGCCGCACTTGGGGGTGAGCGGGGATCAGTTCCGTGCCGTCACGGGGCTGATGCGCCGGCTCCTCGCCGGGCGGCTGCTCCGGGGTGCTGACCCCGCCGTGCGGAAGCGTCAGTTCCGCGCCTCTGCAGGGCCGACACGAACGGGTGAAGCAGTGGGCACGCGTGTCCACTGTCGTCTCCCCCGGTAACCTCACACCCATGGCCTCACGTCCCTCCGCAGCCAAGAAGCAGCCCGCCAAGAAGGCGGCCGCTCCCGCGAAGGCTCCGGCGAAGAAGGCCGCCGCGAAAAAGGCCCCGGCGAAGAAGGCGCCCGCCAGGAAGGCCGCGGCCAAGAAGGCGGCGCCGGCACCCAAGCCGGCGCCGAGCCCCACCGGGGGCGTCTACCGGCTCGTACGCGCCCTCTGGCTGGGCCTGGCGCACGCGGTGGGCGCCGTGTTCCGGGGAATAGGGAACGGCGCGAAGAACCTCGACCCCGCCCACCGCAAGGACGGCGTCGCCCTGCTGCTGCTCGGCGTCGCGCTGATCGTCGCGGCGGGCACCTGGGCCGACCTGAAGGGTCCCGTCGGCGACCTGGTCGAGATCCTGGTCACCGGCTCCTTCGGCCGCCTCGACCTGCTCGTGCCGATCCTGCTCGCGGTCATCGCCGTGCGCTTCATCCGGCACCCGGAGAAGCCCGAGGCCAACGGGCGCATCGTGATCGGCCTGTCCGCGCTCGTCATCGGGGTCCTCGGCCAGGTCCACATCGCCTGCGGCGCGCCCGCCCGAAGCGACGGCATGCCGGCGATAAGGGACGCCGGCGGCCTCATCGGCTGGAGCGCGGCGACCCCGCTGACGTACGCCATGGGCGAGGTGCTCGCCGTACCGCTGCTGGTGCTGCTCACGGTCTTCGGGCTGCTGGTCGTCACCGCCACCCCGGTCAACGCGATCCCGCAGCGGCTGCGGCAGCTCGGGGTCCGCCTCGGCATCGTGCACGACTACGAGGCGGACGGGTACGACGCGTTCTCCGACGACGACGCGCGCTACGCCGAACAGTGGCGCGAGGCGCTGCCCGGGCGCCCCCGTCGGCGCTCGGGCGCCCCCGGGGCGTACGAACCCGAAGACGCCGAGCAAGAGGCTCTCTCCCGGCGCCGTGGCCGTCCCCGCCGCTCGGCCGTGCCGCAGCCCGCGATGGACCGGGAGCCGGACGCCGTGGACATCGCCGCAGCCGCCGCTGCCGACCTCGACGGCGCCATCATGCACGGCATGCCGCCCTCGCCGGTCGTCGCCGACCTCACTCAGGGCGTGCGCGTGGGCGACCGCGAGGCGACCACACCGACGCCGGTACCGGCCGCGCGGCCGCAGCAGGAGAAGCTGCGGACCGGGGCCGTCCCCGACCTGACCAAGGCGCCGCCGGAAAAGATCGCCGACCTGCCGCCGCGCGCCGAGCAGCTCCAGCTCTCCGGCGACATCACCTACGCGCTGCCCTCGCTGGACCTGCTGCAGCGCGGCGGGCCCGGCAAGGCGCGCAGCGCCGCCAACGACGCGGTCGTGGCCTCGCTGACGAACGTCTTCACCGAGTTCAAGGTCGACGCGGCCGTCACCGGTTTCACCCGCGGCCCGACGGTCACCCGCTACGAGGTCGAGCTCGGCCCCGCCGTGAAGGTCGAGCGGATCACCGCGCTCACCAAGAACATCGCGTACGCCGTCGCCAGCCCGGACGTGCGGATCATCAGCCCGATCCCCGGCAAGTCGGCGGTCGGCATCGAGATCCCCAACACCGACCGGGAGATGGTGAACCTCGGGGACGTGCTGCGGCTCGCCGACGCGGCGGAGGACGACCACCCGATGCTGGTGGCGCTCGGCAAGGACGTCGAGGGCGGCTATGTGATGGCCAACCTGGCGAAGATGCCGCACATCCTCGTCGCCGGCGCCACCGGGTCCGGCAAGTCCTCGTGCATCAACTGCCTCATCACGTCGATCATGGTCCGCGCGACCCCGGAGGACGTGCGGATGGTCCTCGTCGACCCCAAGCGCGTCGAGCTGACCGCGTACGAGGGCATCCCGCACCTGATCACGCCGATCATCACCAACCCGAAGCGGGCCGCCGAGGCGCTGCAGTGGGTCGTCCGGGAGATGGACCTGCGCTACGACGACCTCGCCGCCTACGGCTTCCGGCACATCGACGACTTCAACGAGGCCATAAGGAACGGCAAGGTCAAGCCGCCCGAGGGCAGCGAGAGGGAGCTGCAGCCCTACCCGTACCTGCTGGTGATCGTCGACGAGCTCGCCGACCTGATGATGGTCGCGCCGCGTGACGTCGAGGACGCGATCGTGCGGATCACCCAGCTCGCGCGCGCGGCGGGCATCCACCTGGTGCTCGCCACCCAGCGGCCCTCGGTCGACGTGGTGACCGGTCTGATCAAGGCGAACGTGCCCTCGCGGCTCGCCTTCGCCACCTCCTCGCTCGCCGACTCACGGGTCATCCTGGACCAGCCGGGCGCGGAGAAGCTGATCGGCAAGGGTGACGGACTGTTCCTGCCGATGGGCGCGAACAAGCCGACCCGTATGCAGGGCGCCTTCGTGACCGAGGCCGAGGTCGCGGCGGTCGTGCAGCACTGCAAGGACCAGATGGCGCCGGTCTTCCGGGACGACGTCGTCGTGGGGACGAAGCAGAAGAAGGAGATCGACGAGGACATCGGCGACGACCTCGACCTGCTGTGCCAGGCGGCCGAGCTGGTCGTGTCCACCCAGTTCGGCTCGACGTCGATGCTCCAGCGCAAGCTGCGCGTCGGCTTCGCGAAGGCCGGCCGGCTGATGGATCTCATGGAGTCGCGGAACATCGTCGGTCCGAGCGAGGGATCCAAGGCTCGTGACGTTCTTGTGAAACCCGATGAGCTGGATGGCGTGCTGGCCGTGATCCGGGGGGAGTCTGAGGGGTAGGCGTGATGCCGGGGACCCGGGCGTCCGTGACTCACCCGTTAGAAACAGCAGGGCAACCGTTTCCCTTTGGTGTACGTCCAGTTGAGCGAGAGGACAGGTACGGCTTTCAACCGGGGCCGTGTCTGGCCCGTCATCGGCGTGACCGGCCATGCCGATGGCGTACAAAGTCGTACCGTCCGGTTGCCCCTCCCTTTGGCACCCCCCCTAGACTGAACCTCCAGCACAGGTGGCTACACGCTCGAAAGGCGCCCCCGTGTCCATCGGCAACTCCCCTGAAGACGAGCGTCCGTTCGAAGACCCGTCCGAGGAAGCCCCCTTCTCGATCGGTCGTGCCCTGCGCCAGGCGCGCATCACCGCCGGGCTGACCGTCGACGACGTCAGTACCGCCACCCGGGTCCGCATCACCATCATCCACGCCATCGAGTCGGACGACTTCGCCCCCTGCGGCGGGGACGTGTACGCGCGCGGGCACATCCGGACCCTGGCCCGGGCCGTGCGGCTCGACCCCGGCCCGCTGATCGAACAGTACGACGCCACCCACGGCGGCCGGCCGGCTCCGACCCCGGCCGCGCCGCTGTTCGAGGCGGAACGCATCCGCCCCGAGCGACGCGGACCGAACTGGACGGCGGCGATGGTCGCCGCGATCGTGGCCGTGGTCGGCTTCGTCGGCTTCACCGCCTTCAAGGGCGGCGACGAGAGCGGATCCAAGGACGCGGTCGCCGAGGGCACCACGCCCGCGGCCGGCGACACCGCCTCGCCCACCCCCAAGACCGACAAGTCCGCCGACACCCCGCCCGAGCCCTCCGACAGCGCCATCGCGGCCGCGCCCCAGGACAAGGTGACCGTCAAGGTCAGCGCGACCGACGGCCGCAGCTGGATCTCGGCCAAGGACCACAACGGCCGCCTGCTGTTCGACGGACTGCTCAAGCAGGGCGACTCCAAGACCTTCCAGGACAGCGAGAAGGTCAACCTCGTCCTCGGCGACGCCGGGGCGATCGACCTCTTCGTCAACGGCAAGAAGATCGACGACAACTTCCAGCCGGGCGCGGTGGAACGTCTGACGTATACCAAGGGCGACCCGCAGGCCGGGTGAGACCCGGGAGACACAGGTGACCCGACGGGGTTGGCCATGATCGCCAACCCCGTCGACGTTCGGTGTCGGTGGGACAAAGTAGTCTTGAGCCCATGCCTGAACGCCGTACCGTCGCACTCGTCACCCTTGGCTGCGCCCGTAACGAGGTGGACTCGGAGGAGCTCGCAGGCCGTTTGGAGGCGGACGGCTGGCAGCTCGTCGAGGACGCCGAGGAAGCGGACGTCGCCGTCGTCAACACCTGTGGCTTCGTCGAGGCCGCCAAGAAGGACTCCGTCGATGCCCTCCTGGAGGCCAACGACCTCAAGGGGCACGGCAGAACCCAGGCCGTCGTGGCGGTGGGCTGCATGGCCGAGCGGTACGGCAAGGAACTCGCCGAGGCCCTTCCCGAAGCCGACGGCGTGCTCGGCTTCGACGACTACGCGGACATCTCCGACCGCCTCCAGACCATCCTGAACGGCGGCATCCACGCCTCCCACACCCCGCGCGACCGGCGCAAGCTGCTGCCGATCAGCCCGGCGGAGCGACAGGATTCCGCCGCCTCGGTGGCGCTGCCCGGGCACGGACCGAGTGATCTGCCCGAAGGTGTCGCCCCGGCCTCGGGCCCCCGTGCGCCCCTGCGCCGCCGCCTCGACGGAGCCCCCGTCGCCTCGGTGAAGCTCGCCTCCGGCTGCGACCGGCGCTGCTCGTTCTGCGCCATCCCGTCCTTCCGCGGCTCGTTCATCTCGCGCCGGCCGGGCGATGTGCTCAACGAGACGCGCTGGCTGGCCGAGCAGGGCGTCAAGGAGATCATGCTGGTCTCCGAGAACAACACCTCCTACGGCAAGGACCTGGGCGACATCCGTCTGCTGGAGTCCCTGCTGCCCGAGCTGGCGGAGGTCGACGGCCTGGAGCGGGTGCGTGTCAGCTACCTCCAGCCGGCCGAGATGCGGCCGGGGCTCATCGACGTCCTGACGTCCACGCCCAAGGTCGCTCCCTACTTCGACCTGTCCTTCCAGCACTCCGCGCCCGGTGTGCTGCGCGCGATGCGCCGCTTCGGCGACACCGACCGGTTCCTGGAGCTGCTCGACACCATCCGCAGCAAGGCACCCCAGGCGGGCGTGCGCTCCAACTTCATCGTGGGCTTCCCCGGCGAGTCCGAGGCCGACCTGGCCGAGCTGGAGCGCTTCCTGAACGGCGCGCGGCTGGACGCCATCGGGGTCTTCGGGTACTCCGACGAGGAGGGCACCGAGGCCGCCACGTACGAGAACAAGCTCGACGAGGACGTCGTCGCCGAGCGGCTCGCCCGCGTCTCCCGGCTCGCCGAGGAGCTCGTGTCCCAGCGGGCCGAGGAGCGCCTGGGAGAGACGGTGCACGTGCTCGTGGAGTCCGTGGACGAGGACGGCGTGCACGGCCGTGGGGCACACCAGGCGCCGGAGACCGACGGCCAGGTGCTGCTCACATCGGGCGAAGGCCTGAGCGTCGGTCGTATGGTCGAGGCGAAGGTGGTCGGTACGGAAGGTGTCGACCTGGTGGCCGAGCCCCTGCAGGGCTCGTTCGGGTGTAGTGAGGAGGCGGGCAGATGACGGGTGCACCGGCATCGGCTGCCGGCGGCTCCTCGCGGGCGCGAGGGACCGGCGCGGCGGACGTGTCCGCCGCCGGTTCCGGCGCCGTCGACCCGTCTGCCGCTGCCGGCCCCGCCACTGCCGCCGGTGGCAGCGGCTCCCCGGGAGCCGCCGACGCCGAGGCGCAGGGTGCCGCGGGCAAGTCCCCGCGCGGCGGCAAGCTGGCCGCCGCGGCCGTCAACCAGGCGAGTGTCTGGAACATCGCCAATCTGCTGACGATGCTCAGGCTGATCCTGGTGCCCGGCTTCGTCATGCTGATGCTGGCCGACGGCGGCTACGACCCGGCCTGGCGGTCGTTCGCCTGGGCGGCCTTCGCCATCGCCATGATCACCGACCTGTTCGACGGACATCTGGCGCGCACGTACAACCTCGTCACCGACTTCGGGAAGATCGCCGACCCCATCGCCGACAAGGCGATCATGGGAGCGGCGCTGATCTGCCTCTCCTCGCTCGGCGATCTGCCGTGGTGGGTGACGATCGTGATCCTCGGCCGGGAACTCGGGATCACGCTGATGCGTTTCCTCGTCATCCGGTACGGCGTCATCCCGGCGAGCCGGGGCGGCAAGCTCAAGACGCTCACGCAGGGCGTGGCCGTCGGGATGTACATCCTGGCGCTGACGGGGTGGCTCGCCACCCTGAGGTGGTGGGTGATGGCGGCGGCCGTCGTCCTCACTGTGGTGACCGGACTCGACTACGTAAGACAGGCCATTGTGCTGCGCAGGCAGGGCATCGCCGAGCGACGGGCCGCGTCGGAGGAGACGGAAGCGTGAACTCCCGGGCCGCCGACGTGGTGCGACTACTCACAGTGAAGGGTGAGACGCTCGCTGTGGCCGAGTCGCTGACCGGTGGCCTGGTCGCGGCGGAGATCACATCGGTGCCCGGAGCCTCCCAGGCCTTCCGCGGCTCGGTCACGGCCTACGCGACCGAGCTGAAGCAGGAACTGCTCGGGGTGGACGCGGGCCTGCTGGCCGCACGCGGAGCGGTGGATCCGCAGGTCGCCGCCCAGATGGCGGCCGGAGTGCGCAAGGCGCTCGGCGCCGACTGGGGCATCGCGACCACCGGGGTCGCCGGCCCCGATCCTCAGGACGGTCAGCCCGTCGGCACGGTCTTCGTGGCCGTGGACGGCCCCTTCGGGCCGGAATCCGGTTCCGCCCCTGGCGGAAAAGTGGCGGCCCTGCGGTTGAACGGCGACCGCGCGGAAATTCGTAGAGAGAGTGTACGGAGCGTGCTCGCACTGCTTCTGACAGAGCTTGCGGGCGAACACACCGGGAATGAGCGGGCACAGGATACGGAACAGAACGGGGGGTTTTGATGTTTGCAGCCCTGAGTGAACACGACATCGCTCCCCGCACGGCCGCAGCGCGAGGCGGTACGGTGGGGCGTGAAGGATGCGGCTACGCGGTCCGAGGAGGGAGCCACCGATGATTCTGCTCCGTCGCCTGCTGGGTGACGTGCTGCGTCGGCAGCGCCAGCGCCAGGGCCGTACTCTGCGCGAAGTCTCCTCGTCCGCCCGAGTCTCACTCGGCTATCTCTCCGAGGTGGAGCGGGGGCAGAAGGAGGCTTCCTCCGAACTGCTCTCCGCGATCTGCGACGCGCTGGACGTACGGATGTCCGAGCTCATGCGGGAAGTGAGCGACGAACTCGCCCTCGCCGAGCTGGCCCAGTCTGCTGCGGCCACCCCCAGCGAGCCTGTGCCCACGTCGGTTCGTCCGATGCTGGGTTCCGTGTCGGTGACCGGTGTGCCACCGGAGCGGGTGACCATCAAGGCGCCCGCCGAGGCGGTGGACGTGGTCGCCGCGTGAGGTTCCGCCCACGGGTGCGTCCTTGGACTGGACGCGCTCGGGGCACTGTGTGAGGCCCCGGCCGGGGCGCCTGCGGGGAGACCCGGAGGGGTGCGGTCGGGGTTTTTCGCGTCCGTTTGCCGGTGAGGGGCCCTGCGGTCATCGTGGAGAGGCATGACGGTCGCCCCACACCGGAGGTAGCGATGAACGTCGTGAAGAGCCCGTTGTCCGACGCCGGCCTGAAGACGGTCGCGGAGGCGTTGCAGGGAGCGCTCGTCGATCTGATCGATCTCTCGCTCGTGGCCAAGCAGGTCCACTGGAACGTCGTCGGGCCCCGGTTCCGGTCCGTCCATCTGCAGCTCGACGAGGTCGTGGACGTCGCGCGCATTCATTCCGACACGGTCGCTGAGCGCGCCTCGGCGCTGGGGGTCTCGCCGGACGGCCGTGCCGCCACGGTCGCGGGCGGCAGCGGGCTCGGCGTGGTGGCCCAGGGCTGGATCAAGGACTCCGACGCGGTGGGGGCGCTCGTGGCGGCTCTGGGCGCGGCGATCACCCGGATGAGGGAACGGGTATCGGCGACGGAGGAGGCGGATCCTGTCAGCCAGGACATCTTCATCGGGATCACCGCCGACCTGGAGAAGCATCACTGGATGTTCCAGGCGGAGAACGCATGACGCGCAGGACGCGCGGACGGGTCCCGGGGGCCGGCACGGGCTTCCCGGCGGTGGGCTGGAGGTGACGCCGTGGCGGGCCGCATAGCGCGCCGGGGTGTGCTTCTCGGGCTGGGCGCCGTGTGGTGGTGGGCCGTCCTGAGGCTTGCCGTGGCGCCCGGTGCGGGGGCGCTGGAGGGGACGATCGCGGCCGGCGGGTGGGGGCTGAGTCTGCTGCCGGTGCACTGCGTGGCCAAGGCGCAGGCGGTGGGAGCGGTCGCGGCGGGACGGTGGAGGGCGGCCTGGCGGGTGACGGGGGAGGGGCCCGGGGTGGGGGATGCGGGGAGTGGATGACGGGGGCGGGGACTGTGATGGGGCGCGGGTGACGGGGCGGGGACTGCGATGGGGCGCGGGGGACGGGGCGCGGGGCGCAGGGCCGGGGTGAGCGGCCGGGAGGGCTGTGAGGGGTGTGAGCGGTGGGTCCGCCGGGGTGGGGGCGGGCCGAGTGGGCGGAGCCTCCAGAGCACCTGGTGCGGGGTGCGTGACACCTGACGCGTGCCGCGGTCTGCGGTGAGCCGGGGGCTTGGGCGCGGGTTCACCAGGGCATGGACACGCCGCCGTTCGGGCGGAGGATCTGGCCGGTCGTGAAGGCCGACGCGTCGGAGGCCAGGTGGAGTACGGCGTGGGCGATGTCCTCCGGCTCGCCGACGCGTCCCAGGGGCGCCATGCGCGCCATGAGCGCCTCCGTGTGCGCCTGTGCGCCGGGGGCGTGGCGGTCGGTCATGGGGGTGCGGATCCAGCCCGGGGCGACGGCGTTGACGCGGATGCCGTGCCGGCCGACCTCGGTCGCCAGGGTCTTCGTCAGCTGGACCACCGCCGCCTTGGCGACGCCGTAGCAGAGCAGGCCGGGGCCACCGGTGTCCACGGCGCCCGAGGCCATGGTGACGATGCTGCCGCCGGTGTCGCGGGCGAGCATCAGCCGGGCGGCCTCCTGGCAGGCGTACAGCACACCCTTGAAATTGACGGCCAGCACCCGGTCGAGGTCTTCGTCCCGGGTCTCCAGGACGGGGCTGCGGTGCATGATCCCGGCGACGGCCGCCATCACGTCCAGCCGCTCGCAGGACTCCACGGCCCGGCGGACCTGGGCGCGGTCGGTGACGTCGAGGTGGTGGGTGTGGGCGGTGCCGCCCTGGCCCTTGATCAGGGTCGCCGTCTCGTGCAGGCCCTGGGCGTCCCGGTCCGCGCCGTGCACGGTGGCGCCGGCCCGGGCGAGCAGAAGGGCGCAGGCGCGGCCTATCCCGCTCGCGGCGCCGGTGACGAATGCGGTGCGTCCGGTGAGGTCGTACGCCTTCACGCCCATGAGGGGACGGTACGAGGGTTTCTGACGGGTCGTCAATTGGTCGTACGGTGGTAGCGCTCGCGCCAGCGCTGCGGGGAACCCGGCGCCGGGGCGGGACCCGACTGGCAGGTGGGGCACCAGTACGTGGGGCGCTCCTGGGCCCCGTCGCCCTGATCGGCCACCCGGATCCGGGTGTGGCAGCGCAGGCAGGGGCGCGGTGCGCGGCCGTACACGAACAGGTCCTGGTCGCGCAGGCCCGTGGTCCGGCGGACCGGGCGGTCGCGGTTCACCTCCAGCAGCCGCTGGGCGAGGCCGGGCAGCTTCGCGGCGCGGTCCTCGGGAAGCGCGCCGACGGGGAGCCAGGGGGTGACGCCGAGCAGGAAGCAGAGCTCGCTCTTGTACACGTTGCCGATGCCGGCGAGGTTGCGCTGGTCGAGCAGCGCCTCCCCGAGGGTGCGGGCGGGGTCGGCGAGGAGGTGCGCGAGCGCGAGGTCGGGGTCCCAGTCCGGGCCGAGGAGATCGGGGCCGAGGTGGCCGACCACGCTCTCCTCTTCGGTGGTGCGCAGCAGCCGCATGACCTGGAGGCGGTAGCCGACGGCGGCGCGGTCGGCCGTACCGAGGATCACCCGGATCTGGTGCGCCGGACCGCCCTTCCAGCGTTCGCCGGTGCCGTAGACCTTCCAGGCGCCCTCCATACGCAGGTGGGTGTGCAGGGTCAGGCCGCCCTCGACGCGCGTGAGCAGGTGTTTGCCGCGCGGCACCGTGTTCAGGACGTGGCGGCCGGTCAGGTCCACCGTGGCGTACTTGGGGACCCTGAAGTCGCTGGTGGTCAGCACCTTGCCCGCGAGCGCGCCGTGCAGTCGCTTCGCGGTCTGCCAGACCGTGTCACCCTCGGGCATGTGTCAAGGGTGGCACGAGGGCCGCACCCGGGGCTCGGCCGTCATGCGCGCAGCCGCAGGCCCCGGGGGGTCGCGATGAAGCCCGCTCCTTCCAGGAGGACGCCTATGGGGGACGTCAGGGCCGAGGCGCCGTTGATCCGCTCGACCGTGACCGTGCCGAGAGAGCCCGCGCGGGCGGACAGGGCCAGGGCCTCGGCCGCGTCCCGCAGGCGGGGGTCGTCGGTGGGGGTGTCCGCCGCGTCCGCCGCGTCCGGGGCGGAGGGCCAGGCCAGCAGGGTCTTGCCGCCGCGCTCCATGTAGAGCGTCAGCTCGCCGTCGACGAGCACGACCAGGGACCCCGCCTTGCGGCCCGGCTTGTGTCCCGCCCCCGTGGGCGGCTCGGGCCAGCTCAGGGCGGCGCCGTACGCGTTCGCCGGGTCGGCGGCGGCGAGGACGACCGCCCGGGAGGCGGGTGAGGGGGCGTTGCGGCGGCGGTGGGGAGCGGCTGGTCCGTACGAGGAGGCCGGGCCCTGGGGGAAACCGTCGCCGCGGCCGCGGGGGCCGCCCGCGCCGGGGGAGGCGAAGTCGCGCGGTGAGCCGTACTCGCCCGGTGCCGCCGGGCCGTCGGGCACGGGGGTCTCCCACTGCGTGTCCAGGGGCGGGAAGCCGTCGGTGAACGCGTCGGTGAAGGCGTCGGGGGTGAACGCGTCGGGGACGGCGGCCCGCGCGCCGGCCGGGCCGGGCAGGGGCTCGTCGCGGTCGCGGGCGTTGGCCACCGCGCGCAGCCGGTCCACGGCACCGTCCATCGCGAACTGCGCGGCACCGAGGCCCTCGACGACATAGCCACGCCTGGCCTGACCGCTCTCCTCGAAGGCGGACAGGATGCGGTACGTCGCCGAGAAACCGCCCTCGACTCCCTCGGCCGCGACCGCGCCCCGGGTCACCACGCCGTGCCGGTCGAGGAGCGTGCGGGCGAGGGCGTGGGCCCGGACGGTGGGGTCGGGTTCGAGGGCCGGAAGGAGGGACCAGCGGCCGGCGACGGTCGGGGGGCCGCTGCGGGAGGCGGGGCGGGCGGCGGCCGTCAGGGAGCCGTAGCGGCCCCGGGGGATCGTGCGCTTGGCGCGGTGGGCGGTGGAGCCGGCCGTGCGGCCCGAGCCCAGCAGGGAGCGCATCGGGGTCAGGGTGTCGTTGGTCAGGCGGCCGGACCAGGCCAGGTCCCAGACGGCGTCGGCGAGTTGCGGATCGGTGGCGTCGGGGTGGGTGGTGGCGCGGACCTGGTCGGCGATCTGGCGGAAGAACAGGCCGTAGCCCCCGGAGAGGGCGTCCAGGACGGACTGGTGCAGTGCCGTCAGCTCCAGGGGGTGAGGCGGGGGCAGGAGCAGCGGGGCGGCGTCCGCCATGTACAGGGAGACCCAGCCGTCCTTGCCGGGGAGCGCGCCCGCGCCCGCCCAGACGACCTCTCCGGCGGCGGTGAGCTCGTCGAGCATGGCGGGGGTGTAGTCGGTGACCCGGGAGGGCAGGACGAGCCTCTCCAGGGCCGAGGCGGGCACCGAGGAGCCCTGGAGCTGTTCGACGGCGCGCACCAGACCGTCGGGGCCGCGCAGGGAGTGACCCTTGCCGATGTGCTGCCACTGGGGCAGGAACTGGGCGAGGGCGGGCGGCGGCACCGGTTCGAGTTCGTGCCGCAGGGCGGCCAGCGAACGGCGGCGCAGTCTGCGCAGGACGGCCGCGTCACACCACTCCTGGCCGATGCCAGCCGGGTGGAACTCACCCTGGACGACGCGCCCGCTCGCCGCGAGCCGCTGCAGGGCGCCCTCGGTGACGGCCACGCCGAGGCCGAAGCGGGCGGCCGCGGTGGCCGAGGTGAACGGGCCGTGGGTACGGGCGTAGCGGGCGAGAAGGTCACCGAGCGGGTCCTTCACCGGCTCGGTGAACGCCTCGGGGACGCCGACGGGGAGCGCGGTGCCGAGCGCGTCGCGCAGCCGCCCCGCGTCCTCGACGGCCGCCCAGTGGTCGGCGCCGGCGACGCGGACGCGGATGGCGCGCCGCGCCGAGGCCAGCTCCTGCGCCCAGTGCGGTTCGGCGCCGCGCCGTGCCAGTTCGGCGTCGGTCAGCG
The DNA here is from genome assembly GCF_042898825.1 of Streptomyces sp. NPDC000345. NCBI lineage: Bacteria > Bacillati > Actinomycetota > Actinomycetes > Kitasatosporales > Streptomycetaceae > Streptomyces > Streptomyces sp. NPDC000345. The sequence continues at coordinate 22,972 of NZ_JBIAZE010000014.1, forward strand.
GACCGAGGAGACGGAGGAGGTCGGCGACGCTTTCGGTGTCCTTCGCGCGGCGGTCCTCGGTGAGCCACTGGAGTTCCTGTTCGAGCTCGGTGAGGACCTCGGCGTCCAGCAGTTCGCGCAGCTCCGCCTGGCCGAGCAGCTCGGCCAGCAGCCGCGAGTCCAGCGAGAGGGCGGCGGCGCGGCGCTCGGCGAGGGGTGAGTCGCCCTCGTACAGGAACTGGGCGACGTACCCGAAGAGCAGCGAGCGTGCGAAGGGCGACGGTTCGGGGGTGGTGACCTCGACCAGGCGGACCTTGCGGGACTCCAGATCGCCCATCAGCTCGACCAGGCCAGGGACGTCGAAGACGTCCTGGAGGCACTCGCGGACCGCTTCCAGGACGATCGGGAACGAGCCGAACTCGCTGGCCACCTGGAGCAGTTGCGCGGCCCGCTGGCGCTGCTGCCACAGAGGGGTGCGCTTGCCGGGGTTGCGGCGGGGCAGCAGGAGCGCACGGGCTGCGCACTCCCGGAAGCGGGCCGCGAACAGGGCGGAGCCGCCGACCTGGTCGGTGACGATCTGGTCGACCTCGCCCTTGTCGAAGACGACGTCCGCCGCGCCGACGGGAGCCTGGTCCGCGTCGTACTCCGTGCCGGCCTTGACCGGGGCCTGGTCGAGCAGGTCCAGGCCCATGAGGTCGGCGTCCGGCAGACGCAGGACGATGCCGTCGTCGGCGTGCATGACCTGGGCGTCCATGCCGTACCGCTCGGAGAGCTTCGCGCCGAGCGCGAGCGCCCACGGTGCGTGCACCTGGGCTCCGAAGGGGGAGTGGACGACGACCCGCCAGTCGCCGAGCTCGTCGCGGAAGCGCTCCACGACGATCGTGCGGTCGTCGGGGACATGGCCGCAGGCCTGGCGCTGTTCGTCCAGGTAGGAGAGCACGTTGTCGGCCGCCCACGCGTCCAGGCCCGCGGTGAGCAGGCGCAGCCGCGCGTCGTCCTTCGGCAGGGAACCGACCTCGCGCAGGAACGCGCCCACGGCGCGGCCCAGCTCCAGGGGGCGGCCCAGCTGGTCGCCCTTCCAGAACGGGAGGCGGCCCGGGACGCCGGGGGCGGGTGACACCAGCACACGGTCGCGGGTGATGTCCTCGATGCGCCAGGAGCTGGTGCCGAGGGTGAAGACGTCGCCCACGCGGGACTCGTAGACCATCTCCTCGTCGAGCTCGCCGACCCGGCCGCCGCCCTTCTTGGGGTCGGCGCCCGCGAGGAACACGCCGAAGAGACCGCGGTCGGGGATCGTGCCGCCGGAGGTGACGGCCAGACGCTGGGCGCCGGGGCGGCCGGTGACCGTACCGGCGACGCGGTCCCACACCAAGCGCGGGCGCAGCTCGGCGAAGGCGTCGGAGGGGTAGCGGCCCGCGAGCATGTCCAGGGTGGCCGTGAACGCGGACTCGGGGAGGGAGGCGAAGGGGGCGGCCCGGCGGACCGTGGCGAGCAGGTCGTCCACCTGCCAGGTGTCCAGGGCGGTCATGGCCACGAGTTGCTGTGCCAGGACGTCCAGGGGGTTGGCGGGGATCCGCAGGGACTCGATGGACCCGGTGCGCATGCGCTCGGTGACCACGGCCGCCTGGACCAGGTCGCCGCGGTACTTGGGGAAGACCACACCGGTGGAGACCGCCCCCACCTGGTGTCCCGCGCGGCCCACGCGCTGGAGGCCGGAGGCCACGGAGGGCGGGGACTCCACCTGGACCACCAGGTCCACCGCGCCCATGTCGATGCCCAGCTCCAGGCTGGAGGTGGCGACCACCGCGGGGAGACGGCCCGCCTTGAGGTCCTCCTCGACCAGGGCGCGCTGTTCCTTGGAGACCGAGCCGTGGTGCGCGCGTGCGATGACGGCCGGGGCGCCCTGGGCCGCTCCTGAGCCGCCCATGAGTTCCGCCGGGGCGTGGTGCTCCTCGAGGGACTGGCCGGTGGCGCGCTCGTAGGCGATCTCGTTGAGGCGGTTGCACAGGCGCTCGGCCAGGCGGCGGGAGTTCGCGAAGACGATCGTGGAGTGGTGGGCCTGGATGAGGTCCGTGATCCGCTCCTCCACATGCGGCCAGATCGAGGGGCGTTCCGCTCCCTCGGAGCCGTCGGCGACGGGGGAGGCGCCCAGTTCGCCCAGGTCCTCCACGGGCACCACGACCGACAGGTCGAACTCCTTGCCCGACTTCGGCTGGACGATCTCCACCTTGCGGTGCGGGGAGAGATAACGGGCGACCTCGTCGACCGGACGGACGGTGGCGGAGAGGCCGATGCGGCGGGCCGGCCTGGGGAGCAGCTCGTCGAGTCGCTCCAGGGTGAGGGCCAGGTGCGCGCCGCGTTTGGTGCCGGCGACGGCGTGGACCTCGTCCAGGATGACCGTGTCGATGCCCGTCAGCGCGTCGCGGGTGGCCGACGTCAGCATCAGGAACAGGGATTCGGGGGTGGTGATCAGGATGTCCGGGGGGCGGGTGGCGAGGGCGCGGCGCTCGGCGGGCGGGGTGTCGCCGGAGCGGATGCCCACCTTGACCTCGGGTTCGGGCAGGCCGAGGCGGACGGACTCCTGGCGGATGCCGGTCAGCGGGCTGCGGAGGTTGCGTTCCACGTCGACCGCCAGGGCCTTCAGGGGGGAGACGTAGAGGACCCGGCAGCGCTTCTTGGGGTCGGCCGGCGGGGGAGTGGAGGCGAGCTGGTCCAGGGCGGCCAGGAAGGCGGCGAGGGTCTTGCCGGAGCCGGTGGGGGCCACCACCAGGACGTCCGAGCCCGCGGCGATGGCCTGCCATGCGCCTGCCTGGGCCGGCGTGGGCGTGGAGAAGGCGCCCGTGAACCAGCCGCGGGTCGCGGGGGAGAAGGCGCTGAGGGCCTCGTGTGCGGAGCTCGCCATGCGTCCATCCTGCACCCGGGGAGTGACAATGGCTGTGACCTGCGCGTATGTGCCCCGGGCCGTGGTCTCGGGTGGGTCGGGTCGTCGTGTCGGGGCGTCCGCACGGGTGCGGGTGGGCGCCCGGCGGGGGTGCGCGGAGAATGGGGGTGTGGTGGGGTCCGGGTCTGCTGAGCTGGCGCGGCACTGGCAGTACGCCGAGTTGCCGGGTGTGGATCTGTTGCGGGCTCGGTATGTGCGGAAGACGTTCGTGCGGCACACCCACGAGCACTTCGTGATCGCTGCCATCGCCGAGGGGGTGGAGGTCTTCCAGCACGGCGGTGGGGATCAGTACGCGGGCGCGGGTGCGCTGGCCCTGGTCAATCCGGACACGCCGCACACCGGGCGGGCGGGGGTGCCCGAAGGGTGGCGGTACGGGGCGGTGTACCCCTCGCCGGAGGTCGTGGCGGGGATCGCGGCGGAGACGACGGGGCTGCGCGGCACTGTGGGGTTCGTCCGTCCGGTGCTCGACGATCCGTACGCCGTGGGGCTGGTGCACCAGGTGCTGCGGGCCGCGGACGAGGGCAACGCGCTGGCCGCCGACACCTTGCTGCGGGTGGCGGTGACGCGGTTGCTCCGGCTGAACGGCGGAACCCTGCCGCAGCGCCGGGTGCGTACGGCGGGGGCGCGGTTCGCTGTCCGCGCGCGGGACGTGCTGGAGGAGCGGATGGCCGAGCCGCCGACGCTGGAGCAGTTGGCCGCAGACCTCGGTACCGGTCCGTTCGCCCTGCTGAGGGCGTTCCGGGAGGTGTACGGGATGCCCCCGCACACCTGGCTGACGGACGCGCGCGTGCGACGGGCGCGGCGGTTGCTGGACGCGGGGACGGCCCCCGCCGAGGCGGCGGTCGCGGTGGGGTTCACCGATCAGCCGCACCTCAACCGTCACTTCGCGCGGATCGTGGGTGTGCCCCCGGGCGCGTACCAGCGTGAGCGCAAGAACGTACAAGACGCGCGCGTGGAGCCGTTCTAGCGTCCGAAGGGTGCGACAAGAAGAACAGACAGCTGTGTCGGTGGTGGGGGCCGGGCCCGTCGGGAAGCCGGACCCGGCCGTGGTGCGGGACGCCCTCGGGGTCGGCGTCGCCGTGGGACTGTCCGGGTTCGCCTTCGGCGTGACCTCGGCGGGCAGTGGGCTCACCGTGTGGCAGACCTGCGCGCTGAGCCTGCTGGTGTTCACCGGAGCCTCCCAGTTCGCCCTGGTCGGCGCGCTGGCGGCGGGCGGCAATCCGCTCACCGCGGCCGCGGGCGCCTTCTTCCTGGGGGTGCGCAACGCGTTCTACGGACTGCGGCTGTCGGAGGTGCTGGTGCTTCCGCGCGCGGTGCGTCCGCTGGCCGCGCAGTGGGTGATCGACGAGACGGCGGCCGTGTCGCTGGCGCAGACCGGGCGGCGCGCGGCCCGGATCGGCTTCGCCGTCACCGGGGTGAGCCTGTACGTGCTGTGGAACCTCACCACACTGCTGGGCGCGCTCGGGGCCGAGGCGATCGGGGACACGGACGCGTGGGGACTCGACGCGGCCGGGCCGGCGGTCTTCCTGGCGCTGCTCGCGCCCATGCTGAGGACCGGCACGGAGCGGACTGTCGCCGGGCTCGCGGTGCTGCTGGGGCTCGGACTGCTGCCCGTGGTGCCGGCCGGGGTGCCCGTGCTGGTGGCCGCGCTCGCCGCGCCGGCCGTTCTGTACGCCCAGGGACGGCGGAGGAGCGCGCGGGACGGGGAGTGTGGGTGATGGGCGTCTGGATCGCGATACTCGCCACCGCCGTGGGCTGCTACGCCGTCAAGCTCGCCGGGCTGCTCGTGCCGGCGGGTGTTCTGGAGCGGCCCCTGGTCAGAAGGCTCGCCGCCCTGCTTCCCGTGGCCCTGCTGGCCGCTCTCACGGCTCAGCAGACCTTCGCCGACGGGCCTGCGCTCGTCCTCGACGCGCGGGCCGCGGGGCTGGCCGCGGCCGCCGTGGCGCTGGTGCTGCGGGCGCCCTTTCTGCTCGTGGTCGCGGCAGCCGTGGTGGTCACGGCGGGGGTGCGCGCCCTGGGCGGGTGAGGGAGCCCCGGGTGAGGCGCCGCTGTCCGCGCTCAGCCGATCGCGCGGCCGTGGGCCCTCAGGGTGCGCAGGGCCTCGATCGTCACCGAGGAGCGCGCCTCCAGGGCGGGGGCCGGTGCCCACTGGCGCCAGCGGACCGGCCAGCCGCCGTCCTCCTGCTGCTCGTCCGCGAGGAAGTCCAGGGAGCGGGCCATCTCGTCGTCCGTGAACCACGCGCGCGCGAGGGATTGCGGAGTGCGCGCGTAGTCGTGCGGGAAGTGGTGCTCGCCCGGGGCGTAGCCGGGAGCCACTGGACAGGCGTCCGGACGGTCCGGGTCCAGTACGGCGAGGCGCTGGGCGCGCACCAGGCGGCCCAGGCGGTCGGCGGCCGCCTCCGCGCGCGGGCGGTCCGGGGCAAAGTCCAGGAAGGTGACGGCGGCCTCGATCTCGTACGGGTGTGAGTGCTGTAGGGAGTCCACCGCCTGCCAGCAGAAGTCCGTGGCCCGGAACAGCCAGGCGTGCCAGACGTCGTTGCGGTGCAGCAGGCCGACCACGGGGGCCGTGGCCAGCAGGTCGCTGGGCGGGTCGTCCACGATCGGGATGAAGGGGGCGGCGGGGTATCCGCGCTGGCTCGGATCGATCGCCGGCAGCGCGCCGTCGGCGGTGGAGACCGAGGTGAGGTAGCGGCACACCCGCTCCACGCGCTGTCCGCCGAGGCGGCCGATGGAGTCCAGGACGCGCAGGGCGTGCGCGGTGTGCAGCGGCTGGCTCACGGGGCCCCGCAGGTCGGGTTCCAGCGCATGGCCGTACCCGCCGTCCTCGTTGCGGTAGGCGTCGAGCGCCGCCTCGACGGCATCGGCGCCGCCGCGCAGGAAGTCGTGGGCGAACAGGCGCTGCTCCAGCACGCGCGCGGTGAGCCACACGAAGTGCTCGGCGCGGAAGAGCGGGGAGCGCGCCGAGGGCGTCGGGGGGAGTGGGGGTGCTCCGGTTTCGGCCATGCGTCAGACCGTAGGGCGGAAAGCGGTCTCGCCAGGCGCTCATAGCGGGGGCCACCCCCGGGCGCGGGATACTGGAGTCATGCGGTTGACGGTCTTCTGGCAGCGGATGGACGAGCACTTCGGCGCGGGGTACGCCGAGACGTTCGCACGTGATCACGTGATGACGGAACTCGGCGGGCGCACCGTGCACGAGGCGCTGGCGGACGGCTGGGAGGCCAAGGACGTCTGGCGCGTGGTCTGCGCGGTGATGAACGTTCCGCACGAGAGGCGCTGATCCAGGGGGAAGATCACCCGGGGTCCCGCATTGTCGGTGGCGTAGGCGAGACTTGACCCGTGGCACCCACTGACGAGACCGGGCAGGCCGCCCGGCACGCATCCCCGTCCGGCACGACGCCGCCCGACCGGCCCCCGGCCGACGGTGCCGTCGCCTCGGGCGATCGCATGCCGCGCTGGCTCCCGCGGGCGATGGTGCTCGCGCTCGCGCTCCTCGGTGTGTTCCAGCTGGGCACCTGGGCCTTCCACCAGCTCATCGGCCTGCTGCTCAACATACTCATCGCGTTCTTCCTCGCTCTCGCCGTGGAACCGGCGGTGAGCCGGATGGCCGCCCGCGGGATGCGCCGGGGGCTCGCCACGTTCCTGGTCTTCTTCGGCCTGCTGATCGTGGTCGCCGGTTTCTTCACGCTGCTCGGCTCGATGCTCGCGGGGCAGATCATCAAGATGATCGAGGGCTTCCCGGAGTACCTCGACTCCGTGATCAACTGGGTCAACACCACGTTCCACACCGAGCTCCGGCGCGTGGACATCCAGGAGGGCCTGCTCCACTCGGACTGGCTGAAGAAGTACGCGCAGAACAGCGCCGCCGGGGTCCTCGACGTCTCCACACAGGTCCTCGGCGGTCTCTTCCAGCTGCTGACGATCGCCCTGTTCTCGTTCTACTTCGCCGCGGACGGACCGCGTCTGCGGCGCGGGCTGTGCTCCGTGCTGCCGCCCGCCAAGCAGGCCGAGGTGCTGCGCGCGTGGGAGATCGCCGTCGACAAGACCGGCGGCTACCTGTACTCACGCGGTCTGATGGCACTGATCTCGGGGGCCGCGCACTACGTACTCCTGGAGGCGCTGGGCATCCCGTACGCCCCCGTGCTCGCCGTCTGGGTGGGCGTGGTCTCGCAGTTCATCCCCACCATCGGCACCTATCTCGCGGGCGCCCTGCCCATGCTGATCGCCTTCACCGTCTCCCCGCTGTACGCGCTGTGGGTGCTGCTCTTCGTCGTGGTCTACCAGCAGTTCGAGAACTACGTGCTCCAGCCCAAGCTGACCTCCAAGACCGTCGACATCCACCCCGCGGTCGCCTTCGGCTCGGTCATCGCCGGCACCGCCCTCCTCGGTGCCGTCGGCGCCTTGATCTCCATCCCGGCCGTCGCCACCCTCCAGGCGTTCCTGGGCGCGTATGTGAAGCGGTACGCCGTCACCGACGACCCCCGCGTCCACGGCCACCACCGCCGGGGCGAGGGCCCGCGGCTGCTCCGGCGCGCGCGGGGTCTGTGGGCGGGTGCGCGGCAGCGGCGGGGGGCCGGGCAGGGGGACGACGCGGAGAACGGCTCGGGCTGAGGCGCTCGCGGCGGCACCCGCCCTCGGAGGACGGATGCCGGTACGTGGGTGCCGCTTGACACGAAAATCGAACATCTATTCTTATGGGGGCTCCGGCAAGGCTCACGACGGGAACTACGTCCCGGTTCGGGTAGGTAAGTACCCGAGTTATCCACAGGCCGGACCGGCGTCGGGGCGCATTGTCAGTGGCAGGCGTTAGCGTCTTTGACGTGAAGCGATCGACTCAAGCAAACCGGGTGGAACCCATGGCAGGAACCGACCGCGAGAAGGCCCTGGATGCCGCTCTCGCACAGATTGAACGGCAATTCGGCAAGGGCGCGGTCATGCGCATGGGCGAGCGGTCGAGGGAGCCCATCGAGGTCATCCCGACCGGGTCGACCGCGCTCGACGTGGCCCTCGGCGTCGGCGGTCTGCCGCGTGGCCGTGTCGTGGAGATCTACGGACCGGAATCCTCCGGCAAGACCACACTGACCCTGCACGCCGTGGCCAACGCGCAGAAGGCCGGCGGCCAGGTCGCCTTCGTGGACGCGGAGCACGCCCTCGACCCCGAGTACGCGCGCAAGCTCGGCGTCGACATCGACAACCTCATCCTCTCCCAGCCCGACAACGGCGAGCAGGCCCTGGAGATCGTGGACATGCTGGTCCGCTCCGGTGCCCTCGACCTGATCGTCATCGACTCCGTCGCCGCGCTCGTCCCGCGCGCGGAGATCGAGGGCGAGATGGGTGACAGCCACGTCGGTCTGCAGGCCCGTCTGATGAGCCAGGCGCTGCGGAAGATCACCAGCGCGCTCAACCAGTCCAAGACCACCGCGATCTTCATCAACCAGCTCCGCGAGAAGATCGGCGTGATGTTCGGCTCCCCGGAGACCACGACCGGTGGCCGCGCGCTGAAGTTCTACGCCTCGGTGCGTATCGACATCCGCCGCATCGAGACCCTGAAGGACGGCACCGAGGCGGTCGGCAACCGCACCCGCTGCAAGGTCGTCAAGAACAAGGTCGCGCCGCCCTTCAAGCAGGCCGAGTTCGACATCCTCTACGGCCAGGGCATCAGCCGCGAGGGCGGCCTGATCGACATGGGCGTGGAGCACGGCTTCGTCCGCAAGGCCGGCGCCTGGTACACCTACGAGGGCGACCAGCTCGGCCAGGGCAAGGAGAACGCCCGCAACTTCCTGAAGGACAACCCCGATCTCGCCAACGAGATCGAGAAGAAGATCAAGGAGAAGCTCGGCGTCGGCGTGCGTCCCGAGGAGCCCGCCGCGGAGCCGGGCACGGACGCCGCGGCAGCCCCGGGCGCGCCCGCGGACGACGCCAAGACGGTTCCGGCTCCCGCCGCCAAGACCGCCAAGACCAAGGCCGCGACCGCCAAGAGCTGATCCGTGACACGACGAACGGACTGGGCCGAGTACGACGCCCGTCCCGGCGCCCCCTGGGAGCCGGGGGGCGGGGGCCACGACGGCCCCGCCCGGGGCGACGACCGGCTGGGCGGCGGCCCGGGCCATGGTGACGGCGGGCGGTACGGCGGTGACGGCGCGGGCGGTGACGGCCCGCACCGTGGCGGCCGGGCGGCCGGACGCGGCGGCGAGGGCGGTCCGCGCGGCGGGCGCGGACGTCGTCGCCGCGGCTCCGGGGAACCGCCCGCCGAGGACGGAGGCGCCTTCTCCTCGTCGAGGGCCGAGAAGGGGGAGCCTTCGGGAGACCCGGCTGAGCGGGCGCGGGCGATCTGTCTGCGCCTGCTCACCGGGACCCCGCGCACCCGGAAACAGCTGGCCGACGCCCTGCGCAAGCGGGAGATCCCGGACGACGTGGCCGAGGAGGTGCTCTCGCGGTTCGAGGAGGTCGGGCTGATCAACGACAGCGCCTTCGCGGACGCCTGGGTGGAGTCCCGCCACCACGGCCGAGGGCTGGCCCGGCGCGCGCTCGCGCAGGAGCTGCGGACCAAGGGGGTCGACTCGGCGCTGATCGACGAGGCCGTCTCCCAGCTCGACTCCGAGCGGGAGGAGGAGACCGCACGCGACCTCGTCGCCCGCAAGCTGCGCTCGACCCGCGGTCTGGAGCGCGACAAGCGGCTCCGCCGCCTCGCGGGCATGCTGGCGCGCAAGGGCTACTCGGAGGGCATGGCCCTGCGGGTGGTCCGGCAGGCGCTGGAGGAGGAGGGCGAGGACACCGAGTCCTTGACGCAGGACGGGTTCTGAGTCCTGCGCAGACCCATGAGTCACCCCGTCAGCCCGCTGATCACCGGGCTCGGGACCGGCTCCGGAGCGACGTGCTCCCCCTGCCGAGGACGCTGCCCCTGTGTGCCGAGGGCCCTGGTGCCGCTCACTGCCAGTCCTCCGGGCGCTCGACCTGCTCCAGACGCAGGATCTGTCCCGTACGGCTGAAGCGGCGGATGCGCGGCAGCGGCGGGTAGTAGGCGTGGACGGAGACGGCGTGCTCCTCGGTGGACTCGTTGAGGACCTCGTGGACGTGGTGGCGTCCGAACGCGCGGCCCCGGCCGGCCGGCAGGGTGCGCTCCCGGTCCACGCCGTCCGTCAGCTCCAGGGTCTTCCAGCCGTCGGTGGGCAGCCGCACGGCCAGCGAGTACTCCTTGAGCTCACCCTGTGCGGTGGTGAAGGCACCCACCGAGTCCGCGTGGTCGTGCCAGCCGGTGCCCGTGCCGGGCGGCCAGCCGATCAGCCACGCCTCGCTGCCGCCGGGCCCTTCCAGGCGCACCCAGGTGCGGCCCTCGGGGTCGAGGGGGAGGGAGGCGATCAGCCGGGCGTCGGCGGCCGTGCGCCGGACGAAGTCGAGGAGGTCCGCCTGGGTGGGCGCGGCCACGGCCGGGGACAGGGAGGGGGAGACAGACACGGGTACCGTCCTGAGAACGTTCGCGGGAGCGCGCGGCAGCGCACGAGCGCACAGCGGCATCGGCGGCGCACGCCGGTGGAGGAAGGGGATGCGAGTTCAGCAGGACGGACGACACACGCAGCCCGCATAGCGGACGAGGTCCATATGGACCCTCCGCCACAGGCGCACATCGGTGTCGGTCACGATCGGGAGTACACCACGCCGGTGGTGACCGGTCAACCGACCGTCACCATGCGGACAGCACGGTGACGATGAGTACCCTCCTCCGGTTGTCGTACCGAAGAACGCAGGTGGCGCGAGTCCCGCTCACTGCGCCGCCGAGCCTGCCGTCGCCTCCTCCGACGCCTTGCCGCCCACCGCCGCCTCCGCCGCCGCGTACAGGTCGGCCGGGCGCACCCCGTTCAACGCGGTGACCAGGTGCCCGTCGGGCCGCACCAGCAGCACGGTGTGGGCGGCCGCGCCCGGGTAGCTCTCGGCCACCAGCAGCTCGGCCGGGCTCGGCAGGGCCGTCACGGCGGCGGCCAGCCGGGGCATGATCCCGGCACTCACCCAGTGCCGGCGCTCCCACACACCCGTACCCGGCGCGATCAGCACGACGAGCAGCGCGCCCCGGCCGAGCCGGTCCCGCAGCCGTACGAAGGAACCGTCCTCGGCGGTCACCCGCACGTCCTCGACCGGCGCGCCGGCAGGGGTGCCCACGGGCACCTCGGCCTCCAGGAGCCGGGGCGCGAGCGGCGAGCCGGCATAGCCGCCCGGCGTGCCCAGCTGTCCGCGCCCCAGATGCCCTTCGCTGAGCAGCACATCGTGTCCGCGAGCCGTGCCGGGCACGTACGACCTTATGCCGCCGCCCCCGCGCAGCAGCGGCAGCACCTGGTCGGCCGCGCGCAGCCGGGCGGCGACGACCGCGCGGCGCTCGGTCTGGTAGCTGTCCAGCAGCGTCTCGTGCGGACCGTGATGCCAGGCCAGGGCCAGTTTCCAGGCGAGGTTGTCGGCGTCGCGCAGCCCCTCGTCGACCCCCTGCGTGCCGAGTGTGCCGAGCAGGTGCGCGGCGTCACCGGCGAGGAGGACCCGGCCCACGCGCCAGCGGCGAGCGAGCCGGTGGTGCACGGTGTGCACGCCGGTGTCGAGCAGTTCGTACTCCGGTGTCGGGCCCTCGCTCCAGCCGGTCAGGGTCTCGCGGACGCGGGTCAGCAGCAGCTCGGGGGTGACGAGGTCCTTGCCGGGCGGGAGCAGCCAGTCCAGACGCCAGACGCCGTCCGGCAGCGGACGGGCGGTGACCTCCCCGGCGGAGGGACCGGTCATCCGCCACGGCGGTGACCGATGGAGCAACGCCTCGCCGTCCCACGGAAGGTCCGCGCGCAGCGCGGCCACGGCGTGTCGCTCCACCGCCGTACGGCCGGGGAAGCGGATGTCGAGGAGTTTGCGGACCGTGGAGCGGGGGCCGTCACAGCCGATCAGATGGCTGCCGCGCCACCAGGTGCCCTGAGGGCCGCGGGTGCGGGCGGTGACAGCGGAAGGTTCCTGCTCGATCGTGTCCAGGCGGCTGTCCACGGCGAGTTCCACGAGTCGCTCGCCGGCGAGGGCGGCACGCAGGGCGCCGGTCAGCACGTGCTGGGCGATGTGCAGCGGGGCCGGTTCGCCGTCCCCGAACGTGACCTCGCGCGTCACCTGGCGGCGGCGCATCGCCCGCCATCCGGTCCAGCGCAAGCCCGCCTCGTCCAGGGAGATCCCGGTGAGCCGCTCCATGAGGGCGGCGGTGTCCTCGCGCAGCACGACCGTGCGCGCGAGCCGTGGCTCGTCCTGGCCCGGTCCCTCGTCGAGGACGACGGACGGCACCTCCTGGCGGGCCAGAGCCAGGGCGAGGGTGAGCCCCACCGGCCCTGCTCCGACGATGATCACCGGGTCCACGGCGTGGCGCTCCCTGCCTTCGACGGTGTCCTCGGGGACGTGAGTGAACAACAGGTTGGAGCAGGGTGCACGATCACAGAACGTATGCAACCCATTGTCGTTGTTTGCGTCAAGCGACGAAAGGCAGTGGCGCGCGCCACTGCCTTTCGTGAGGTCACATCCCCTGAGTATGCGTCACATGCCGGCGCCTCCGGCACCGGAGCCGTAGGAGCCGCCGACCTCGGCCGCGTTGAGCTCGTCCACGTCCTCGACGCCGAGCACCGCGCCCGTGCTGCGCTTGCTGCGCCGCAGACGGCGCTCCAGCCAGCTCGCGAAGCTGGTCAGCAGGAAGTTCAGCAGGACGAACATGGCCGCGACCACGATGAAGCTGGGGATCGGGTTGGCGTAGAACGCCGCGAGCGTGCCGCGCGAGTTGAGCAGCTCGGTGAACCCGATCATCACACCGCCGAGCGCCGTGTCCTTCACGATGACCACCAGCTGGCTCACGATCGCCGGGAGCATGGCGGTGACCGCCTGCGGGAGCAGGATGCTGCTCATCGTCTGACCCTTGCGCAGACCGATGGCGTACGCCGCCTCCGTCTGCCCCTTGGGGAGGGACAGGATGCCCGCCCGGACGATCTCGGCGAGGACGGCCGCGTTGTAGAGCACGAGGCCGGTGACGACCGCGTAGAGGGGCCGGTCCTCGCTGGTGACGTCCGTGGAGCGGGCGTAGAACTCGTTGGCGAACAGCATCAGCAGCAGCACCGGGATGGCCCGGAAGAACTCCACCACCGTGCCGGACGCGGCTCGCACCCACCGGTGCTCGGACAGCCGGGCGATGCCGAAGACCGCGCCGAGCGGAAGGGCGATCACCATGGAGAGCGACGCGGCCTTCAGGGTGTCGGCGAGGCCGGGGAGCAGGTAGGTCGTCCACGCCTGTGACTCGGTGAACGGCTTCCACTGCGCGGACGTGAGGAGGTCCTTCGCCTCCATCTTCTGCCACACCCACCACAGGAGCAGGACGAGGAGGACACAGAAGAGCACCGAGAAGAGGACGTTGCGCCGTCTGGCGCGGGGTCCGGGTGTGTCGTAGAGGACCGAGCTCATCGCTTCACCGCCAGTCGCTTGCCCAGCCAGCCCAGGATGAGACCGGTCGGCAGGGTCAGTACCACGAACCCGAACGCGAAGACCGCGCCGATGGCCAGCGTCTGCGCCTCGTTCTCGATCATCGTCTTCATCAGGTAGGCGGCCTCGGCGACGCCGATGGCGGCCGCCACCGTGGTGTTCTTGGTGAGCGCGATCAGGACGTTGGCCAGCGGGCCGATGACCGCGCGGAAGGCCTGCGGCAGGACGACGAGGCGCAGGGTCTGGCTGAAGTTCAGCCCGATGGCCCGGGCGGCCTCCGCCTGTCCGAGCGGCACCGTGTTGATGCCGGAGCGCAGCGCCTCACAGACGAAGGCGGCGGTGTAGGCGACCAGACCCAGCACGGCCAGCCGGAAGCCCCGGATCTTGAAGTCCTCGGAGCCCATGGTGACACCGAAGACGTCGGCCAGGCCGAGCGAGCAGAAGAGGATGATGACCGTCAGGGGGATGTTCCGGACGATGTTGACGTAGGCGGTGCCGAACACGCGCATCAGCGGGACCGGGCTGACCCGCATGGCGGCCAGCAGGGTGCCCCAGATCAGGGAGCCCACGGCGGAGAGGGCGGTGAGTTTCACCGTCATCCAGAACGCCCCGAGGACGTCGTAACCTTCAAGAAAGTCGAACACGATCTCCCGCGCTTCCGGGTGGGTGGCGTATGTGGAGGGCGGGGCGCGCCGCCGCCGTGATCGCGACGGACGGCGGCGTGCCGCAGGAAACCCCGCTGGGCTGGACTGTGCTTACGAGGCGTTCGGGACGATGACGCCGATCTTCGGGGCGGGCTCGTTCTTGTAGCCCGCCGGGCCGAAGTTGGCGTCGACCGCCTTCTGCCAGGAGTTGTCGCTGACCATCTGCTCCAGCGCCTTGTTGATCTTGTCGAGGGTCGCGGTGTCGCCCTTCTTGACGCCGATGCCGTAGTTCTCGTTGCTGAGCTTGAGGCCCGCGAGCTTGAACTTGCCCTTGTACTGGTCCTGCGCGGCGAAGCCGGCGAGGATCGAGTCGTCGGTGGTCACGGCGTCCACGGCGCCGCTCTGCAGGCCGGCGATGCACTCCGAGTAGGAGCTCACCTCCTTGAGGTTCGCCTTCGGGGCGATCGACTTCTGGACGTTCTGCGCGGAGGTCGAACCGACCACGGAACACAGGTTCTGACCGTTGAGGTCCGTGCCCTTGGAGATCTTCGAGTCGGACTTGACCAGCAGGTCCTGGTGGGCCAGCAGGTACGGGCCGGCGAAGTCGACCTTCTGCTTGCGCTCGTCGGTGATCGAGTAGGTGGCGGCGATGAACTTCACGTCACCGCGGGCGAGGGCGTTCTCGCGGTCGGCGCTCTTGGTCTCGACGAACTCGATCTGGTCCGGCTCGTAGCCGAGCTGCTTGGCGACATAGGTGGCGACGTCCACGTCGAAGCCGGCGAAGGATCCGTCGGGCTTCTTCAGGCCGAGGCCGGGCTGGTCGTACTTGATGCCGACCTTGATCTTGCCGCCGCCGCTGCCACCGGTGGAGCTGCTGCTGCCCTCGTCCTTGTTGTCGCCGCCGCAGGCGGTGGCGGACAGCGTGAGCGCGAGTACGACGGCCGAGGCGGCGGTGACCTTGCGAAGCTTCATGTCTACTTCCTTAAGGGTGATGAAGGACTGTGGGCGGTGCGGATACGCGTCGGAGAGGCGTCAGTGGTGCAGGATCTTCGAGAGGAAGTCCTTGGCACGGTCGCTGCGCGGGTTGCTGAAGAACTGCTCCGGCGCAGCCTCTTCGACGATGCGTCCGTCCGCCATGAACACCACGCGGTTTGCAGCCGATCGTGCGAAGCCCATCTCATGGGTGACGACGATCATGGTCATGCCGTCCTGGGCGAGCTGCTGCATGACTTCCAGGACCTCGTTGATCATCTCGGGGTCGAGAGCCGACGTCGGCTCGTCGAAGAGCATGACCTTCGGGTTCATCGCCAGCGCCCGGGCGATGGCGACGCGCTGCTGCTGGCCGCCCGAAAGCTGGGCGGGGTACTTGTCGGCCTGGGTGCCCACGCCGACCCGGTCGAGGAGGGCGCGGGCCTTCTCCTCGGCCTGCTTCTTGTCGGCCCTGCGGACCTTGACCTGGCCGAGCATCACGTTCTCGAGCACTGTCTTGTGCGCGAACAGGTTGAACGACTGGAAGACCATGCCGACGTCGGCCCGCAGCCGGGCCAGCGCCTTGCCCTCCGCGGGCAGAGGCTTCCCGTCGATCGTGATGCTGCCCCCGTCGATCGTCTCCAAACGGTTGATGGTGCGGCACAGGGTCGACTTTCCGGACCCGGAGGGCCCGATGACCACGACGACCTCGCCGCGCGCGATCGTCAGATCGATGTCCTGGAGTACGTGCAACGCGCCGAAGTGCTTGTTGACATTCTTCAGGACGACGAGTTCGCCGGGCGGGGCGGCGTCTTCCTTGGCCATCGATACTTCGGTCATCGCTCTCAGGCTCCGTCCTCCTCGGTTTCGGAGGACAGTAGTGAGCGGCCCCGACCAGCGTCATTACATCTGAGGGGAATCTGAGCATCACGATCCGATAGCAATCGGACACGTGTCGTAGCACTGGTGACCTGCGTGCGTATCGGGCGGGTAACGGAAGCCACGCGCAACCGGAACCCACTTGACTGCGTCCTCGTCCATCAGCGTGACTGCCATGGTGCGCACGCGCGCGTGTCCGCATTTGTATCCAAACAGACCAAACAGTCGATGAATCGGAGGGGGCCTGGATGAGACTGCTCCTCGTCGAGGACGACAACCATGTCGCCGCCGCGCTGTCCGCGGTCCTCAAGCGGCACGGTTTCGACGTCACGCACGCCCGCAACGGCGAGGAGGCGCTCCAGGCGCTGGTCCCCGAAGGCCCCGGCTTCGGGGTCGTCCTGCTCGACCTCGGTCTGCCCGACCAGGACGGTTACGAGGTCTGCGGCAAGATCCGCAAGCGCACCGCCACCCCGGTGATCATGGTGACGGCCCGCTCCGACGTACGCTCCCGCATCCACGGCCTCAACCTGGGCGCCGACGACTACGTGGTGAAGCCGTACGACACCGGAGAGCTGCTCGCCCGGATCCACGCCGTCAGCCGGCGCACCGTCCCCGAGGACGTGGCCGCGGGTGGCGAGGACGCGCTGCGGCTGGGCCCGGTGCAGATCGAACTGCCCACCCGACGCGTCACGGTCGACGGTTCGGTTGTCCAGCTGACCCGCAAGGAGTTCGACCTGCTCGCGCTGCTCGCCCAGCGCCCCGGCGTCGTCTTCCGGCGCGAGCAGATCATCAGCGAGGTGTGGCGCACCAGCTGGGAGGGGACCGGGCGCACGCTGGAGGTGCATGTCGCCTCCCTGCGGGCCAAACTGCGCATGCCCGCCCTCATCGAGACCGTGCGCGGCGTCGGGTACCGGCTCGTCGCCCCGAGTGCGTAGCGGGGACCGTTGCGCACCCGTCTCCTGCCGCTGCTCATCGTGCTGATGGCGGCCGTGCTGCTCGCCCTGGGGGTGCCGCTGGCCGTCAGTGTGGCCGGGGCGCAGCAGCAGAAGGTGGTCGTCGACCGGATCGACGACACCGCCCGCTTCGCGGCGCTCGCCCAGTTCGTCACCGCGCCGCTGGGGACGGACGACTCCGCGTCCGCGTCCACGGACGAGCGGCGCGCGACCCTGGAGCGCGAACTCGCCAGCTACTACGACGTCTACGGCATTCGTGCCGGTGTCTTCTACCCCACGGACACCCCGCTGGCTCATGCGCCGAAGGACTCCTACCTGCCGCAGACGGGTGAGGTGCGGGACGCCTTCGACGAGGCGCTGCTCAGCCGGCGCAGCCATGACCCGCAGCAGGTGTGGCCGTGGCAGCGCCGTCATCTCGTCGTGGCGTCACCGGTCATCCGGGACGGCGACGTGGTCGCCGTCGTCGTCACCGACTCGCCCACCGGGCCGATGCGGTCGCGGATCCTGCACGGCTGGCTGGTCATCGGCGCGGGCGAGATCGCCGCGATGCTGTTGGCCATCGGCGCCGCGCTGCGGCTGACCGGGTGGGTCCTCAAGCCCGTACGCGTCCTGGACGTCACCACCCACGCGATCGCGAGCGGCCGGCTGAAGTCCCGGGTCGCGGTCGCGAGCGGGCCGCCGGAACTCAGACGCCTGGGCCGGTCGTTCAACGAGATGGCGGACAACGTCGAGGACGTGCTGGAGCAGCAGCGCGCCTTCGTCGCCGACGCCTCGCACCAGTTGCGCAACCCGCTCGCGGCGCTGCTGCTGCGCATCGAACTGCTGGCGTACGAACTCCCCGAGGGCAACGAGGAGATCGCCTCCGTCCAGAGCGAGGGCAAGCGCCTGGCCCAGGTCCTGGACGACCTGCTCGACCTCGCGCTCGCCGAGCACACCGAGGCCGACCTGAGGGTCACCGACGTCGGCGCGCTGACCGCCGAGCGGGTCGCGGCCTGGGCGCCTACGGCCGAGGCCAAGGGCGTCCGGCTGGTGGGCGACTGCCCGCCCACCACCGCCTGGGCCGACCCGGTCACGCTCTCCAGCGCCCTGGACGCGGTGATCGACAACGCGGTGAAGTTCACGCCGGAGGGCGAGAGCGTCGAGGTGACCGTCGCGGCCGACGGCCAGACCTGCACCGTCGTGGTCACGGACCACGGCCCGGGCCTCACCGACGAGGAACTCGCGCGCGTGGGCGACCGCTTCTGGCGCAGCGGCCGCCATCAGAACATCAAGGGCTCCGGTCTGGGCCTGTCCATCTCCCGGGCCCTGCTCGCCGCCGGCGGCGGCACGATTTCGTACGCCCACCACGAGCCGACCGGGCTGACGGTGACGGTGGCGGTGCCGAGGTCGAGGCCTACGGCTTGACCGAGCGGTAGTAGCGCCGGGCGCCGGTGTGCAGGGGGAGCGGGTCGGTGTAGATGGCCGTGCGCAGGTCGACGAGCTGCGCGGAGTGCACGTGCGAGCCGATCTCGTCGCGGCTCTTGATCACTGTGCGGGTCAGCCACTCGGTGACACGGGTGTCCACGTCCCTGCGGGTCACCAGCAGGTTGGACACCGCGATCGTCGGCACGGTGTCGCCGTTCTGGATGGTGGGGTAGGCCGACTCGGGCATGTTGGTGGCCCGGTAGTAGCTGGTGGAGTCGTCCTGGTCGTGCATCTTGGCGACGAGGTCCGCCTCGATCGGCACGAACCGGAAGGCGAAGGTGTCGGCGAGATCCGCCAGACCGGCCGTCGGTACACCGCCGGACCAGAAGAACGCGTCGATCCTGTCCTCCTTCAACCGCTCGGGACCGCTGTCGATGCCCTCCGACACGGCCTTGATGTCCCTCGCGGGATCCAGACCCGCCGCCTTGAGCAGCCGTTCGGCGACCAGCCGCACGCCCGAGCGGGGGAGCCCCGTCCCCACGGTCCTGCCTCTGAGGTCGGCGACGGAACGGACGTCCGAGTCGCGTGGCACCACCAGCTGCACATAGTCGTCGTAGAGGCGGGCCACGCCGCGCAGCCGGGCCTTCGAGCCGGGGTGCTGCTCCTCGTAGGTCTGCACGGCGTCGGCCTGGGCGATGGTGAAGTCGGCGTCGCCCGTCGCCACCCGCGAGATGTTCTCCGGCGACCCGTTGCTGGTCTTCAGCGTCACCTTCAGACCGGGCATGTCCTGGGCGAGCTCGTCGCGCAGCCGCGTGCCGTATTCCTGGTAGACGCCGCGAGACGTCCCCGTGCTGAAGGTGATCGACCCGCTCGGCGGCTCATCGCCCAGCGGCAGCAGCCACCACAGCAGCAGCCCGAGGACGACGAGACCGGCCGCCGCGCCCTGCAGGGCCCGGCGCCTGCCGATACGGGTGAGGACCTTGGACATGCGGCGATCCTGCCAGGCCACGCACGCCGATGGCCAGGGCGGGGCTCACGGGGCCGGTGGCGGACGGCGCTGTCGGTGGGCGTCGTTACAGTCGGGGCATGAGCTCTTCCTCGCCCGCCGACCTGGTCCGTGAGTTCCACCGTGCCTTCGGGCTCGACGCGCGCAGTACGCCGACGGAGGTGTCGCCCGGCCTCGCCGCGCACCGTGGGGAGCTGCTCGCCGAGGAGGCGGCGGAGGTCGCCGAGGTGTCGGTGAGCGGGCCGCTGGACCGGCTCGCGCACGAGCTGGCGGACGTCGTCTACGTCGCGTACGGCACGGCCCTGGTGCACGGGATCGACCTCGACGCGGTGATCGCCGAGATCCACCGCTCCAACATGACCAAGCTGGGCCCCGACGGCCAGGTCGCCCGCCGGGCCGACGGCAAGGTGCTCAAGGGGGAGCACTACGCGGCGCCGGACGTGTCGGCGGTGCTGCGCCGCCAGGGCTGGACACCCGGGGGCGGCGCGGCGTCCTGAGGAGCACGGCGACGCCCCCTCCGCGCCTGTGGTCGCCGCGGCCGCCGCGTGATCCTTGCGTCGCCGCCGATCCCGGCGCGGTCGCCCGCCGGCTCCGTCTCAGTCGCGCACCGGCTCCTGAGCCGCCCGCGTCCCGGGCAACTGCTCCGCCGTGTTCTCCCGGGGTGCCCTGCGGCGGGTCCAGCGCAGGGCCAGGGGTTCCGCGTAGCGCGCGGTGAGCGGGCCCAGGACCACCAGCAGCAGGACGTACGCCGTGGCCAGGGGGCCCAGGGACGGCTCGATCCCGGCGGTGACCGCGAGACCGGCGATGACGATCGAGAACTCGCCGCGGGCGACCAGCGCGCCGCCCGCGCGCCAGCGGCCCCTGACGGAGCTGCCCGCGCGCCGGGCCGCCCAGTAGCCGGTGGCGATCTTCGTCGCGGCGGTGACGACGGCCAGCGGCAGCGCGGGGAGCAGGACGGGAGGGATGCTCGCCGGGTCGGTGTGCAGCCCGAAGAAGACGAAGAAGATCGCCGCGAACAGGTCCCGCAGCGGGCTCAGCAACGTGTGCGCGCCCTCCGCGGCCTCCCCCGACAACGCGATGCCCACCAGGAACGCGCCGACCGCCGCCGACACCTGGAGCTGCTGCGCCACACCGGCGACGAGGATCGTCAGCCCCAGCACGACGAGCAGGAGCTTCTCCGGGTCGTCGCTCGACACGGACCGGGAGATGACCCGGCCGTGGCGCACCGCCGCGAACAGCACGAGCCCCGCGGCGCCCAGCGCGATCGCCAGGGTCACGCTGCCGGCCACCAGACCAGCGCCGGCCACCAGCGCGGTGATGATCGGCAGGTAGACGGCCATCGCCAGCCTCCAGGACGAGGACGCTGAGGATGACCGGCGTCTCCCGGTTGCCGACCCGGCCCAGGTCGCCGAGCACCTTGGCGATCACCCCGGACTCTCTTCATCAGCGCCAAGACCGTCGAACGTCACCGTGCCAACCTCCTGCACAAGCTCGGCATGCGCGACCGCCTGGAACTCACCCGCTACGCGATCCGCGCGGGGCTCATCGACCCCTGAGCGACGTCCCGGACCTCACAGGAGCGCGTCCCAGTCCTCGTCGAAGCCGGCCGAAGCCAGGAACATCCGCTCCGGCGCCGCGGCCGGCTGGTCCGGCCCCTCGTCCGGGCCGCGCAACGGCTGTTCGGTCCAGATGCACTTGCCGTTCGGCGTGTACCGCGCCCCCCACCGGCCGGAGAGCGCCGTGATCAGCTGCAGGCCCCGGCCGCCCTCGTCGGTCTCCGTGGCGCGACGGATGCGGGGCATGGTCTGGCTCGCGTCGTAGACCTCGCAGATCAGTTCGGCGCCGCGCAGCAGGCGCAGCCGCACCGGGCCGCGGGCATGCCGGACGACATTGCCCACGAGCTCGCTGACCAGGAGTTCCGTGGTGGGGGCCAGGTGGTCCAGGTCCCAGAGGGCGAGTTGCTCGCGGACGTGCCGGCGGGCCAGGCCGGCGGCTCTCGGGTCCTCGGGCAGCGGCCAGGAGGCCATCCGGTCGGCGGGCAGCGCGTGCAGCCGGGCGAGGAGGAACGCGGCGTCGTCGGCCTGCTCCTCGGTGGGCAGGAGACCGGCCGTCAGCGTGTCGCACAGCCGCTCGAGATCCACGGCCGGGCCGGCGCCGCCCGCGTGCGCCGCCTTCAGCAACCGGGCCAGCTCCGCCATCCCCTCGTCGATCTCCCGCTTCGCCGACTCGACCAGACCGTCCGTGTACAGCACGAGCAGACTGCCGTCCGGCACTTCCAGCTCGACCGTCTCGAACGGCGGTTCCGCCGCGCCCAGGGGCGGGTCGGCGTCCGGCTCCGGGAAGTGCACGGTGCCGTCGGGACGCACCAGCGCGGGCGGCGGGTGTCCGGCGCGGACCAGGGAGCAGACCCGGGTGGTGGAGTCGTACAGCGCGTACAGACAGGTGGCGTACGACCCCTCGCCCATGCCGGCGACGATGTCGTTGAGGTGGCCCATGATCTCGCCGGGCGGCAGTTCCAGGTCGGCCAGGGTGTGGACGGCGGTGCGCAGCCGGCCCATGGTGGCCGCCTCGGGCAGTCCGTGGCCCATGACGTCGCCGACGACGAGCGCCACCTGCCCGCCGGACAGCGGGATGATGTCGTACCAGTCGCCGCCCACGTCCGCGCCCAGGCCGGCCGGCAGATAGCGGGCGGCGGCCGTGCACGCGGGCAGGTCCGGCAGCGCCTGGGGGAGCAGACTGCGCTGGAGTTCGCGGGACCGGGTGTACTCGGCGTCGTACAGACGGGCCCGTTCCAGCGACTGCGCGACCAGGGCGCTGATCGTGGTCAGCAGGGCGCGCTCCTCGGCGGTGAGCAGCCGCCTGCGGTCGAAGGCCACGACGCAGACCCCGAAGGTGTGGCCGGACGCCGTCAGCGGCAGGAACGCCCACGCCTGCTTGCGGGCACGTTCCGGCAGGCCGGTCAGCCAGGGCGAGTGCGAGGTCAGCTCCAGCGGTGAGGAGAAGAACAGGGGCGTGCCGGACTCGATCGCCTCCCAGGCCGGATCGCCGGGCAGCCGGCGGCGGCCCTCGATGAGTTCCAGGAAGTCGTCCGGGTAGCCGACGGCTCCGACGTAGTGCAGCCGCTCGTCCTCGATCACCTGCACCAGGACCCCGGCGGCGGCGAACGGCGGCAGCACCCGCCGGGCGACCGCGTCCACCACGTCCTGCGAGGTGGTGGCCTTGGCGAGCTCAGTGGTCAGCTCGGCTATCCGCGCCGACCGCTCGGCCGCGGCGCGCTCGTCCGCCTGCCGCTCCTCCGCGAGCCGCCGTCTCTCGGTGACATCGGTGAAGTACAGGGTGTGCCCGTCCGGCCCCGGCACCAGCCGCAGGTGGTAGCGGCAGCCGGAGTCGGGCAGCCGCACGTCGAAACCGGCGGGCTTCTCCTCGGCCGCGGCCTCCCGGCAACGGCCCTCCAGGCCGGGCACCTGCCGGGCGGCGGGCAGGTCCCACAGCAGCCGCCCGAACAGCTCGTCCTCCGGGAGGCCGAGGAACCGTTCCGCCTCCAGGTTGGCGAAGGTGATCCGCCATGCGCCGTCCACCGCCAGGAAGCCGTCGCTCATGTGCCGCAGGGCCCGGCTGAGCGTGTCCCGCGCGGTCCGCGACTCGTCGCTCTCCCAGCCCACCCCGATCATCCGCAGGGGCTCGCCGCGCTCGTCGTACGTGGCTTTGCCGCGCGCCTGCGTCCAGCCGTACGTGCCGTCCAGGCGTCGTACCCGGTACGCGGCCTCGTAGACGGAGTGGTCGAGGATCGCGCGCTGCGCCGCCGCGAGGGTGGGCGCCAGGTCGTCGGGATGGACGATCCGCATCCAGTCGTCGATCCTGCCGGTGAAGTCGGCCGGCCGGGTGCCGTACAGCTCCAGCGCCGCCTCGTCCCAGATCAGCTCGCCGCTGCGGATGTCCCAGTCCCACGAGCCGACCCGGACCTCCTTCAGGGCCTGCCGCAGCCGCTCCCCGCTCAGCTCCGTCTGCGCGGGCCCGGCCGGGGGCGGCGCCTGGGCCATGCGGTCCTCGGTCCAGGCGACGACGGCCCGCAGGAACTCCCAGTGCTCGGGGGCCGGTTCGCCGCGCTCCCCGGCCAGTACGGTCAGCACGCCCATGCTGCGCCGCCCGCTGAACACCGGCAGCGCTGCGAGGCCGGTACCGGGCCGGATGACCCCGTGCCCGGGCCCGGACCCGGCCCCGGGCACCGGCTCGGACTCCTGCACCGGTTCGGTGGCGGGCCCGGGCACCCACACGCCGCTGCCCCGGTGGAGGGCGAGGGCCGGGGCCAGCGGTCCCTCCTGGTCGACGATCTCCCAGGAGCGGGCGAGGGCGGGGGGCAGGCCGACGGCGGACACCAGACGCAACGCGGACATCGGGCCACGCAGGTGCATGGCGGCGCCGAGCGCGCCCAGCTCGCCCATCGCGTGCTGCAGCGCGAGCCGGAAGACCTCGCTCTCCGTGACACCGGGGGCCACTGTGTGGAGCAGAGCGAGCCGTGCGTTCATGTCAGGGAACCTATCGTTCCCGTTCTCGTGCGAAACCTGTTTCACACATTCTCACCGGCGGTTTCCTGCCAGTGTCACGCTTCAACCACCTTGGAAAGCGGGTGCGTTGAACAAAGGTGGTAGGGGCGGTACGCGGATGGACCACCGCGTGCTGTCGCCGCGCCCGGCTGACGGGCACAGCGACGTCGTCGCCGCCGGGCCAGCGGCACCGGCCTGCGGTTCGCCGGCGGGCACGCCAGGTGGAAACCCCCGGAGGGCCGCCTAGGCTGGAGGCATGACCGGCAGTAGCGACCGGAGCCGGCGGTGACGGGTGATGCCGTACGTCGCCGTCAGCGCGCTCAGCCATCCCGGACTGCTCCGTGAGCGCAACGAGGACAGCCTCGTCGCAGGGCCGTGGACGCTGTGCGCCACCGTGACCGAGAACCCCCAGACCCTGGTGTTCCCGCTCGGCACACCCCTCGTGGTCGCCGTCGCCGACGGACTCGGCGGACATCCCAGCGGCAACGTCGCCAGTTCCCTCGTCGCCCGCCGGATCGCGTCCGTGGGCTCCCTGCTGACCGGCGAGGACCTCGTGCGCGACGCCCTGAACGCCTGCAACCGCGCCGTCCACGAGGCCGCCGGCGACGAGGGAGGCGACCTCACCGGCATGGGGACGACCGTCGCCGGAGTCGTCGTGCTGCCCGGCTCGGCGCTGGTGTTCAACGTCGGCGACAGCCGGGTCTACGCGGCCACCCGGGACGGATTGCGCCAGGTGAGCGTGGACGACAGCCCACCGCTCGAACCGGGCCGGCGCACCACCTCTCTCGTCACCCAGTGCCTGGGCGGCTCCGTCGGCTACCACGCCGTCCACCCCCATGTGACGACCGCGCCCCTGACCCCCGGCGAGCGCTACCTCATCTGCACCGACGGCCTGAGCGATCCCGTGACGACGGACGTGCTCGACGCCGTGATGCGCGAGCACGACGACGTCCGGGCGGCCTTCGAACTGTGGAAGTGCGCCATCGCCGCGGGCGGCCCCGACAACATCACGCTGGCGGTCGTACGCGTCACGGACGACGGCGGGACCGATGAGTCTCCGCCCGGCTCCGGGTCCTGACTCCAAGGAACCACGCCACTCTCAGGAGACGCCAGGAGGCGATCATGTTCGGTACGACGAAGGCGTTCAGCGGCTTCTCGGTGGACGACATCGACGCGGCGAGGAAGTTCTACGGCGAGACGCTGGGGCTGCGGGTGTCCGAGGCGAACGGGATGCTCACCCTGCACATCGCCGGGGACCGGGACATCCTGGTCTATCCCAAGCCCGACCACACCCCGGCGACGTTCACGATCCTCAACTTCCCCGTCGACGACATCGAGGCCGCGGTCGACGAGCTGGCCGGCCGGGGAGTGCGCTTCGAGCGCTACGACCACCTCGAAGCCGACGACAAGGGCATTTTCCGTGGCGGTGGCCCGCTGATCGCGTGGTTCACCGACCCTGCGGGCAATGTGCTCTCCGTCATCGAGGTACCTGTAGAGACATGACTGAGATCGTCGTCTACGAACTCGACCAGCCGGTGACCACCGGTGCCCCGGAAACACCGGGCGGTGCGGAGAGCCGCGTCCGCACGGTGCACGCGGCGCCCGCCGCCCCCGGGACACCCGGCGAGACCGGACCGCGCACACTCTGCGGCAAGGACACCTTCGCCATGGCACGGGCCCGCTGGCAGCCCGCGGACCACCCCGGAGCGGCCTGGTACCCGGAGGAACACGCGTCCTCGGTCTGCCCCGACTGCGCGGCTGTCATCGAGACCTGACCGGTGACGCGGGAGCCGGGGCGGGGCTCACGCGCGAGCACCTACCCTTGAGGCATGACCAGCAGCAGCGACCGGAGCCTCGCAGTGGACGTTCCCGCACCCAAGAGCTATGAAATCCGCACCTATGGGTGCCAGATGAACGTCCACGACTCCGAGCGGTTGTCCGGGCTGCTCGAAGAGGCCGGATACGTGCGCGCCCCCGAGGGATCCGACGGGGACGCGGACGTCGTCGTCTTCAACACCTGCGCGGTCCGGGAGAACGCGGACAACCGGCTGTACGGCAACCTCGGCCGCCTCGCGCCCAGGAAGGCGAGCCGGCCCGGGATGCAGATCGCGGTCGGCGGCTGCCTCGCGCAGAAGGACCGCGACACCATCGTGAAGAGGGCGCCCTGGGTGGACGTCGTCTTCGGCACGCACAACATCGGCAAGCTGCCGGTCCTGCTGGAACGCGCGCGCGTGCAGGAGGAGGCGCAGGTCGAGATCGCCGAGTCGCTGGAGGCGTTCCCCTCCACGCTGCCCACACGCCGCGAGAGCGCGTACGCGGCCTGGGTGTCGATCTCGGTCGGCTGCAACAACACCTGCACCTTCTGCATCGTCCCGGCCCTGCGCGGCAAGGAGAAGGACCGCCGCACCGGCGACATCCTCGCCGAGATCGAGGCCCTCGTCGGCGAGGGCGTCAGCGAGATCACCCTGCTCGGCCAGAACGTCAACGCCTACGGCTCCGACATCGGTGACCGCGAGGCGTTCAGCAAGCTGCTGCGCGCCTGCGGCACGATCGACGGCCTGGAGCGCGTCCGCTTCACCTCGCCCCACCCCCGCGACTTCACCGACGACGTGATCGCCGCCATGGCGGAGACCCCGAACGTCATGCCGCAGCTGCACATGCCCCTGCAGTCCGGCTCGGACACCGTCCTGAAGGCGATGCGCCGCTCCTACCGGCAGGAGCGCTACCTCGGGATCATCGAGAAGGTCCGCGCCGCCATCCCGCACGCGGCGATCACCACCGACATCATCGTGGGTTTCCCCGGCGAGACCGAGGAGGACTTCGAGCAGACCCTGCACGTCGTGCGCGAGGCCCGTTTCGCGCAGGCCTTCACCTTCCAGTACTCCAAGCGCCCGGGCACCCCGGCCGCCACCATGGAGAACCAGATCCCCAAGGAGGTCGTCCAGGCGCGCTACGAGCGTCTCGTCGCCCTCCAGGAGGAGATCTCCTGGGAGGAGAACAAGAAGCAGGTCGGCCGCACCCTGGAGCTGATGGTGGCCGAGGGCGAGGGCCGCAAGGACGGCGCCACCCACCGCCTCTCCGGCCGCGCCCCCGACAACCGCCTGGTCCACTTCACCAAGCCCGAGCAGGAGGTGCGCCCCGGCGACGTCGTCACGGTCGAGATCACGTACGCCGCCCCGCACCACCTCCTCGCCGAGGGCGCCGTCCTGGACGTGCGCCGCACGCGCGCGGGGGACGCCTGGGAGAAGCGCACCGCGGAGAAGGCGGCCGGGGCCGCCGGTGTGATGCTGGGCCTGCCGAAGATCGGCGTGCCCGCGCCGCTGCCGGTAGCGGCGAGCGGCTGCGGCTGCGACTGACCCGCTGACCGGGACTGACACCCGGCCGTCGCGCGGGGTTACCCTGCCGATCATGCTTGTCGCCGCAGCAGTCTGCCCCTGCCCGCCGCTCCTCGTCCCCGAGGTCGCCGCGGGCGCCGCACCCGAGCTGGACGCGGCGCGCGCGGCCTGCTCCGACGCGCTCGCCGTGCTGGCGGCCGCCCGGCCGGACCGGCTCGTCGTGGTCGGGCCGGCCGAGGAGGCCGGGCGCGGCGCGCACCCGGAGGGCGCGCGCGGCTCGTTCCGCGGTTTCGGGGTGGACATGGCCGTACGGCTGGGCCGGGCCGGCACGCACGCCCCGTCCGCGCGCGAGCTGCCGGCCTCGCTGGCCGTCGCCGCCTGGCTGCTGGAGCGGACCGGCTGGTCGGCCGCCCCCGTCGAAGGCCTCGGCGTGGGAGAACCGCTCGGGGTCGAGCGGTGCGTCGAGACCGGCGGGGAGATCGGCGCACGGGCGGAGCGCGTCGCGCTGCTCGTCATGGGCGACGCCAGCGCCTGCCGGACCCTGAAGGCTCCCGGCTACCTCGACGAGCGCGCGGCTCCCTTCGACGCGGAGGTAGCTCGGGCGCTGGGCGCGGCGGACCTGGAGGCGATCAAGGCGCTGGACGCCGGGCTGGCGCGCGAGCTGAAGGCCGCGGGCCGGGCTCCCTGGCAGGTCCTCGCGGGCGCCGCCGAGGGCGCGGGACTGCAGGCCGCGCTGCTCTACGAGGCCGCCCCGTACGGCGTGGGATACGTGGTCGCGACCTGGTCCTAGCGCGACGGGCGCCTGAGCCTCGCCGTCTGACCCGCCCTTCTGACGGGCCCGGGCCTCGCCTTCCGACGCGCCTGGGGCCGGCCTTCCGGCGCGTCCGGGCCGGCCTTCTCAAGGGGGTGGGCTTCGCGTCCTGACGGGCCTGGGCCCGGCCGTCCGACGGGACTGCGCCTCGCCTTCGACACGCCTGCGCCTCGCCTTCCGGCGTGTCCGGCCGGCCGTCTCAATGGGGTGGGCCGCCTTCTGGGGCGCCCGGGCCGGCCTCCTGATTGGGCTTGTGCCTCGACTTCCGGCGCGCCGGGGCCGGCTTTCTGATGGGGGTGGGTTTCGCTTTCTGGGGCGCCTGGGCCCGACCTTCTGACGGGTCCGCGCCCCGCCTTCCGACCCGCCTGGGGCCGGCCTTCCGGCAAGCCGGGCCCGGCCGTCTGACGCGGGTGGGCCTCGCCGACTGGTGGCCTGGTCCTGTCGGCGTCTCGGTACCCGGTCCGGCTCTCGCGGTTCCCCGGCCCGGACTTCTCGCGGCCTGGTCCGGCGGTGGCCTGTCCCGGGGGTGCATGGTCCGGGCCTGCCGAAGGGCCGTTGGGCGGTCCGGGCCCGTCGGAAGCGGCCGTTGGGCCCGTCGGAAGGGGCGTTCGCGAGCCGGGCTTTCGGAAGGCCGTTGCCCGGCCCGGGTGTCGCCGGTTCGCGGTTCCGGCACCGCGGGCGCGGCCCGGGCCCCGACGGTCCTTCGGCGGGAGCGGGCGAAACGGCGGACGGCCGCGAGCGTTTCCGCTGCGCGGCCGTCCGCCGATCGATGCGCCGGTGCGGAGGTGCGGTCAGGAGGCCGGCGGGGGTGTGCGCGGCGGCGTGAACGTGTCGCCGCCGCCCGCCGGCGGCTCGTCCTTGTGCGCGAGCCGGTCCATGGCGCCCTTGGCCTTGTGGGTGCCCGTGTGGATGCGCTCGCTGTACTTGCCCTTGGTCTTCTCGTCGACGACCTGCGCCGCCTTGTCGAGGCCGTGCGTGATCTTGCCCCCGTGCTCGTGCGCGAGGTGCGAGACCTTGCCCTTGGCCGGGGCGAGCCTGGCCTTCAAATGGTCCATGAGGCCCATGGGTCACCTTCCCTACCGGATCCGTTACGTGTGGGCGCCTTCGCCGGCCTCGCTGTCGGCCACGTCCCCGGCGGACTGCTGCCTGGGGATCTCCACGCCGTCGGCGGCGGGGGTCCCGGCCGTGCCGGCCGCCGCTTCACCGTCCGCCGGCGTACCGGACGGTGCCTCGCCGGGCGCGGTCGTCACCTCCCCGGTGACGGCGTCCGCGCCGGCGGCGGTGCCCGTGTCCGTGGCCGCTTCCGCCGCCGTGTCCGCAACCGCCTCCTCCGTGGCCCTCGACCTTCGGAAAAGTCGCGCCAAAACGCCCATAACAACTCCATACGGTACTCGTGCGGGCGGAATCCCGCGCTGCCCCGTGCGTCCGTCCGCGCCACAGGGATCACCGTCGCCGCGAAAGGGTGACGGGAATGTCGCAACGGGAAACGACCCCGGACCGACCCCGTCACGTAACTCGTTCGAGGGTGGCCCCGGAGGTTTGGGAGACTGGTGCGGTGAGCAGCGCAGCCCCCACCCCCCGCGTCATCGCCGTCGTCGGACCGACCGCAGCCGGAAAGTCCGATCTGGGCGTATTCCTGGCTCAGCGGCTCGGAGGCGAGGTCGTCAACGCCGACTCCATGCAGCTCTACCGAGGGATGGACATCGGCACCGCCAAACTGACGCCCGAGGAGCGCGCCGGCGTCCCCCATCACCTCCTGGACATCTGGGACGTCACCGTCACCGCCTCGGTCGCCGAGTACCAGAAACTGGCCCGGGCCCGTATCGACGCACTGCTCGCCGAGGGCCGCTGGCCGATCCTGGTCGGCGGATCCGGGCTGTACGTCCGCGGCGCCGTCGACAACCTCGAGTTCCCCGGCACCGACCCCGAGGTCCGCGCCCGGCTGGAGGAGGAGCTCACGCTGCGCGGCTCCGGCGCGCTGCACGCCCGTCTGGCGGCCGCCGACCCCGAGGCCGCGCAGGCGATCCTGCCCGGCAACGGCCGCCGTATCGTCCGTGCCCTGGAGGTCATCGAGATCACCGGCCGGCCGTTCACCGCCAATCTGCCCGGCCATGACTCGGTCTACGACACGGTCCAGATCGGTGTCGACGTGGCGCGCCCCGAACTCGACGAGCGCATCGCCCGCCGTGTCGACCGCATGTGGGACGCGGGGCTCGTGGACGAGGTCCGCGCGCTGGAGGCGCAAGGCCTGCGCGAGGGGCGTACGGCGTCGCGCGCGCTCGGCTACCAGCAGGTCCTCGCCGCCCTGGCCGGCGAGTGCACCGAGGCCGACGCGCGGGCCGAGACCGTCCGTGCCACCAAGCGCTTCGCGCGCCGTCAGGATTCGTGGTTCAGGCGCGATCCGCGGGTGCACTGGTTGAGTGGGGCTGCGGCGGATCTCACAGAACTTCCGGAGCTCGCGCTGGCGTTGGTGGAACGACCGGTTACAGCCTGATCACGTCATGGCATCGGGACGCCCAGGCCGTCATCCGTGCCTCCGGTGCCGTGCCATCATCGAGCTTCGATCGACCAAGTGGAGTCCGAGTTGGGAGGGCGCGTGGCGATGGAGGCCGGCCCTCGTGACACCGCACAAGGCACCGAGGACCTCACCCCCGAGTGTGGGCGACCGGAGCCCGCGCAGGAGAGTGCGCTCCCCGACGTGGTGGACGACACCCTGGGCGGCGGCGTGACCGACGACGGTCCCGAGCCCGAGGAGATGTTCGCGAGCGGGCCCGAGGTCGAGGTCGAGCTGCGCCCGCAGCGCAGGCTGCGGATCTGGCAGCTCGCGCCCATCGTGGCCCTGTCCGCGACCGGCTCCCTGATGTTCGCGTTCCCGCTCGCCTTCGACTTCGGCGACAGCGGGGCCGTGATCGCCATGCTGGGGCTGCTGATCTGCTCCTGCGCGGCCGGCTGGGGCATGATGGCCGCGCGTCGCGTCGGTTACACGTGGCCTGGACTTCCGGCGCGCGGCTCCGGCCGCCGCCCCGACTGGCGGGTCGTCCTGGCGTACGTCGTCGTGGTCGCCGTGGTGGCCGTCCTCGCCGTCTGGCGCGTGGCCCGGCTGCGCTGACCGCCGGTACGAGCGTGCGGGACGTGCCGAGTCGTCGTACGCGCGTGTGCGGGGTGGCCTGAGCCGCACGTCACGCGTGCGGGGTGGGCCGGATCCACCCCGTACGATCGAGGAATGAGCACGCGGATCGCCTTCCTCAAGGGTCACGGCACCGAGAACGACTTCGTGATCGTCCCGGACCCGGAGAACGTCATCGGCCTCCCCTCGTCCGCCGTGGCCGCCCTGTGCGACCGGCGCGCGGGCATCGGCGGCGACGGCCTGCTGCACGTCGTGCGGTCCGCCGCGCACCCCGAGGCGCGGCACATGGCGGCCGAGGCCGAGTGGTTCATGGACTACCGCAACGGCGACGGCTCCGTCGCGGAGATGTGCGGCAACGGAGTGCGGGTGTTCGCGCGCTACCTCCAGCACGCGGGGCTGGTCACCGAGGGCGACCTCGCCATCGCCACGCGCGGGGGCGTCAAGACCGCGCACATCGCCAAGGACGGGGACGTCACCGTCGGCATGGGCAGGGCCCGCCTCCCTGAAGGGGAGGTGACGGTGAACGTGGGCGACCGCAGCTGGCCCGCGCGGAACGTGAACATGGGCAACCCGCACGCCGTCGCCTTCGTCGACGACCTCGCGCACGCGGGCGACCTGCTCACCCCGCCGCCCTTCACCCCCGCCTCCGTGTACCCGGACGGCGTCAACGTCGAGTTCGTCGTGGACCGCGGCCCCGGCCACGTCGCCCTGCGCGTGCACGAGCGGGGCGCCGGCGAGACCCGCTCGTGCGGCACGGGCGCGTGCGCCGTCGCCGTGGCCGCCGCCCGCAGGGACGGCGCCGACCCGGCCGTGACGGGCACCCCGGCCACGTACACCGTGGACGTCCCCGGTGGACGCCTGGTGATCACGGAGCGGCCCGACGGCGAGATCGAGATGACGGGACCCGCAGTGATCGTCGCCACAGGCGAGATCGACGCCGAGTGGCTGGAAAACGCTGTCCGTTGATGCCGCGTCGGCTTGGTATCGGAGGCCGGAAGGCCCCTGGGGCGTGCGGTGACGTACTCAGGACCTGGTCACGGGTGCGAAAGGGCGGATCCGCTCCAACTCAGGTGGCGTAAAACCGTAAACATCTGAACCGTCGCTCGAATGGGTGATCCGTTTCACGCTCGGCGAGAGGCGGTCAGTCGCACGTGGTGGGCTCGGTAGCATCAAGCACCGGCCCGGACGGGGGACCGTTGCCTGTCCCCTGAGCCGTGTCCGCCCTGGGACACCCCGTCCGCCGGTCCACGCAGCCGGAGGTGCCCATGAGTGCGGAGGCCACGAACCCTGCGACCGGCCCGGTGTCGGCCACGCCCCGCAGGCGCAGCCTTCCCCGGATCGACCTGCGCCGCCTGGGCCGCGCCGCCCTGCTCGGCTCGCCCTCCCGGGGCCGGCTGCCCGACGCGATCAGCCATGTGGTGGAGGCCCACCGCGCCCACCACCCCGACGCCGACCTCGAACCCCTGCGTCGCGCCTATGTGCTCGCCGAGTCCTCGCACCGCGGCCAGATGCGCAAGAGCGGCGAGCCGTACATCACGCACCCCCTCGCCGTGACCCTGATTCTCGCCGAACTCGGCGCCGAGACCACGACCTTGACGGCCTCTCTGCTCCACGACACCGTCGAGGACACCGACGTGACCCTCGACCAGGTGCGCGAGCAGTTCGGCGAGGAGGTCCGCTATCTCGTCGACGGCGTCACCAAGCTGGAGAAGGTCGACTACGGCGCCGCCGCCGAGCCGGAGACGTTCCGCAAGATGCTCGTCGCCACCGGCAGCGACGTCCGGGTGATGTCGATCAAACTCGCCGACCGTCTGCACAACATGCGCACCCTCGGCGTGATGCGCCCCGAGAAACAGGAGCGGATCGCCAAGGTCACCCGCGACGTCCTCATCCCGCTCGCCGAACGCCTCGGCGTCCAGGCCCTCAAGACCGAGCTGGAAGACCTCGTCTTCGCGATCCTGCACCCCGAGGAGTACGAGCGCACGCGCGAGCTCATCGTCGACAACGCCTCCCGCGCGGACGACCCCCTCGCGGAGTTCGCCGACGCGATGCGCGTGGTCCTGCGCGACGCCGGTATCCAGGCCGAAGTCCTCATCCGGCCAAGGCACTTCGTCTCAGTCCACCGCGTCTCCCGCAAACGCGGCCGACTGCGCGGCTGCGACTTCGGCCGGCTGCTGGTCCTCGTCAACGAGGACGCGGACTGTTACGCCGTCCTCGGCGAACTGCACACCTGTATGACTCCGGTCGTCTCGGAGTTCAAGGACTTCATCGCCGTACCCAAGTTCAACCTGTACCAGTCGCTGCACACCGCGGTCGCCCGCGAGGACGGCCAGGTCGCCGAGGTCCTCATCCGCACCCACCAGATGCACAAGGTCGCCGAGGCGGGCGTCGTCGCGCTCGGCAACCCCTACGCCGCTCCCGCCGAGGAGCACAGCGGTGACGGCACCTCGGCCGGCACCGGCGGTGCCGCCGGCCCGGGCGCCGCGGCCGACGGGGAGCGGGTCGACCCCACACGGCCCGGCTGGCTCTCCCGCCTCCTCGACTGGCAGGAGGCCGCGCCGGACCCGGACACCTTCTGGTCCACCCTGCGCGAGGACCTCGCCCAGGACCGCGAGATCACCGTCTTCCGCCCCGACGGCGGCACCCTCGGCCTCCCGGAGGGGGCCACCTGCGTGGACGCCGCCTACGCGCAGTACGGCGAGGACGCGCACGCCTGCATCGGTGCCCGGGTGAACGGCCGGCTGGCGACCCTGAGCACCGTCCTGCGCGACGGCGACACCGTCCAGCTCCTCATGGGCCAGGACCCGGCCTCCGAGCCCTCCAGGGAGTGGCTGGAGCACGCCCACACCCCCGCCGCCCGGATCGCCATCCAGCGGTGGCTGGCGGCGCACCCGGCTCCGGCGGAGCCCGAGGAGGCCGTCGGGCCCGCCCCGAGGCCGGGGACCGACACCCAGGCTCCGGCCGGGTCCGACCGGGGGGCCGAGACCACCGCCCGGCCCGCGGCCGACGCCCCCGCTCCGGACTTCTCCGCCGACGGTCCGGCATCCCGGTCCGGCGACGCGATCACCGTCGTCGGCCGGCCGGACGCAGGCGTCCGGCTCGCCGGGTGCTGCACCCCGGTCCCCGCCGACGAGGTCACCGGCTTCGCCGTGCGCGGGGGAATGGTGACCGTGCACCGCGTGGAGTGCGCCGCGGTGGCGCGCATGGCGGACGCGGGGCGCCCGGCCGTCGACGTGCGCTGGGGCGACACCACCGAGTGCCGGGTCACCCTGGTCGCCGAGTCGTTCGGGCGTCCGCACCTGCTCGCCGACCTCACCGAGGCCATGGCACTGGAGGGCGCCGAGATCGTCGCCGCGACCGTGGAACCCCCGAGCCAGCAGCGCGTGCGGCACACCTACACCCTCCAGCTCCCCGACGCGGCCCATCTCCCCCACCTGATGCGCGCCATGCGCAACGTCCCCGGCGTGTACGACGTGAGCCGGGCCCAGCACCACGCCTCGGCCTCCTGAGACATCCCGCCGCCGGCTGCCGTCACGCACACGCGCGTGCGCACGCCGTGGCCGGGCCCGCCCGGTCGACACGCACACGCGCGTGCGCAACCCGTTCGGGTGGGCCGGGCGCGCGTCGCCGCCGTCCGCCAGGCGGGCGCTGGTAGCGGTGGTGCATGCTGCTCACCCCCCGCTCCCGGGTCCGCCGCCCCCGTACCGCCACCTCCCGCCGTCTGGCGTCCGCGCTGCTCGCCTCGGCCGTCTCCGTCTGCCTCGTCGCCGCGAGCGCCCCGGCGGCACCGCTCGGCGTCGGAGACCGCCTCTTCCCGTACCTGGGAAACCCCGGCTACGACGTGGCGGCGTACGACCTCTCCTTCACGTACTCCGGCTCCAACAGCAAGCCGCTCCAGGCGGTCACCGCCATCGACGCCTGGACCACCGCCACGCTGGAGCGGATCAACCTCGACTTCGCGCACGGCAAGGTCGACTCGGTCGAGGTCGACGGCCTGCCCGCCGCCTTCGAGAGCGCCGGCGACGACTTGGTGGTCACCCCGCGGAACCCGCTGATGCCGGGCACCCGCACGCGCATCACCGTGCGGCACACCAGCGACCCGGTGAGCGGAGGCGACCGGGAGGGTGGCTGGGTGCGCACCACCGACGGTCTCGCCATGGCCAACCAGGCCGATGTCGCGCACCTGGTGTTCCCCTGCAACGACCACCCCTCCGACAAGGCGATGTTCACCATCCGGATCACCGCCCCCGAGGAGTACACGGCCGTCGCCAACGGGCTGCCCACCGGTGCCGAGCGGGCCGGCCGGACGACCACGTGGACCTACCGCACCCAGCACCCCATGGCCACCGAGCTCACCCAGGTGTCCATCGGCCGCTCCACCGTCCTGCACCGCGACGGACCGCACGGTCTGCCCGTCCGCGACGTCGTGCCCACCAAGGACCGCAAGGTCCTCGAACCGTGGCTGAAGAAGACCCCCGACCAGATCGCCTGGATGGAGCGCAAGGTCGGCCCCTATCCCTTCGAGGCCTACGGCGTGCTCATGGCCGCCGCATCCACCGGCTTCGAACTCGAGACGCAGACCCTCTCCCTCTTCGAGAAAGACCTCTTCACCGAGCCCGGCTATCCCCAGTGGTACATCGAGTCGGTCATGGTCCACGAACTGTCCCACCAGTGGTTCGGCGACAGCGTCAGCCCGCGCACCTGGTCCGACCTGTGGCTCAACGAGGGGCACGCCACCTGGTACGAGGCCCTGTACGCCGAGGAGAAGGCGGGCCGCACCCTGGAGGCGCGCATGAAGGCGGCGTACGGCTCCTCCGACGGCTGGCGCGCCGCCGGCGGCCCCCCGGCGCTCCCCAGGCCGCCCGAGCCCGGCCAGAAGATCAGCATCTTCCGGCCGAACGTGTACGACGGCGCCGCCCTCGTCCTGTACGCCCTGCGCCAGGAGATCGGCGAGCGGGCATTCGACCAGGTGGAGCGCGACTGGGTGCGCGAGTACCGGGACTCCACCGCCACCACGGCCGACTTCCGGCACCTCGCCGAGCGGGTCTCCGGCCGCGACCTCGGCACGTTCTTCCAGGACTGGCTGTACGGCGAGAAGACCCCGCCGATGCCGGGCCACCCGGACTGGAAGCCCGAAGCCTCCGCCGCCAAGGGCGCGAAGGCCGCCGCCAAGGAGCCGAAGGCCCCCGAATAAGCCGGTGACGAGACGGGCCGTACCGTGCGACCATCGTGAGGTCGGCGGGGCACGGGACACACGGGAATCCCCCGGGGTACTCGTGCGTTGTCCCTCATGAAGACCGCCGAACCGGCATCCCCAACGACGTAAGGACCCAATGACCTCCTCTTCTTCCCCTTCCCAGGACACCAAGCGCTTCGCGCACGCCTACCCCGAAGGTCTTCGGGCCGATGCCCTGATGGAAGAGGACGTCGCCTGGAGCCACGAGATCGACGGAGAGCGGGACGGCGACCAGTTCGACCGCTCCGACCGCGCGGCCCTGCGCCGTGTGGTGGGCCTCTCCACCGAGCTCGAGGACGTCACCGAGGTCGAGTACCGCCAGCTCCGCCTGGAGCGGGTCGTGCTCGTCGGCGTCTGGACCTCGGGGACCGTGCAGGACGCGGAGAACTCCCTCGCCGAGCTCGCCGCCCTCGCGGAGACCGCGGGCGCGCTCGTGCTCGACGGCGTGATCCAGCGCCGCGACAAGCCCGACGCGGCCACCTACATCGGCTCCGGCAAGGCCGACGAGCTGCGCGACATCGTCCTCGAGACGGGCGCGGACACCGTCATCTGCGACGGTGAGCTCAGCCCGGGCCAGCTGATCCACCTCGAGGACGTCGTCAAGGTCAAGGTCATCGACCGCACGGCCCTGATCCTCGACATCTTCGCCCAGCACGCCAAGTCCCGAGAGGGCAAGGCGCAGGTCGCGCTCGCGCAGATGCAGTACATGCTGCCGAGGCTGCGAGGCTGGGGTCAGTCGCTGTCCCGTCAGATGGGCGGCGGCAAGGGCGGCGGCCTCGCCACCCGAGGCCCCGGTGAGACGAAGATCGAGACGGACCGGCGACGGATCCGCGAGAAGATGGCGAAGATGCGCCGGGAGATCGCGGAGATGAAGACCGGCCGCGAGATCAAGCGCCAGGAGCGCAAGCGCCACAAGGTGCCGTCCGTGGCCATCGCGGGCTACACCAACGCCGGCAAGTCCTCCCTGCTCAACCGTCTCACCGGCGCGGGCGTCCTGGTCGAGAACGCCCTGTTCGCGACCCTCGACCCGACCGTGCGCCGGGCCGAGACCCCGAGCGGCCGCCTGTACACCCTGGTGGACACCGTCGGCTTCGTCCGGCATCTGCCCCACCACCTGGTCGAGGCGTTCCGCTCCACCATGGAGGAGGTCGGCGAGTCCGACCTGATCCTGCACGTGGTGGACGGCTCGCACCCGAACCCGGAGGAGCAGCTGGCCGCCGTACGCGAGGTCGTCCGGGACGTCGGCGCCACCGAGGTGCCCGAGATCGTCGTGATCAACAAGGCGGACGCGGCCGACCCGCTGACCCTCCAGCGGATCATGCGGATCGAGAAGCGTTCCATCGCCGTCTCGGCCCGCACCGGCCAGGGCATCGAGGAGCTGCTCGCGCTCATCGACAACGAGCTGCCGCGGCCCTCGGTCGAGATCGAGGCGCTCGTGCCGTACACCCACGGCAAGCTGGTCGCCCGCGCCCACACCGAGGGCGAGGTGATCTCCGCGGAGCACACGGCGGAGGGCACCCTGCTCAAGGCCCGGGTGCACGAGGAACTGGCGGCGGACCTCGCGCCGTACGTTCCGGCACCGCTCTCCTGAACGGCCGCCGGCGGTCCGAGCGGCCGCCGACGGCCTGAGCGGCCGTACCCCTCCGAGAAGTCCGAAGGCCCGCCTCCCGCTTGCCGCGGGAGGCGGGCCTTCAGCGCGTGGGACACCCCACCGCCACTCCCGCTACTGACCGGCGAACTTGTCACTCACCGAGTCGTACACGCCCTGGGCCACCTCACCCAGCCGCGGTCCCGCGAGCCAGCCCGCGCTCGCCGGGCCGACCGAGGTGTTGGAGACCAGCGCCGGCTTGCCGTCCGACCCCGTCGCCACCCAGCCGCCGCCGGACGAACCACCGGTCATCGTGCAGCCGATGCGGTACATCGTCGGGTCCGACTCGCTGAACGACAGCCGCCCCGGCTCGTCCTGGCACTGGTAGAGCTTCTGCCCGTCGAACGGCGCCGCGGCCGGGTACCCCGTCGCGGTGATGCTGCTGACCTTCGGCACCGCGGGGGCGTCGAAGTCCACCGGCAGCGCCGAACCGACCGTCTCCTCCAGCGACTTGCCGGAACCGCCCGCCTCAGGCGTCACATGGATGACGGCGAAGTCGTACGGCGCGCCGTCACCGCCGGTCTGCCCGCCCTGCGCGATCCACTGGTCGGAGGTCTTCACCCAGTCGCCCCACCACACGCCGTACGGAGCGGCCTCCTCCTTGGTGGCCGTCTGCAACTGCTCGGCCGACAGACCCTCGTCGTTGTACGACGGCACGAACGCGATGTTGCGGTACCAGCCGCCCTTCTTGCCCGCGTGCACACAGTGCCCCGCCGTCCACACCAGGTTGGACTTGCCGGGGTGGGCCGGGTCCTCGACGACCGTCGCCGAACAGACCATCGTGCCCTCGGGGGAGTCGAAGAACACCTTGCCCGCCTCGGGGGCGTTGGCGTGGTACGTCGTCGGGACGGCCTCCGCGTCCACGGGCGCCGGCGTAGGGTCGGTCACGCCCTGGTCACCGGAGAGGTCGTTGTCGTCGACCGCGCGGTCCGGATCCTCGGCCTCCCGCATCCGGTCCGGGTCCCACAGACCCTTGATGATCGGGTTGACGTAGTCCTGCGCCTCACGCAGCCAGTCGTCCCTGTCCCAGTTCTTCCAGGCGCCGTTCTTCCACTTGTCGAGATCGATCCCGTGCTCCTTGAGCCGGTCCTTGATGTCGTCCGGGATCGTGATCTTGCCGTCGTCGCCGGCCGTGGCCGACGCGCTCGCCTGGCTGCCGGCGCTGGTGTCACCCGAGTCGCAGGCGGTCGCGGTGAGCGCGAGCGCCGAGGCGAGGGCGACGGCACCGAGCACGGGGGAGGTTCTGCGGCGCGCGTTCCTCCCCCGACGAGCGGTGAACGACGGCCGTATGGATCGCATGGTCTGACTCCCCCTGCTGTCAACGAACTTGAAGCTGTGGCCGTTGCGTCGGGGCCGAACCCGGCGTGGCCTCACGCCGAGTTCAGGCGCCTCTCACGGCCCTGTGCAATGCCTCCACACGATATGCGTTCGCTGTGGGGGACTCCCGACGGGAGGGCAACGGTTCCGTCACGGCAAGGATCTTGAGGCAACCCGTAACCAGGAGAGCCGTCCGGGGTTGGTGGTGGTGGGGGGTCCGCTGCCCGCGCTCGGCCCCCTGAACCGCGGGAGGACAGGGAGCCGTGACCGAGCCAGTGCCCGAGGAGGCCCCCTCGGGGCGTTCCACCGGAACACCCGACCCTGGGACTTCCTCCGCCGGGGCCGATGGTGCCGCCGCTGTCGGGGCTGCCGCCGTCGGGGCTGCCGCCGAAGGGAGGCCGGCGGGCGCCCGGTTCGCGTACGAGGGGATCCTGCGGCGGCAGTCGGCACGGGAGTCGGCGGCGCGCACCTATGCGCGTGCCCTGCCCATCGTGCCGGTACGGGCCCGGGGACTGACCATCGAGGGCGCAGACGGCCGCCGCTACCTCGACTGCCTCTCCGGCGCCGGCGCCCTCGCGCTCGGCCACAACCACCCCGTCGTCCTGGAGGCCATTCGCAAGGTCCTCGACTCGGGTGCGCCCCTGCACGTCCTGGACCTCGCCACCCCGGTCA
Source organism: Streptomyces sp. NPDC000345 (assembly GCF_042898825.1). Lineage (NCBI taxonomy): Bacteria > Bacillati > Actinomycetota > Actinomycetes > Kitasatosporales > Streptomycetaceae > Streptomyces > Streptomyces sp. NPDC000345. The sequence goes on from NZ_JBIAZE010000014.1 coordinate 62,901, forward strand.
AGGACGCCTTCGTCACCGAACTGTTCCACACCCTCCCGCCCGGGCTCGCCGGCCGCGCACGCGTGCAGTTCTGCGGGCCCGCCGGCACGGACGCCGTGGAGGCCGCGCTCAAGCTGGTCCGTGCCGCCACCGGCCGCACCGGCGTCCTGGCCTTCACCGGCGCCTACCACGGCATGACCGCCGGTTCCCTCGAAGCCTCCGGCGGTGCCCTCGACGTCCGGGTGGCACGCCTGCCCTATCCGCAGGACTACCGCTGCCCGTTCGGCGTCGGCGGCGAGCGCGGCGCCGAATTCGCCGCCCGCTGGACCGAGTCCGTCCTCGACGATCCCAGGTCCGGCGTCCGGCGTCCGGCCGGCATGATCCTCGAACCCGTCCAGGGTGAGGGCGGCGTGATCCCCGCGCCGGACACCTGGATGCGCCGTATGCGGCAGATCACCGCCGACCGCTCCGTGCCGCTCATCGCCGACGAGGTCCAGACGGGCGTCGGCCGCACCGGCGCCTTCTGGGCGGTGGAGCACAGCGGGATCACCCCCGATGTGATGGTCCTGTCCAAGGCCATCGGCGGCAGCCTGCCCCTGGCCGTCATCGTCTACCGCGACGACCTCGACGTGTGGGAACCCGGCGCCCACGCGGGCACGTTCCGCGGCAACCAGCTCGCCATGGCTGCCGGCACGGCCACCCTCGCCCACGTCCGCGAGAACCGCCTCGCCGAACGCGCGGCCACCCTGGGCGCCCGCATGCTGGACCAGCTCCGGCGCCTCGCCGAGACCCTGCCGTGCATGGGGGACGTGCGGGGGCGCGGACTGATGATCGGGGTCGAACTGGTCGACCCGGAGGGGGAGCGCGCGCACGGGCGGCGTGCGGACGGCGACGGCAGCGGCGCGCCGGGCCCCGGCCGGGACGCGACGGACGACCCGCGGGCTGCGCCGCGCCACGGCCCCCCGGTCCCCGCCGCTGCCCCCGGCACGTCCGGCCCTGCCGAGATCAGCACCGTCGCGGAGATCCCCGCCCCGGGGTGCGGCCCGCACCCCGCCGCCCCCGAACTGGCCCTCGCCGTACGGCGGGAGTGCCTGCGCCGGGGCCTGATCGTCGAACTCGGAGGCCGCCACGCAAGCGTCGTACGGCTGCTCCCACCTCTCACGATCACCGACGAACAGGCGGCTGCCGTACTCGACCGGCTGGCCGACGCGATCGAGGCGGCAGCCCGGGGCCACGCCCACCGCACGGGCCCTCGCGGCGAGGACCAGCCGAGCCCGCCGACCGGACAGGCGTGGAAGCGACACGGCCGTGCCGAACGGCCGGGGTGACGCGGGCACCCGGCCGAGCCGCTCGCCCACCGCCGCCCTGCCCGTGCCACCGGCACCGGCCACCCCGTCCCCGCCGTCGCGCCCCCGGCGCCCCACCGGCGTCTCCCGCCGCCGACCGCGCCGGCCCCACCCCATGAGGAGCGACCTTGCACAACTCCCCACCGCCCACCGGCTCCCCGGATCCCGCCTCCGCCGTCGCCACCACACGAGCGTCCACCTCCTCCGTTCCGTCGACCACCCGCACACCGGCCGTTCTCATCCCGCCTCAGCAGCGCGACGCCGCGCACGCCGGACCGCCGCACGGCCTCCCGGCCGACCTCCTGGACCACGCCGACCCGCACACCGCGGCCCAGGCCGCGGCCGTGGAGAACCTGCTGCGCTGCTGGGTGCGTGAGGCGGGCCTGTCGGCTCCCGCCGACGGGACCCTCCGCGTCCCGTTGCCCGCCAGCGCCACCGCCCTGCTCACCCCCGTCCGTCACTGGTCCCCGACCGGCTGGCACCGCTTCGGTCTCCCGCGCCTGGCCGACGCCCCCGAACAGTCGCCGCCCGTGGACGCCGTCACGATCGCCGCCCTGCTGGCCCGCGAGACACCCGCCGGGACCGGCCCGGCCGCCGGAGGCGTGGACCTCGTGGCGCGCGTCGCCGACTCCCTGCGCCGTACCGTTCACTTCGTCGGCGAGCGCCGCGACCAACCGTCCGACGGACCCGACCTGTTCCTGTCCGCCGAACAGGCGCTGATCCTCGGACACCCCCTGCACCCGGCCCCGAAGAGCCGGGAGGGCCTCTCCGACGCGGAAGCACGCCTGTACTCACCCGAGCTGCGCGGTTCCTTCCCCCTGCACTGGCTGGCTGTCGCTCCTTCCCTGCTCGTCACCGACTCCGCCTGGACGGAAAGCGGCCGCACGGTTGCCGCCGACCGGCTGACGGCCCGGCTCGCCGCCCCCGGACTGCCGTCCCCCGACGACTACGCCCTCCTGCCCCTGCATCCCTGGCAGTCGCGCGAGGTCAGGCACCGCCCCGAGGTCGCCGCCCTGTTCGACGCCGGGCTGCTCCGGGACCTCGGCGCGCACGGCTCCCCGTGGCACCCCACCTCCTCCGTGCGCACGGTCCACCGCTCCGGCGCCCCGGCGATGCTCAAACTGTCGCTCGGCCTGCGCATCACCAACTCCCGTCGTGAGAACCTGCGCAAGGAACTCCATCGCGGTGTCGAAGTGCACCGTCTGCTGCGGACCGGCCTGGCGAAGCAGTGGCAGGCAGCCCACCCGGGCTTCGACATCGTCCGCGACCCTGCCTGGCTCGCCGTCGACGGGACGGACGGCCGCCCCGTGACCGGCCTCGACGTCGTGATCCGACACAACCCGTTCACCCCCACGGACGACGTCTCGTGCGTCGCGGGCCTCGTCTCACCCCGCCCGTACGCCCGAGATGCCCTCGCGTCCCGCACCTCTGACGCCCCGGCGACCGTGCCGCTCCCGCCCGCCCCGGGCACAGCCGTCGTCCAGAGCTCACGGCTGGCCGTGGTGCTCACCCGGCTCGCCGCACGGACAGGGCGTCCACTCGGCGCGGTCGCCGCCGAGTGGTTCCTGCGCTACCTGGAGCAGGTCGTGCGCCCGGTGCTGTGGCTCGACGGGGTAGCGGGCATCGCGCTGGAAGCCCACCAGCAGAACACCCTCCTTCTGCTGGACTCCGACGGCTGGCCCACCGGCGGCCGCTACCGCGACAACCAGGGCTACTACTTCCGCGCCTCCCGCCGCGCGGAACTCGAAGCCCGGCTGCCCGGTATCGGCGAGCACAGCGACACCTTCGTCCCGGACGAGGTCACCGACGAGCGCTTCGCCTACTACCTGGCCATCAACAATGTGTTCGGCCTCATCGGCGCCTTCGGCTCTCAGCGTCTCGCCGACGAACGCCTGCTCCTTGCCGCCTTCCGAGGCTTTCTCACCTCCGCGGCCTGTGGCCCCGACCGGTTGCACAGCTCGCTGCCCGCCCGTCTCCTCGACTCGCCCCTACTGCGCTGCAAGGCCAATCTGCTGACCCGGCTGCACGGCCTCGACGAACTCGTCGGCCCCGTCGACACCCAGTCCGTGTACGTCACCGTCGCCAACCCCCTGCACTCCTGAACCGTCCGCATCCCCGACTCCCACTCCTTCGCTCCTGAGGAACCTGCCCCCACCCGCCTGCTGAGAGGAGCCTCGCCGTGCCCCCCATCCCCACCAGCGCCGCCGGTGCCGCCCCCGTCCTCACCCTCGGCAGGGACGAGGCCCCACCGAGCGGCCAGCTGCTCGACCGCGTCGGCGACTGGGGATCCACCGCCACACCTGTGGGCGTGTTCCGCCTCGTCCCCGTCCATGTCGAGAGGGACCTGCCCCGCATCGGGCGGTGGATGAACGAGCCGGCGGTCGCCGCGTTCTGGGAACTGGCGGGTCCCCGGGCCCTGACCGAACGGCACCTGCGTCAACTCGCCGACGACGGGCACAGCCATCCGTGTCTCGGTGTGCTGGAGGGCACGCCGATGAGCTACTGGGAGATCTACCGGGCGGATCTCGACCCCCTGGCCCGCCACTACCCCGCCCGAGCTCACGACACCGGCATCCATCTCCTCATCGGAGATGCCGCCGCCCGTGGGCGAGGGCTCGGCGGTCTGCTGCTCAGAGCCGTCACCGACCTCGTACTCGACAGGAGACCCGCGTGCTCGCGCGTCGTCGCTGAACCCGATCTTCGCAACACCCCCTCCGTCGCCGCCTTCCTCAGCGCCGGCTTCCGCTTCTCCGCCGAGCTCGACCTGCCCGCCAAGCGGGCCGGCCTCATGATCAGAGACAGGAACCTGCGTGAGGTGATGTGACACTCCGTGCTTGCGCCGTTACAGAGGGAACGCCCCGGAATCCTGTCCGGTTCCCGCCCGTCCCCCACATCTCGGAGAATTTCTCCGGGCCGTCCCACCGCGCCCTCCGACCCCGTCTGCCTGCTCCCGGCGGCCTCCGTCACTCCCGCCGCCCCCGCCGTCGTCCCCACCAGGCCCTCCAGCGGCCCCGAATCCGAGAAGCCCCGCACCTTGATTCCGTCACCGTTGTCCCCGCCGACCTCCCGGTCGCTCACCCGTTTGTCAGTCCCGAGCCGTAGGGTGGTCGCGCTATGACGAAGCCCTCTCTCCCCGAACTCCTCTACGCTGCCGTCGCCGCCGTCGGCGGTGCGGAGCGCCCCGGCCAGGTGACCATGGCCGAAGCCGTCGCGGAGGCGATCGACGACGGCTCCCATCTCCTGGTGCAGGCAGGCACCGGCACCGGCAAGTCGCTGGGGTACCTGGTGCCCGCGCTCGCGCACGGGGAGCGCGTCGTGGTCGCGACCGCCACCCTGGCGCTGCAGCGCCAGCTCGTGGAGCGGGACCTGCCGCGCACGGTCGAGGCCCTGCATCCGCTGCTGCGCCGGCGCCCGGAGTTCGCGATGCTCAAGGGCCGGTCGAACTATCTGTGCCTGCACCGCCTGCACGAAGGCGTCCCGCAGGACGAGGAGGAGGGCCTCTTCGACCAGTTCGAAGCGGCCGCGCCCACCAGCAAGCTGGGCCAGGACCTGCTGCGGCTGCGCGACTGGGCGGACGAGACCGAGTCCGGCGACCGGGACGACCTCACGCCCGGCGTGTCCGACCGGGCCTGGGCCCAGGTGTCGGTGTCCTCGCGGGAGTGCCTGGGCGCGTCGAAGTGCGCGTACGGCGCGGAGTGCTTCGCGGAGATGGCCCGCGAACGCGCCAAGCTGTCCGAGGTCGTCGTCACCAACCACGCCCTGCTGGCCATCGACGCCATCGAGGGCGCCCCCGTGCTTCCGCAGCACGAGGTGCTGATCGTCGACGAGGCGCACGAGCTGGTGTCGAGGGTCACCGGCGTCGCCACCGGCGAGCTCACCCCGGGCCAGGTCAACCGAGCGGTGCGGCGCGCCGCGAAGCTGGTCAACGAGAAGGCCGCCGACCAGCTCCAGACCGCCGCCGAGGGCTTCGAGCGGCTGATGGAGCTGGCGCTGCCGGGCCGCCTGGAGGAGATCCCGGAGGACCTCACCTACGCCCTCATGGCCCTGCGCGATGCCGCGCGCACCGTCATCTCCGCGATCGGCGCCACCCGCGACAAGTCCGTGCAGGACGAGGACGCGGTCCGCAAGCAGGCGCTCGCCTCCGTGGAGAGCGTGCACGACGTGGCGGAGCGCATCGTCAACGGCTCCGAGTACGACGTCGTCTGGTACGAACGGCACGACCGCTTCGGCGCCTCCCTGCGCGTCGCCCCCATGTCCGTGTCGGGACTGCTGCGGGAGAAGCTCTTCGCGGACCGCTCCGTGACCCTGGCCTCGGCGACGCTGAAGCTCGGCGGGGACTTCAACGGTGTGGGCGCCTCCCTGGGCCTCGCCCCGGAGGGCGCCGAGGGCGACGACCTCCCCAAGTGGAAGGGGATCGACGTCGGCTCGCCCTTCGACTACCGCAAGCAGGGCATCCTGTACGTCGCCAGGCACCTCTCGCGTCCCGCACGCGACGGCGACCGCGCGGACATGCTGGACGAGCTGACCGAACTGATCCAGGCGGCCGGCGGCCGTACCCTCGGCCTCTTCTCCTCCATGCGCGGCGCACAGCTCGCCGCCGAGGAACTGCGCGGCCGCATCCCGGAGTTCCCGATCCTCCTGCAGGGCGAGGAGACCCTGGGTGAGCTGATCAAGAACTTCGCGGCGGATCCGAAGACGTGCCTCTTCGGCACGCTGTCGCTGTGGCAGGGCGTGGACGTCCCCGGCCCCAGCTGCCAGCTGGTGGTCATGGACAAGATCCCGTTCCCGCGTCCGGACGACCCGCTGATGAGCGCCCGCCAGAAGGCGGTCGAGGACGGCGGGGGCAACGGCTTCATGGCGGTCGCCGCCACACATGCGGCGCTGCTCATGGCGCAGGGCGCGGGCCGGCTCGTCCGTGCGTCGGGGGACCGGGGCGTGGTCGCGGTCCTGGACCAGCGGTTGGCGACGGCCCGCTACGGGAGCTATCTGAAGGCGTCCATGCCGGACTTCTGGTACACGACGGACCGCAATCAGGTCCGCAAGTCGCTCGCGGCGATCGACGCGGCGGCCCGGCAGGCCGAGACGGAGTGAGGGGAGGGCTCTTCCTCGGGCCGGTTGTCCTGTGCCCGGGGAAGAGCCCTCACCGGTACGGCCGTCGTCCCCGGAAGGGTGCGTCGTCTCGACGGGGCGGGCCGCCGGTGGCGCGGGCCAAGCCGCGGGTGCAGCGCACGCGGGCCGCCTCGACGCCTCAAGGGTGGGGAGCGCCGACGCAGCACAGGGCCCCGGAACCGGCGCAGGGATCCCGGGGCCCAGTCAGAGGGGCGGAGGAGGTGAGGCCCGCCCGCCGTGCTCAGACGCGGCGGAGTACCGCCACCACCTTGCCGAGGATGGTCGCGTCGTCGCCGGGAATCGGCTCGTACGCCGCGTTGTGCGGGAGGAGCCACACATGGCCGTCCTCACGCTTGAACCGCTTCACGGTGGCTTCGCCGTCGAGCATGGCGGCCACGATGTCGCCGTTCTCGGCGACGGGCTGCCGCCTGACGGTGACCCAGTCGCCGTCGCAGATCGCGGCCTCGATCATCGAGTCGCCGACGACCTTCAGCACGAACAGCTCACCGTCGCCCACGAGCTGCCGGGGGAGCGGGAAGACGTCCTCGACGGACTCCTCGGCGAGGATCGGGCCACCGGCGGCGATACGGCCCACCAGCGGGACGTACGACGCGGCGGGCTTGCCGGCGGTGTCCGTGGGCTGCACGGAGACGGCCTGGTCGGAGCCGCGGACCTCGTACGCGCGCGGGCGGTGCGGGTCACGACGCAGGAAGCCCTTGCGCTCCAGTGCCATCAGCTGGTGCGCCACCGAGGACGTGCTGGACAGGCCGACGGCCTGGCCGATCTCCCGCATGGACGGCGGGTAGCCGCGTCGCTGCACGGAGTCCCGGATGACCTCGATCACCCGGCGCTGACGGTCGGTGAGCCCCGAGCTGTCCGCCCGGATGCCTGGAGGTCGGCCCGGCAGGGAGCGCTTGTGTCCCTCGGGATTCACGGCTTCGTTCATCGCATGCACCGGCTCGAGTCGGCCCTGGGAGCGGTCCTGGGCGGTGATGGTGGCACTGTCTGCGGTGGTGGTCACGTCGGCCCCTCTCGATTGTCTCCCTGCTGGACAACGGTAGTTGCTTTCGAAAGGTTGCGCCAAACACACGTTCGAGTGAAAAAGCGTGGATAGCCTGACTTGATCATGTGTCTGGGTGTATGGCCTATGCGGTACCCGGCAGGTGAACCGAACTCCTTGTTGTACTCTTCACCGCCGGGGTCGGCGCCCTCGTGAGGTGCGGCCCCAGTCTGCCATCCGGCCTCCGGCCGACCGGCCGCCGGGCCCGCTCCGCGCGAGAGTCCCACCGGTCCTCCCTGCGGCGCCCACGATATCGCCGTATGTGCCGCGCGGACACGGTTGTGCACGCGCGTGTGCCGGCGGGTTTCGAGTGCTCACCGTGACGGCTGAACCGCACGGTGTGAGGCTCTCGACTGCGACACGCGATACGGCCTGGGTGTATGAGCCAATCCCCATATCTAGTGCTTGGATGTCATCAGCAGCCCAGAAGTTGTGGTCCCCGGTGTCTTCGGAACCTCGTGGATCGCCTATGCTTGGGGCTGCTTCGAGGGGCCCGTGAGGCCCGCGAGGCCATTGAGTCTGCTGTGAGGAGGGTTGGGAGTTCATGCACTGCCCCTTCTGCAGGCACCCCGACAGCCGTGTTGTCGACAGCCGTACGACGGACGACGGCACGTCGATCCGCAGGCGCCGCCAGTGTCCTGACTGCTCCCGTCGTTTCACGACCGTGGAGACGTGCTCGCTCATGGTGGTGAAGCGGTCCGGGGTCACCGAACCGTTCAGCCGCACCAAGGTCATCAACGGCGTGCGCAAGGCATGCCAGGGACGGCCTGTCACCGAGGACGCTCTCGCCCAGCTCGGCCAGCGGGTCGAGGAGGCGGTGCGCGCCACCGGGAGTGCCGAGCTGACCACCCACGACGTGGGACTGGCCATACTCGGCCCGTTGCAGGAACTCGACCTCGTCGCCTACCTGCGGTTCGCCTCCGTCTACCGGGCGTTCGACTCGCTCGAGGACTTCGAGGCCGCCATCGCGGAACTCAGGGACCAGACGGGACACCCCGCCGCGGACGACGACGACCGCGAAGACGACCCGGGCACGGTCGCGGGGGGCCGGAAGGACGACGGCGGGCGCGGAGGGACCGGACAGGTCCCCGTGCCCGCCCACGCCGCCGACTGACCCGGCGGGCCGGACCCGGGCCTCGGGCCCCTGATCCGGCCGGGCGGCGGCGGACGAAGACTTGCTGTGGGCCAGGGATGGGTGCCCGCAGCACCAGACACACCACCATGTCACGGGAACATCGTGGCATTTCAGGGCGTTTTTGCCTGTACAGGGAGGCGGCATGACAGAGACGGCGAGCGGTCCGGCACGAGGTTCCCGAGCGAAGGGCACCAAGACCACCAAGGGCCTGCGTATCGAGCGCATTCACACCACCCCCGGCGTGCACCCGTACGACGAGGTGGTCTGGGAGCGCCGTGACGTCGTCATGACCAACTGGCGCGACGGCTCGGTGAACTTCGAGCAGCGTGGCGTCGAGTTCCCCGACTTCTGGTCGGTGAACGCGGTCAACATCGTCACCAGCAAGTACTTCCGCGGGGCTGTCGGCACTCCCCAGCGCGAGGTCAGCCTCAAGCAGTTGATCGACCGCATCGTGAAGACGTACCGGAAGGCCGGGGAGGACTACAAGTACTTCGCCTCGCCCGCCGACGCCGAGATCTTCGAGCACGAGCTGGCCTACGCCCTGCTGCACCAGATCTTCAGCTTCAACAGCCCTGTCTGGTTCAACGTCGGCACCCCGCAGCCCCAGCAGGTCTCCGCCTGCTTCATCCTTGCCGTCGACGACTCCATGGAGTCGATCCTCGACTGGTACAAGGAAGAGGGCATGATCTTCAAGGGCGGTTCCGGCGCCGGCCTGAACCTCTCCCGTATCCGCTCCTCCAAGGAGCTGCTGTCCTCCGGCGGCAACGCCTCCGGCCCGGTCTCCTTCATGCGTGGCGCCGACGCCTCCGCCGGCACCATCAAGTCCGGTGGCGCCACACGCCGTGCCGCCAAGATGGTCGTCCTCGACGTGGACCACCCGGACATCGAGGACTTCATCGAGACCAAGGTCAAGGAAGAGGAGAAGATCCGCGTCCTGCGCGACGCGGGCTTCGACATGGACCTGGGCGGCGACGACATCACGTCCGTCCAGTACCAGAACGCCAACAACTCGGTCCGTGTGAACGACGAGTTCATGGAGGCCGTCGAGCGGGGCGGCAAGTTCGGCCTGCGCGCCCGGATGACCGGCGAGGTGATCGAGGAGGTCGACGCCAAGGCGCTCTTCCGCAAGATCGCCGAGGCCGCCTGGGCCTGCGCCGACCCCGGCATCCAGTACGACGGCGTCATCAACAACTGGCACACCTGCCCCGAGTCCGGCCGGATCACCGCGTCGAACCCGTGCAGCGAGTACATGCACCTGGACAACACGTCCTGCAACCTGGCCTCGCTGAACCTGATGAAGTTCCTCAAGGACGACGGCAAGGGCAACCAGTCCTTCCAGACCGAGCGCTTCCAGAAGGTCGTCGAGCTCGTCATCACCGCGATGGACATCTCCATCTGCTTCGCGGACTTCCCGACGCAGAAGATCGGCGAGAACACCCGCGCGTTCCGCCAGCTCGGCATCGGCTACGCCAACCTCGGCGCCCTGCTGATGGCCACCGGCCACGCGTACGACTCCGAGGGCGGCCGCGCCCTGGCCGGCTCCATCACCTCGCTGATGACCGGCACCGCCTACCGCCGCTCCGCCGAGCTGGCCGCGGTCGTCGGCCCGTACGACGGCTACGCCCGCAACGCCGACGCCCACAAGCGCGTCATGAAGCAGCACGCCGACGCCAACGGCACGGCCGTCCGCATGGACGACCTGGACAACCCGGTCTGGGCCGCCGCCACAGAGGCCTGGCAGGACGTCCTGCGCCTCGGCGAGCAGAACGGTTTCCGTAACTCCCAGGCATCCGTCCTCGCCCCGACCGGCACCATCGGTCTGGCGATGTCCTGCGACACCACCGGTGTCGAGCCCGACCTCGCCCTGGTCAAGTTCAAGAAGTTGGTCGGCGGCGGCTCGATGCAGATCGTCAACGGCACCGTCCCGCAGGCCCTGCGCCGCCTGGGCTACCAGGAGGAGCAGATCGAGGCGATCGTCGCCCACATCGCCGAGCACGGCAATGTGATCGACGCCCCCGGCCTCAAGTCCGAGCACTACGAGGTGTTCGACTGCGCCATGGGCGAGCGCGCCATCTCCCCGATGGGCCACGTCCGCATGATGGCCGCGATCCAGCCCTGGATCTCCGGCGCCATCTCCAAGACGGTCAACATGCCGGAGACGGCGACCGTCGAGGAGGTCGAGGAGATCTACTTCGAGGCCTGGAAGCTCGGCGTCAAGGCGCTCGCGATCTACCGGGACAACTGCAAGGTCGGCCAGCCCCTCTCCGCGAAGACCAAGGAGAAGGAGAAGACCGAGGTCACCGAGAAGGCCGAGGACACGATCCGTGCCGCGGTCGAGAAGGTGGTCGAGTACCGCCCGGTCCGCAAGCGTCTCCCCAAGGGCCGCCCCGGCATCACCACCTCCTTCACGGTCGGCGGCGCCGAGGGCTACATGACCGCCAACTCCTACCCGGACGACGGTCTCGGCGAGGTCTTCCTGAAGATGTCGAAGCAGGGTTCGACCCTCGCGGGCATGATGGACGCCTTCTCCATCGCGGTCTCCGTCGGCCTCCAGTACGGCGTTCCGCTGGAGACGTACGTCTCGAAGTTCACCAACATGCGCTTCGAGCCGGCCGGCATGACGGACGACCCGGACGTGCGGATGGCGCAGTCGATCGTCGACTACATCTTCCGCCGCCTGGCGCTCGACTTCCTGCCCTTCGAGACGCGCTCCGCCCTCGGCATCCACTCCGCCGAGGAGCGTCAGCGTCACCTGGAGACCGGCTCGTACGAGCCCGCCGAGGAGGAGGTCGACGTCGAGGGTCTGGCCCAGTCCGCCCCGCGGCAGACCGACCTGAAGGCCGTCGCCACGCCGAAGGCCGGCGCCGAGGTGACCCAGCCCGCCCCGAAGCAGGCCCACACCAGCGCCGAACTGGTGGAGATGCAGCTGGGCATCCAGGCCGACGCCCCGCTGTGCTTCTCCTGCGGCACGAAGATGCAGCGGGCCGGCTCCTGCTACATCTGCGAGGGCTGCGGCTCGACCAGCGGCTGCAGCTGATCACAGCGGTACCGGCCAGGTCCGTGTGATCTGGCGAGGGCGGTGAAGCCGGTTCCCGGCTTCACCGCCCTCGGTGTCCGTGCCCGGCCGGGGTTCAGGACCGGCGCACCTGGCCCATGACCCCGGTGAACGTAGCCGGGTCGTCCTCGAAGCCCTGGACGCCCGGGTGGAACGTCCAACCGTCGGACGGCTCGCGCACGAACTCCGCGACCGTCGCCGCCGTCGCCCCGAGCACACCGCCGAAGTCGTCCTCGTCCAGGACGGTGTAGCCCTCCCGTATCCGGAAGGCGGGGTTGAGGACACCGACGAAGGTCCGGTTCGCCGGATGCTGCTGGATGACGACACCCACCACCACGCGCGTGTACCGCGCGTCCAGCCGGTCGAGCTCCAGCGTCATGACCTCGTCCCAGCCGAAGCCCTTGCCGTCCTTGCTGTCCCGGTTGAGATAGATGGTCCCGTCGGGTGAGCGGCTGTCGAAGTGCACCACATAGGCGGGCGCCCCGCCCGGATCGCTCGCGAGGTACGTCGCGGCGACGATGTCCAGATCGGTGGGCGGCTGCCCCGCCGGACTCGGGTCCCACTTCAGCGCCATCTCGACCTTGCGGATCCCCTTGTTGATGCCGCTCACCAATGTCCCTCCCCGTTCACCAACTGACCTCACCCCGAGCTGCCGGATCATCAGGGCCGGTTGTCCATCCTGCCACGCACCCCTGACACTCGGCATGGCTGCTCTGCGCCAGAGAGTGACCGACGCCACGCCCCGTGGCCTTACCATGGCGCGGTGCTGGTCAAGTGGATTCGCTGCACCGTGGTGGACCGCCGCGGTTTCGAGCGGGGGCAGCGAAAGTGGGCGGGGCTTCTGGGGGAGCCGGGATTTCGGGGACAGGGCGGGGGCTGGAGCAGGGGGCGGCCCTCCGTCGCGCATGTCTTCGCCTTCTGGGAGAGCCGTGCCTTCTACGACTCCTTCATGGCGCGCTCCCACGACCGGCTGGCGGCGGCCCAGGCGGGCACGTTCAAGGACGCCCAGGTACGGCTCTTCGACTACCGCTTCGACGTGAAGACGGGCTTCGAACCCCGCTTCACCGACGCCGACCTGGTGCGGGTGGCCCTGTGCCGGGTCCACGAGGAGCGTGCCGAGCACTTCACCCTCATGCAGGAGAAGGTGTGGAACCCCGCCATGGCCGGCTCGCCCGGCATGATCCGGGGACTGTTCGCCGAGGCGCCCGGCCACGAGTTCCTGGTGCTGTCGATGTGGCGCTCCGAGGCCGAGCACGGAAAGTACCGCACCGAACGCGTGGAGCGGCTCGCGCTGCGCGCCCAGACGGAGGCGGACATCGCCGCCCTCACCGGTGACATCGTCGAACTGGAGACGACCTGGACGGTGTGAAACCCGCACGGGTCCGCCGTCGGTGTGCGGTGGGGTCCTCTTGTGGTGTGTTTCCTCGTGTGGTGCGGGTTCGGTGTGACCTACGCCGTATGCAGGCCCCACGAGTATTGGATCTGCCGTCACTCGATCTAGGGTTTTGGCATGGCAAGACCACGGCGCATCGTCCTTGTCCGGCACGGGGAGTCAACGGGCAATGTTGATGACACCGTCTACGAGCGTGAACCCGATCATGCACTGGCTCTCACCGATCGAGGCCGGCGGCAGGCAGAGGAGACCGGCAAGAGGCTACGGGAGGTGTTCGGCGGCGAGCGGGTCAGCGTGTACGTCTCCCCCTACCGGCGCACCCACGAGACCCTCCGGGCCTTCCACCTGGATCCTGACCTCATCCGCGTGCGCGAGGAGCCCCGGCTGCGCGAGCAGGACTGGGGGAACTGGCAGGACCGCGACGACGTGCGGCTGCAGAAGGCCTACCGGGACGCCTACGGACACTTCTTCTACCGCTTCGCGCAGGGCGAGAGCGGAGCCGACGTGTACGACAGGGTCGGCGGCTTCCTGGAGAGCCTGTTCCGCAGCTTCGAGGCCCCCGACCACCCGCCGAACGTGCTCATCGTGACCCACGGCCTCGCCATGCGTCTGTTCTGCATGCGCTGGTTCCACTGGACGGTCGCCGAATTCGAGTCGCTGTCGAATCCGGGGAACGCCGAGATGCGCATGCTCGTTCTCGGTGACGACGGCAAGTACACGCTTGACCGGCCCTTCGACCGCTGGCGAGATCCGGAGCCCTACGGGATCAGCGGATAGAGTGGCAGAGCGATGACCGCTGACTCCTCTCCCGACGGGCGCCTGGGGCGCGCCCTCGCCAGCCTGCGCGGACTCGCGGTGGGTGACGCGCTCGGCTCTCAGTTCTTCGTGCCGGTGAACTACCCGCTGCTGAAGCGCCGCGAGCTGCCACCCGGCCCCTGGCAGTGGACCGACGACACGGAGATGGCCTGCTCCGTCGTGGCCGTCCTGGCCGCCCACCGCCGCATCGACCAGGACGCCCTGGCCCGCTCCTTCGCGGAGCACCACGACTTCGACCGCGGCTACGGCCCCGCGGTCAACCGGCTGCTGAGGCTGGTCCGGGAGGGCGCCGACTGGCGCGAACTCTCGTCAGCCCTGTTCAAGGGGCAGGGCTCCTGGGGCAACGGCGCCGCGATGCGGATCGCCCCCTTGGGCGCCTGGTACGCGGACGATCCCGAGCAGGCCACCCATCAGGCGGAGATCTCCGCGTATCCCACGCATCAGCACCGGGAGGCCGTGGTCGGGGCCATGGCCGTCGCCGCGGCAGCCGCGCTGGTCGGCGCACCCGGGGGTCCGCCCGCTGCGGAGGCGCTTCTCGACGGCGTCATCGCTCTCGTGCCGAAGAGCGCCGTCGGCGCGGGCCTGCGGCGCGCGCGGGACATGCTCGACTACGGCGACGCGGCCACGGTCGCGGCGGTGCTGGGCTGCGGACGCCGTACGTCGGCCCATGACACCGTGCCCTTCGCGCTCTGGTCGGCCGCTCGTGCCCTCGGCGACTACGAGACGGCGTTCTGGACGACCGCACAGGTCGGCGGCGACGTCGACACCACCTGCGCCATCGTGGGCGGAGTGCTGGCCGCCGGGAAGGCCGGGGCGCCTCCGGTCGCCTGGGCGGAACAGGTGGAGGAACTGCCTGCTTGGGTGGCCTCGTCGGTCTGACCGGAGCGGCGAGGTCTTCCTGGCTTGGCTCCACCCGACTCTCGCGCCGTCGGGAGGAGTCGGTTCGACCTCCGACGACAACTCTTCGTGTTCGCCGGGAACTCTGCGTGACGGCTCGCGCGTTGTTCGGGCATCCGCTGTGCGACGTGTGCGTCGGGACGGGCGGGTGACGGGGAGCGTCGTAGGGGGTGGTGGGCATGGGGTTCGTCTTGGCCGCGCTGTTGCCGACAGCGCCGACAGCGCCGACAGCGCCGACAGCGCCGACAGCGCCGACAGCGCCGGCGGTGTCGGCGCTGCTGTCCGTGCCGGCGGGCGGGTCGGCGTGGCTGTCCCGCGGGGTGCGGACGGCCGGGTCGTCGTGCCCCTCGTTCGCTGTCGGGGTGAGTCCCGGCCATCCGCACGCTTCAGCAGGTGGTGAGGCCTGCCGTTCCGGCCGTCCGCGCGCTTCAGCCGGCCATGGGCCCCGCCGTCCCGGACAGGGCGTCCAGATCGCTCTTGCGGACGCGGATGACGAACCATGCCGTGAGCAGGGCCAGTGCGGCCATGGCGGCGGCCGGGACGAAGGCCGTGGAGATGCCCTGGGCCAGGACGTCGTGGCCCCACGGGGCGGGCAGCTGGTGCGTCTTGGCGAACTCGGCCTTCTGCTCGGCCGATCCGTCGGCCAGGAACTTCGGCAGTTGCTTCTCCGCCTCGTTCTTGCTGGCCGAGCCGAAGACCGTGGTCAGGATGGCCAGCCCGAGCGAACCTCCCACCTGCTGTGTGACGTTGAGCAGACCCGATGCGGCGCCCGCCTCGTGCGGGGCGACACCGGAGACCGCGGTGACGGTCGCCGTCACGAAGTTCAGGCCCATGCCGAAGCCGAACACCAGCATCGGGCCGAGCACGCCGCCGGCGTAGGAACTGTCCGGACTGATGAACGTCTGCCAGGTGAGGCCGGTCACCACGAGGGCGGACCCCGCGAGCATGAACGGCTTCGGCCCCAGGACGGGCAGGAAGCGCTGCGACAGGCCCGCGCCGACCGCGATGGC
Organism: Streptomyces sp. NPDC000345; assembly: GCF_042898825.1. NCBI lineage: Bacteria > Bacillati > Actinomycetota > Actinomycetes > Kitasatosporales > Streptomycetaceae > Streptomyces > Streptomyces sp. NPDC000345. The sequence continues at coordinate 78,701 of NZ_JBIAZE010000014.1, forward strand.
GGCCGTGACGGGCAGGAAGGCGAGCCCGGCCTTGATCGGGCTGTAGCCCAGCACGTTCTGGACGAAGAGGACGATGTAGAAGAACATTCCGAACATCGCCGCGGCCAGGCTGAGCATGATCACGTATGTGCCGGAGCGGTTGCGGTCGGCGAACATCCGCAGCGGAGTGATCGGCTCCTTGGCCCGCATCTCCGTGAACGCGAAGGCGACGAGCAGGATCAGGGCGGCGGCGAACGCCCCGAGGGTCAGACCGTCCCGCCAGCCTTCCCCGGCAGCCCGGATGAACGCGTAGACCAGGGAGGCCATGCCCGCCGTCGAGGTCACGGCGCCCGCGATGTCGAAGCGCCCCGGGTGCCGCTCGGACTCGTTGATGTAGAGCGGCGTGAGAGAGGCGATGAGCACACCGATGGGCACGTTGACGAACAGCACCCACCGCCAGTCGAGCCATTCGGTGAGCATGCCGCCGGCGAGCAGGCCGATGGCGCCGCCGCCGGCCGAGACGGCGGCGAAGACACCGAAGGCCCGGTTGCGTTCCGGGCCTTCGGGAAACGTGGTGGTGATGAGCGCCAGCGAGGTGGGCGACGCTATCGCGCCCCCCATGCCCTGCAGTGCCCGGGCCGCCAGCAACTGCCAGGGCTCCTGGGCCAGTCCACCCAGCAGCGAGGCGAAGGTGAAGAGCAGAATTCCGGTCATGAACACCCGGCGCCGGCCGAGGATGTCACCGGCCCGGGCGCCGAGCAGCAGCAGCCCGCCGAACGTGAGTGTGTAGGCGCTGACCACCCAGGTGAGGTCGGTGGTGCTGAACTTCAGCGCGTCTTGAATGTGCGGGAGCGCGATGTTCACAATCGTCGCGTCGAGTACCACCATGAGTTGGCAGGCCGCGATGACGGTGAGCGCGATGCCGGGTCGTCCCTCCCGGCGGGCCGCACCCCGTTTCTGGTTCTGAATCAACTGAGAGGTTGTCACTATGGGTCCCCCACAACTGCGTTAGTGAACGCTGGCGTTCACTCTCGCGTCAACGGTAGTGAGTCCCCAGTAGTGAACGCAAGCGTTCACTTTCCGGGTCGCCCCTCGGTACGTCCCCCGCTGGTGCCGCGGCGGCCCCGCTCCGCTTCGAACTCCCCGCCCCCTCTGCTCGTTGGAGACACTCAGATGGTTACTTCGCGCTGGACGGCCGCCCCCGCCCGGACGGCCTCCCCTCGCCGGCGCGGCGCCGTGCTCGAACGCGCGATCCTCGACGCCGCGCTGGAACAGTTGGGCACCGTCGGCTGGAACGGCCTCACGATGGAGGGTGTCGCCGCCGGAGCCCAGACGGGGAAGGCGGCGGTCTATCGCCGCTGGCCGTCCAAGGAGGATCTCGTCGCGGACGCCTTGAGTGCCGGGCTGCCCCGGATGGATGCCGCGCCCGACCTCGGGAGCGTGCGCGAGGACCTGGTGGCGCTGTGCCGCATGGCCCGTGACGCGATGTTCTCGCGCCCGGGCTTCGCATTGCGGTCGATCATTCACGAATGCGATCCGTCTCAGTCGGAACGCTTCCAAGAGCTGATCGTGCAAGGAGTCGTGGAGCCGGCCGTCAGGATGCTGCACGAGGTCATCAGTCGCGGGATTGAGCGGGGCGAGGTGCGACCGGGGGCGGCGAACGGTTATGTCTTCGATGCCATTCCGGCCATGATGATGTACCGGACGAAGGTGTGCGCCAGCGAATGGAGTGATCGGGATCTCGAGGAGATGATCGACCAGTTCATGCTTCCGCTGCTGCGTCCGGATGCCTGCTGACGGCGGCCCCGGACGGGTGGCCGGCCGTGGCTGGGGGGCCGTGGCCGACCGGGGTGTCGCACCGGGATCGAGGCGGCGTACGCTAAGGGCGCCATGCCGTACGAAGCACCCACCCACACCGTCGAGCGCTCACTCCGCGCCACGACCGGGGCCAAGATCATTGCCGGTGTCGACGAGGTTGGCCGCGGTGCGTGGGCCGGTCCCGTCACCGTCTGCGCGGCGGTCACCGGACTGCGCCGCCCGCCCCTGGGACTCACCGACTCGAAACTGCTCACCCTCAAGCGGCGCACCGAACTGGCCGAGGTCCTGCAGACATGGGTGACGTCGTACGCCCTGGGTCATGCCTCCCCGGAGGAGATCGACGACCTGGGGATGACCGCCGCGCTGCGGCTCGCCGCGGGGCGGGCGCTGGGCGCACTGCCGGTCCGTCCCGATGCGGTGATCCTGGACGGGAAGCACGACTATCTCGGTGCCCCGTGGCGGGTTCGGACGGTGATCAAGGGTGACCGGTCGTGCGTGGCGGTCGCGGCGGCCTCGGTGATCGCCAAGGTTCAGCGCGACAAAATGATGGCCGAACTGGGTGTCGACCATGCAGACTTCGGTTTTGCGGACAATGCCGGGTATCCGTCGCCCGTGCACAAGGCCGCACTGGCGGAGCGGGGCCCCACCCCGTACCACCGGTTGTCGTGGGCGTATCTTGATGCGCTGCCCCAGTGGCGGCACCTCAAGAAGGCCCGCAGCTGGGCGGACGGAAGCGTTCCGGAGATCGAGGGTCAGCTCGGCTTCGACTTCTGACGATTCCGCTCGCACTGATGTGCCACCCGCTGGCGCGAGCCGCACCAACGTTTGATAAATAACAGCCCATGCCTCTCCTTCCCGAGGAGCCTCAGATTCACGAGAGTGCCCAGGGTCCCCGCGCCACTCCGGCCAGCGGCCGCACAGCGCCGACCCCTCGACCCGTACCCGGCCCCCGTCCCGCGGCTCCGTCGCGTCCCGGTCGTCCCGGACCCCTCCGGCCGACGCCTCCGGGGCAGCGCACCCCGCGTGACGTCGCCGTCAAGCCCGGGCCCTCGGCCCCGGCCGCTGCCGCGCCCGCTTCGGCGGCTCCCCAGGTCCAGCTGATCCCGGCCTCGGCCGAGGGTGCGCTGGACGCCGCCGAGGAGGCCGTGGACCTGCTCCTGGACTCCGGGCGCACCCCGGGTGACGTGCTGGTGATCACCACCGGCGAGCAGCACCCCTGGGCCGCCCATGAGCTGTCCTTCGGCGAAGCGTCGTACTGGGCGCAGCACGACGCCGGGGACGACGTCTTCTACGCCGACGCGGCCTCCGCGGGCCGGGCGGCGGTGCGCCCCGTCGTCGTGGTCGCCGTCAACGGTGGTCCCGACACGGCCGCCACCGCTCTGCCGCTGGCTCTTGCGCGGGCCGGCGCCCTGCTGATCGTCTGCGGAGACCCGCAGCAGATCAACACGGTGCTGGGCGCTGGCGTCTGAGCCGACCCCGGCGGGGCGGACGCGCCGGGCCGCGGAGGCGTCGCCGCCGCGGCACCTCGACGGTGTGCTTACACGTGGGCGGACGACGGACGTCTCGGCACGCGCACCTCGGCGTGCCCGGAGCCAGGCCCCTCGGAGCCGGTCAGCCGCCCGCCCACAGGGCTCGGTGGACGGGCGGCCCCTCGTGCGGAGCCGGTGAAGCCGAGGCCCGGCTGGTCCCGTGAAAGCGGCGGCGCGAGGTGCCGTGGTCGGCCAAGAGCGCAGCCACCCGGTGGCCCACCCCGCAGAACACCGCCGTACGCCGTCATGTCCGCATCGCCGCGGGCGGTTCCGCACGCCACGCGACGATGCGCGTGAGCCCGAAGGGTTTCCCGCGTCCCGCTGTTCAGCGGTCCTGCTGTTCAGCGTCTGAGGTACGGCTGCTCATGCCCCGCCCTGCAGCACTCCTGGCCGCCGAACGGGTCTGCGGCCGTCGGGCTCGTCGTACCCGCTGATGTGCTTCAGCGGGCCGCCGCGCGACGCAGAACCTCCGAGACGGCGCCGCCGGTCCGCGGCAGCGGGGGCGGTGCCTCGGACAGTCCGAAGGGCTCCGGGGCGGAGTCCGTGTTGGGGCGGCGGCCTCCGCGCCCCTCGCCGAGCACCTGCCATCCGTCCCGGGTCAGCGTGATGTACGCCCCGCAGCGCAGTCCGTGCAGAGTGCAGGCGTCACGCAGACCCCACATCCACGCCCCGTCCTCCTCCGTCCACCGCGCGTCGCCGTCACGGCAGTACAGCAGCACGGCGGTCCGCACCGGCGTCCGGCGCCGCAGGTCGTGCGGGATGACCCGGCGCAGCTGGGCGAGCAGCGCGTTGCGGAACATCCAGCCGTCGGCCGACGCCTGTCGCCGGGTGAACGACGCGCTGGCCCGCACCCGTTCGTCCGGGTCGAGCACGGCCACGATCGCGGTGGCCGGCTCGGGCCGGTGCCGTGAGTGCAGCCCGCTGACCACTTCACGCGGGTTGCGCAGCAGAGGGATGCCGGCCGCGGACCACTCCGCGGGTTCGAGCAAGCGATTGGCGGAAGCGGCGGACGTGGACAACGATGCTGCCGAAGACGGAGCGAATCCGAGGGTCACGATCCTCCCTTCGGCTACGGCCCACACAGCGGGCGGGTCGGATTCGGGGGAGCGCACGCCGCAGCAAAGCCCAACCGGACTACGGACGAGCCGTGCGGGGAGCGGACTTCAATTCTTCCTGTCGAACTTGGATGCGGCAACGAGCAATTGGGGCCACCGACCGTTATACGGCGGTGTGTGTCATATATCCCTACCCAGTGATGCGCGGGCGGACGCGTGGGGCAGCGGTCCACGCCCCCTTCGCACTCTGTGCGTGATCAACCTTGTACAGCCAGCACCAACGGCAACACCCCCTCGGCACCCGAGCGTCGAAGCATCCTCGCCGCGACCGCGAGCGTCCATCCGGTTTCGGTGTAGTCGTCCACCAGCAGGACAGGCCCCCGGGCCTCGGCCAGCGCGGAGACGAGCGAGGGCGGCACCTCCAGCAGGCCGTCGAGGGCCTTGAGCCGCTGGGCGCTGTTGCTCCGCGAGACCGGTGACACATCGTCGGCGTACTCCACCGCACCCAGCAGCGGCAGCCGGCCGACGTCGGCGATGCGTGCGCCCAGCGAGTGGATCAGCCTCGGCCGCGTCCTGGAGGCGACGGTGACCACGCCGACCGGGCGCGGGCGGGCGTCGGCCGCTCCGGAAGCCCAACCGCCAGGCCCCTTCGCCCAGTCGGCCAGTACCCCCACGACCGCCCTGGCGACGTCGTCCGGTACGGGACCGTCCGGCGCCTGGGCGGTGAGCATCGGGCGGAGCCGATTGCCCCAGCCGATGTCCGAGAGTCGCCCCAAGGCCCTTCCGGTGTCCGCCTGTTCTCCCGCCGGAATGCGTCCCTTGAGCGGTACGCCGATCGAGGGAAGGCCGGTCGGCCACATCCGGCGCGGCTCGACCTCGACGCCCGCGCGGCCCAGATCCACCCGCGCTGCGTCCAGCGCCGCCGTGGACGTCTCCGCGGTGTAGCGGGCCCCCGCACAGTTGTCGCACCGCCCGCACGGCTTGGCGCCGTCGTCGTCGAGCTGCCGCTGCAGGAACTCCATCCGGCAGCCGGTCGTCGACGCGTACTGGCGCATCGCCTCCTGCTCGGCCTTGCGTTGCCGGGCGACCCAGTCGTAGCGCTCGGTCTCGTACGTCCACGGCCGGCCGGTCGCGGTCCAGCCGCCCTTGACCCGCTTCACCGCGCCGTCCACGTCCAGGACTTTCAGCATGGTCTCCAGGCGGGAGCGGCGCAGTTCGACCAGTGGCTCCAGCGCGGGCAGCGACAGAGGCCGCTCCGCGCCCGCGAGGACGTCCAGAGTGCGGCGCACCAGGTCCTCGGAAGGGAACGCCAGCGACGCGAAGTACTCCCAGATCGCCTCGTCCTCCTTGCCCGGCAGCAGGAGCACCTCCGCGTGCTCGACACCGCGGCCTGCACGGCCCACCTGCTGGTAGTACGCGATGGGGGAGGAGGGCGAGCCGAGGTGCACGACGAAGCCCAGGTCGGGCTTGTCGAAGCCCATCCCGAGCGCGGAGGTGGCGACCAGGGCCTTGACCTTGTTGGCCAGCAGGTCTTCCTCGGCCTGCTGACGATCGGCGTTCTCCGTGCGGCCCGTGTACGAGGCGACGACGTGTCCGCGCTGCCGCAGGAAGGCGGTGACCTCCTCGGCGGCGGCCACGGTGAGCGTGTACACGATTCCCGAGCCGGGCAGTTCGTCGAGGTGGTCGGCGAGCCAGGCCATCCGGTGCGCGGCGTCGGGCAGCCGCAGCACGTTCAGACTGAGGCTCTCCCGGTCCAGCGGGCCGCGCAGCACCAGGGCGTCCGACGTGCCGCCCGTACCCAGCTGTTCGGCGACGTCGGCGGTCACGCGCGCGTTGGCCGTCGCCGTTGTCGCGAGCACCGGAACCCCCGGCGGAAGGTCCGTGAGCATCGTCCGCAGCCGGCGGTAGTCCGGCCTGAAGTCGTGGCCCCAGTCGGAGATGCAGTGCGCCTCGTCGACCACGAGCAGTCCGGTCGCGGCGGCCAGTGCGGGCAGCACCTGGTCGCGGAAGTCAGGGTTGTTGAGCCGCTCCGGACTGACCAGCAGGACGTCCACCTCGCCCGCGGCGATCTCCGCCTGGACGGTCTCCCACTCCTCCGTGTTCGAGGAGTTGATGGTCCGTGCGTGGATACCGGCCCGGGCCGCGGCCTCGACCTGGTTGCGCATCAGGGCGAGCAGCGGGGAGACGATCACGGTGGGACCCGAGCCGCGGGCCCGGAGCAGCGAGGTCGCCACGAAGTACACCGCGGACTTGCCCCACCCCGTCCGCTGCACGACCAGGGCCCGGCGCCGCTCGGCGACCAGCGCCTCGATGGCCCGCCACTGGTCCTCGCGCAGCCGGGCCGCGCCCGTGGGGTCGCCGACGAGGCGGGCGAGGACGGCATCGGCGTCCGACCGGAGATCCGTGTTGCTCGTGTGCTCCATGCCTCCCATACAACAGGACGGCGCTGACAAACCGGGTCCGGGCGGTGTCCGAATCCGACTGGTTGACGTGTCCCTGGTCGGACTTATCCACAGGGCAAAGCGGAATATCCGGATCCGCGAGATCGTCGGCGCATGACGAATCACAGCGAAACGACCGGCCCCTCCGAAAACGGCGACATCACCGGACGTGATGGGCGAGATGGATGTGACGGACGTGACGGGTTCGGTGGGCCCGCGTCCTGCGACGGCCGGACCGCCCACGGCGACGCGACGGACCCTGGCGAAGTCAGCGCGCACGGGGGTGCGACGGCGCGAGCCGACTCGACCGCCTACAGCGACGCGTCCACGCACGGCGATGCGTCCATCTTCAGCGGCGCGTCCATCTGCGGCGACGAGTACCCGTACGACGGGCCCACCGCGTACATCAGCCACTCGCCCTACGACGCCGACCCGCCCCACGACGCAGACGCCGCCGTCCACCACGTCACCCTGCGCACACCGGGAGAACTCGCCGACGCCCTGCCCTACCTTCTCGGATACCGGCCGGAGGACAGCATCGTGCTGGTCGCCCTGAGCGACCGGGGCCGGCAAGGCCGGTTCGGGGGCCGGGCCAGGCTCGGCATTCCCGCGCATCCCGGCGACTGGGCCGCCGTCGCCCAGCAACTCGCGGACGGGCTGGTGAAGGGAGGCGAACGCCGGGGCACCCGTCCCGCGCAGATGGTCGCCTACCTCTGTCAGGATCCGGCGCAGGGCGAGACGGGCCGCGAGGTCATGGAGCGGCTGCAACCCTTGGCCCAGGCCCTGCGGCTGGCGTGCGGGCATCTCGACGCCCCGGTCATCGAGGCGCTGTGCATCTCCGACGGCCGCTTCTGGTCGTACTGCTGCCCCCGCAAGGGTTGCTGCCCGGCCGAAGGGACGCCGATGGGTCTGCCCGGCACCTCGGTGCTGGCTGCGGCCGCGACCTACGCCGGAATCCAGGTCCGGGGCACCCTGCGCGAACTGCGGGCCCGGCTGCTGCCCCTGGAGACGGGGATCGTGCTGGAGCAGGAAGTCGCCCTGGACACGGCGAACATGGCAATGGTCCCGCGCATCCTCGACGAGGTGAGCCGCGCGGCGGTCGCCGAGGAGACGGTCGAACTGGCCGGACGGGTCATGCGGCGCCTCGCCGCGGCCCCTTTCGTGTCCGGCAGCGCCAGGGCGGACGGCCGGGACGACGAACTGCTCGGATGCGACGAAGCCGCCGCTCTGATCCTCGGTCTTCAGGACCGGGGGACGCGCGACCGGGCGGCCGAGTGGATGGAAGGCGACGAGGCGGCGCCCGCCCTGCGTCTGTGGCGGGCGCTGGCACGCCGCTGCGTCGGCCCCTACCGCGAACACGCGGCGGCCCCGCTCACCCTCGCCGGCTGGGTCGCCTGGTCCAGCGGTGACGAACTCGAGGCCAGGGAAGCCCTCGCCATGGCCCTGGGCGCGGACCCCGGCTACCTCTTCGCACGCCTGCTGCATCAAGCCTGCAACGAAGGGCTCGACCCGGAATCGGTACGCCGCTGTCTGCGCACCGAGCGCGAGGCGCGTGAGGCACGCGAGCCGCACCGGCGAGTGGGGGATCCCCCCGCGGGCTCCGACGCCGTGGACGGCGCCTCCGTGACCGTGCCGACGCCCGCTCCCGCGTCCGGCGGCGGACCGGACCGCTCAGGCGCAGAGGCGATCACCGACCGCCCCTCGCGTGCCCAGGCGGCGGAAGGAGGCGAGCCGACGGAGCTCGCGCCGGGCGCGCACCCCTGCCGCGCCCGTACGCCCACGACACGTCCTGCCGCCGCGAGCAGGGGCCGGTCACGCCCGCGCACCGCCGGGAAGCTCTCCGCGCGGCGCCGGGGCAACCGCCCGCAGGGCGTCCGCGCCGAAGGTGACGACGCCAGGGGGAAGGGATGAGCCTCCTCGGCGCGTCGATCGGCTGTGCCTCCGTGCGGCTGGCCGTCGACGGCTGGCGGTCGGGGAGGGGCGTCGTGCCGGGTGATCCTGCGCGGGCGGTCGCGCGGGACACCCCGATGCCGGACCGCCATTCGGTGGGGACCGTCCGCCTGGGGCGTGACCCGGGGGAGCCCGGCCCCGTTCACCTGAGTGGCGGATGTCCGCACGGGGCGTACCGCCGCAGCGCCCCCGCTTCGCGGGACCCCGTCACCGGCCCTCGACCCCGCCCGAGGCGCACAGCGAGCAGAAGAAGTCACCGCATGCATCAGCCGACTCCGCCCTCAGCCTCCGACCACCCCAGCCTCGGCACCCCGGCGCCGCTCCCTGGAGCGGCGCCGGGCGGACCGCACCCGGACGCGCTGCCTCCGGGAACGGAGCTCCTGGTGGACGTCCGGAGCGCCTCGCCTCCTGCCGGTTCGCAGGGCGTCGCGGGCACGTCCGCCCACCAGGGCACGCGCGCCGGGCCCTCCTTCCCGCCCCTCGGCGTACCGCGCCGCCCGTCTCCGCGCCCGTCCCGCGGTACGGCACCTGCCATGCCATCGCCACCCCGGCCCGCCGGCGATTTGCCGCCTGCCCACCTCGCGATGATCTGCGTCGCCCTGCCGTGCCTCGCGATCTCCACCGAACAGGGACAGCTGACCGGACGCGGGCTGGAGGGCTTCTACCGGGCGGGCCGCCGCATCCTCTCGCGCTGCCAGGTGCGGGTGGCCGGACGGGAACCGCTCGCGGTGCAGGCGCGCATGACCGCGTCCGACCAGGCTCGCTTCACCGCCGCCCTGCGCGTCACGCCGCACGGCGGTCCGGACCCGGACGTCGTCGTCGAGCGGATCCGCCGCGCGGACGGCACGGAGCGGATCGTGCTGCGCAGCTCAGCCTTGCGGCCCCTGCGCCTCCCGGTCGAGGTGTCCCTCGGCGCGGACCTGTCCGACATCGCGGCGATCGCGTCCGGCGCCGTGGGTCCCGAACTGCCCGCCAGCGTCCGCGATTCCGGGCTGCGCTGGTCCTGTGCCACAGGAACCTCATCTGTCACCGCCGACCCGCCGCCCGCGGACGCCATCGCCTCCGCCGGACTGCTGCGCTGGGACTTCGACCTTCCTCCCGGCGGCAGCGTCTGTGTGGAACTGAAGGTCCGTCTGGAAGGCGCCGGGCCGGCCCGGCCCGTCGGCCGCGCGGCCACAAGCCCGTTGGCGGCCGCCCGCGCGACGGGTGACGACCCACGGGTGGCCGCGCTCATGGCCACGAGTACCGGGGATCTCCAGGCCCTGCTGGTGCGCGACCCCTCCCACCCCACGGACACCTATCTGGCGGCCGGGGCGCCATGGCGCTGCGGCCTGGCCCCGGCCGAGGCGCTCGCCGCCGCCCGTATGACCCTGCCCCTCGGGACCCGGCTCGCCGCGGGCACGCTGCGCACGCTCGCCCGCACCCAGATCTCGCACGAGGGCCCGCGACACGGCATGATCCCCGGTCCCCGGCGGGACGCGGGCGCCCACCTGCCGCCCGGCTGCACCGGCACGGAGGCCACCCTGCTCTTCCCTGTGCTCCTTGCGGAGGCCCGCCGCTGGGGGCTGCCCGAGCAGGACACGGAGGAACTGCTGCCGACCGCCGAACGCTGCCTGAGCTGGCTGCGGGCCGCCGTGGGGGAGGGGACGTATCTGCGCGACCCCCAGCCCGGCGGGCCCGTCCGCTGCGAGACCCAGGCCCACGCCCATCGGGCGGCACTGCTCGGTGCCGACCTGCTCGACGCCTGCGGCAGAGCGAGCCCCGACGCCGCCTGGCTGCGGGAGTGGGCGCGGCGACTTCGGGCCGTCTTCCGGCGGGACTTCTGGCTCGACGACCGAGGCGGCGGCCGGCCGCCGGCCGCCCTCACGCCGGAAGGCCGGCCGGTGCCCCACCTCGGCGCGTCAGCCGTCCACCTCCTGGACACAGGCCTGCTCGGAGGCGGTGCGTCGGCACCCGGGCTGCTCGACAAGGTGCAGACCGAAAGCCTGGCCCGGCTGCTCGGCAGTCCCGCCATGGACTCCGGCTGGGGACTGCGGGCCTTGAGCGCGAAGGAGCCGGGCTACAACCCGTTCGGCCATCGCAGCGGCGCCGTACGGGTCCACGAGACGGCGATCGCCGTGGCGGGCCTGGCCACCGCGGGCTACGAGAAGGAGGCCGGGGCGTTGCTGAGCGGGGCACTCGCGGCGGCCGAGGCCTTCGGCCACCGCCTTCCCGAGATGTACGCAGGCGGGCAGCGCACCGAGGGGGGCGCCCCTCTGCCCCACCCGGCCGCCTGCCGCCCGGCCGCCACGTCGGCAGCCGCCGGAGTCCTGCTGCTGACCACTCCGGCCGGCATCCGGCCCGACGCACCGGCCGGGACGATCACCCTGCGCCCCCTGCGCGGCGCACCCCTGGGCGAGATCGGCCTGACCGGGCTGAGGGTCGCCGGCGGCCCCTTCTCGGTACGGGTCAGCCGGCTCGGCCTCGCCATGGTCGAGGAAGCGGCCGACGGACTGCAATTGGGAGTGTGACCTGGTATGACGTGGAACCGGCAAAGAGCCGGCGCCGGCCGGTGACCGTCGTGGCCGACCGAAGTGGATCAGTTCTCGATGCGTCCGGCGAAGGGTGTGTTTATCGTCAGGAAGACGACTATGATCGCCGCATGCCCTACGACCCGTCAGCCTTTCCGCCCTTCGCCGTGACAGTGGACCTGGTCGTGCTGACCGTGCGCCGCCATGCCCTGTGCGCGTTGGCGGTACGTCGGGGCGAGTCGCCGTTCCAGGGGCGGTGGGCGCTCCCGGGCGGCTTCGTGCGGGCCGACGAGGACCTCAACCAGGCGGCGGCGCGGGAGCTGGCCGAGGAGACCGGACTGCGCGCCCACGACCCCTCCGCCCCGGCTCAGGGCAACGGCGCCCACCTGGAACAGCTCGCGACGTACGGCGACCCCGACCGGGACCCGAGAATGCGCGTCGTCAGTGTCGCCCACCTCGCGCTCGCCCCGGACCTGCCCGCCCCGCGCGCCGGTGGCGACGCCAGCAACGCGCGCTGGGCGCCGGTCGAGGAACTGCTGCAGCAGGGTGGCTACGGCCGGGACGGCGAACCCCTCGCCCCTCTCGCTTTCGACCACGCCCGGATCCTCGCGGACGGGGTGGAACGCGCCCGGTCCAAGATCGAGTACTCGTCTCTGGCGACAGCGTTCTGCTCCACCGAGTTCACGGTCGGCGAGTTGCGCCGGGTCTACGAGGCGGTGTGGGGCGTGGCCCTCGACCCGCGTAACTTCCATCGCAAAGTGACGGGCACCCCGGGCTTCCTCGTCCCCACCGGCGGCACCACCACACGTCAGGGCGGCCGCCCGGCCCAGCTCTTCCGGGCAGGCGGCGCGACGCTGCTCAACCCGCCGATGCTGCGCCCCGAAGTGTGAGGCGATACCGCGACAACGGCCCACTCCGCGCCGGAAGTTGATGTCGAGGAGAGATGACGGCGAGCCGGATGCGGCGATCGGGCATGCCTCTTCGGCCGCGCTGCACCCGAAAAACCGGACATAGCGCGCTATCTTGCTACGGGTGATCCAGGCCTTCGGACTGACCAGCGACTCCCGCAAGGAACTTCCGCCCGCCGTCGACGACGTGTCCTTCGAGGCGTGCGCGGGCCGTGTCACCGCGCTGCTCGGAGCGCCGGGCGCGGGCAAGAGCACGGCGCTGAGACTCATGCTCGAACTCCAACAGGGCCGTGGTCTCACCTACTTCAGAGGCCGCCCACTGCACCGCATCGCCCATCCCTCCCGGGAGGTCGGCGTCCTCCTCGGCGATGTGCCGGGACACCCGGCCCGCACCGTCCGCGGCCATCTGCGGATGCTGTGCGCGGCCGCCGGTGTACCGGTCCGGCGTGCCGACGAAGTCCTGGAGGTGGTCGGCCTGATCAGCCTGCGGGACGAACGCCTCGGCACCCTCTCCCGCGGCATGGACCGGCGGCTCGGACTGGCCTGTGCCCTCCTCGGCGACCCGCACACCCTCGTGCTCGACGAACCGGCCGCGGGCCTCTCCGGCCGTGAAAACCGTTGGCTGCACGGCATGCTGCGCGCACACGCGGCCCACGGCGGAACCGTTCTGATGACCACGGCCGACCCCAAGGAGGCCGCCCGCACGGCCGACCGGGTCGTCACCCTGGAAAAGGGCAGAGTCGTCGCCGACCAGGACGTCAGCGACTTCGCCCGCACCCGGCTGCGCCCCCGCGTGGCCGTCCGCACCCCGCACGCCGCCCGCCTGGCCGCCCTGCTCACCAGGGAGGCGCGTACCGGTCGACGCTCCGTCGAGGTCGTCCAGGAGGACGGCAACCGGCTCTGCGTGTACGGCAGTACCTGCGCCGAGGTGGGCGAAGCGGCGTTCCGGCACGGCATCCTCGTCCACCAACTCGCGGACGAGACAGGCGACATGGGGCCGGGTGCGGGAACGGGGACTTCGGGGCGGGTGCGGCCCGGGGGAGGGCCGGAGGCGGTCCCCTCGGCGAAGGAGGGGGAGCAGAACCCCGTCGCCGTTCCCACACCGCGTCCCTCGTACCCGGAAGACTCCGACGTCAGCGGCAGCTCGGACGCCGAGGAAGGGCCGACCCCTCACGGAACACCGGCCGCCGAGGACGGTCCGGCCCCCCACGTCACGCCGACCGCCGAGGGAACGCCCGCACCCGACGGAAGGCCGACTCCCGGCACAGTGCCGGCTTCCGACACACCGTCGGCTTCTGAAGAAGCGTCGGCTTCCGATGACAGATCGGTTGCCGGCGACACGGCTTCCGCATGCGCCACCCGGCGGCCCGAGCCCGCCACGGCGACGGCCACGAGCAGCGCCTCGGGTGACGCCCCAGCCGCAGAGCCCCATGTGCAAGCCCCCACGTTTCCCGAGCCCACCGCTCCCGCGCCCACCGTCCTCGAGGTCACGGCAGCTCGCCCCCTGGCTCCTGCGCCCGCCGCCGACAAGCCCGAGCCTCCGTCTGGGCCGCTGCCTCTCGGGGACGCCGGAGACCTCGAGGACCCCCTGCCCCTGACCAAGCCCGTGCGCGTGCCTCTGCCGCTGGTGGTGGCCGAGCAGTTGACGCTCCCCGACCCGGTCGCCGAACCCGGCGGTCCCGCCGCGAACGGAGCCCGATCGCTCAGGGGGTCCGGCCGCCGCTTCCCGGGGGCAGGCGGAGCCGTCCGCAACCTCGACTCGGCCCTGCCGCCCCCCATCTCCGTCCGCTCCGCCCCCAGTCCGCTCCGCCCCCTCCGCTACGAAATCCGCCGCGCCGCCGGTATCAGCACCAGCTTCGTCACCGGCGCCGCGGTGCTCCTCTCCTCCGCCCTCATCGCCGTACTCCTGGCGCGCATGGGTCACACCTCGCAGGCGCGGCTGCTGGCCGCGTGGCCCGTGGAGCTGCCGCTGCCGCCGGCGGCGCTCGGGGCGGGACTGCTGGGTGCGCTGGCCTTCGGTGACGAGTTCCGCCACCCCGCCCTGGCCGCGGACCGTGGCACGGTGCCCCGCAGGCTCGGGCTGCTCACCGCCAAGCTGCTCGTCGCCGGGCTCACGGCGCTGATGCTGGCCTTCCTCGCCGTGGGCTGCGACGCCGAAGTGCTCTATCTCCTCTACGGACGGGAGCTCGCGCAGGTTCCCGCGGAGTGGGCTTCACTGAGCGCCGGTTGGCTCGCGCTCGTGGTCGGCTGCGCCTGGGCCGGCGTCCTGGCCGCCGGTGTCTTCCGGTCGACCACGGCCGGACTCGCGGCCGTGCTCGCCGTACCCGTCGTCGTCGTGCCGCTCGCACAAAAGGCCGCCGAGAACGCGTCCGTGCGGACCGCGGCCGGGTTCTCGCTGCGGTTGCGCGAGGTGCTGCTCGTCCAGTGGCCCTTCGGGGGAGAGCGATACGTGGTGGCCGTGATGCGGGTGATCGCCCAACCCGTCGGCGGCGCGCTGGCGTTGTCGGTGACCGCCCTGCTGTGCGCGTATCTGCTGATGACCGTGCGGAGCAGGGTTCGATGACGACTGTTCCGCACCGTTCCTGTCCTGGCGTGTGCACAACTCCCCGGATAAAGCCCATTTCTTTCCGATAAGGCGTCAATTGCGACGGGGTGAGCGATCACCCTTTCGTGTGCTTTTCACCAAAGACCTCAAGGGAGTTGGAGACGGCGCCGACAAAGGATCCGTGAGTACCCTTGCGCACACCATGATGACCGCCGCCCGCTCCACCGACTCCGGTCTGGCCGGCCCGGGCGAACTCGACCGCTACCCCTACGCCGAGGCCTCCGCCGCCGACCGCGTGGGAGCCCACGTCTGGGAGGGCGCGGAACCCGAGCTGGGCCGCGTGGGCCGACGTGCCGCGGGCAGCCGCGGCCGCGGGCTGCACGGCCAACTCGTCCAGCAGCTGGGCCAGATGATCGTTTCGGGTGACCTGGGAGCCGACCGTCCGCTGGTGCCCGAGGAGATCGGCCAGCGCTTCGAGGTCTCCCGTACCGTCGTCCGTGAGTCGCTTCGCGTCCTGGAGGCCAAGGGCCTGGTCAGTGCCCGGCCGAACGTCGGCACGCGTGTGCGTCCCGTCAGCGACTGGAACCTCCTCGACCCGGACATCATCGAGTGGCGGGCCTTCGGCCCGCAGCGCGACGACCAGCGGCGTGAGCTGAGCGAGCTGCGCTGGACGATCGAGCCGCTCGCCGCCCGGCTGGCCGCGGGGCACGGGCGGGACGACATCCAGCAGCGGCTGGGCGACATGGTCGAGATCATGGGACATGCCATGGGGCAGGGTGACGCGCTCACCTACTCCCGGGCCGACACGGAGTTCCACACACTGCTCATCCAGATCGCCGGCAACCGCATGCTGGAGCACCTCTCCGGGATCGTCTCGGCCGCCCTCCATGTCTCCGGCGGTCCGGTCACGGGCTGTGACCGGCCGAACGAGGCCTCGCTGGCGCACCACGGCAGGATCGTCGACGCCCTGGCCGCGGGCGACGGCGGTGCGGCCGAGGCGGCCATGCGCCAGTTGCTCACCGTGCACCCCGAGGTGGAGCGCGTCGTGCCGGCGCCGCGCGAGCACTGACCGCACACTGCGGGTGCCCGGCCCGGGGACGTCCTTCCTCCTGCGTCGCCGGCCGGCCGCCCGCCCCTACGTCGGACCCCGCAGAGCCCCGCACAGGGTCTGCGGGGTCCGACGGCGCGACACGGATCGGGGTGGATCGGGGCAACCTGGGTACGTACTACGAGTGACCACCTCTGACCGCGTCTGACCGTTTTTAGGCGCTTACGGGGTGTGACTCGGGCCACGAAGATTGGGCGTAACGCTTGTGGAAACAACGCGATGACCTAAGAGGTGACAGCCGCGGAGGGAATACGGACGCCGTTCTAGGCGCTGTGCATCTTCCCGGCCCCCCGCCCGCGCCGTCGGCCCACCCCAGGCCGGTGGTCGGCTCTCGTCCGCCGTGGACGGGGCCGGAAGCCGTTTTCCAACGTTCCGAGAGGTTGTTCGTGTCGGCCAGCACATCCCGTACGCTCCCGCCGGAGATCGCCGAGTCCGTCTCTGTCATGGCGCTCATTGAGCGGGGAAAGGCTGAGGGGCAGATCGCCGGCGACGATGTGCGTCGGGCCTTCGAAGCTGACCAGATTCCGGCCACTCAGTGGAAGAACGTACTGCGCAGCCTCAACCAGATCCTCGAGGAAGAGGGTGTGACGCTGATGGTCAGTGCCGCGGAGCCCAAGCGCACCCGAAAGAGCGTCGCAGCGAAGAGTCCGGCCAAGCGCACCGCCACCAAGACGGTCGCGGCGAAGACGGTGACCACGAGGAAGGCCACCGCCACCACGCCGGCCGCCCCGGCCGCGCCCGCTGTGGACGACCCCGCAGAGGAAGCCGCCCCCGCCAAGAAGGCGGCTGCCAAGAAGACCACGACCGCCAAGAAGGCGGCCGCGAAGAAGACCGTCGCCACCAAGAAGACCGCGGCGGCGGCGAAGAAGACCACCGCGAAGAAGGACGACGTCGAGCTGCTCGAGGACGAGGTCCTCGAGGACGCCCCCAAGGGCGGCGACGAGCCCGAGGGCACCGAGAGTGCCGGCTTCGTGCTGTCCGACGAGGACGAGGACGACGCGCCCGCCCAGCAGGTCGCGGCCGCCGGTGCCACCGCCGACCCCGTCAAGGACTACCTCAAGCAGATCGGCAAGGTCCCCCTGCTCAACGCCGAGCAGGAGGTCGAGCTCGCCAAGCGCATCGAGGCCGGTCTGTTCGCCGAGGACAAGCTGGCCAACGCCGACAAGCTCGCCCCCAAGCTCAAGCGCGAGCTGGAGATCATCGCCGAGGACGGCCGCCGCGCCAAGAACCACCTCCTGGAGGCCAACCTCCGTCTGGTGGTCTCCCTGGCCAAGCGCTACACCGGCCGCGGCATGCTCTTCCTGGACCTCATCCAGGAGGGCAACCTCGGTCTGATCCGCGCGGTCGAGAAGTTCGACTACACCAAGGGCTACAAGTTCTCCACGTACGCCACCTGGTGGATTCGTCAGGCGATCACCCGCGCCATGGCCGACCAGGCCCGCACCATCCGTATCCCGGTGCACATGGTCGAGGTCATCAACAAGCTGGCGCGCGTGCAGCGCCAGATGCTCCAGGACCTGGGCCGCGAGCCCACCCCGGAGGAGCTGGCCAAGGAACTCGACATGACCCCGGAGAAGGTCATCGAGGTCCAGAAGTACGGCCGCGAGCCCATCTCGCTGCACACCCCGCTGGGCGAGGACGGCGACAGCGAGTTCGGTGACCTCATCGAGGACTCCGAGGCCGTGGTGCCGGCCGACGCGGTCAGCTTCACGCTCCTGCAGGAGCAGCTGCACTCCGTCCTCGACACCCTGTCCGAGCGCGAGGCGGGCGTCGTCTCGATGCGCTTCGGTCTCACCGACGGTCAGCCGAAGACCCTCGACGAGATCGGCAAGGTGTACGGCGTCACGCGCGAGCGCATCCGCCAGATCGAGTCCAAGACCATGTCGAAGCTGCGCCACCCGTCGCGTTCGCAGGTCCTGCGCGACTACCTCGACTAGACCGAGGTCGCACGACCAGGTTCTGGCCGTACCGCGACGCCGAAGGCCCGGTTTCCCGCTCGGGGAGCCGGGCCTTCGGCGTGAGCGCGCGGGTGCGGGGCGTCGCACAGTGAATCACTCTGGGTGTTCATCGGTCACATCGGAGTGAGGAGTGTGTATGCGTCGTCGCTTTGTCCGGGCATTGGCCCGGCCGTTGGCTCTGGCGGCCACAGCGGTGGCCATACCGCTGCTGTCCGCCGCTCCCGCGGCCTCCGACGTCGTTCTGGGCGGCTTCCCCGTCGAAGCCGCCCAGAGCCCGTGGACGGTCGCGCTGTCCAGCCGTGACCGGTTCGGGCGTACGCGGTCGGGACAGTTCTGCGGAGGTGTGGTGGTCGGTCCCACCACCGTGCTCACTGCGGCCCACTGCATGGCCGAGGACGTCCTGGAAGCGCCGGACCAGGTGCGCGATCTGAAGGTCGTCGCGGGACGCACGGACCTCTCCTCGGACCTGGGCCGCGAGATCGCCGTCCGGGAGACCTGGGTCAATCCGGCCTACGACAGCGTCAGCAACGCCGGCGACTACGCCGTGCTCACCCTCGCCGAACCCCTCCCCGCGACGTCGGCCATCGCCCTGGCCGCGGCGGGCGACGCGGCGTACCGGCCCGGGACGGAGGCCGTCATCACCGGCTGGGGCGACACCACGGGATTCGGCGCCTATCCGCATCGGCTGCGGGCCGCTCGGGTCCATGTGCTGACCGACGCGCTCTGTGAGCGGGCGTATCCGGGCTCGGCGGACGGCACCTACCTCTCCGGGAGCATGGTGTGCGCCGGAGAGGCGCGTGGCGGGCGGGACGCCTGTCAGGGGGACAGCGGCGGGCCGCTGGTCGCACAGGGCCGGCTGATCGGACTCGTGTCGTGGGGCAGCGGCTGCGGGCGGGCGGGAAGCCCGGGGGTCTACACACGGGTCTCCGAGATCGTCCGGGCCCTGAGCCAGGGCCAGGCCGCTCCGGGAGCCGCCACGCTTCAGGGGGCCGCTGCGGCTCCTCAGGGGACCGCCACGGCGCCCTGACGGCGTTGTGGACTTGATCTCCGTCGCCGCCTGGCCGCAGGCGCCGCGGAGCAAGGCCGTGAGACCACGAGAACGGGCGGCGGCCCCTGTTTCCAGGGGCCGCCGCCCTCACACCAGCCTGTGCCGGTTCTGGCTCGTCGTGAACGCGCGGGATCAGCGCTCTTCTTCGGAGGCGGTTGCGGGAACGGTCGTCAGCCGCTCCGTCTCGTCCTGTATCTCAGCGGCGATCTTCTTGAGTTCCGGCTCGAACTTGCGGCCGTGGTGGGCGCAGAAGAGCAGTTCTCCGCCGCTGAGCAGGACCACGCGCACGTACGCCTGGGCGCCGCAGCGGTCGCAGCGGTCAGCGGCCGTCAGCGGGCTCGCGGGGGTCAGAACAGTAGTCACGTCGCCTCTTCTCTAGCTCGACGAGCTGTCGTACCAGGGTCAACATCCAACCAGCCCCAAAACGTTCCCGCTCGTGGCTTTTCCTCGAAAAAAATCTTCGAGGTGGCCGTCTGCTGCCGGTTTGGCGGCGAATGTGCCGTATTGCGTGTCTGTGGTGCTTACGGTTTCGCGCTGTCGGTCATGGCTCGGTCCTCCCGGCTGGATTGCCGGTTTGTTCATGAGGACGTGCCCGGAGCCTAAATGGTTCATGCCTCGAAGGGAACGTGATATGTACTTCACTCCAACGAGGGATCGAACACCCATACGACTCTGGACTAGGCTGAGTTCCGTACGAGGGTGGCGTTACAACGGCTCTACCAGGCCTCGGTACCCTCTTGGCGGCGAATGAAGCCGCGCCCTTACCCAGAAGGGCCCCACCTGAAATTCAGCGAGGAGCGAACCGCGTGACCGCCGAGACGTCCGTGCCGTCCACAGCGCTGCTGGCAGGAGCAGACCGGGACGGTTCCAACTACACCGCGCGGCACCTGCTCGTCCTCGAGGGCCTCGAGGCCGTGCGGAAGCGCCCGGGTATGTACATCGGCTCGACCGACAGTCGGGGCCTGATGCACTGCCTGTGGGAGATCATCGACAATTCCGTCGACGAAGCCCTAGGAGGCTACTGCGACCACATCGAGGTGATCCTCCACGACGACGCCTCGGTCGAGGTGCGCGACAACGGCCGGGGCATCCCCGTCGACGTCGAGCCCAAGACCGGCCTCTCCGGCGTCGAGGTCGTCATGACCAAGCTGCACGCCGGCGGCAAGTTCGGCGGCGGTTCCTACGCCGCCTCCGGTGGTCTGCACGGCGTCGGTGCCTCCGTCGTCAACGCCCTCTCGGCCCGCCTCGACGTCGAGGTGGACCGTGGCGGCCACACGCACGCGATCAGCTTCCGGCGCGGTGTGCCGGGCGCCTTCGCCGCGGACGGCCCCGACGCAAAGTTCGAGGCCAAGGGCGGCCTGCGCAAGGCCAAGAAGATCGCCAGGACCCGCACCGGCACACGTGTGCGGTACTGGGCCGACCGCCAGATCTTCCTCAAGGACGCCAAGCTCTCCCTCGAGAACCTCCATCAGCGCGCCCGCCAGACCGCGTTCCTGGTGCCGGGCCTGACCATCGTCGTCCGCGACGAGTACGGCCTGGGCGAGGGCGGCAGCAAGGGCGAGGAGTCCTTCCGCTTCGACGGCGGTATCAGCGAGTTCTGCGAGTACCTGGCCACCGACAAGGCGGTGTGCGACGTCCTGCGCTTCACCGGGCAGGGCACGTTCAGGGAGACCGTCCCGGTCCTGGACGAGCACGGGCAGATGACGCCCACCCAGGTCACCCGCGAGCTGGACGTCGACGTCGCGATGCGCTGGGGCACCGGATACGACACCGCCGTGAAGTCCTTCGTGAACATCATCGCCACCCCCAAGGGCGGCACTCATGTGGCGGGCTTCGAACAGGCCGTGGCCAGCACGATGAACGAGGTGCTGCGCGCCAAGAAGCTGCTGCGCGTCGCCGAGGACGACATCGTCAAGGACGACGCCCTGGAGGGCCTTACCGCCGTCGTCACCGTCCGCCTCGCCGAGCCCCAGTTCGAGGGCCAGACCAAGGAGGTCCTCGGCACCTCGGCCGCCCGGCGCATCGTGAGCACCGTGATCTCCAAGGAACTCAAGGCGTTCCTGACCTCCACCAAGCGCGACGCCGCGGCCCAGGCCCGCGTGGTCATGGAGAAGGCGGTGGCCGCCGCCCGTACGCGCATCGCGGCCCGTCAGCACAAGGACGCCCAGCGCCGGAAGACGGCCCTGGAGTCCTCCTCGCTGCCCGCGAAGCTCGCCGACTGCCGCAGTGACGACGTCGACCGCAGCGAGCTGTTCATCGTCGAGGGCGACTCCGCGCTCGGCACCGCGAAGCTGGCCCGCAACTCCGAGTTCCAGGCGCTTCTGCCGATCCGGGGCAAGATCCTCAACGTTCAGAAGTCGTCCGTGACCGACATGCTCAAGAACGCCGAGTGCGGCGCGATCATCCAGGTCATAGGAGCGGGCTCGGGGCGGACCTTCGACATCGACGCGGCCCGCTACGGCAAGATCATCATGATGACCGACGCCGATGTGGACGGCTCCCACATCCGCACGCTGCTGCTGACGCTCTTCCACCGCTACATGCGGCCCATGGTCGAGGCCGGCCGGGTGTTCGCCGCGGTGCCGCCGCTGCACCGCATCGAACTCGTCCAGCCCAAGCGGGGCCAGGACAAGTACGTGTACACCTACTCGGACCGTGAGCTGCGCGACAAGCTCATGGAGTTCCAGAGCAAGGGCGTCCGGTACAAGGACTCCATCCAGCGCTACAAGGGTCTCGGCGAGATGGACGCCGACCAGCTGGCCGAGACGACCATGGACCCGCGCCACCGCACCCTGCGCCGTATCAACCTCTCCGACCTGGAGGCGGCGGAGCAGGTGTTCGATCTGCTCATGGGCAACGACGTGGCGCCGCGCAAGGAGTTCATCTCCAGCTCGGCGGCGACCCTGGACCGGTCCCGCATCGACGCGTAGCGGCCGCGCCCGGCCCGGCCCTGTGCCCGGCGACTCCACCCGTGGGTGGAGTCGCCGGCACACGCGATCCACCCGTGATCCACCTGGGCTCCGATCCGCTGACCTGTATGAATCCGTAGCGTCGAAGGCGTCGGCAGCACTCGCTGCCGGCCTCCCCTTCTCGCTCACGGAGGCCGTGATGTCCGGGCTGATCAACGCGCTGGTGATCGTGGCCGTGGTCGTGCTGGTGATCGGGCGGCAGTTTCGCGCGAGCCCTGTCGACGCGGACCGGCGGTGGTGGGTCCTGCCGGAGGTCCTGGCCGTCATGGCGCTGCGTGAGCCCGGCCTGCTCGATGCCCGCCACCACACCGCGTCGGTGCGGAGTCCGGGCGCGAGCCCCGTGCGCGGCCCCGCGTACGGTGAGAGGGTGGCCCGGCCCGCGTGGAAGGAGCGCCTGTGAGGGAGAGCGCCTGGACACGCTGGCCCTCCCGTGAGGCGCTGGGGCTCGAGGAGACCTCCCGGCCCAGACGTCTGCTGGCCTGGGGTATTCGGTTGCTCGTGTTCGGCGGGCTGTTGTGGAGCGCCTTCCAGGACGGCCGTGTCCACGGGTGGGCGGTCGTCGCCGGAATCGGCGGGATCCTTGTGGCCGGCGCTTTGGCCTGGGGTTTCTTCCAGACGACGCTCGAGCACCGCCTGTGGCCCTCTCTGGCACTCGTCGCGCTGCTGCTGGCGCTCGCCGCCGGGGCCCGGGCCGCCGGCTTCGGCGTTCCGGCCGTCGTGCTCTGGTGCGGCTGTGCCATCGCGGCGCTGGAGCGACTGCCGGTGGCGGCCGCACTGCCGGTGGCCTCCGTGGGACTCGCCGCCTTTGCCCAGGTCGACGGCGGCGGGTGGGTGAGCACGGCCGCCACCATCGGGGGAATGACCCTCGCCGGATACACGCTGCGCCTGGACGCCGAGGCGCGGGGCAACGCCGAGCGGCTGCTCGCACAGGAGCGTGCGGCGCGGGCCGCGGAGGCCGAGTCGGCCGCGCTCGCCGAGCGGGCCCGCATCGCCCGGGAGATCCATGACGTACTGGCCCACAGCCTCTCGGCGCAGCTCGTGCACCTGGAGGCCGCCCGGCTCCTCATCGAGCGAGGCGTGGGCCGCGAGCAGATCCTCGAGCGGGTGGTGGCGGCCCGGGGTATGGCCCGCGACGGCCTCGACGAGACCCGGCAGGCGCTGTCCGCGCTGCGCGGCGACCTGACGCCGCTCGAGGACTTCCTGACCGGCCTCGCGCGGGCGGCCCACGGTGCCGAGGTCACCGTGGGAGGTGAACGCAGAGCACTACCGGCCGAAGCGTCGCAGGCCGTGCGCAGAGTCGCCCAGGAGGCTCTGACGAACGCCCGGAAGCACGCGCCGGGTGCGAAGGTCCGCGTACGGCTGGACTACGGCCCGCATGAAGTGACCCTGGACATACGCGACTCGGGCGGTTCGCCGGGTGAACTGGCCGCGACCGGCGGCGGGTACGGTCTGCTCGGAATGCGGGAGCGCGCCGAGCTGCTGGGCGGATCGCTGGACGCCGGGCCGGACGAGGAAGGGTTCGCGGTGACGCTGAGGGTGCCGGTATGACCGAGGAGGCGGAGCGGAAACCGGCCAGGGTGGTCGTCGCGGACGACCAGACCGTGGTCCGGGAGGGCATCGTGATGCTGCTCGGGCTGCTGCCGGGAGTGGAGGTCGTCGGGGCCGCGCGAGACGGCGACGAGGCGGTGCGGCTCGTCGCCGAACTCGCCCCGGACGTGGTGCTGATGGACCTGCGCATGCCCCGCTGCGACGGCGTGGAGGCGACGCGGCGGATCCGTGGCGAGCATCCCGGGACGCAGGTCGTGGTGCTCACGACGTTCGTGGACGACGAGTCCCTGTTCCCGGCACTGCGGGCGGGGGCGCGGGGATACCTCACCAAGGACGCCGGCGGCGACGAGATCGTGCGGGCCGTGCGGAGCGTCCTGTCCGGGGACGCGGGACTGTCGCCGAGCGTCCAGCGACGGCTGCTGGAGCGCCTGTCGGCACCCGAGCCGGAACCGGCCGTGCCCGCCGCTCCACCCGACGGGCTCACCACCCGGGAGACGGAGGTGCTGACGCTGATCGCCGAAGGCCTCAGCAACCAGGAGATCGCCCGCAGGCTCCAGGTCTCCACGGCGACGGTGAAGACCCACATCAACAACATGTTCACCAAGACAGGGCTCAAGGACCGTGCGCAGGCAGTGCGTTACGCGTACGGAAAGGGGCTGGTACGGCCGCCGACGGGATGAATGGCCATTTCGTCACCTGATGGGGTGAAGTAGGCGGGAAGAAGAGTCGGGGATCTTCCCGTTCTGTCCATCCTTGGGCATGCAGTCAAGCAACGGTTGTGTCCGCGGCCGCGGAGACGGCCTTGAGAGATCGGGCGAACACCACCCGGGCCAGGGCCCGGAGTTCGCCGAAGCGCCGGGTGAGGCGCGTTACGAGGACCCCTGGTACGACACGCTCGCGTCGGGCTGGGGGGAGCCGGGCACTAGGGGCCCGGTGGGCGCATCGCCGTTCGCCGGGGTGCCCGCGGCCCGCCACGGAGGGGACGACCGGGCCGTGGCGGCGGCCCAGGTCTACCTCGAGGTGCAGCGCAGCGCGGCCTTCCAGGAAGTGCGCAGCCGGTACCGGCGGTTCGTGGGGCCGGCGACGGCGGGGTTCTTCCTCTGGTACGTGGGCTACGTCGTGACCGCGACGGCCGCTCCCGGATTCATGGCGCGGCCGGTGGCGGGCGCGGTGAACGTGGCGTTGCTCGCGGGGCTCGGCCAGTTCCTCAGCACGTTTCTGCTCACCTGGGCCTACGCGCGGCACGCGCGGCTGCGCCGGGACCGTGCGGCGCTCGAACTGCGCTGGGACACCCAGGAGCTGACGCGGGGGACAAGGGGTGGTGCCTTGTGATCGGTCACCACCAGGCTCTGGCGCTGCTGCTGTTCAGCGCGTTCGTCGCGGTCACGTTGGGCATCACCACCTGGGTGAGCCGCAACCGGCAGGGCTCGGAGGACGAGTTCTACGTCGGCGGGCGGCTGTTCTCCCCGATGGAGAACGGTTTCGCGATCGCGGGCGACTACATGTCCGCCGCCTCCTTCCTCGGTGTCGCGGGGCTCATCGCGCTCTTCGGCTACGACGGCCTGCTGTACGTGGTCGGCTTCCTCGTGGCCTGGCTGGTGGTGCTGTTCCTCGTCGCCGAACTGGTGCGCAACTGCGGACGGTTCACGCTCGCCGACGTCGTCGCGGCGCGGATGAGCGAGCGGCCGGTGCGGATCGCGGCGGGAACCTCCTCGGTCACCGTGTCCGTTCTCTATCTGGTGGCGCAGATGGTGGGTGCGGGCAGCCTGGTCGCGCTGCTGCTCGGGAACACCGGCGAGGCGGCCCAGGCGTGGGCCGTCATCGGGGTCGGCGCGCTGATGGTGATCTATGTGTCGCTGGGAGGGATGCGGGCCACCACCTGGATCCAGATCGTCAAGGCGGTCCTGCTGCTCTGCGGCACGATCGCGCTCACGGTGCTCGTCCTGGTGCGTTTCCACGGTGACGTCGACCGGCTGCTGCTGACGGCGGCCGAGCGCAGCGGACACGGGGCCGCGTTCCTGGCGCCCGGGCTGAAGTACGGCGGCGACTGGACCGCCCGCTTCGACTTCATGAGCCTCGGGCTGGCGCTGGTGCTGGGCACGGCCGGGCTGCCACACATCCTGTCGCGCTTCTACACCGTCCCCACCGCACGGGCCGCTCGGCGGTCCGTCGTCTGGTCGATCGGGCTCATCGGCGGCTTCTACCTGATGACGATCGTGCTCGGCTTCGGGGCGGCCGCGATCGTCGGCCCGGAGACCATGCGCGCATCGAACGCGGCCGGGAACACCGCCGTTCCGCTCCTGGCGCTCGATCTGGGCGGCGGGGCCGACTCCACCGGCGGCACGGTTCTGTTCGCGTTGGTGGCGGCGATCGCGTTCGCGACGATTCTCGCGGTCGTCGCCGGGATCACGCTCGCCTCCTCGGCGTCGGTGGCGCACGACCTGTACGCCTCGTTGCGCCGACGGCAGGCGAAACCCCGCAGCGAGGTCGCGGTGGCGCGGATCGCCGCCGTCGGCATCGGCGTGGTCGCGATCGGCCTCGGACTGCTGGCCCGCGATCTCAACGTCGCCTTTCTGGTGGGGCTCGCGTTCGCGGTCGCGGCGTCCGCGAACCTGCCGGTGCTGCTGTACTCGCTGTTCTGGCGCGGCTTCACCACCCGGGGCGCGGTGTGGGCGGTGTACGGCGGCCTGGTGCCGGCCCTGGTCCTCGTGGTGCTGTCACCGGTGGTGTCGGGCAGTCCCGAGTCGCTCTTCCCGGGCGTGGACTTCCAGTACTTCCCGCTGCAGAACCCCGGTCTGGTCTCGATCCCGCTGGGATTCCTGGCGGGCTGGCTCGGCACGGTCACCTCGTCCGAGATCGCGGACGAGGCCAAGCACGCGGAGGCCGAGGTACGGTCGCTGACCGGTGCGGGGGCCGTCTGACGCGTACCGCGCCGGGCGCCCGTGGAGCTACGGCGCCACCCAGGCGTAGCGGTGTTCCGGGCGGCCGGTGTCGCCGTACTTGAGGGAGAGGCGCAGCCGGCCGGCCTGTTCCAGGTGCCTGAGGTAGCGCTGGGCGGTGGAACGGCTCAGACCGGTCTCGGCGGCCACCTCGTGGGCGGAGAGCGGGTGGTCCGCGCGGTGCAGGACGGCGCAGATCAGATCCGTGGTCGGCTCCGAGTGGCCGGTCGGCAGACCGGGGGAGGACGGCACCGGGGCGGTGCGCAGGGCGCCGAAGATCCGGTCGACCTGCTCCTGGCCGGCGACGCCCCGGCCGCCGACTCGGTCCACCGTGCGGCGCAGGGCGGCATAGGAGTCGAGGCGGGTGCGCAGCGCGGCGAAGGTGAACGGTTTCACCAGGTAGTGCAGCGCGCCCAGGCGCATGGCGGTCTGGACGGTGCTGACGTCACCGGCCGCCGTGATCATGATGACGTCGGTGCCGTGGCCCTGCTCCCGCATGCGGTGGACGAGGTCCAGACCCGTTCCGTCGGGGAGGTAGTGGTCGAGCAGAACCAGGTCGATGGTTCCGCGCTGCACGGTGGCCAGCGCCTGGGCGGCGCTGTGCGCGCGGGCGGCCACCCGGAAACCGGGAACCTTCCCCACGTACTTGGCGTTGATCTCAGCGACGCGGAAGTCGTCGTCCACGACCAGGACGTCAATCATCGGGCCTCTTTCCCTCAAGGCCTGGTGGGCGTTAAGCCCATGTTTCGGCTCCGCTGTTGTAGCGCGCGCAAAACGAGCACAACAGCCTCTTGCAAGCAAAAGAAGCGCATGCGCTCACAAGGCTGATGCCGTATCCCGGCTCACATCTACCGTCCCCGGCCATGAGCGCACACACCAGCCCCGCCATCGAGCTGCGGGGCGCGAGCAAGGTCTTCAGGACCCCCTCGGGGGGTCTGCACACGGCCGTCCGGGACCTCGACCTCACCATCGGGCGCGGCGAGTTCGTGGCCGTCGTCGGGCCGACCGGCTGCGGCAAGTCGACCACCCTGACCCTGGTCAGCGGCCTCGAGGAGCCGACGCAGGGCGACGTGCTGGTCGCGGGGGAGCCGGTGCGCGGCGTCGGCGACAAGGTCGGCTTCGTCTTCCAGCAGGACGCGACGTTCCCGTGGCGTACGGTGCTGTCCAACGTGATGGCGGGCCCCCGCTTCCGCGGCGTACCCAAGGCGGAGGCGAAGCGGAAGGCGCGCGAGTGGCTGGCCCGGGTCGGGCTCGCCGCCTTCGAGGACCGCTATCCCCATCAGCTCTCCGGCGGCCAGCGCAAGCGCGTCGCCCTCGCCGCCACCTTCGTCAACGATCCCGAGATCCTGCTCATGGACGAGCCGTTCTCGGCGCTCGACGTCCAGACGCGGGCCCTGATGTCGGACGAGCTCCTGGAGCTGTGGGAGGGCACGGGGGCCTCGGTCGTCTTCGTGACCCACGACCTGGAGGAGTCCATCGCGCTGGCCGACAAGGTCGTGGTCATGACCGCCGGACCGGCCACCGTGAAGCACGTCTTCGACATCGACCTGCCGCGGCCGCGCAAGGTCGAGTCGGTGCGCCTGGAGCCGCGGTTCATCGAGATCTACCGCGAGATCTGGGAGTCCCTCGGCGAAGAGGTCCGCATCACCCGCGAAAGAGGTGCCGCCCATGTCGCCTGACGTCCTCAGCACACCCGTCGTCGACACGGTCAAGGCGCCGGACCGCGCGCACTCACGCGCGCGTGCCGCCCGCAGACGCAAGATCGTCGTAGGGACGTCCCGGGTCGTACTCCTGGTGGCCGTGCTCTCCCTGTGGGAGGCGCTTGCCCGCGCCAAGGTCATCGACCCGTTCAACTTCTCGATGCCCTCGAAGGTCTGGGATCAGATCTACACCTGGGTGACCCACGGGACCGCCATCGGGTCCCTGGGCGAGCAGATCTGGTACACGCTCTACGAGGCGCTGCTCGGCTGGGTCTTCGGCGTGGTCGCGGGTGTCGTGTTCGGTATCCTGCTCGGGCGGATCACCTTCCTCGCCGATGTCCTTGGTCCCTACATCAAGGTCCTCAACTCGATACCCAGGATCGTCCTCGCGCCGATCTTCGTGATCTGGTTCGGCCTCGGCCCCGCCTCCAAGGTCGCGTCGGCGGTCGTGCTGGTGTTCTTCCCGGTGTTCTTCAACGCCTTCCAGGGTGCCCGCGAGGTCGACCGCAATCTCGTCGCCAACGCCCGCATCCTCGGCGCGAGCGACCGCAGGGTGACGCTTCAGGTCGTCATCCCGTCCGCCACCTCGTGGATCTTCACCAGCCTGCACGTCAGCTTCGGCTTCGCCCTCATCGGCGCCATCGTCGGCGAGTACATCGGCGCGACCAAGGGCGTCGGCCTGCTCATCGCACAGTCGCAGGGCACGTTCAACACGGCCGGTGTGTATGCCGCGATGGTCATCCTCGCCGTCGTCGCACTCGTGGCCGAGGGACTGCTCACCTTCGCCGAGCGCCGCATCTTCCGCTGGAAGCCCTCGGGCTCCGACAGCTGACCCTCGTCGCACGATTCCCCTCCCTCCGCACCACCCCTCTCACAAGGACGTGAACCCGCCATGCGCTTCTCCGCCAGACACACCGCCCTGGCCGCCGCCGGCCTGCTCGCCCTCTCCTCGCTCACCGCATGCGCCAACGACGCGGCGAGCACCGCGTCCACCGGCTCCGGCGGGGACGGCAAGGGGACGAAGGTCAAGATCATGGTCGGCGGCCTGGACAAGGTCATCTACCTGCCCGCGATGCTCACCCAGCGGCTCGGCTACTTCGACGCCGAGGGCCTCGACGTCGAGCTGCTGAGCGAGCCGGCCGGCGTGCAGGCCGAGACCGCGCTCGTCTCCGGCCAGGTCCAGGGCGCCGTCGGCTTCTACGACCACACGCTCGACCTGCAGGTGAAGGGCAAGGCCGTCGAATCCGTCGTGCAGTTCTCGCACGCGCCCGGCGAAGTGGAGATCGTCTCCACCAAGGCCGAGGGCGACATCACCTCACCCGAGGACTTCAAGGGCAGGAAGCTCGGCGTCACCGGCCTTGGTTCCTCGACCGACTTCCTCACCAAGTACCTCGCCGTCAAGAACGGCGTGAAGGTCAGCGACTTCACCCCGGTCGCGGTGGGTGCCGGGCCGACGTTCATCTCGGCGCTCCAGAAGGGCGCCATCGACGCCGGTATGACGACCGACCCGACCGTCGCGACGATCCTGGACAAGAAGGCCGGGAAGGTCCTGCTCGACATGCGCACCCCGCAGGGCTCGATGGAGGCGCTCGGCGGGCCGTACCCGTCGTCCAGCCTGTACATGCAGACGGACTGGGTCAACAGCCACAAGGACACCGTCCAGAAGTTGGCCAATGCATTCGTCAAGACGCTCAAGTGGATGTCCACCCACAGCGCCGCTGAGATCGCCGACAAGATGCCCGCCGACTACTCGCAGGGCAACAAGACGCTGTACGCGGTGGCCATCAAGAGCACCCTGCCCATGTTCACCAAGGACGGCGTGATGCCCGAGGACGGCCCCGAGACCGTGGAGAAGGTCCTCAAGGCGTTCAACCCCAACATCCAGAAGGCCGACGTCGACCTGAGTAAGACCTACACGACGGAGTTCGTCGAGAAGGCGGCCGGCTGACGGCCGCACCGGGCCGTGCCCTCAGGCGCGGGTCGCCCACACGTAACGGTGTTCCGGGCGGCCCGCGTCGCCGTACTTCAGGGTCAGCCGGGCCCGTCCCGTCCGTTCCAGGAGCTTCAGATAGCGCTGGGCGGTCTGGCGGCTCACCCCGGTCCGGTCGGCGATCTCCTGGGCCGACAGGGGCCCCTCCGCGCTCATCAGGGCCTGGCGGACCAGTTCCGCGGTGGTGGGGGAGTGCCCCTTGGGCAGCCCGGGCTCCGACGGGGCGGACAGCGCACCGAAGATCCGGTCGACGTCGGCCTGTTCGGCCTCGCCGCCGCCGTCGAGGGTGCGGCGCAGTTCGGCGTACGCCTCCAGCTTGGCGCGCAGACCCGCGAAGTTGAACGGTTTCACCAGGTACTGAAGGGCGCCGTGGCGCATCGCGGCCTGCACCGTCGAGACGTCCCGCGCCGCCGTCACCATGATCACGTCGGTCTGGTGACCGCGTCGGCGCATCTCCTGGACGACCTCCAGACCGGTCTCGTCGGGCAGGTAGTGGTCCAGCAGGACCAGGTCCAGACGCGGCTGCCGCTCCAGTAGGCGCAGCGCCTCGGCGGCGCTGTGCGCCTCGCCGGCGACGTGGAAGCCGGGCACCTTCTCGACATAAGCGGCGTTGACCTGGGCGACCCTGGTGTCGTCGTCCACGACCAGGACCTCGATCATCGCGACTCCTCCTCGGCCGTGCCCTTCGCCGGTGCGGCCAGGGCGGGTTCCAGATCGGGCCCTGCCAGCGCCTCGGGCAGGACGACGGTGAACTCGGCGCCCCCGCCGGCCGACTCGCCGACCGTAGCGCTGCCGCCCTGCCGCTCGGCGAGCCTGCGGACCAGGGACAGCCCGATGCCGCGCTTGCCGTGCGCGGGCGGCTTCTTCGTGGACCAGCCCTCCGTGAAGATCAACTCACGCTGCTCCGCCGGGATTCCCGGTCCGGTGTCCCGGACCCGCAGGACGGCGGTGCGTCCCTCGGCGCGCAGTTCGACCTCCACGCGCGCGTGCGGGGTGCCGGCGACGGCGTCGAGCGCGTTGTCCACGAGGTTGCCCACCACCGTGACCAGCCCGCGCGGGTCCACCAGCAGGTCCGGGAGCCGGGTGCCGTCCGAGACCCACAGGGCGACACCGCGCTCGGCCGCGACGGTCGCCTTGCCGACCAGCAGAGCGGCGAGCAGCGGGTCCTCGATCCTCTCGGTCACCTGTTCCGAGGTGGCCCGGTGATCGCCGACCACCTCGCCGACGAAGTCCACGGCGTCGTCGTACATCTCCAGTTCGAGCAGGCCGAGCAGCGTGTGCATTCGGTTGGCGTGCTCGTGGTCCTGGGCGCGCAGCGCGTCGATCAGACCGTGGGTGGAGTCCAGCTCGCGGCCCAGCTGTTCCAGCTCGGTGCGGTCGCGCAGGGTGGCCACCGCGCCGCCGTCGTCGGTGGGCATGCGGTTGACGACCAGGACGCGCTGTCCGCGTACGGCGATCAGGTCGGTGCCGGTCACCCGGCCGGCCAGCACGTCGGCCGTGCGCCCCTCGCCGAGCGCGTCGTCGGGCGAGCGGCCCACCGCCTCCTCGCCGATGCCGAGCAGCCGCTGGGCCTCGTCGTTGAGCAGCCGGACCCGGCCGGCCCGGTCCAGCGCGACGACGCCCTCGCGGATGCCGTGCAGCATGGCCTCGCGCTCCGCGAGCAGCGCCGAGATGTCGGAGAAGGCCAGGTCGCGGGTCTGCCGCTGGACCCGCCGGGAGATCAGCCAGGCGGCGAGCGCGCCCACGGCGAGCGCCCCGCCCGCGTAGGCGAAAAGCCCCGGGATGGCGTGGATCAGACGGGCCCGCACGCTGTCGTACTCGATGCCGACCGAGACCGCCCCGATGATCTTGCCGTCGCCGTCCCGCAGGGGCACCTTGCCGCGGGCGGAGCGGCCCAGGGTGCCGCTGTCGATCTCCATGACGTTCCTCCCGGCCAGCGCCTGACTGGGGTCCGTGGAGACATGGCCGCCGACCTCGTCGGGATCGGTGTGCGACCAGCGGGTGCCGTGGAGGTCCATGACGACGACGTACTCGGCGCCGCTGGCCTTGCGGATCCGTTCCGCCTCGCGCTGGACCGGCCCGCCGACGGTGGGCGGTGTGCTCTGCAGGTCCTCGGCGATCTGGGGCACCGCCGCCGTGGTCTGCGCGATGGCGAGGGCGCGGCGCATCGCCTGGTCGTCCAGCTGGTCGCTGAGCGGGGCGAGGAACAGGCCGGTGGCGAGCACCACGACTCCCGCGGCGATCGCCAGCTGCATCAGCAGCACCTGCGAGAACATGCGCCGCGGCATGCCGAGACGCAGGCGACGGGCGGGGGGAGAGGGGCTCATACCCAAGACGGTACGTGGGCGAGCCGGTGCAGCCGTAGGGGTCTGTGGTGTGGATCTCTTGACCGACTCAAGAGGAAACGGTTCGGCCGGGTCCGCGCGGGGGCTGTGTCCGGCTGGCGACGCGGCTGGTTCAGCCGGCCACCGCCACCGCCAGTTCGTGCACCGCCACCACGTCCATCCGCGCGGGCGACCCCAGGACCGACGCCCCGCAGCTCTCGGGCCGGGGCGGCTGGGAGGCGCCCTGCGCCACGACGACCCGCCAGTGGCGTCCGTCGGTGTGTGCGACGGTCACCTCCCAGCGCGGTGCCCCGCCGGTGGTGAGGACGACGTCGAGGGCGTCCGCCCCGTCCTCGCCGGCCGCCCGCCGCACGGCCAGCTCCGCCGCCTGCGCGGGCCGCTCCCAGGCCGAACGCCCTCGGCACCGGTCCACGACGACCCGCCCCTCCTGGACGCCGTGCAGGACCTCCATGACGGAGTGGGCCTCGGCGCGGCCGTACACGTAGCCGTGCGGCAGGACGAGGACCGTGGGGGAGAAGCGATGACCGCCCAGATGAGTGACCTCCCAGACGCCCCGGACGCCCGACGCGGCCAGTTCGGCCGCGAGCGGGCGGCCCAGCAGGGCGCAGCAGCGGTCGCGCTTGCCGTTGGTGCAGACGAGGGCGAGGGGATCACCGGTGTGCGGGCCGCCGCGCAGCGCGGTGTCGAACGTGCGGTGGTCGCCCCGGCCGAGCGCGGCGAAGTCGAGGTCCAGCAGCCGCCCGGGGTCGGTGGTCGTGGTCGTGTGCACCCAGGCGTTCCCCGGCGTGGTGTGGGCCGCGTACACCTGCCGCACGGGCGGCGGCAGGCCGGGGTCGGCGTGCCGGCCCGGGCGGCGGATGAGCGCGACGCGCACGCCCGTGCCGTGGGCGGCCGCCTCCAGGTCCCGGCCCAGGGCGGGGTCCAGGTGGCTCGAGGTGAGCGCCTTGGCACCCCACGGACCGGCCTGTTCCAGCAGGAGCCAGGTCGAGGCGGTGGCCGCGGTTCCGGGCATGGGCTCGCCGAGGTTCCGCGAGTCGGTCGCGCACGTACTCACAGAGGTGAGCCTAACCTGACTTGACGCGCCGCACCTCCCTCGGCGCCTGTGGGTGGCTGTGGACTCCTCGGGCCGGGGCGGTGACTCCTGTTCACCGTCCGGGGCACGCGCGCGTGCCCCGGCGCCGTCCAAGGCCCGAGCGTCCTAGCCGGGGAGGGGCTGGGGCGGCTTCGGACCCACGTAGTGCCCGCTGGGCCGCATCCGCAGCGGCCGCTCCCCGTACTCCTCCAGGGCATGGGCGATCCACCCGGCGGTCCGGGCCACGGCGAAGATCGTCTCGCCCGCCGAGGACTCCATGCCGCAGGAGGCGGTGAGGACACCGAGCGCGAGGTCCACGTTGGCGTGCAGCGGAGTGTGCCGGGCGGTGGTGGCGACGATGTCCCGGGCCGCGGCGAGGGCGGGAGCGGCCTCGGGGATCTCCTCCAGGAGGGCGAACAGGGCACGCGCGCGCGGGTCCTCGCCGGGGTAGAGCCGGTGGCCGAGGCCCGGGATGCGGCGGCCGGCCCGCAGTTCCTGGGCGATGACGGGGGCCGCGTCGCCCAGGTCGAGGACCTCCTGCAGCAGCCGGTGCGCGAGCCCGCTCGCGGCACCGTGCAGAGGCCCCTCCAGGACTCCGAGCCCGGCGGAGACGGCCGCGTAGGTGTGCGCGCGGGCCGAGGCCGCGACGCGCACGGCGAGCGTCGACGCGGCCAGGTCGTGGTCGACGAGCAGGGCGAGGGCCGTGTCCAGGACCCGCAGGTGCGCCTCGGCCGGTGGGCGCCCGCTGAGTCTGCCCCACAGGCGCTGGGCCAGGGACCCCTCGTCGCGGTGGTCGCGCCGCTTGGGCGGCAGGGCGGACACGAGGGTGGGGATCAGGATGCGCGCGGTGCCGAGCACGGCCTCCCCGGTCAGGTCGAAGCGCAGCGGGTCGGCGACCGCGGCGGCGACGGCGGCGACCCGCAACCGGTCGGTGGGGCCGCTGTGTTCGGGCAGCGCGTCGGCCGCGCGGCGGGCGGCCGTGACGGAGGAGGCCGGCGCGGTGAAGGTGGTGCCCGGGCTCATCCGGCCGGTCCACAGCCACTCGGCGACCTCTTCGTACGAGTGCCGGGCGGCCAGTTCGGTCGCGTCGACACCCCGGAAGTAGTACCGGTTCTTGTCGATGAACGTCAGCCGCGTCCGCACGGACAGCTCTCCGCCCGGGCCCGGACTCCCGCCGGTCTCGCGCCTGTTGCGCCGTGCGAGCGCCTCGACCTCCCTGGCGTCGAAGGTGCTGCCCCGGCCGCCGGGCGTACGCCTGCTGCTCAGCTGACCGCGGCTCACATACGCGTAGACGGTCTCGGGTTTCACGCCGAGCAGTTCGGCGGCCTCCCTGGTGCTCAGCCGTGGGTCCTCGTGGCCGGAGGCGGGGTCGTGATCGCGCATGGGGCTCACCGTATCCGCAGAGCGTTTGCGTTGACTGAACATCGATTCAATCAATATTGACAGAGATTTGGTCAAGCATGGACAGTCGAATCAATATCAGGGAGGAAGTCATGACAGTCACGTCGTCCGGCGCCACGTCCGTCAACCCGTCCACCCCCGCGCTCCTCGACGCCCCGCGCGGCCTCGCCGGAGTCGTCGTCGCCGACACGGAGGTCGGTGACGTCCGGGGGCGCGAGGGGTTCTACCACTACCGCCAGTACTCGGCCGTCGACCTGGCGCACACCCGCCCCTTCGAGGACGTCTGGCACCTCATGGTCCACGGCGATCTGCCGGACGCGCGGCGCAGTGCCGCCTTCGCCGCGGAGACCGCCGCCCTGCGACGGCTTCCGCGGGCGGTGACGGCGGCCCTGCCCGCCATCGCGGCGGCCGGCGCCGGGGCGAATCCGCTCGCCGGGATGCGGACGGCTCTGTCACTGCTGGGCGCGGAGCACGGCTTCCGGCCCGTGTACGACATCGACGCGGACCGGCGCCGAGCGGACACCGTCGTCGCGGCAGCCGCCGTGCCGACCCTGCTCACCGCGCTGTACCGGCTGGGGAAGGGCCTCGACCCCGTCGAGCCGCGCGAGGACCTGTCGTACGCGGCGAACTACCTCTACATGCTGACCGGCGCCGAGCCCGACGCGGAGCGGGGCCGGGCGGTCGAGCAGTACCTGATCTCCACCATTGACCATGGATTCAATGCATCAACCTTCACGGCCAGGGTGATCGCCTCGACCGGGGCCGACGTGGCCGCATGCCTGGTGGGGGCGGTGGGCGCCTTGTCGGGGCCCCTGCACGGCGGGGCACCCAGCCGGGCGCTGGACACCCTGGACGCGATCGGCTCCCCCGATCGCATCGACTCCTGGATCCGGGAGCGTGTGCTCGCCGGTGAGCGCGTCATGGGCTTCGGTCACGCCGTCTACCGCACGGAGGACCCGCGTTCGCGGATGCTCCGCGAGACCGCGCTGCGGTTCGGAGGGGCGCGCGTCGAGTTCGCGGTCGAGGTGGAGCGGCGGGTGGAGTCGATCCTCGCCGAACTGAAGCCGGGCCGCGAGCTGCACACCAACGTCGAGTTCTACGCCGGCGTCGTCATGGAACGGTGCGGGCTGCCCCGCGAGATGTTCACCCCGACCTTCGCGGCGGCCCGGGTGGTGGGCTGGAGCGCCAACATCCTGGAGCAGGCGCAGGATTCGAAGATCATCCGCCCTGTGGCGCGGTATGTGGGGCCGGGGGCGCCGGTGGAGGTGCCGAAAGCGGTCTGAGGGGGCGCGGAAGGTCCGGCACCTTGAGAGGTGCCGGACCCGAGAGGCGCTCGTCACTGGGACTGGTCGGCCTGGCGGCGCGCTTCGGGCTCCTGGGTGAAGGGCTCGGCGTGCCCGGCGGTCTTTCTGTCGGGGTTCGGGGCGGAACGGTCGGGCTCCGACGGTGAGGCTGGTGCTGCTTGGGCCTTCGAATGCTGGCGGAGCATCCTGATGCCGACGTAAGCGCCAGTGGCACTGCCGGCCGCGCTGATGACCGCGGCTATGACGAGGATGATGTCTATGCCCATGGGATTCTCACGCGTCCGGGATGTCGGCCTTTGCTCGGATCAGCGTTTCGCGGGTGACGACGACGATGCGTTCGTAGTCCGCGCGCGAGGCGTCGGAGGGCAGGCCTCCGTCGAGCGCTTCCGTGGCGTCCGTGCCGATGACGGCGAAGTTCCCGTCGGACAACTCGAAGATGTCGGGGCAGTTGCCCCCTCCCGTGCTCCCCCGCTCGCTGGGGGGCACACCGATCCGACGGATGATCTGACTCACTGTGATTCCTCTGGCTTTCCACGCTGACAGGCTGAACGGAGGTGAAGTTGCGTACGGCGGCTGCGGAGCGAGAAGGCAGCCCTGTAGGGCGCGTTTCGTCATCCGCCGGAATGAACGACGGTCTCATGGAGTCGCTCTGCGTGATCACGTGTGAGTGAACCCCAGCCGCCACCGGGACAACGCCGTACTTCACTCGTTCGTTATGCGCCGACGGCGTGAACTGCAGGTGGGTGCCCCTTACTCGGTCGGCGGCTCGCCCACCACCCACCACTCGTCCATGTCGGCCTCTTCCAGCTGGCGCAGCAGTTCGTCGACGACGCGCCCCAGTTCGGCCTCCTCCGAGCCGTCCGGCAGAGTCGCACGCTGGCCCTGCGTCGCGTACCAGTACTCCCGCACGATCGGATTCTGCAGCAGACCCCGCATCCGGCCGTGGAACTCCTCACGGGTGAGGTTGCCGATGCGGTAGTAGAACAGCAGGTTGGTGTAGAGCGCGTTTGCGAAGAGGAATTGGCGTCGCTTCTGGGGCGACGCCGTGACTTCGAAGATGTCCAGGACTTCGGCGAGTTCGGGGCTGTCGATCGCTTTGCTCAGCAATTCCCAGTGCAGCCGCTGCTGATGCGCCAGATTGGCGTGGGGCGGTGCGGAGACCCCTTGCTCCAGGTGCTCCAGCCGCGTGCGCAGATCGCCGAGTGCGTTCCGCTTCACGGTCAGCGCTACCAGGGCTCCGGCCGCCACGCCGAAGCCCGCTGCCGCGAGGGGGCCCAGCCCCCGTATCCGAGACTTCCGTGTGGCCATGTCAACCCCCGGTTCAGGCGGCCGTGCGCCGGTCGTCGGGGTGCGGGTGGAGTGACGGGGACCGGCGAGCGGTGGGCGGCGCTTGCCGTCTCCCAGAGTGCCGAGCGGCTCTGATCGGCGGGGGAGGCGGAGGGGAGGCGCACGGAGGGAAGCGAGGGTCGCACGCCAGGGCGCCTTGCCAGACGTCTGCCCCGCAAGTGCAGCTAACAATCGTTCACTTCGGCGAGGATTCCGCCGGCTCGTATCCTGGGGCGCGTTCCATCCCCGTACGCGCTCCTGGGCCGTGAGCCGGAGTACGCGCAGGTGCCAGAGAGGTCGCACGGTGACGCAGAGCCGCACTCCGCAGCAGATCCCGGTCGTCGTCCTCGCCGGATTCCTCGGCTCCGGCAAGACGACGCTCCTCAACCATCTCCTCCACCGCAGCGGAGGCAGCCGGATCGGTGCCATCGTCAACGACTTCGGGGCGATCGAGATCGACGCCATGGCCGTGGCCGGCGCGCTGGGCGACTCCACCGTCTCCCTCGGCAACGGCTGCCTGTGCTGCGCCGTCGACGCCAGTGAGCTGGACGTCTACCTCGAGCGGCTCACGCGTCCGTCCGCCGGCATCGACGTCGTCGTCATCGAGGCCAGCGGCCTCGCCGAGCCCCAGGAACTGGTCCGCATGGTGCTCGCCAGCGAGCACCCGGGGATCGTGTACGGCGGGCTCGTCGAGGTCGTCGACGCCGCCGAGTTCGACGCGACCCGTACGAAGCACCCCGAGATCGACCGGCATCTCGCCCTCGCCGATCTGGTCGTGGTGAACAAGCTGGACCGGGCCGCCGACGGCGAGCGGGTCCTCGGGCTCGTCCGGTCGCTCGTCGACCGCGCCGCGGTCGTGCCCGCCGCCTACGGCCGCATCGACCCGGAGTTCCTCTTCGACTGCAGGCCGGGCGAGGAGCGCGTCGGGCAGCTGTCGTTCGACGACCTGCACGAGCACGACGAGGGCGAGGAGCACGCCGGGCACCTGCACACCGCCTACGACAGCCTCTCGTTCACCTCCGGGACGCCCATGGACCCACGTCGCCTGATGGCGTTCCTCGACAGCAGGCCCCAGGGGCTCTACCGGATCAAGGGATACGTCGACTTCGGAGCCCACGACACGCGCAACCGCTACGCCGTGCACGCCGTGGGGCGCTTCCTGCGGTTCCGTCCGGAGCCCTGGCCCGCCGCCGGCCCGCGCCTGACGCAGCTCGTCCTCATCGGCTCCGGCATCGACGCACCGGCCCTGGACAAGGAGCTCGAGGGGTGCAGGAGCGACGCCCCACACGCCGACGAACACGCCATGTGGGGCGTCCTGCGCTACGTACGGGATCCGGATGACGCGAGGGATCCCGGGGAAGTGGCCTAGACCGGTCCTGCCACCACGCCCACCGTCTTCGCCAGCGAGACGCCCGAGCCGTCGCGCCGCGGGTCCGTCTCCGGCAGCTCGGCGGGCATGCCGTTCTTCTGCGCCGCCTTCGCCGGGGCAGGGCCCGCCCAGGCGAAGGACAGGCAGTCCTCACCCTTCAGGAACCGCTGGCAGCGCACCCCGCCGGTCGCGCGGCCCTTGCGCGGGTACTGGTCGAAGGGCGTCAGCTTGGCGGTCGTCTGCACGGAGTCGTCCAAGGTGCCGCGTGAGCCCGCGACCGTGAAGACCACCGCGTCCGCCGCCGGGTCCACCGCCGTGAACGAGATCACCTTCGCGCCGTCGGCGAGCTTGATGCCCGTCATGCCACCCGCAGGACGGCCCTGCGGGCGCACCTGCGCGGCCTGGTAGCGCAGCAGCTGGGCGTCGTCGGTGATGAAGACCAGGTCCTCCTCGCCGGTGCGCAGCTCGACCGCGCCGACGATCCGGTCGCCCTCCTTGAGGGTGATGACCTCCAGCTCGCCCTTGTTGGACGGGTAGTCGGGCACCACCCGCTTGACCACACCCTGTTCCGTGCCGAGCGCCAGCCCCGGCGACGACTCGTCGAGCGTGATCAGGCAGACCACCGTCTCGTCGCCCTCCAGGGAGACGAACTCCGTCAGCGGGGCACCGCCCGACAGGTTCGGTGCCGCGGCCGTGTCCGGGAGCTGAGGCAGGTCGACGACGTTGATCCGCAGCAGCCGGCCCGTCGAGGTGACCGCGCCGATCTCCCCGCGAGCGGTGGCCGGCACCGCCGAGACGATCACGTCGTGCTTGGTGCGCTTGCCGTCCGCGTCCTCGGCGAAGGGATCGCCGTTCGCCGTGCGGGCCAGGAGGCCCGTGGACGACAGCAGGACCCGGCACGGGTCGTCCGCGACCTGCAGCGGCACGGCGGCGGGGGTACCCGACGACTCCAGCAGGACCGTACGCCGCTCGGTGCCGAACTTCTTGGCCACCGCGGCCAGTTCGGACGAGACCAGCTTGCGCAGCTCCGCGTCCGAGTCCAGGATCCGGGTCAGCTCCGCGATCTCCGCGTTGAGCCTCTCCTTCTCCGCCTCCAGTTCGATCCGGTCGTACTTGGTGAGGCGGCGCAGCGGAGTGTCGAGGATGTACTGGGTCTGGATCTCCGACAGGGAGAAGCGCTCCATCAGGCGCTCCTTGGCCTGCGCACCGTTCTCGCTGGAGCGGATCAGCCGGATGACCTCGTCGATGTCGACGAGTGCCGTCAGCAGGCCCTCGACCAGGTGAAGCCGGTCGCGGCGCTTGCCGCGGCGGAACTCGCTGCGCCGGCGGACCACGTCGAAGCGGTGGTCGAGGTAGACCTCCAGGAGCTCCTTGAGGCCCAGCGTGAGCGGCTGGCCGTCCACCAGTGCCACGTTGTTGATGCCGAAGGACTCCTCCATCGGAGTCAGCTTGTACAGCTGCTCCAGGACCGCCTCCGGCACGAAGCCGTTCTTGATCTCGATGACCAGGCGCAGGCCGTGCGCACGGTCGGTGAGGTCCTTGACGTCGGCGATGCCCTGGATCTTCTTCGAACCGACCAGGTCCTTGATCTTGGCGATGACCTTCTCGGGGCCGACGGTGAACGGCAGTTCCGTGACGACCAGGCCCTTGCGGCGGGCCGTCACCGTCTCCACCGCGACCGTGGCGCGGATCTTGAACGTGCCGCGGCCCGACTCGTACGCGTCCCGGATGCCGGAGAGGCCGACGATCCGGCCGCCGGTGGGCAGGTCGGGGCCCGGGACGTACTTCATCAGGGCTTCCAGATCCGCGTTCGGGTGGCGGATCAGGTGGCGGGCGGCCGCGACGACCTCGC
Source organism: Streptomyces sp. NPDC000345 (assembly GCF_042898825.1). Lineage (NCBI taxonomy): Bacteria > Bacillati > Actinomycetota > Actinomycetes > Kitasatosporales > Streptomycetaceae > Streptomyces > Streptomyces sp. NPDC000345. The sequence continues at coordinate 119,365 of NZ_JBIAZE010000014.1, forward strand.
CGAGGTTGTGCGGCGGCATGTTCGTGGCCATGCCGACGGCGATCCCGGACGCGCCGTTGACCAGCAGGTTCGGGAAGGCGGCGGGCAGCGCCACCGGCTCCTGCTCCTGGCCGTCGTAGTTCGGCGCGAAGTCGACGGTGTCCTCGTCGATCGACTCGGTCATCAGGCTCGTGGCCGCGGCCTGCCGGCACTCGGTGTACCGCATGGCGGCCGGCGGGTCGTCGTTGCCCAGCGAACCGAAGTTGCCGTGGCCGTCGACCAGCGGCACGCGCATGGAGAAGGGCTGCGCCATGCGCACCAGGGCGTCGTAGATCGACGCGTCGCCGTGCGGGTGCAGCTTGCCCATGACCTCGCCGACCACCCGCGCGCACTTCACATAGCCGCGGTCGGGGCGCAGTCCCATCTCGTTCATCTGGTAGACGATGCGGCGGTGCACCGGCTTGAGACCGTCGCGGGCGTCGGGCAGGGCTCGGGAGTAGATGACCGAGTACGCGTACTCGAGGAAGGAGCCCTGCATCTCGTCGACGACGTCGATGTCGAGGATCCGCTCCTCGTACGAGTCGTCGGGCGGCGGGGTCTTCGTGCTGCGGCGGGCCATCGCTGCCGGCTCCTTGCTCAAGCGTGGGACGGTATCTGACGCGGACCATTGTGGACCGTGGCACTGACAGACCGGGCTCAGGACCCGGTTTCGACCGCCGGGCCCGGAGGGCAGGCGGTCCGTGAGGGCTGCCGGCCCGGTGCGGGGGGCCGCCTCCATGATTGCCCGCAGGGTACGCCATCACCGCCCGCGTCCCCGCTCCCGGTTTCTCGCTCTCGGCGTACGGCCTCCGGGAACTTCGCCGACCGACCGCACGCTTGCATACAGTGACAGGACCGGCAGGAAACGCGCGGTTTCCACGACCGCGTCCGCGATCGGAAGGACGTACATGCCCATGGGTCACACGGCCACAGCCCAGGCAGGCTCCGGGGGCCTGACAGCGACCGAGCACCGCCTGGCCAACGGCCTGCGCGTGGTGCTCTCCGAGGACCACCTGACCCCCGTCGCGGCGGTGTGCCTCTGGTACGACGTCGGCTCGCGCCACGAAGTCAAGGGCCGTACCGGCCTGGCTCACCTTTTCGAGCACCTCATGTTCCAGGGCTCCGCCCAGGTCAAGGGCAACGGCCACTTCGAGCTGGTCCAGGGCGCCGGCGGTTCCCTCAACGGCACCACCAGCTTCGAGCGCACCAACTACTTCGAGACCATGCCCGCCCACCAGCTGGAGCTCGCCCTCTGGCTGGAGGCCGACCGCATGGGCTCCCTGCTGGCCGCCCTGGACGACGAGTCCATGGAGAACCAGCGCGACGTCGTGAAGAACGAGCGCCGCCAGCGCTACGACAACGTTCCGTACGGCACCGCCTTCGAGAAGCTGACCGCCCTCGCCTACCCGGAGGGCCACCCCTACCACCACACGCCGATCGGCTCGATGGCCGACCTGGACGCGGCGACCCTGGAGGACGCGCGCGCGTTCTTCCGCACGTACTACGCGCCCAACAACGCCGTCCTGTCGGTCGTCGGCGACATCGACCCGGAGCAGACGCTCGCCTGGATCGAGAAGTACTTCGGCTCCATCCCCGGCCACGACGGCAAGCCGGAGCCGCGCGACGGCTCCCTGCCCGAGGTCATCGGCGAGCAGCTGCGCGAGGTTGTCGAGGAGGAGGTCCCGGCCCGCGCCCTGATGGCCGCCTACCGCCTGCCCAACGACGGCACGCGCGCGTGCGACGCGGTCGACCTGGCGCTCACCGTCCTCGGCGGCGGCGAGTCCTCCCGCCTCTACAACCGGCTGGTGCGCCGCGACCGTACGGCCGTCGCGGCCGGCTTCGGGCTGCTGCGGCTCGCCGGGGCGCCCTCCCTGGGCTGGCTGGACGTGAAGACGTCCGGGGACGTCGAGGTGCCCGTCATCGAGGCGGCCATCGACGAGGAGCTCGCCCGGTTCGCCGAGGAGGGTCCGACCGCCGAGGAAATGGAGCGCGCTCAGGCGCAGTTGGAGCGCGAGTGGCTCGACCGGCTCGGCACCGTGGCCGGCCGCGCCGACGAACTGTGCCGGTTCGCCGTTCTGTTCGGTGACCCGCAGCTCGCGCTCACCGCCGTCCAGCGCGTGCTGGAGGTGACGCCCGAGGAGGTGCGGGAGGTCGCCAAGGCCCGCCTGCGCCCGGACAACCGCGCGGTGCTCGTCTACGAGCCGACCGCCCCCGAAGCCCCCGCCGACCAGGACGAGAACGAGGAGGCGGCCCAGTGACCGAGCTCGCCACGATGGACTTCCACCCCCAGCCCAGGGCGGGCGAGGCCAAGCCGTGGGCGTTCCCCGCACCCGAGCGCGCCACGCTGGACAACGGCCTGACCGTTCTGCACTGCCACCGCCCCGGCCAGCAGGTCGTCGCCGTCGAGGTCCTCCTCGACGCGCCCCTGGACGCCGAACCGGCCGGCCTGGACGGCGTCGCCACGATCATGGCGCGCGCCTTCTCCGAGGGCACCGACAAGCACTCGGCGGAGGAGTTCGCCGCCGAGCTGGAGCGCTGCGGCGCCACCCTCGACGCGCACGCCGACCACCCCGGCGTCCGCCTCAGCCTGGAGGTGCCCGCCTCCCGCCTGCCCAAGGCGCTCGGCCTGATCGCCGACGCCCTGCGCGCGCCCGCGTTCGCCGACAGCGAGGTCGAGCGCCTCGTCCGCAACCGTCTGGACGAGATCCCGCACGAGCTGGCCAACCCCTCCCGCCGTGCCGCCAAGGAGCTCTCCAAGGAGCTCTTCCCGGCGAGCGCGCGCATGTCGCGCCCCCGCCAGGGCACCGCGGACACCGTCGAGAAGATCGACTCCGCTGCCGTACGGGCCTTCTACGAGAGGCACGTCCGGCCGGCCACGGCCACCGCCGTGGTCGTCGGCGACCTGACGGGCGTCGACCTGGCCGCGCTCCTCGGCGACACCCTGGGCGCCTGGACGGGCTCCTCGGCCCAGCCGCGGCCCGTCCCGCCGGTGACCGCCGACGACACCGGCCGCGTGGTCATCGTGGACCGCCCCGGCGCCGTCCAGACGCAGCTGCTCATCGGCCGTATCGGCGCCGACCGGCACGCGCGCGTGTGGCCCGCGCAGGTGCTCGGCACGTACTGCCTCGGCGGCACCCTCACCTCCCGCCTGGACCGCGTCCTGCGCGAGGAGAAGGGCTACACCTACGGGGTGCGCGCCTTCGGGCAGGTGCTCCGGTCCGCGCCGGACGGCTCGGGCGCCGCGATGCTGGCCATCAGCGGCTCCGTCGACACGCCGAACACCGGTCCCGCCCTGGACGACCTGTGGAAGGTGCTGCGCACCCTCGCCGCCGAGGGTCTGACGGACGCCGAGCGCGACGTCGCCGTGCAGAACCTGGTGGGCGTGGCGCCGCTGAAGTACGAGACCGCCGCGGCCGTCGCGAGCACCCTGGCCGACCAGGTCGAGCAGCATCTGCCGGACGACTACCAGGCCACGCTGTACCAGCAGCTCGCCGCGACCGGCACGGTGGAGGCCACCGCAGCGGCCGTGAGCGCCTTCCCGGTGGACCGTCTGGTGACCGTCCTCGTCGGTGACGCCGCCCGGATCGAGGAGGCCGTCGAGGCGCTCGGCATCGGCGAGGTGAAGGTCGTGCCGGCGGAGTAGCGGCGACCGGACCCGCGGCCGCCGAGGCCAACGGCACACGCGCGTACGGGCCCTGGTGGACGGCGACGGCCACCAGGGCCGCAAGATGTCCGGATTGAGGCAGAGGTTGCCTGTCTGTGCTGTGGGATGCGCTACAAAAACCCTGATCCGTTTGAGGATTGAAAGCGGCGCCGCATAGCTTCATGCGGGCTGTTCGTCAGGCAGTGCGCCGCATCCGCGGCACCGAACAGTCATCGCCGAGTCCCCGTACGGCGCGAGCCAGGGGAGCCGGGGACCCATGAAGTCCCTGGGGTGAATCGGACGCCCGCGCGAACGCGAGGGGGCCCGTAGGAGACCTTCCTGCTCCGAACCCGTCAGCTAACCCGGTAGGCGAGAAGGAAGGAAAGGACCGCTCAACTTCATGGCGTTCACCTGCGCCACCGGCAAGCACCGTCGCCCCAGCCGGATGCAGCGCACCACCGCGCGCGCGGCGAGCGTCGCGGCGCTCACCACCACCGGTGTCATGGCCACCGTCGCCTCCGCCCCGGCCTTCGCCGCCGAGCCCACGCCCGAGGAGACGGGGCTGATCCCCGTCGTCACCGCCGGCGAGTCCGTCGCCGAGCAGATCGACGACCAGGTCGCCGTGCAGAAGAAGGCCGCCTTCGAGGAGGCCGCGCGCGTGGCCGCCGCCAAGAAGGCCGCGGAGGAGCGCGAGGCACGCGTGCGTGCCGCCCGCGAGGCCGAGCGCAAGCGCCTGAACGCCTTCGTGCTGCCGATCACCGGTTCCTACGTCTCCACCGGCTACCAGGCCAGCAGCTCGCTGTGGTCCTCCGGCAGCCACACCGGCATCGACTTCCACGCCGCCAGCGGCACGCCCGTGCACGCGGTCGGCCTGGGCACGGTCGTCGAGGCGGGCTGGGGCGGGGCGTACGGCAACCAGGTCGTCATCAAGATGAACGACGGCACCTACACCCAGTACGGTCACCTGTCCTCCATCGGGGTCTCCGTGGGGCAGCAGGTCACCCCGGGGCAGCAGATCGGCCTGTCCGGCGCGACCGGCAACGTCACCGGCCCGCATCTGCACTTCGAGGCCCGCACCACGGCGGAGTACGGCTCGGACATCGACCCGGTCGCCTACCTCCGCCAGCACGGTGTGAACGTCTGACGACACACGGCGACAGATCGTCCAGCCCCGGCCCGCGTGGCCGGGGCTTTCGCCGTTTACGACCCCCCGCTGTCCAAAAAATATCCCTGGATTCCGGTCCGCCATCGGAAATTCCGGCTCATTGCAATAGAGTCACGGAACACACGTCAATCGTCGACGTTTCACGGGGATTAAGGCGGAGGTCGGTCATGCGTATTCCGGCGCACTCGGTGTGCACGGCCATCCGGGACGACATCGTCGCGGGTGTCTACGAGCGCGGCAGCCGCCTCACCGAGGAACTCCTCGCCCGCCGCTACGGAGTTTCCCGCGTCCCCGTCCGGGAGGCACTGCGCACCCTGGAGGCCGAGGGTTTCGTCGTCACCCGGCGCCACGCGGGCGCGTGCGTCGCGGAGCCGACCGAGCAGGAGGCGGCCGACCTGCTGGAGATGCGCATGCTCCTGGAGCCGCTCGGCGCCGCGCGGGCCGCCCAGCGCCGCACCGAGGCCCATCTGAAGGTGCTGCGCGGTCTGGTCCGGCTGGGCCAGGAGCGGGCCAGGAGGGGCAACAGCGAGGATCTGCGCTCCCTGGGCGGCTGGTTCCATGAGACGCTCGCCCAGGCCTCCGGAAGCCAGGCCCTGACGTCGATGCTCACCCAGCTGCGCCACAAGATCGCCTGGATGTACGCCGTGGAGGCGCCGGCCAACCCCGCGGAGTCCTGGGCCGAACACGGCGCCATCGTGGACGCGGTGGCGCGCGGCGACCAGGAGCGCGCGCGGACGGTCACGGCTCTGCACACCGAGCGGGCGACGGCGGCGCACCGGCTGCGTTTCTCCGGCGGCGCGGACCGTGTGAGGACTTCGCAACCTCCCGTAAACATGACGGGCCTGCGGCATTAACACGGGGGCCGTATACAAAGAAGGGATATTCGGCGGAGAGGTATTTCCGCTGCCCCTTTCCGCGCGCGCCCGGAATTCCCGGTGGCGTGCTCTTCGTGTGCCCGGGGGCGGGTTTCCGGTTATGCCGCGGGTAATTCCACAGCGCTGCCGCGAAAATCCGTACGAAAAACGGCGAAGCCGCGCCACCCGAGAGGGTGACGCGGCTTCGTGTGTGACTCAGACGGTCTCGGGGAGCTCCTCGAGACCCTCGGCGACCAGCTTCGCCAGCCGGTCGAGGGCGGCGTCCGCGCCCTCGGCGTCGGAGGCGAGGACGATCTCCTCGCCCCCCTGGGCGCCGAGGCCGAGGACGGCCAGCATGGAGGCCGCGTTGACGGGGTTGCCGTCAGCCTTGGCGATCGTCACCGGGACGCCTGCGGCCGTGGCGGCTCGGACGAAGATGGAGGCGGGGCGGGCGTGGAGGCCCTCGGCCCAGCCGACGTTGACGCGGCGCTCAGCCATGTGTTGCTGCCCTTCGGGGTTCAGGTTGTCTAGACCAGTGTTCCACACGTGAAGCGTGGGAGGAACGGGTCGAACGGCCCGTCCCTCGGGCGGTCGCCGGATCGCGGCCTCGATCCGGCGACCGTCCTCCCACAGACTGCCTCGCGCCGTTGTCGGACGCGAGCCGTACTCTGGGCCCCATGCAGAGCGCCTCGGACCGGCACGAGTACCCCGCCCACTGGGAGGCCGACGTGGTGCTGCGCGACGGCGGCACCGCGCGCATCCGCCCCATCACCGTTGATGACGCCGAGCGCCTGGTCAGCTTCTACGAGCAGGTCTCGGACGAGTCGAAGTACTACCGCTTCTTCGCGCCCTACCCGCGACTGTCCGCCAAGGACGTCCACCGCTTCACGCACCACGACTTTGTGGACAGGGTGGGACTCGCGGCCACGGTCGGCGGCGAGTTCATCGCAACCGTACGCTATGACCGCATTGGCGCCGACGGCATGGCCGCCTCCGCACCCGCCGACGAGGCCGAGGTCGCCTTCCTCGTCCAGGACGCCCACCAGGGGCGCGGCGTCGCCTCCGCCCTGCTCGAACACATCGCGGCCGTCGCGCGCGAGCGCGGCATCCGCCGGTTCGCCGCAGAGGTGCTCCCCGCCAACACCAAGATGATCAAGGTGTTCACGGACGCCGGCTACACCCAGCAGCGCAGCTTCGAGGACGGCGTCGTCCGCCTGGAGTTCGACCTCGAACCCACCGAACGCTCCCTGGCCGTGCAGCGCGCGCGGGAACAGCGCGCCGAGTCCCACTCCGTACGGCGGCTGCTGGCGCCCGGCTCCGTCGCCGTGATCGGCACCGGACGCGCCCCCGGAGGCGTCGGCCGCGGCGTCCTCGGCAACCTCCGGCAGGCGGGCTTCACCGGACCCCTGTTCGCCGTGAACCGGGCGTTCCCCGAAGACCTCAAGGAGCTCGACGGGGTCCCCGCCCACCGCTCCGTGCGCGACATCCCCGGCCCCGTCGACCTCGCGATCGTCGCCGTACCCGCCGAGCACGTGACCGAGGTCGTCACCGAATGCGGCGAACACGGCGTCCAGGGACTCGTGGTCCTCTCCGCCGGGTACGCCGAGAGCGGCCCCGACGGGCGCGAGCGCCAGCGCGCACTCGTACGGCACGCACGCGCGTATGGCATGCGGATCGTCGGCCCCAACGCCTTCGGCCTCATCAACACCTCCCCGCAGGTGCGGCTCAACGCCTCGCTCGCCCCGGAGATGCCGCGCCCCGGCCGCATCGGCCTGTTCGCCCAGTCCGGCGCCATCGGCATCGCCCTGCTGTCCCGCCTGCACCGCCGCGGCGGAGGCGTCACCGGTGTCACCGGCGTGTCCACCTTCGTCTCCTCCGGCAACCGCGCGGACGTCTCCGGCAACGACGTCCTGCAGTACTGGTACGACGACCCGGACACCGATGTCGCCCTGATGTACCTGGAGTCCATCGGCAACCCGCGCAAGTTCACCCGCCTCGCGCGGCGTACCGCCGCGGCCAAGCCCCTGGTCGTCGTCCAGGGCTCCGGCTCCGCCCCGCAGGGCCACGCCGTACGCGCGACCCGGCTCCCGCACGCCACGGTCTCGGCGCTGCTGCGCCAGGCCGGCGTGATCCGCGTCGACACCATCACCGAACTGGTCGACGCAGGGCTGCTGCTCGCCCGCCAGCCCCTGCCGACCGGGCCCCGGGTGGCGATCCTGGGCAACTCCGAGTCGCTGGGGCTGCTGACCTACGACGCCTGTCTCTCCGAGGGCCTGCGTCCGCTGCCGCCGCTGGACCTCACCACGGAGGCGTCGGCCGAGGACTTCCACGCGGCGCTCGCCCGCGCGCTCGCCGACGAGACCTGCGACGCGGTCGTGGTGACGGCGATACCGGCGATCGGTGAGGCCTCGCCGAGCGACGCGGCGCTCGCCGAGGCACTGCGCTCGGCCGCGGCCGCGGCCCCCGCCAAGCCGGTGCTCGTCGTCCATGTGGAACTGGGCGGTCTCGCGGCCGCCCTGTCCGCCGCCACGAGCACCGCACCGCGCTCCGGCGCGACCGCACGCGCGCGCGGCGCGGCGGCGGACGGCGGGACGCAGCCGCCGGCCGCCGGCGACATCCCCGAGGGACCCGCCGCCGTCGCGGCCCCCGAGGGCGCCCACCTCATCCCGGCCTACCCCGCGGCCGAGCGGGCCGTGCGCGCCCTCGCCGAAGCGGTGAAGTACGCGCAGTGGCGCCGCGAGGCCGCCGACCCCGGCAAGGTGCCCGAGTACGAGGACATCGACGAGAAGGGCGCCGCCCGGCTGATCGAGGGGCTCCTCTCGCGCGGCCAGGGCCTCACCCTCGGCACCGAGGAGACCTGCGAGCTGCTCGGCCGCTACGGCGTCCACACCCGCCGGGCCCTCCCCGCGCCCACCCCGGACGACGCGGCGCGGGCCGCCGGTGCCCTCGGCTACCCCGTCGCCCTCAAGGCCACCGCCCCGCACCTGCGGCACCGCGCCGACCTGGGCGGCGTACGCCTCGACCTCGCCGACGAAGAGCAACTGCGGCGGGCGTACGCCGAGTTGACCGAGCTGTTCGGGAAGCCGGAGGAACTCCGTCCGGTCGTCCAGGCGATGGCCCCGCGTGGGGTCGACACGGTCGTCCGCGCGGTCATCGACCCGGCAGCCGGAGCCGTACTGTCCTTCGGGCTCGCCGGGGCGGCCTCCCAGCTGCTCGGCGACATGGCCCACCGCCTGGTCCCGGTCACCGACCGCGACGCGACGTCCATGATCCGCTCGATCCGCACCGCCCCCCTCCTCTTCGGCTGGCGCGGCTCCACCCCCGTCGACACCCCCGCCCTGGAGGAACTCCTCCTGCGTGTCTCCCGCCTGGTCGACGACCACCCGGAGGTCGTCGCGGTCACCCTGGAGCCGGTCGTCGTCGCCCCGCACGGTCTGAGCGTGCTCGGCGCCTCGGTCCGCCTCGCCCCGCCCCCGGCCCGCGACGATCTCGGCCCGCGGACACTGCCGGCCTACTGAACGACGCCGCCGGTGATCGCCCTCGGCCCGGACGGGGGCGGCGCCGAGCCGGTGCCCCGCCTCGTGGCCGCGGAACGTCCGGAGACCGTCCGGGAGGCCGTCCCGAGGCACCGGCGCGAGGACACCGCGCCCGGCCGGAGGGCAGCCCCGTGGGTGCGGCCGCCCGGCCGTCCGGATCCGGCTCGTGGGCGCGCGTCCGGAAGGGCGACGGGACCGGCCGCGCGCATGCCGACGGAGGCGGGGAAGCACCCGCGAGCGGTGCCTCGCAGTCAGTGGGTCCCCGTAGGATGGACGGCATGGCCAAGACCAGTACGACGACCCAGGGGCTGCGCGCGGCGATCGAGCGGAGCGGCTACTACCCGGCCCTCGTGGCCGAGGCGGTGGAGGCCGCTGTGGGCGGCGAGCCCATCCGGTCGTACCTGGTCCACCAGGAGACCACGTTCGACCAGAACGAGGTGCGCCGGCATGTGACCGTGCTGGTCCTCACCGGCAACCGCTTCATCGTCAGCCACACCGACGAGCAGGCCGCCGACACCACCTCCCCGACGCCGTACGCCACGACCTCCACGGAGTCCGTGAAGCTCGGCCGGATCTCCTCGGTCGTCGTCAGCCGCGTGGTCGCCAACCCCGAGTCGTACACGCCGGGCACCCTGCCGCGCGAGGTGGTGCTCACCATCGGCTGGGGCGCCGTCTCCCGCATCGACCTGGAGCCGGCCGCCTGCGGCGACCCCAACTGCGACGCCGACCACGGCTACACGGGCAACTCGACGGCGGACGACCTCAGTCTGCGCGTCAGCGAGGCGGGCGACGGCCCGGAGACGGTGCGCCAGGCGCTCGCCTTCGCCCAGGCGCTCTCCGAGGCGACCGCGGACCTGTCCCGCTGATGTCCCACCCGTCGCCCCCCGCCGCCCATGACCGAGGGCGCCCCGCCGATCCCGCCTCCGCCGAGTCCGCCTGGGACGACGTGGAGATCCTTGACGTGTCCTCCGCCCCCGTCCCCGCATACGGCTCCGGCTCCCTCGCCGACCTGCTGCCCACGCTGGCCGCGGGCCTCGGCGTACCCGGTATGACCCCGGCGATCCCGGAGCTCACCCCGGCCGACCGCAACTGCGTCTTCCTGATCGACGGCCTCGGCTGGGAGCAGATCAAGGCCCACCCGGACGAGGCGCCGTACCTGCACGCGCTCCTCGGCAGCTCGCGCGGCGGCACCGGACGCCCGCTCACCGCCGGCTACCCGGCGACCACCGCGACCTCCCTCGCCTCCGTCGGCACCGGTCTCCCGCCGGGCGCCCACGGACTGCCCGGCTACACCGTCCGCAACCCGGCCACCGGCGAGCTGATGAACCAGCTCCGGTGGCAGCCGTGGACCGCGCCGGGCCCCTGGCAGCCGTACCCGACGGTCTTCCAGCTCGCCGACGCCGCCGGTGTGCACGCCGCGCAGGTCTCGTCGCCCGCGTTCCAGAACACCCCGCTGACGAAGGTCGCGCTCAGCGGCGGAACGTTTCACGGGCGGCTGACCGGCGAGGAACGCATGGACCTCGCCGCCGAGCAGCTCGCGGCCGGCGACCGCTCCCTGGTCTACACGTACTACGCCGAACTGGACGGCGCGGGCCACCGCTACGGCGTCGCCTCCGACACCTGGCGCGGCCAGCTCATGTACGTGGACCGGCTCGTCCAGCGCCTGGCCGAGCAGCTGCCGCCGCGCAGCGCGCTCTACGTCACCGCCGACCACGGCATGGTCGACGTGCCCTTCGACGAGCAGCACCGCATCGACTTCGACGAGGACTGGGAGCTGCGCGCCGGAGTCGCCCTGCTGGGCGGCGAGGGCCGCGCCCGCCACGTCTACGCGGTACCGGGCGCCGAGAACGACGTGCTGACCTGCTGGCGCGAGGTGCTGGGCGAGCAGTTCTGGGTGGCCTCGCGGGACGAGGCGATCGCCGCGGGCTGGTTCGGGCCGCAGATCGACGAACGCGTGTACCACCGCCTGGGCGACGTGATCGCGGCCGCCCGGGACGACGTCCTGATCATCGCCTCCGAGCGGGAGCCCAAGGAGTCGGCCATGGTCGGCAACCACGGCTCCATGACCCCTGCCGAGCAGCTCGTCCCCCTGCTCGAAGTACGCTCCTGAAGCCAGGCCCCCGCCGTCCTCGTCCCCTCCCCACTCACCGAAAGGTGCTCACCTCACCATGCCCGAGCTGGTGTTCTTCTCCGGAACCATGGACTGCGGGAAGTCGACGCTGGCTCTGCAGATCGAGCACAACCGCTCCGCGCGCGGCCTGCAGGGCATGATCTTCACCCGCGACGACCGCGCCGGCCAGGGCAAGCTGTCCTCCCGCCTCGGCCTGGTCACCGACGCGGTCGAGGTCGAGGACGGCCAGGACCTGTACGCGTACCTCGTCGACCACCTCTCCCAGGGCGGCCGCGCGGACTACGTGATCGCGGACGAGGCCCAGTTCCTCGCCGAGGAGCAGATCGACCAGCTCGCGCGCGTGGTCGACGACCTCGGCATAGACGTGTACGCCTTCGGCATCACCACCGACTTCCGCTCCAAGCTGTTCCCCGGCTCCCAGCGGCTCGTCGAACTCGCCGACCGGGTCGAGGTCCTCCAGGTCGAGGCCCTGTGCTGGTGCGGAGCCCGCGCCACGCACAACGCCCGCACGGTGGGCGGTGTCATGGTCGTCGAGGGCGCGCAGGTCGTCGTCGGCGACGTCAACCAGGCGGACACCATCGGTTACGAGGTCCTGTGCCGCCGGCACCACCGCCGCCGCATGACGAGCGCCTCCGCACGCGCCGGGGCCCTCTCGCCGGACGTCCTTCCGGTCCCGCCCTTCTGAGCCCGCTCCGCAAGCCGCGCGGACCCCGGCCCGACCGCAGGGACCGCGTGCAAGCCGGCCTCACCGCAGAGCCGCGCCGCTCGGCAGGAAGCCGTCCGTGTGCCGGGGCGGCGGTGGGCCGGGACGGTCGAGCAGGCGGCGTGGCCGTTCCGCCGGTCTGCCCCACTCGCGCTCGTCGTCGTCCGGCGCCCGGGAGACGCGGCCCGGCTGTGGCTCCTGGTGCGCGGCGTGGCGGACGAGGGTGAGCCACAGTCGCACGGCACGTTCGATCGCGGCCCAGCGGTCGGCCGCGGAGTCCTCGGCGCACGCCCGTTCCTCGGCGTACAGGCGTACCAGTTCGTGGAACCGGTAGCGGATCCGGCCGGTGTCGTCGGGAGCCGGCATCTCCAGCAGATGGGCCTCCACCAGCGCCTCGACCAGTTGTTCGGCCTCGGCGAGGGAGACCCCGAGCAGGGGTGAGCCGAGCCAGGGCGCGAGGTCGACCGGTCCCAGCAGGGCCAGGCGCCGGAAGGCCAGACGTTCCGGCGCGGACAGTCCCCGGTAGCTGCGCGCGATCGCGGTGCGCACGTCCAGGTCGCCGGTGCGCAGCTCGTCCAGCCTGCGGTGCTCGTCCCGCAGCCGTGCGGCCAGGCCGGCGAGGGGCCACCGGCCGCGGGCGCCGAGCCGGGAACCCGCCACGCGGATCGCGAGCGGCAGCCCACCGCACAGCCGCGCGATGTCGAGCGCGGCGGACGGTTCCGCGGCGACCCGGTCGGCTCCCACCAGGCTCCCCAGCAGCTCGACCGTGGACCTCGGACCGAGCGCTCCCAGCCCGACCCGTGCCGACGCATCCAGACCGGTCAGGTGCCGGCGGCCGGTGACCAGCGCGGCACTGCCGCCGGACCCGGGCAGGAGCGGCTGGACCTGGCGGTCCCCGGCGGCGTCGTCCAGGACCACCAGGACCCGACGGCGGGCGAGCACGGTGCGGTAGAGCGCGGTGCGTTCGGAGAGTCCGCCCGGTACCTGCTCCGCCCGTACGCCCAGCGCCCGCAGGAACTCCGCGACGACCTCACCCGGGTGGGCGGACCGTGCCGGGTCGGCGCCGCGCAGGTCGGCGTACAGCTGCCCGTCGGGAAAGGACGCCGCCACCCGGTGGGCGACGTGCAGGGCGAGGGCCGTCTTCCCGACACCGCCCATCCCGTGCACGACACAGACCTGGCCGGGGACCTCCTCAGAGGAGCCGCCGGTCCGCGTGAGCGCCGTGACCAGACGCTCCGTCTCCGCCCGGCGGCCCGTCAGACAGCCCACCGCGGCGGGCAGCTGCCGGGGCGTCCGCAGCCCGCCGGTGACGGTGACCACGGCCGGTTCCGGGGTGAGCCGGGGGAGGCGGCTGCCGGGGCCGAGCGCGTCGGCGGCCAGCAACTGCGCGTGCAGATCGGTCAGTTCTGGGCCGGGCTCCACTCCCAGTTCCTGGCGCAGCAGCCGGCTGCTGTCCCGGTACACGGCGAGGGCGTCCGCCCGGCGTCCCGCGCGGTAGAGGGCCACCATCAGCAGCCCCCGTAATCGCTCCCGCAGCGGATGACCGGACACCAGCCGGGTCAGCTCACCGATCAGTTCCGCGCCGCCGCCGGCCTGGAGCCTTGCGTCCATCAGCTGCTCGGCGGCGGCGGTCCGCATCTCCTCCAGCCGGGTGGCCTCCACCCGCAGCGCCGGGCTCCTCGCGCCGCCCAGGGCAGGGCCGCGCCACAGGCCGAGCGCCCGCTCCAGCGTGTCCGCAGCCGCCGTGTGCCGGCTCCGCTCCCGTTCCAGCCGGCTGCGCTCGACCAGGTTCTGGAAGAGCCACAGATCCAGCTTCTCCGCCTCCGGCTGGAACAGATAACCGCTGGGCCGGGTCACGATCACCGGCGCGCTGCCCGGCCGGTGCAGCACCCGGCGCAGGGCCGCCACATAGCTCTGGACGAGTTTCGCGGCGGTGGCCGGCGGATCCTCCCCCCACACGGCGTCCACCAGCCGGTCCACCGGTACCACGCGGCCGGCGTCGACCAGCCCCGCGGCCAGCAGCGCGGTCGGTTTGCGCGCGAAGGACGGGAGTCTCCGTCCCGCTCCCCACACCTCCACCGGTCCCAGCACACGGAATTCCATGCGTCCCCCCATGAATCCCCCCGACGCGCCCGAGCGTGCGCGCGCCGCCGTTCGGTCTGCGGCCAACGATGCCGCGCGCTACACGCGTGGCGCCAGAGCCCCGCCGCGTCCGGCCGGTCCCACCCGAGCCACCGGGCCCACGAACCACGGTCCGGCGGCCCCACTGCACCGGGACTGCACCGGAACGGCGGTCGCCCTGTGCCACCGCTGCACCGCACGGGTTCACGGTGAGTCGGCGAGGGGCGGCGCGATGCCCGTGTGCCGCCCTCCTTCCCTCCCCCCGGGTCCGCCCGGGGCCGGACGACGGAGAGAGAAACGACATGACGGTACGAACCACGGTGTCAGGTCTGCGCAGGAAGGCGGCGGTCGTCGCGGGGCTGGCCGCGATGCTGGCCGCCGGAGGAGTGGTCGCGGCGTCGCCGGCGTCGGCGGGTCCCAACTGCGCCTCGGGCTACCACTGCGTCTTCTTCACGGACATCAACTCGGCCAAGCACTCGTACTTCGACACCGACACGGACTTCGGCAACGACACGTTCAGCAACGGCGTCACGGTGAGCAACCAGGTGTGGTCCGCCAGCAACTCCAGCAACAGCGGTTACGAGAGCCACTACTACAACTACACCGGCAGTGACTGGAGCGCGAACGGCTTCCTCTTCTGCGTGAACCCGGGCGACTACGCCAACTCCCACTACGACGACGGCGACACGAACAGCAGGGCGAACGGCGCCCCGCTGCCCACCTCCCTGCGCAACAAGGCCAGCTCGCTGCGGCTGCGCGGCACGACGTCCATCGACTGCTACTGATCCCCACCGCCGCCATCCGCGAACGCGCCGGGTCCCGACGGGCGACCGCCGGGACCCGCGCCGCGCGCCGCATCCCCGCCGAGGAACTCATGTTGCTGATCACACAAGGCAGCCGTGGCCGCCGCGTCGCCGCGCTCCTGCTCGTCCTGGTCGTGGGCGCGACGGCATGGGCTTTCAGCGCCCGGGCCGGGGACTCGCGGACGGACGCCGGGAAGGCGGCGGCCCTCTCGCCGGCGGAGCTGAACGAGCTCGGCACCAGACCGCCGATCTACGCACTGGTCTACAGCTGGGGCCCGGAGAAGGAACGCATCGCCACCGCGAAGCAGCGGCTCATCACCACGTGCATGGCGCGCAAGGGGTTCACCTATCGCGCGGCGCCCGTGGCCGGGGCCGGCGAGACCGACATCCCCCGTCCGAAGCCGTTCGGCGTCGAGACCCTGGAGTCCCGGGGGAGCACGGGGGACGAGGCGGCCGAGTCGCTGCCGCCCGAGCGGCCCGAGAGCAAGGCGTTCTCCCGGGCGCTCTTCGGAGACCCGGACGACAAGGTGAAGGTGAAGGGCAGGTTCGTGGACGTGGCGCAGCCCTCGACGGGCTGTCAGGCCGAGGCGGAGAAGCGGCTGCTCGGCGACGGGCGCGGGCGATGGCTGACGCTGCGGCTGCGGCTCGGCGAGGGGGAGCGGGAGTCGTTGGAGAGCCTGGAGCGGGACACGGCGTTCCGGAGGGTCGGCGCGCGGTGGCAGAGGTGCATGGCACACGCGGGGTTCGGCGCCCGGACACCCGTGGGTCTGCTCAAGGCACTGCCGGCCGGGACCGATCTCCGCACCCACCCGGCCGTCCGGGCGGACCTTCGCTGCAAGGCCGGCACCGGCTACCTGCAGACCGCCTACGCCAGGCTGGCCGCGACGCAGCAGCGGTGGCTGGACGCGCACCCCGACGTCCTCGCGGACCGCACGGCACTGTTCCTGCGGCAGCGGTCGGCCGCGGACGCCGTCCTCGGCACCTGACCGTGAGTCAGCGGGGCTGCTCGATCAGGGCGAAGCGGGCTCCCTCGGGATCGGCCACGTCGGCCACGCGCCCGTGCGCGCTGTCGTGGGCCGGTCCGAGGGCGTGTCCGCCCAGGTCGACGACGAGGGCGAGCGCGGCGTCCGCGTCGGCCACCTCGAAGTACGTCACCCAGTGCGGTCCCCGGTCCCGGGGCAGCGCGGTGCCCATGCCGTGGATGCCGGCGACCGGCCGCCCGCCGATGTTCAGGGTCACGTAGTCCAGGTCGGCGGACACCTTGGCCTCCCGCGTGTAGCCGAACACCGTCTCGTAGAACTTGACGACGCCCGCGGTCTCGAAGGTCAGCAGTTCGTTCCAGGCGGGCGTGCCGGGCACCCCGGTGAGGTTCGTGCCCTGGTGGGCCGCCACCTGCCAGATGCCGAAGACGGCGCCGGAGGGATCGGAGCCGATCGCGAGGCGCCCGGCGTCGGCGGCGTCCAGGGGGCCGACCCCGATGGTGCCGCCGCACAGCCGCACCGTCTCCGCGCTCGCGTCCACGTCGTCGGAGGCGAGGTAGGGCGTCCAGGCGACGGGGAGGTGGCGGTCCGGGGGCAGTTGGCCGATGCCGGCCACCTCGCGGCCGTCGAGCAGAGCGCGTACGTAGGGGCCGAGCTGGTGCGGACCGGGTTGGAATTCCCAACCGAACAGCTCACTGTAGAACTCCTGGGTGGCCGTCAATCCGTGCACCATGAGACTCACCCAACAGGGTGTACCGGGCGCGTGCCGGGCGTGCGCTGTGCCGTTCAGGCCGGCCGACCCACGTGCCTCGGTCATCGTCCCTCTCTCCTCGGCACCTCTCGGTGACCGTGTCGCTTCCGCCCTCGGAGGATGCCTGATGGGGGGTTTCTCGTCGGTTTACGCGCGGTTGTCGACGTATGTCGATCGCCTGTACGGCATGTGCTCGATCCCGTACGCCTCGTGATCGAGCGTGTCCGGCCGAGCAGAGTAGCCGGACCTGAGCGTGGGGGCCACCCCGTGCGGGAGGATGGTGGCCATGAACGCCATCATCACCGCAACCGAACTCGCCGGCGACCTGGCGGGGGAGAACCCGCCCGTCGTTCTCGACGTTCGCTGGCAGCTCACCGTGGCGAAGGCGGCGGGGGAGCCGCCCTTCGACGGCCGGGCCGCCTACGAGGCCGGACATGTACCCGGTGCGGTCTACGTCGACCTGGACAGCGAACTCGCGGGAGCGGCGGGCGCCGCCGGCCGGCACCCGCTGCCCGGCCTCGCGGAGTTCGGCGCGGCGATGCGCCGGGCCGGGGTGTCGGCCGGGCGACCCGTGGTCGTGTACGACGGAGGACAGGGCTGGGCGGCGGCCCGCGCGTGGTGGCTGCTGCGCTGGACGGGTCACCCGGACGTGCGGGTCCTCGACGGCGGGTTGCCGCAGTGGCGGGGTGACCTCTCGGTCGACGTCCCCGCGCGCGTGGAGGGCGACTTCGAGCCGGTGCCGGGCGCCACGGGCCTCCTGGACGCGGACGGGGCCGCCGAACTGGCCCGGTCCGGAGTGCTGTTCGACGCGCGGGCGGGAGAGCGGTACCGGGGCGAGGTCGAGCCGATCGACCGGGTCGGCGGACACATCCCCGGCGCGGTGTCCGCGCCCACCACCGACAACGTGGGCCCGGACGGCCGTTTCCTGCCCGCGGAGGAGCTGCACGACCGCTTCAAGGCGCTGGGAGTGTCCGACGGCACCGAGGTGGGCGTGTACTGCGGCTCGGGCGTCTCCGGCGCCCACGAGGTGCTGGCGCTGGCGGTGGCGGGCATTCAGGCGGCTCTGTACGTGGGTTCCTGGTCGGAGTGGTCGTCGGACCCGTCCCGGCCGGTCGCCGTGGGACCCGAGCCGCAGTGACCTGTGTCGCACCGGGGCGTACAAAGGGGCCGCGCCGAGTAGGCGCGGCCCCTTTGTACGTATGAACCTTCGTGCGAACCGATACCGGTGAACGGGCAGGTGCCCCGGCAAAGTTGCCGGAGGGCGGCTTACTCCTGCTTCTTGCGGCGTGTTCCGAACACGATCTCGTCCCAGCTCGGCACCGCGGCCCGGCGGCCCGGACGGACGCCGTCCGCCTCGGCCTGGCGGTCGGTGGCGCCGATCAGCCGGTCGCGGTGGCTGCCGACGGACCGGGGCATGAGGACGTCCGCGTAGGCGGAACCGGCGGAGGCGGCGGGCGCCGGCGGCTCCTCGGCCGCGGGCTCCTGCTCCTCGGGCTCCTCCGACGGCTCCGAAGGCCGCTCCGGGACGACCATGTCGCCCCGGAAACTCGGCACCGCCTCCAGCAGGCTGGTCAGCGAGTCCCGCTCCCGCTCGCCGGTGGTCTCCTCGGCCGGTTCGGCCGACGGCGCGGGCGGGCTCGGCCGCTCCAGCGCACGGTCCATCGTGCGGTCGCGCGGCAGTCGCGCGATGCGCGGGACGAACGGAAAGCTGGGCTCGGGCGCGGCGAGGTCGTCGGACTCGCCGATCAGCGAGCGGGCCTCGTCGTCGACGGCCTGGACGAGCCGCCGGGGCGGGTCGTACGTCCAGCTCGCCGAGTGCGGTTCGCCCGCGACCCGGTAGACGAGCATGACCTCCCAGGTGCCGTCGTCGCGGCGCCAGGAGTCCCACTGCACGGTGTCCTTCTCGGCGCCGCGCAGCAGCAGCCGCTCCTGGACGGCCTCGCCGAGCTGGGGGCCGGCGGCGTTCTCACCGGGCCGGCGGACGGGTGTCTTGCGGGCCCGCTCGGCCATGAAGGCGCGCTCGGCCAGCACGGGGCCCTCGAACCGGCGTACGCGGTCGACGGGGATGCCTGCCATCTGCGCGACCTCTTCCGCGGTCGCGCCGGCTCGTATACGCGCCTGGATGTCACGGGGGCGGAGATGGCTCTCCACCTCGATCTCGATCTGGCCGAGGCGGGGACGGTCGCCGCGTACGGCGGCGCGCAGACGCTCGTCAATCGGAAGCGTGTACTCCGTGCTGTCCGCAGCCTTCAGCACCAGCCGTGTGCCGTCATTCGAGACGGCCACGACACGCAGTTCGGGCATGGGGACCTCCCGGGTGGTGCCTGCCGACGTCACGTGCGTCGCTGCTTCCGCTAGTCGAGTGTGGCCTGCCCGGGTGCAGCCTGCCACAACCTTGCCGAGTTGCCCGGCGTGTCGGGCGCGGGCCCTGGATCGCCGTTATGGCACGGTTACCTATTCGCCACGCTAAGTGACCAACGCCGTCACCCTGTGCAACTAGTCCCCTCCTGGCGGTCCAGCAAGGCCCCGGACACCCTGTAGGGAGGCCGGGCCCAGGGCTCGCAACAGTACTCCATTTGGGCCACGTGCGTGGATTGGCGCGCCGCCCAACTTCTGGCAAGAGGTGGGACTTGGCCGTCCGTTAAGCGGTTTCTGTGATCTTGAAAGTGGCGTATTTCACGCTATTTTCCGCAGACTCGGCCATCGGGTCCGGTTCGTGCGTTTCCGTTCCGGTGCCGAATCCCGCTGTCGCTCCGGAGCGCCTCGCCGGGGCCGGAACGCCGCTACGCCCCGAGAACCCTCCGCAGGTAGTCGTTCTGGAAGCGGCGGTCGGGGTCCAGCCGGTCCCGCAGCGCGGTGAACTCGCCGAAACGCGGGTAGACCTGGGCGAAGTACTCCGCGTCGCGCGTGTGGATCTTCCCCCAGTGCGGTCGGCCCTCGTGTGCGGTGAAGATGCGCTCGGCGGCGGTGAAGTACGCCTGATAGGGGGACCCCTTGACCATGTGGACGGCGATGTACGCGCTGTCGCGGCCGGACGCGGTGGACAGCGTGATGTCGTCGGCCGGCGCGGTGCGCACCTCCACGGGGAAGCTGATCCTCATGCCGGAGCGGTCGACCATCGCCTTCAGCTCGCGCAGCGTCTCGGTGACGGCCGCGCGCGGGACGGCGTACTCCATCTCCATGAAGCGCACCCGGCGCGGGGACGTGAAGACCTTGTAGGGAAGGTCGGTGTAGGTGCGCGAGGACAGGGCCTTGCTGGAGATCTGGGCGATCGCCGGGATCGTGGCGGGCACCGCGCGGCCGACCCACTGCGCCACCTGGAAGACGCCGTTGGAGAGGAACTCGTCCTCGATCCAGCCGGACACCTGGCCCACCGGCCTGCGGGGACCCGCACTGCGGTTGTTGCGCTTGGTGTTGGTGTTGCCGGTGTGCGGGAACCAGTAGAACTCGAAGTGCTCGTTCTCGGCCCAGAGCTCGTCGAAGTCGGCGAGGACCCTGTCGAACGGCATCGGCTCCTCGCGCGCGGTGAGCAGGAAGACCGGCTCCACGGCGAAGGTGATCGCGGTGACGACGCCGAGGGCGCCGAGGCCGATCCGGGCGGCCGCGAAGACCTCCGGGTTCTCCTTCTCGGAGCAGGTGAGCACCGAGCCGTCGGCGGTGACCAGCTCCAGGCCCTTGATCTGGGCGGCTATCGAGCCGGACTCGCGGCCCGTGCCGTGGGTGCCGGTGCTGGTCGCCCCGGAAACCGTCTGCACCATGATGTCGCCCATGTTGGTGAGCGACAGACCCTCGCGCGCGAGGGCGATGTTGAGTCTCTTGAGCGGAGTGCCGGCCTCGACCGTGACGGTCATGTCGTCCCGGTCGATCTTGCGGATGCCGGTCAACAGTTGAGGGCGGATCAACACTCCGTCCGTGGCGGCGATCGCCGTGAAGGAGTGGCCGCTGCCGACCGCCTTCACCTTCAGCCCGTCCTCGGCGGCCCGGCGCACGGCGGCGGCCAGCTCGTCGACGGAGGCGGGCATGACCTCCCGCGCGGGACGGACGGACACATTGCCGCCCCAGTTACGCCACGTGCCGTTCTTCCCGCTCGCTGTGCTGCTCAACGGTGCCTCCCCGACCCGGAGCCGGCCTGCTGAGCCGGCGGTACCCGAGGAAACCGACCGCGACCGCGACGGCCCCGGACACCGCCGGGACCCCGTACCCGGCCCGTGCGCCCGCCGCGTCGATGACCCAGCCGGCGATCGAGGAGCCGAGCGCCACCCCGACCGCGAGCCCGGTGCTGATCCAGGTCATGCCCTCGGTCAATTGTGCGCGTGGTACGTGCTCTTCGATGAGGGACATGGTGGTGATCATCGTGGGAGCGATGGCCAGACCCGCAGCGAACAGCGCCACGGCCAGAAACGGCAAGTTTCCGACCAGTAGGAGGGGGATCATACTCACGGCCATCATGAACACGCCCAGCAGCCAGCGCCTTTCCGGTGCCCCTTGCGGCCGCAGCAGACCGAAGACGAGTCCGGCGACGCAGGAACCGGCCGCGTAGAGAGCGAGGACGACGCTCGCGGCGCCCTTGTGGCCCTGTTCGTCGGCGAAGGCGACGGTGACCACGTCGACCGCCCCGAAGATCGTGCCCGTCGCCACGAAGGTGGCCGCCAGGACCTGCAGACCGGGCGAGCGCAGCGCGGTCCCTCCGCCACGCTGCTCGCGCGGGTGCGGCTCGGGCTCGGTGGCCCGCTGTGCCGTCAGCCAGAAGACGCCGACGGCGAGGAAGCAGGCCGCCAGCAGGGGGCCCGCCTCGGGGAACCAGGCGGTGGACAGGCCGATGGAGATGATCGGCCCGAAGATGAAGCACACCTCGTCGACCACGGACTCGAAGGAGTACGCGGTGTGCAGCTGCGGCGTGCCCCGGTACAGGGACGCCCAGCGGGCCCTGATCATCGCGCCGAGACTCGGCACCGAGCCGATGCCCGCGGCGCACACGAACAGCAACCAGTCGGGCCACTCGAAGTGCGCCGCCAGCAGCAGTCCGGCCGCCGCAGTCAGCGCCACCAGTGTCGCGGGGCGCAGCACCCGGCGCTGACCGTACTGGTCCACCAGGCGCGATATCTGCGGCCCGACGAGCGCCGCCGCCAGCGCGATGGTCGCCGACAGGGCGCCCGCGAGTCCGTAGCGCCCGGTGAGCTGGGAGACCATCGTGACCACGCCGATGCCCATCATCGACAACGGCATCCGGCCGAGGAACCCCGCGGCGGAGAAGCCCTTGGAGCCGGGAGCGGCGAACAGGGCGCGGTAGGGGCTCGGCACGGGTGTCTCCGAAGGGTCCGGTCACGCGCGCGTGGCGGCTCGGCGCGGCGCGAGGAAAAGGCGGCTCGTGGGTGTGCGGTGACGCTCGGTAAGGCGTGAAGACAGTCCATACAGCTTACGAGTTAGGTCACCCTAACGCACCCCTCGCGCACCTCCCCGGCCAGGTGCCGCCCCCCGGTCCGCCGACTCACCCGGTCACCCGCCGTTTCCCGGCTGTCGGGGGCGGGTGGCAGGATCGACTCATGCCAGACGCGCTCGATGCCACCCCCTACGACGCCCTGCTCCTGCTCTCCTTCGGCGGCCCGGAAGGCCCGGACGACGTGGTCCCGTTCCTGGAGAACGTGACCCGCGGGCGCGGCATCCCCAAGGAACGCCTCAAGGAAGTCGGGCAGCACTACTTCCTGTTCGGCGGGGTCAGCCCCATCAACGACCAGAACCGCGCCCTCCTGGACGCCCTGCGCAAGGACTTCGCCGAACACGGCCTGGACCTGCCGATCTACTGGGGCAACCGCAACTGGGCCCCGTACCTCACGGACACCCTGCGCGAGATGGTCGCCGACGGCCGCCGCCGCGTCCTCGTCCTCGCGACCAGCGCCTACGCCTCCTACTCGGGCTGCCGCCAGTACCGCGAGAACCTCGCCGACTCGCTGGCCGCCCTGGAGGCCGAGGGCCTGCCGCTGCCGAAGATCGACAAGCTGCGGCACTACTTCAACCACCCCGGCTTCCTGGAGCCCATGATCGACGGCGTGGTCTCCTCCCTCGCCGACCTCCCGGAAGACCTCCGCGCCGGCGCCCACATCGCCTTCACCACTCACTCGATCCCGACGGCCTCGGCGGACACCTCCGGCCCCCCCGGGGGCCACGGCGACGGCGGGGCGTACGTGAGGCAGCATCTGGACGTGGCGCGCCTGATCGCCGACGCCGTCCGCGAGCGCACCGGCGTCGACCACCCGTGGCAGCTCGTCTACCAGTCCCGCTCCGGAGCCCCGCACATCCCGTGGCTGGAGCCCGACATCTGCGACCACCTGGAGGAGCGTCACGCGGCCGGGGTCCCCGCCGTCGTGATGGCACCCATCGGGTTCGTCTCCGACCACATGGAGGTCCTCTACGACCTCGACACGGAGGCCACGGCCAGGGCCGGTGAGCTGGGGCTGCCGGTGCGCCGCTCGGCCACCGTCGGCGACGACCCGCGTTTCGCCGCCGCCGTCCGCGACCTCGTCCTGGAGCGCGCCGCCGCCGAGAGCGGCCGGCAGGGCACGCCGTGCGCCCTGGGTGCCCTCGGCCCCAGCCATGACCTCTGCCCCGTCGGGTGCTGCCCGGCCCGCGGTCCCCGGCCGGCCGCCGCGGGCGCCGACAGCCCCTACGCGTGAGGAGCCCCGTGACCGACCCCCTGCACTCGGACCTGCTCAAGCTGGCCAAGGAGGCCGCCCGCCGGGCCGGTGAGCTGCTGCGGGACGGCCGCCCGGCCGATCTCGCGGTGGCCGCCACCAAGTCGAGCCCGATCGATGTCGTCACCGAGATGGACATCGCCGCCGAGAAGCTGATCACCGGCCTGATCTCCGAGCACCGCCCCGACGACGGCTTCCTCGGTGAGGAGGGCGCCGCCAGCCCCGGCAGCACCGGCGTCCGCTGGGTGATCGACCCCCTCGACGGCACGGTCAACTATCTGTACGGGCTGCCCACCTGGGCCGTCTCCATCGCCGCCGAGCAGGACGGCGAGACCGTCGTCGGGGTCGTCGAGATCCCGATGCGCGGGGAGTCGTACCACGCGGTGCGCGGCGCCGGGGCGCGGGCGACCGGAGCCTGGGAGGGAGAGCGCGTGCTGACCTGCCGTGCCCCGGCCCCCCTCGACCAGGCGCTGGTCTCCACCGGCTTCAACTACGTCACCGAGGTCCGCACGCACCAGGCCGACGTCGCGCAGCGGCTCATCCCGCTCCTGCGGGACATCCGGCGCAGCGGCTCGGCCGCCGTCGACCTGGCCGACGTGGCCGCCGGCCGCCTCGACGGCTACTACGAGCGCGGCCTGCACCCGTGGGACCTCGCCGCGGGTGACCTGATCGCCCGGGAGGCGGGCGCGCTGACCGGTGGACGCCCCGGAGAGCTCCCCTCACGCGATCTGGCGATCGCGGCCACCCCGGCGGTCTTCGGGCCCCTCCAGCGTCTCCTGGAGGACTTCGGCGCCTGGCACGACTGAGCGCCGCGGGGCGGAGCCGGCCGGCAGGCCGCTCCCGCCCGGCACGCGAAAGGGGCCCCGGCGCTGGATTCGCCGGGGCCCCTCCGTCAACGCGTACGCTCAGACGATCGACGCGCCGACCTCCACACCGTGTTCGGCGGCGAGGCGGCGCAGGTCGTCGAGCTCTGCCTGCTCCACTTCGACGAGGAAGTCGTCGCCCTCGTCACGAGCCCGCGTCAGATCGGACTCGGTCGCCCTTATGCGCTGCAGAAGTCCTGCGGTGAATGCGTCCATGCTGCGCCCCCTCGTCCTTGGGTCGTGGGTCGATGGCACAGGGATGTGCCGGTCGGGAAGGGGCGATCACGTCTCCAGTAGGTGCCCAGCGCTGCCCTGCCGGGCGGCGACGGTGCCGGACACCCACGCCCACTCTGCGGCAAGCGGATCGCGGAGCACCACTGGTGTTGTGGCACATGCAGAGCGTGATCGCGGGGTGTAAAGCCGTCCTCCCCCCGCTCCCTTCCACGGAAACCTCAACCGGACGAGAAAATCTCGCATTCCCGGGGTTCATACCTGCCCTTCATCGCCCGCTCACCGTCTTACCGCCGACTTATGGCCGAAAAGGGCAGGATGGAAGCACACACTCACCAGCACCCCTGCCCACGCGCGCTCACCGAGCGCTACGCGGGTGGACACAGGAAGGACAAGCGACGTGCGCGTACTCGTCGTCGAGGACGAGCAGCTGCTCGCCGATGCGGTGGCCACCGGACTGCGCCGGGAGGCCATGGCCGTCGACGTCGTGTACGACGGTGCGGCCGCCCTGGAACGCATCGGAGTCAACGACTACGACGTGGTGGTCCTCGACCGCGACCTCCCCCTCGTGCACGGCGACGACGTGTGCCGCAAGATCGTCGAGCTCGGCATGCCCACACGCGTGCTGATGCTCACGGCCTCCGGCGACGTCAGCGACCGCGTCGAGGGCCTGGAGATCGGCGCCGACGACTACCTCCCCAAGCCCTTCGCCTTCAGTGAGCTCATCGCCCGGGTGCGCGCCCTCGGCCGGCGCACCAGCGTGCCGCTGCCGCCCGTCCTGGAGCGTGCCGGCATCAAGCTCGACCCGAACCGCCGCGAGGTCTTCCGCGACGGCAAGGAGGTCCAGCTCGCACCCAAGGAGTTCGCCGTCCTGGAGGTGCTGATGCGCAGCGAGGGCGCCGTCGTCTCCGCGGAACAGCTGCTGGAGAAGGCGTGGGACGAGAACACCGACCCGTTCACCAACGTCGTACGCGTGACGGTCATGACGCTCCGCCGCAAGCTGGGCGAGCCCCCGGTGATCGTCACCGTCCCCGGCTCCGGCTACCGGATCTGATCCCCGTGGCCGCCGCACCCGCGCCTCCCCAGGCGCCGCCGAAACCCACCTGGGACCCCAGGAGGCCGCAGACCCCCTTCCCGTGGCTGCGCCCCACCATCCGCATACGCCTGACGCTGCTGTACGGCGGGATGTTCCTGATCGCCGGCATCCTGCTGCTGTCGATCATCTACCTGCTGGCCGCCCAGGCGATCAGCACGGGCAACCAGCCGCCGTTCAAGATCGTGAGCGCCAGCAACGAGATCAAGGTCGCCAGTGCCGACTGCCCCGCGGTCAACAACGCCACCGGCCTGACCCTCACCCAGTTCAACTCGGCGATCAGCGACTGCATCGACCACTCGCGTCAGGTCGCCCTCGACAACCTGCTCAGCCGCTCCCTGCTGGCCCTGCTCGGCCTCGCTGTGATCGCCTTCGCCTTCGGCTACGCCATGGCCGGACGCGTCCTGTCCCCGCTCGGCCGGATCACCCGCACGGCTCGCGCGGTGGCCGGCTCGGACCTGTCCCGCCGGATCGAGCTGGACGGCCCGGACGACGAGTTCAAGGAGCTGGCCGACACCTTCGACGACATGCTGGAGCGGCTCCAGAGAGCCTTCACCGCCCAGCAGCGCTTCGTCGGCAACGCCTCGCACGAGCTGCGGACGCCGCTGGCGATCAACCGCACACTGCTCGAGGTGCACCTGTCCGATCCGAATGCGCCCGTGGAGCTCCAACAGCTCGGCAAGACCCTGCTGGCCACCAACGAGCGCAGCGAGCAGCTGGTGGAGGGCCTGCTGCTGCTCGCCCGCAGCGACAACCAGATCGTCGAGCGCAAGCCGGTCGACCTCGCGGAGGTCGCCGAGCAGGCCATCGACCAGGTGCACGCGGAGGCGGAGGCCAAGGGCGTGACGATCCGCGGCGAGCAGAAGCCCGCGGTGGTCCAGGGCAACGGTGTTCTGCTGGAGCGCATCGCACTGAACCTGGTGCAGAACGCAGTGCGCTACAACGTCCCGGAGGACGGCTGGGTCGAGGTGACCACCGAGGTCCAGCACGGGCAGGCGGTCCTGGTCGTGTCGAACACGGGGCCGGTCGTGCCGGCGTACGAGATCGACAACCTCTTCGAGCCGTTCCGGCGGCTGCGCACGGAGCGCACGGGAAGCGACAAGGGGGTCGGGCTCGGGCTGTCCATCGTGCGGTCCGTGGCCCGGGCGCACGGCGGGCACATCGCGGCCCAGCCGCGCGAGGGAGGGGGGCTCATGATGCGTGTCACGCTGCCCGTCTGAGATCATGTCGCCGACACACGCGGGGATGTTCGCTTTGCGCGGAATTCTCAGGACTCCGCACCCGCTACCCCGTGTGTGATCGATCACAAGGGCGATTTTCCGGCCATCTACCCTCCGTGATCACAGCGGCTGTCGTAAAGCCCGGAAAATCCGGGTTTTCGGGGGTCGTGATCACGGGAAGTACACGGTGAGACGCCTTTGAAGTGCGACATCAGGACCGTGTACGGTCCCGATCGCCATCCAAGCCGATCACTCATGAGGAGTCCGGTTGGGTGTCGATTGAGTAACAGACCTTGATGTGAGGCAAAATCTCCGCCTCGAGGCGGGCACAAGTCCGGCCTCTCACGCGTTACGTGCGCTGGAGACACCGCATTCACCCAGAGGGGGAGAGGCGAAATGGCAACCGATTACGACACCCCACGCAAGACCGACGACGATGTCGACTCCGACAGTCTTGAAGAGCTGAAGGCCCGGCGGAACGACAAGTCCGCTTCGGCCGTCGACGTCGACGAGTTCGAGGCCGCGGAGGGGCTGGAGCTCCCTGGAGCCGACCTCTCCAATGAGGAGCTGGCCGTCCGGGTGCTGCCGAAGCAGCAGGACGAGTTCACTTGCATGAGCTGCTTCCTGGTGCACCACCGCAGCCAGCTGGCCCGGGAGAAGAACGGTCAGCCGATCTGCCGCGACTGCGACTGAGGCGGGGTCGGCCGTGACTGGCTCGACCCCTTCTCGGAAGCGCCGCTTCCGCCTGCCGGGAGCGGACAACGGGCCGTCCGACGGCCCGCACGGCGTGCGTGACGACGAGCGAGGCTCATCCGGTAAGGGAGTGGTCCCTGCGGGATCGGCCTCGCTCGCGGCGACAGGCGACGGGGGTGACCTCCCGGCGCCTGGGCGAGGCCCCGCTCCCGTCGCCAGGCGACGGGCTGCGTCGGTCGCGGACAAGGCCAAGGGCCTGGCCCGGGAAGGCGTCCGCAAGGGCGGTGACCGCGCCAGGGCCGGCCTCGCGTACCTCGCGGACCGGATCATCGAGATGGCCCCGAGGATCCCCGTCAGGGACCTCAGGACACTCCGCAGACAGTTCCCCGGCCTCGGGCCGGAGCAGATCGCCGACAAGCTCGTCACGGGCGCGGCGAACGCCACGTCCACCGTGGGCGCGGCCGTCGGCGCGGCCGCGATGCTGCCCGTGCCGCCCGCGATGCCGACCGAACTGGCCGCGGAGATCACCGGGGTCGCGGCGATCGAGCTGAAGCTGATCGCCGAACTTCACGAGGTGTACGGCCTGCGGCCGCCCGGCAACCTCAAGGACCGCAGCACCGCGTATCTGCGCGCCTGGTCGGGTGAACGCCGCGTCGACCCGCTCAAGCCGTCCTCGATCAACAACGCCCTCGGCGGCCAGATGAAGCGTGAGCTGCGGCAGCAGATCATGAAGCGGATCGTCCGTGACCTGCCGATGCTGGTGCCGTTCCTGATCGGCGCCGTGGTGGGCGCGGCCATGAACCGGCGGGACACCAAGAAACTGGCCGCGAAGATCCGCGCCGACCTGCGCAGGGCCCAGGTGCCCTGGGACGCGCTGGAGGACCTGCCGCCGCTGGAGAGGCCCGCCGACCCGCTGGACATGCGAGAGCTCCCCGGCAGACCCGGGGAGCTCGGGGACTGAGCGGTCCCGGCGCGGCCGGAGAGACCCCCGTCTACGCCGCGGCCTCCCGCGCCGCCCGCAGCGCCTGGGCCAGCCGCTCCGGCTCCCGCGTCGACAGATACAGATACGGCGTGGGATCGGCCGGGTCGGTGACCTGCACCTTCAGCGCGGTGGGGATGTAGGCGCGCAGCAGCAGGAACGCGCGGGTGTCGGCCTTGTACGTGCGCCAGGCGCGAGCCTCCTCCGGGTCCAGGATCTCCGCCTCGCCCAGGGCCGCGACCGGGATCTTCGCCTCGCCGGCGATCAGCGAGTCGCCCACGACACGGATGCGCACGGAGCCGTACGAGCTGGCGACGACCGCCGCGGCCGCGGTGCCGCCGACCAGGCCGCCGAGCAGCGGCAGGGTGCCGAAGGGCAGCAGGATCAGGGCGAAGGAGACACCTACGAGGAACGAGATCAGCCACCAGGTGCGGGGGGCGGTGAGGCGTTCTTCGTAGGGGGTGGCGGAGAGCTGCATGCCGCCAAGCTTGGCATGGTGTCCGGTATTGGCCGACGCGCGGGTAAGGTCTGCGCCTGTGAGTGGTACTTCCGCAGCTCTTCAGCCTCCGGCCGACGCCGTGAAACCCGTCCGGCACCCTGACGCCCCCGTTCCCGGCGAGCTTCTCGGTGCCCACTACGAACACTGCTTCGGGTGCGGTGACGGTCAGGCGCACGGGCTGCACCTGGAGGCGCGGGCCGGCGAAGGGGTGAGCGTCACCGCCGAGTTCACCGTGCAGCCCGCCCACCAGGGGGCTCCGGGGCTCGCGCACGGCGGTGTCCTGGCCACCGCGCTCGACGAGACGCTGGGCTCGCTGAACTGGCTGCTGCGGACCATCGCGGTGACCGGACGGCTGGAGACCGACTTCGTACGGCCGGTGCCCGTCGGTACCACGCTCCATCTGGAGGCCGAGGTGACGGCGGTGGCCGGGCGGAAGATCTACTCGACCGCCACCGGACGCATCGGCGGCCCCGGCGGGCCCGTCGCCGTCCGCGCCGAGGCGCTGTTCATCGAGGTCGAGGTGGCGCACTTCGTCAACCACGGCCGTACGGAGGAGATCCAGGCGGCCATGAGCGACCCCGACCAGATCCGGCGGGCCCGCGCCTTCGAGGTGAACCCGTGAGCCGCGCCCCCCTCGACGTCCTGATCCGGCGCGTCCACCCCGACGTACCGCTCCCGGCGTACGAGCACCCGGGGGACGCGGGGGCGGATCTGCGGACCACCGAGGGCTGTGAACTGGGGCCGGGGGAGCGGGCCGTACTGCCCACCGGGGTGGCCGTCGCGCTGCCCGACGGGTACGCCGCCTTCGTGCACCCCCGGTCGGGGCTGGCCGCCCGGTGCGGCGTCGCCCTCGTGAATGCCCCAGGGACGGTTGATGCCGGGTACCGTGGGGAGATCAAGGTGATCGTGGTGAATCTCGACCCGCGCGAGTCCGTGCGGTTCGAGCGCTTCGACCGGATTGCCCAACTGGTCGTCCAGCAGGTCGAGAGGGTCCGCTTCCAGGAGGTCGCGGAGCTTCCCGAATCGGCACGGGCCGCGGGGGGCTTCGGGTCCACCGGCGGGCATGCCGCGGTGGGCGACGCAAGCGGTCAGGCCGCCGTGGGCGGCAGTGTGGGTGGGTATCGATACGCTTCGGTCGTATCCGACCGGGAAGGACAGTGACGTGTTCGGACGTCGCAAGAAGAAGGGTGCCGCCGAGGACGCGGCCGGCGAGGCCGAGCAGGTCGTCGACAGTGTCGACACTGAGGCGGACGAAGAGGTAACGGGCGAGCGCGAGCGCGTCCGGCTCGAGCCCGAGCCGCGGCCCGACGGACCCTGGGACAGCTCCGAGGTCCGCGACCCGGCCGAGGGCCGGGTGGACCTGGGCGGTCTGTTCGTGCCGGGCGTCGACGGCATGGAACTGCGCGTCGAGGTCGCGGGCGACGCGATCGTCGCGGCGACCGTCGTGCTGCGCGACAGCGCCATCCAGCTGCAGGCCTTCGCCGCGCCCAAGCGTGAGGGCATCTGGGGCGAGGTGCGCGAGGAGATCGGCTCCGGCATCACTCAGCAGGGCGGCATCATCGACGAGGTCGAGGGCCCGCTCGGCTGGGAGCTGCGGGCCCAGGTGCCGGTGCAGCTGCCGGACGGCACGGGCGGCTTCCACGTCGTGCGGTTCGTCGGTGTGGACGGTCCCCGCTGGTTCCTGCGCGGGGTGATCTCCGGCCAGGGCGCGGTGCAGCCGCAGGCCGCCGGGCTGCTCGAGCAGATCTTCCGGGACACGGTCGTGGTCCGCGGCGAGGGCCCGATGGCGCCCCGCGACCCGATCGTCCTCAAGCTGCCGAACGACGCGCAGATGGTTCCCGAGGGCGTCCAGCAGGAGGAGGGCTCCCGCTTCTCCGGCGGCATGGGCCAGCTGCAGCGCGGACCGGAGATCACCGAGGTCCGCTGACCGTACGACCTGAGGAGAGGGCCGCGTCCCGGCGGGGGCGCGGCCCTTCGTCGTGCGCGGACCCTTGACGGCCTATTGGTCTGGACCTACGGTCTCGGCTCAACGCCTTCGTTCATAAGGGCGCTCTGTGTTCACATACGAGAACGAACGGAGCTGCACCGTGCGCCGAACCGCATTCCTTGTGACCGTCACCGCCCTCGTCCTGGGAGCCGTCGCCGCCCCGGACGCCCCACGCGCCGAGGCCGCCCCCGCCGCGTTCGTCCACCCCGGCGTCACCGTCTCCAGGGCGCAACTCGACTTCGTCCGCGTCAAGGTGAACTCCGGCGCCCAGCCCTGGAAGGGCGCCTTCGACCAGATGCTGGCGAGCAAGTACGCCGCCCTGGACCGCACCCCCGCGCCCCGAGCGATCGTCGAGTGCGGCTCCTACTCCGACCCCGACCACGGCTGCACCGACGAACGCCAGGACGCCCTCGCCGCCTACACCGACGCCCTCGCCTGGTACGTCACACGGGACGAGCGGTACGCGAGGAAGGCCATCGAGCTGATGGACGCCTGGTCGGCCGTGATCAAGGACCACACGGACAGCAACGCCCCGCTGCAGACCGGCTGGGCGGGCTCCTCCTGGCCCAGGGCCGCCGAGATCATCAAGTACACCTACACCGGCGGCTGGGCCGGGTCCGGCCGCTTCGCGACCATGCTGCGCGACGTCTACCTGCCGGAGATCATCAACGGCTCGAACTCCAACGGGAACTGGGAGCTGTCGATGACGGAGGCCGCCGTCGGCATCTCCGTCCTCCTGGAGGACAGGGGGACGTACGACAAGGCCATGGCGAGGTTCCGCACCCGCACCGCCGCCTACGTCTACCTCGCTTCCGACGGCGACCTGCCGAAGACCGTGCCGAGTCAGAACCTCGACACCCGGGACAAGATCGTCGCCTACTGGCAGGGGCAGGCCACCTTCGTCACCGGCCTGACCCAGGAGACCTGCCGCGACCTCACCCACACGGGATACGGCATCTCCTCGATCTCACATGTCGCCGAGACCAGCCGGATCCAGGGCCAGGACCTGTACGGCACCGATGTCGGTGAGCGCCTGCGGCAGGCCCTCGGCTCCCAGGCCGGGTACGAGCTGGGTGCGGCCGTCCCGGGCCTGCTGTGCGGCGGCTCCCTGAAGCCGGGGCTCGGCCCGGTCACCGAGGTCGGCTACAACGCGCTGCACAACCGGCTGGGCGTGGCGATGACGAACACGCGGACGCTGACCGAGCGCAACCGCCCCGCCGGCACCAACAGCCTCTTCGTCGCCTGGGAGACGCTGACGCACGGGGACAATCCCGCGTGACGCGGTGCCCGGCGGTGAACCGATCCGGGGGGCTCGTCCGATGAAGCGGGTGAGGGGGGATGCCGATGTCCGGAGTGCCGTACGGAGGGCCGCGGGGTGGGCCCGGCGCGTCAGGGTTGCGTCAAAGGCGTCCCCCACGCCGCAGCCCGTCCGTTTTGCCGGAAACACTGGTCGTAGGGTCGACGCTGCGTACGCAGGAGTCACGGGAAGACAATGAGGCCATGGCGCGCGGCAAGCTTCGGATCCATCTCGGTGCGGCACCGGGGGTGGGCAAGACGTACGCCATGCTGTCCGAGGCCCACCGCCGGGTGGAGCGCGGCACGGACTGCGTGGTGGCCTTCGTCGAGCACCACGGCCGGCGGCGCACCGAGGTGATGCTGCACGGCCTCGAACAGGTCCCGCGCCGCGAGCTGGAACACCGCGGCGGTGTCTTCACCGAGATGGACGTGGACGCCGTGCTCGCCCGTCGTCCGCAGGTCGCCCTGGTGGACGAACTCGCGCACACCAACGTCCCCGGCTCGCGCAACGCCAAGCGCTGGCAGGACGTGGAGGAACTCCTCGCGGCCGGGATCGACGTGGTCTCGACCGTCAACATCCAGCACCTGGAGTCCCTCGGGGACGTGGTGGAGTCCATCACGGGGGTGCGGCAGCAGGAGACCGTGCCCGACGAGTTCGTGCGGCGGGCCGACCAGGTCGAGCTGGTGGACATGTCACCGGAGGCCCTGCGGCGGCGGATGGCGCACGGGAACATCTACCGGCCGGACAAGGTCGACGCCGCCCTGTCGAACTACTTCCGGCCGGGCAACCTCACCGCGCTGCGGGAGCTGGCCCTGCTGTGGGTGGCCGACCGGGTCGACGAGTACCTGAAGCAGTACCGCAGCGAGCACCGGGTCTCGGCGATCTGGGGTTCGCGCGAGCGGATCGTCGTCGGACTGACCGGCGGTCCGGAGGGGCGCACCCTCATCCGGCGGGCGGCGCGGCTGGCGGAGAAGGGCGCCGGCGGCGAGGTGCTCGCCGTGTACATAGCGCGCAGCGACGGGCTCACCTCGGCCTCGCCCAGGGAGCTGGCCGTCCAGCGCACCCTCGTCGAGGACCTGGGCGGCACCTTCCACCATGTGGTCGGCGACGACATACCGGCCGCGCTGCTCGACTTCGCCCGGGGGGTGAACGCCACGCAGATCGTCCTCGGCTCCTCGCGCCGCAAGGCCTGGCAGTACGTCTTCGGGCCGGGCGTGGGCGCGACGGTCGCCCGGGATTCGGGGCCGGACCTCGACGTGCACATCGTCACCCACGAGGAGGCGGCCAGGGGACGGGGGCTCCCGGTGGCCCGGGGCGCCCGGCTCGGGCGCAGGCGGGTCGTCCTGGGCTGGCTGGCCGGCGTGGCCGGACCGGCGGTCCTGGCGGTCCTGCTGAGCAGCGTGCACCTCGGCCTCGCCAACGACATGCTGCTGTTCCTGGCGGTGACCGTGGCGGCCGCGCTGGCGGGCGGACTGCTGCCGGCACTGGCCTCGGCGGCTCTGGGCTCGCTGCTGCTGAACTACTTCTACACCCCGCCCCTGCACCGGTGGACGATCGCGGACCCGAAGAACATCGTCGCCATCGTCATCTTCGTCGGGGTGGGGGTGGCGGTGGCGTCGGTCGTGGACCTGGCGGCCCGGCGCACGCACCAGGCGGCCCGGCTGAGAGCCGAGTCGGAGATCCTGTCCTATCTCGCGGGCAGCGTGCTGCGCGGTGAGACCAGCCTGGAAGCGCTGCTGGAGCGGGTGCGGGAGACCTTCGGCATGGAGTCGGCGGCCCTGCTGGAGCGGGCGGACGACAGAGCGCCGTGGAGCTGCGCGGGCCATGTGGGCCTCGGGCGGCCGGTGCAGCGGCCGGACGAGGCGGATGTGGACGTGCCGGTCGGCGACCGCATGGCGCTGGCGCTCACCGGCCGGGTGCTGCCCGCCGAGGACCGGCGGGTGCTCGCGGCCTTCGCCGCGCAGGCCGTCGTCGTGCTGGACCGGCGGCGCCTGCAGGAGGAGGCCGAGCAGGCCCGCGCGCTGGCCGAGGGCAACCGGATCCGCACGGCGCTGCTGGCCGCCGTCAGCCACGATCTGCGGACACCGCTGGCCGGGATCAAGGCGGCGGTCTCCAGCCTCAGGTCCGACGACGTGGCCTGGTCCGAGGAGGACCGGGCGGAACTGCTCGCGGGCATCGAGGAGGGCGCCGACCGGCTCGACCACCTGGTGGGCAACCTGCTCGACATGTCCCGCCTCCAGACCGGCACGGTCACGCCGATCATCCGGGAGATCGACCTCGACGAGGTGGTGCCGAAGGCGCTCGGCGGGGTCCCCGACCCGGAGGAGAGCGTCGAGCTGGACATCCCGGAGACGCTGCCCATGGTCGCCGTCGACGCCGGGCTGCTGGAGCGGTCGGTGGCCAACCTGGTGGAGAACGCGGTCAAGTACAGCCCGGACGGCGAGCCCGTGCTGGTCGCGGCGAGCGCGATGTCCGGCCGGGTCGAGGTGCGGGTCGTGGACCGGGGTCCGGGCGTGCCCGACGCGGCCAAGGAGCGGATCTTCGCGCCCTTCCAGCGGTACGGTGACGCACCGCGCGGGGCGGGGGTGGGGCTCGGCCTCGCGGTCGCGCGGGGCTTCGCCGAGGCCATGGGCGGCACCCTCGACGCCGAGGACACGCCCGGGGGAGGCCTCACCATGGTCCTCACGCTCCGCGCGGCAGGATCCCGGCCGCAGCCGGGCGGCCAGGACGCCGCGGCAGAGACCGCACCAGACGGAGGTCCGGCCCACGGACCGTCGGCGGACGGACATTCGCCAGAACCGGAAAGGCAGGCCGCATGGTGAGTCCCGCTGGGGGGACGCCCCAGACCGCCACGAGGGTGCTCGTGATCGACGACGAGCCGCAGATCGTGCGCGCCCTCGTGATCAACCTCAAGGCGCGCAGGTACGAGGTCGACGCCGCCCACGACGGTGCCACCGCCCTCGAGCTCGCCGCCGCCCGGCACCCGGACGTGGTGGTCCTCGACCTGGGCCTGCCCGACATGGACGGCGTCGAGGTGATCAAGGGGCTGCGCGGCTGGACCCGGGTGCCGATCCTGGTGCTGTCCGCCCGGCACTCCTCGGACGAGAAGGTCGAGGCGCTCGACGCGGGCGCCGACGACTACGTCACCAAGCCCTTCGGCATGGACGAGCTGCTGGCCCGGCTGCGGGCCGCCGTGCGACGGGCCGAGCCCGCCGGGGGCGGCGAGGGCGACGTCCTGGTGGAGACCGACGGGTTCACGGTCGACCTCGCCGCGAAGAAGGTCCACCGGGCCGGGAAGGACGTCCGGCTGACCCCCACGGAGTGGCACCTGCTGGAGGTGCTGGTGCGCAACACGGGGCGCCTGGTCGGCCAGAAGCAGCTGCTGCAGGAGGTGTGGGGGCCGTCGTACGGGACGGAGACGAACTACCTGAGGGTGTACATGGCCCAGCTGAGACGGAAGCTGGAGGCGGACCCCTCGCACCCGAAGCACTTCATCACGGAGCCGGGAATGGGCTACCGCTTCGAGAAGTGAGCCGGGACGGGTGCCGCACCGGCGCCCGGACCGCGGTTACGGGAGTGTCGGTGAGCCCCGGTACGCTTCAGATATGAGTGGTGTTCCGCGTTCCGAAAAGCCGGCGGGCCGGTTCCGGCGCATGCTCGACCGGCTCTCCTCGTCCCAGGAGGACCTGGAGTCCGAGGAGCTGCGCGAGGACGCCGAGACGGCCGGCTGTGTCCGCATCGGAGACTGCCAGGACCGCCAGATCGTCACGGTTACTGGTACCTTGCGCACGGTCACCCTGCGTCCGCGCGCCGGAGTCCCCGCCCTGGAGGCGGAGCTGTTCGACGGCAGCGCCGCGCTGGACGTGGTGTGGCTGGGCCGGCGCTCCATCGTGGGGATAGAACCGGGACGCAGGCTCATCGCATCGGGCCGGGTCTCCATGAGCCGGGGCCGCCGGGTGCTGTTCAACCCGAAGTACGAACTGAGACCCCTCGGTAGGGAGTAGCCGGTGACGTCGCTCGACAAGCCGACCGAAGACACTCAGCAGGACGACGCCCGGGCGTTGACCGAGGCCGCGCTCTTCGAGGCGTTCGGCGGGGTGCGGGGCATGGTCGAGACGGTGGTGCCCGGCCTGCTCTTCGTCACCATCTTCACGATCAACAAGGACCTGCACATGTCCGCGATCGCCGCGCTCGCGGTGTCGCTGGTCCTGGTCGTGGTCCGGCTGGCGATGAAGGACACGGTCAAGCACGCGTTCAGCGGGGTCTTCGGTGTCGCCTTCGGTGTCGTCTTCGCGATGATGACCGGCAACGCCAAGGACTTCTACCTTCCCGGCATGCTCTACACGCTGGGCCTGGCGCTGGCGTACATCATCACGACCCTGTGCGGGGTCCCGCTGATCGGCCTGATCCTCGGCCCGGTCTTCAAGGAGAACCTCTCCTGGCGCACCCGCAACCCGGGCCGCAAGACGGCGTACGCCAAGGCCAGCTGGGCATGGGGCCTGATCCTGCTCGCCAAGTGCGCGATCCTCTTCCCGCTGTACTGGTGGGCCGACACCACCCAGCTGGGCTGGGTCCTGGTCGCCCTGAAGATCCCGCCCTTCCTGCTCGCGGTGTGGCTGACCTGGGTCTTCCTCGCGAAGGCACCGGCGCCGATCGACGTGTTCGCCGAGATGGAGGCCGAGGAGAAGGCCGAGGAGGAGCGCAGGGCCGCGCTGGCGGCGGAAGGCGGCGAGTCCACGGGCGGACGGCACCGCCGAGGAGCGTAGCGACGCGGGCGGCACCCGCCTGGCCGGCCGACGAAGCACAGGGCCCGGAACCTCACGGGGTTCCGGGCCTTCGGCGTCCCCGGCAACTCGTCGTGATCGCCGAGCGCGCTCCCGACAACGTGGTCGTTTCTCTCGTGGCGGAGCACGGCGACACGGTCGTGTTGAAGGGCGGCGGCGGAGGGCGCCCCGGGCTTCCAGGGCGCCCTCCGCCGTCGTGTCGGTGCGGGCAGGTGTCGCGCCGGGGCTACTTGCCGGTGTCCTCGCGGCGTACCGACAGCAGGTCCTCCAGCTGCTCCTCCCTGGCCTGGGCGGCGACGAAGAGGAGTTCGTCGCCCGGCTCCAGGGAGTCCTCGCGGGTGGGGGTGAGGACGCGGGTGCCGCGGATGATGGTGACCAGGGAGGTGTCCTCCGGCCACTCCACGTCGCCGACCTGGGTGCCGGCCAGGGCCGACTCCTCGGGAA
Organism: Streptomyces sp. NPDC000345; assembly: GCF_042898825.1. Lineage (NCBI taxonomy): Bacteria > Bacillati > Actinomycetota > Actinomycetes > Kitasatosporales > Streptomycetaceae > Streptomyces > Streptomyces sp. NPDC000345. The sequence goes on from NZ_JBIAZE010000014.1 coordinate 156,849, forward strand.
GGGTCAGTTCGACGAGGTTGGCGTCGCCGTGGCTGAAGCGCAGCAGGCGGACCAGGTCGCCGACGCTCACCGCCTCCTCGACCAGGGCGGACATCAGCCGGGGAGTGGAGACGGCGACGTCGACACCCCAGGACTCGTTGAAGAGCCACTCGTTCTTGGGGTTGTTGACGCGGGCGACGACGCGCGGGACGCCGTACTCGGTCTTGGCCAGCAGCGAGACGACCAGGTTGACCTTGTCGTCGCCGGTGGCGGCGATGACGACGTTGCAGCGCTGCAGGGCCGCCTCGTCCAGGGAGGTGATCTCGCAGGCGTCGGCCAGCAGCCACTCCGCCTGCGGGACGCGCTCGACCGAGATGGCGGTCGGCGCCTTGTCGACGAGCAGGACCTCGTGGCCGTTCTCCAGCAGCTCGCCCGCGATCGAGCGGCCGACGGCGCCGGCTCCGGCAATGGCGACCCTCATCAGTGACCGCCTTCCTTCGGGCCCTCGGCGAACGACGCCTCGACCTTCTCCACCTCGTCGGTGCGCATCATCACGTGCACCAGATCGCCCTCCTGCAGCACGGTCTGCGAGGTGGGCAGGATCGCCTCGCCGAGGCGGGTCAGGAACGCCACGCGGACGCCCGTCTCCTCCTGCAGCTTGCTGATCTTGTGGCCGACCCAGGACGGGGCGGCGTGCACCTCGGCGAGCTGGACGCCGCCGGTGGGGTCGCGCCACAGGGGCTCGGCGCCCGAAGGCAGCAGCCGGCGCAGCATCTGGTCGGCCGTCCAGCGGACGGTGGCGACGGTGGGGATGCCCAGTCGTTGGTAGACCTCGGCGCGACGGGGATCGTAGATACGGGCGGCGACGTTCTCGATGCCGAACATCTCGCGGGCCACCCGGGCCGCGATGATGTTGGAGTTGTCACCGCTGGAGACGGCGGCGAAGGCGCCGGCCTCCTCGATGCCCGCCTCGCGCAGGGTGTCCTGGTCGAAGCCGACCCCGGTGACACGACGGCCGCCGAAACCGGAGCCCAGTCGTCGGAAGGCGGTGGGGTCCTGGTCGATCACGGCGACCGTGTGCCCCTGTTGCTCCAGGGTCTGGGCGAGAGCGGAACCCACTCTGCCGCAGCCCATGATGACGATGTGCACGACCGTCCTTCCGGGGTAAAGAAGTCAAGAAGTCAAATAGTTTTCTGGCCTGGCTCTGAACAGGGTCTCAGACCGTCGCCCAAGCTACACATGCGCGGTCCGTGCAGGGCACCCCCCGTGCGGGGATTGCGCGATCCGCGGCGGCTGATGCTCCAAAGACTGAGAAGGGCAAGGATTCCGAGGCCGACGAGAGTGCCGGCGGCGCCGATGAGCTCCGCGGTCGTGTGCATGGGGCCTCCGATGGGCGGCGGCGGACGGGGGTTGTCATATAGGCATGACGATCGGCGCGGCTTGCGGAATCCGCAGCCGACGCGTGGCTGATTTCACCCGTGAGGCAGATCCGGCACGACGGAACCAGGCTCACCCCGGGGGAGGGTGGGCGGCCCCCAGTTCGAAGGCTTACGATCCACTGTTGTGTCCAAACTGACCGACGTGCCCAAACGGATCCTGATCGGGCGCGCACTGCGCAGTGATCGGCTCGGAGAAACGCTCCTGCCGAAGCGCATCGCCCTACCCGTCTTCGCTTCCGACCCGCTGTCCTCCGTGGCTTACGCGCCCGGGGAGGTGCTGCTGGTCCTCTCCATCGCGGGCGTGTCGGCCTACCATTTCAGCCCGTGGATCGCGCTCGCGGTCGTCGTGCTGATGTTCACGGTGGTCGCCTCCTACCGTCAGAACGTCCACGCCTATCCCAGCGGCGGCGGCGACTACGAGGTGGCCACCACCAACCTCGGCCCCAGGGCCGGTCTGACCGTGGCCAGCGCGCTGCTCGTCGACTACGTCCTCACCGTCGCCGTCTCCATCGCCTCCGGCATCGAGAACCTCGGCTCCGCCATCCCCTTCGTCGTCGAGCACAAGGTGACCTGCGCGGTCGCCGTCGTCGTCCTGCTGACGCTGATGAACCTGCGCGGCGTCAAGGAGTCCGGCAAGCTCTTCGCCATCCCGACCTACGTGTTCGTCGCGGGCGTCTTCATCATGATCGCGTGGGGCGCGTTCCGGGGGCTGGTCCTGGGCGACGAGATGCAGGCGCCGACGGCCCAGTACACGATCAAGGCCGAGCATCAGGGCCTGGCCGGCTTCGCACTGGTGTTCCTCATGCTGCGCGCCTTCTCCTCCGGCTGTGCCGCGCTCACCGGCGTCGAGGCGATCTCCAACGGCGTCCCCGCCTTCCGCAAGCCCAAGTCGAAGAACGCGGCGACCACGCTGGCGGCGATGGGCCTGCTGGCCGTCACCATGTTCTGCGGGATCATCGTCCTGGCCCTGGTCACCGACGTCCGCATGGCCGAGAACCCGGCCGTCGACCTGCTGAAGAACGGTGCCGCGGTCGGCGCCGACTACGTCCAGAACCCGGTGATCACCCAGGTCGCCGAGGCCGTGTTCGGCAAGGGGAGCTTCCTGTTCCTCGTGCTCGCGGCGGCCACCGCCCTGGTGCTGTTCCTCGCCGCCAACACCGCCTACAACGGCTTCCCGGTGCTCGGCTCGATCCTCGCCCAGGACCGCTACCTGCCCCGTCAGCTGCACACCCGGGGCGACCGGCTCGCGTTCTCGAACGGCATCGTGCTCCTGGCCGGCGCGGCCACCTTCCTGCTCGTGATCTACGGCGCCGACTCCACGCGCCTGATCCAGCTGTACATCGTCGGCGTGTTCGTGTCCTTCACGCTCAGCCAGACCGGCATGGTCCGCCACTGGAACCGGCACCTGGCCACCGAGACCGACCCGGCCGCGCGCCGTCACATGGTCCGCTCCCGCGCGATCAACGCGTTCGGCGCCTTCTTCACCGGCCTGGTCCTGGTCGTCGTCCTCGTCACCAAGTTCACCCATGGCGCCTGGGTAGCCCTGCTCGGCATGGTGATCTTCTACGCGACGATGACGGCCATCCGTAAGCACTACGACCGGGTCTCCGAGGAGATCGCCGCCCCGGAGGGCCCGAGCGACGACAGCGTGCGGCCGTCCCGGGTCCACTCGGTCGTCCTGATCTCCAAGATCCATCGGCCGACGCTGCGCGCCCTCGCCTACGCCAAGCTGATGCGCTCCGACACGCTGGAGGCGCTCACCGTCAACGTCGACCCGGCGGAGACGAAGGTGCTGCGCGAGGAGTGGGAGCGGCGCGGGATCGACGTACCGCTGAAGGTCCTCGACTCCCCGTACCGCGAGATCACGCGGCCGATCATCGAGTACGTCAAGGGCCTGCGCAAGGAGTCGCCGCGCGACGCCGTCGCGGTGATCATCCCGGAGTACGTGGTCGGTCACTGGTACGAGCACCTGCTGCACAACCAGAGCGCCCTGCGGCTGAAGGGCCGTCTGCTGTTCACGCCCGGCGTCATGGTGACGTCCGTCCCCTACCAGCTGGAGTCCTCCGAGGCGGCCCGGATGCGGGCCCGCAAGCGGCAGGAGTGGAACGCGCCGGGTTCGGTACGGCGCGGTCCGGCGGAGCAGGGGCGGCCGAAGGAGTCATCGGGCGCCGGTGCCCCTCCCGCTCCGGGATCCCGGGGTTCTTCGGGCTCTTCGGGTCCTTCGGACTCTTCGGGGACCTCGGGCTCATAGCATCCACCGGCTCGTGGTGAACGGCCGGACGACAGCCACGTAGACTGGTGGGCTGTTGTCCGGCCGTTCCTCGTTCGACGTTGTGGAGTCACCCCGCCATGCAGGCAGAACCGAAGAAGACACTGGTGGGGAACGAGTACGAGGTCGAGATCGGCCCGGTCGCCCACGGCGGCCACTGCATCGCCCGTACCGACTCCGGTCAGGTGCTGTTCGTACGCCACGCGCTGCCCGGTGAGCGGGTCGTGGCGCGGGTGACGGAGGGCGAGGAGGGCGCGCGGTTCCTGCGGGCGGACGCGGTGCGGATCCTGTCGGCGTCCAAGGACCGGGTCGAGGCTCCCTGCCCCTTCGCCGGCCCCGGCCGCTGCGGCGGCTGCGACTGGCAGCACGCCAAGCCGGGTGCCCAGCGCCGGCTCAAGGGCGAGGTGATCGCCGAGCAGCTCCAGCGGCTCGCGGGCCTCACTCCGGAGGAGGCCGGCTGGGACGGCACCGTGATGCCGGCCGAGGGCGACAAGCTGCCCGCCGGGCAGGTGCCGCAGTGGCGGACGCGCGTGCAGTACGCGGTGGACGCGGAGACCGGGCGGGCGGGGCTGCGCCGGCACCGCTCGCACGAGGTCGAGCCGGTGGACCACTGCATGATCGCGGCTGCCGGGGTCAGCGAACTGGGCGTCGAGAAGCGGGACTGGTCCGGCATGGCGTCGGTCGAGGCGATCGCGGCGACGGGCTCGCAGGACCGGCAGGTGATTCTGACGCCGCGTCCGGGCGCCCGGCTGCCCATCGTCGAACTGGACCGTCCGGTGTCCGTGATGAGGGTCGGCGAGAAGGACGGGGGCGTGCACCGCGTCCACGGCCGCCCCTTCGTGCGCGAGCGCGCGGACGGGCGTACGTACCGGGTCGGCAGCGGCGGCTTCTGGCAGGTCCACCCGAAGGCGGCGGACACGCTGGTGACGGCGGTGATGCAGGGGCTGCTCCCGCGCAAGGGCGAGATGGCCCTCGACCTGTACTGCGGCGTCGGCCTGTTCGCGGGCGCGCTGGCCGACCGGCTCGGCGAGCAGGGCGCGGTCCTCGGTATCGAGTCCGGCAAGCGCGCGGTCGAGGACGCCCGGCACAACCTCGCGGGGTTCGACCGGGTCCGGATCGAACAGGGCAAGGTGGAGAGCGTGCTCCCGCGTACCGGGATCACCGAGGTCGACCTGATCGTCCTGGACCCGCCGCGGGCGGGAGCGGGCCGCAGGACCGTGGAGCACCTGACGTCGCTCGGAGCGCGCAGGATCGCCTACGTGGCCTGCGACCCGGCGGCCCTGGCCCGGGACCTGGGGTACTTCCGGGACGGGGGGTACCGGGTGCGGACTCTGCGGGCGTTCGATCTGTTTCCGATGACGCATCACGTGGAGTGCGTCGCGATCCTTGAGCCTGCTGAAAAGGGCCGCTGACCTGCGGCTTTGTTGAGTGTGCGTTACGTGCGTCACGTGCGTCACGTGCGACATCTGACGCACGTTACGCACGTCTGACGCACGAGCGGCATGGTTTCTGACGGGTCGTCATGCGTGATGGGCGACCGCCGGGTGGAGCCCCCGGCTGTATGGCGGTGGGCACCTTGAAGGGGCGGGGGAAGCTGACGCGGCATCCGGAGGCTTCTGCGGTGGATCAGAGGTCGAGGACCAGGCGGTCGCCTCTGGCTCGGGAGACGCAGATCATCATGGTGTCGCCTGCGGCGCGTTCCTGGTCGGTCAGGACCGAGTCGAGGTGGTCGATCTCCCCGGACAGCACGGTGGTCTCGCAGGTTCCGCAGATTCCTTCCTCGCACGACGCGAGCAGCGGTTCCGGGCCGCAGCTGTAGACGGCTGTCTTCCGTTGCGGCTTGCCGAGCAGCGAAGGCAGGTCCAGCAGCCCGTACTCGTCCTGGGGCCGCAGGCTCACCCGCTCTCCGTACGCCCGCTGCAACGTCTCGCCGAAAGCCATCGAAGCCCGGGTACGGCCCCCGTAGACGAGGCGCCAGTCGGCGCGTTGCGTTCCAACACGAGGTCGAGTTCGACCTCGGTGCCAAGAGTGCTCATGCTCGGCCATTCAGTTGTGCGGGTGATGAATTGGTGGTCCGCGTTCGTTCCTGACCGGTCAGGACGGGAAGCAACGGCCGAAGTCGCGCAGCAGCCGAGGGGGGCCCTGCAACCTGATCTGGCGCCGCACCAGTGCCCACGCCAGGAGCGTCGGCCGGGTGAGGAAACGCAGCCAGGTGGCCGTGTCGGCGGTGACCTTGAGGTCCGGCTCACCGTGATGTCCGTCGGCGATACCGAGTTCGCGGTCGCGGAGGGTCACGGTGATCTGCCGGGACTCGTCGCCGGTGAAGGTGAAGTGGTAGGTGGCGGACATGTCCTTGGCCTGTTCGCGCTGAAAGATCAGCGGCATGCCTTCCACCAGACCGTCGATGCTGTTCGCGCGCAAGCTCATCGCGACATGTTTCGTCCGCTTGTTCGGGAAACGTTTGGTCACGTGTTGCTCGGCGTCGGAACCGGGGACGACGTAGACGGTCTCTTCCTTGTCCACCAGTGGGCGCACGACCTGGGTGAGGTGTGACTTGCGACTTTCCAGCCAGGGCCCGATGACGTCCTCGCCGGCCGGGCACACCGACATGCAGTAGGCCGCTTTGTAGTTGGCGCCGAAGGACAGGCTCTGCCACATGGACGCGCTCTCGCTGTCGCTCACGCGCGACCGGTAGTCGTGGGCGTCACGGCTTTCGGCGACCTGTTCGGCCCAGTCGCCGAAGCCACCCATGAACTCCCGGTAGTTGTGCGTGTAGCAGGCGGAGAAGTTGAAGTGACCGTCGGACGCGATCGCCCCGGTCGGGCAGGCTGTCACGCACAGCTTGCATTCCAGGCAGGGGTTGTACGCGATGGGCTGGGAGAGGTCGCTGACCTCGGCGTCGATGAGGATGGTGCCCAGCAGGATGAAGTTGCCGAACTTGGGGTGGATGACGTTGCGGTGGATGCCCATCTTGCCGAGTCCGGCCGCCACGGCGACCGGCTTGTGCCCGACGACCCACGTCTTCCTGGGGAACTTGTCCATCTCCATCGGAAAACCCATCGCGGGGTTGATGGCGCGCACGCCCATCGCTTCCAGCTTGGCCACCATGTGCCGGCCGACCTCGTTGGTGTGGTCGCCGGTGTGATGGAATTCCAGGTTGGCCACCGAGCGTGCAGGGGTGCGGATGTTCTCCCGGTTCATTCGGGTCACGAAGCTGATCAGCACGCGGACACCCGGCAGCGCGGCTTCCAGGTCCGCTCGCTGGTCGGCGATTTCCGGCCGGTCGATCTCGACGAAGCCGACGTCGTCCGCACCCGCGTCGAGACATAGCTCACGCAGCCAGGCCGCATCCAGCGGCTCGGCGGGCCGGGCGACGCCACGGTCCCGCCGCTGGCGGACGTTGAGGACGGTGGGATGGTCGTCGAGCTTGTTCTTGCCGGCCATCGTGCCTCCTTTCCTGTTCTCTCATGTCGTGTCAGGTGTGCGGTGGCCGCTCGTGCGCCGCGTCGCGCACCTCGGTGGGGTCGACCTGGTCGTGCAGCCCGGCGACGCGGCAGGACCGCGCCCTGTCGGGCTCCCGCCGGGAACGCTCGCGGCCGAGCTCGGGAGGTCGTCCCGGGCGAACGCGGGAAACCGCTCGGCGCGCAGTTCCCCGCAACCGTCGTTCATCAGGCCGGCGAAATCCGGCACACACCCGGTGACGCTACGAGCCCGTCGAAGTCGGTGCGGTGACGTCGCATCAGGAGCGGCGCCCCTGCGTGAGGGACCAGGGTGCGGTGACGTCGAGCTCGATCACGCCACCGCGGGTCCCACGGCCGTCCGGATCGGACCATGTGATCTGCGGCGCGATCACCTCCAGCTCCGGCAGCGCCGCCATCCGCTGGGCGTTGCCGAATTGACTGCCGTCGATCAGGCCGACGGAGCGGTTCGGGCCGGGAAGGCCGGCGGCGCGCCGTCCGGTGTCGTAACCGTCGCGCTCTTCATGCGTCCACGGCTCTCACCCGCCCTCAGAGGCGAACCGGCCCCGGGTGTCCTGAATGACCCTCGGGGGGGCAGGCGTCAGCCGGCCAGGCGGTTGAGCTTGCGGATCTGCTTGTCGAAGACCCCGGCGGGAGCCATGCGGCGCAGCATGCGCGCGCGACCGGCTACGGGGCCGGGGGTGTAACGCAGCTTCGGCTTCGGGTCGGTCGCCGCCGCGACGATCGCCTTGGCCACGACAGCGGGGTCGTCGCCGTCCTTGATCGCGTCCGCCATCAAGCGGTCGAAGGCGTGCCGCCGCTTGTCGTAGACCGGCAGGGGCGTGTCGGGCCGGGGGCTGTTGGACTCGAATCCGGTGCTGGTGTAGGCGGGTTGGACGAGAAGCGCCCGGACACCCTGCTCGCGGACCTCGTGGTCCAGGGACTCGGTGTACCCCTCGATGGCGTGCTTGGACGCGGCGTAGACGGCCATGTACGGCGAGGGGAGGAAGCCGAGCACGGAGGACACGTTGATGATGCGTCCACGCCCCCGGGCGCGCATGTGCGGCAGGGCCGCCTTCACCATGCGCATCACACCGAAGACGTTGACGTCGAAGACCGCCTGGGCCTGTGCGACGGAGTTCTCCTCGGCCGCGCCCATCAAGCCCGTACCGGCGTTGTTGACCAGGACATCGATCCGGCCGAACCGGTCGACCACCTGCTGGACCACGGCTGCGGCCGACGCGTCGCCCGCCACGTTGAGGTCGAGGAAGGTGACGCCGTCGAGCGGGGTGACGCGGGAGGTGTCGCGGCTTGTGCCGACCACCTCGAACCCCGCTTCGACCAGCGCGAGCGCGGCTGCCTTCCCGATGCCGGATGACGCACCCGTCACGAGGGCCACCGGCCGATGTGTGCTCATCATGTACTCCCGGACACATAGAAAAACCGATCGGTTTCCTCAACGGTAAACCGATCGGTTTCGCAATGCAAGGTCGGGGGCCGGGCGTCGCGGGCCGATGGCCGACGGCCTTCGCCCCCCGGGTGCACGTCGCTCATGGCGCCCGCTCGGGGAGGCGGCGCGTCAGCGCACGCCTGCCGCGTCGAGGAGGGTGGCCACCGTGGGGGCGATGAGCCCCGTGAGGTTGTCGGCTCCGATCCCCGCGCGGGCACTGGCGCCGTCGAAGACGAGGCTGAGCTGCCGGGCCAGCAGGTCGGGGTCGCCGGCGCCGCCCTGCTCGGCCTCGGTGCGGAAGAAGGACGTCAGTCCTCCCTTGATCCGGTGGGCCACCTGGCTCGCCGGATGACCCTGGTCCTTGAGTTCGATCTGCACAGCCAGGTACCGGCAGCCCCGGAACTCGGGCGCGCCCGCCTGTGCTTCCACCTGCTCGAAGACGTGCAGGATCCGCTCGCGCGGCGAACGGTCGTCGTCCGCCGCGGGCAGGAGGGTCGCCACGAAGGCGGAAGCGCGCTCCTCCAGGCTCGCCGCCAGCAGTTCATCCTTGCTCTCGAACAGCTGGTACATGGAGCGCTTCGACACTCCCGCTGCCTTGCACAGCGCCTCGATGCCGATGCCGACGCCGTCTCGGTAGGTGAGCGTGGCCGCCGCCTCCAGCAGCCGATCTCGGGGACTGGGCTTCACTTCGGTGCTCATGTGGTGAGGTTAACTCGATTCCAACCAAAAGAAAACCGATCGGTTTACGCGTAGGGGTGGAGTGATCTTCGGAGTCGCCCACAGTCGAGCGGGCGTGTGAGCGTGGAGGTGGGCGGAGCCCGTCACGAAGCCGGTGACTGCGCCCACTGTGACCGGCACGCCGCCGGCATCGGGTGAAGCAGCCCCGTCCCCGCAACGCCTCGGTGCATCCGGGCTCAGTGGGCGATCACGGGCTCACCCTCCGACGGCGCCAGAGCCCGGTTCGGAATCAGGAACGCCGAAAGCACTGCGCCGATCACGTAAATCCCGGCGCCCCATGCCAGGGTGGCCGTGTAGCCCTCGACCCCGGCCTGCGCCACGGTCGGCGCGCCGGGCTTGTGCGAGGCCAGGTAGTCGGCCGTGGCCGATGAGGCGATGGTGGTCAGCAGCGCCGTGCTGATCGAGCCTCCCACCTGCTGGCTGGTGTTGATCAGCGCTGAGGCGACCCCCGTGTCCTCGTGGTGCACACCTGCGGTCGCCCCCTGGAACGCGGTGGTCATCACCGCGCCGATGCCGAGACCCAGCAGAATCATCCCGGGCATGATGTGGACGACGTAGGTGCTGTCCAGGGTGAGCCGGGCCAGCAGGGCCATGCCGGAAGCGGAGACCAGGAACCCGGCGGTGATCACGACCTTCGGTCCGACCCTGGGCAGCAGCAGCGACGGCGCCGTGGTCGACGAAGCGACGATACCCGCGACCATCGGCAGGAACGCCAGACCGGCCTCGATCGGCGAGTAGCCGATGCTGGCCTCCAGGTAGTAGGTCAGGAACAGGAAGATCGAGAACATCCCCATGCCCAGGACGAACACCGCCAGGAACGCGCCACCGCGGGTCCGGTCCCGTATCAGTCGCAGCGGCAGCAGCGGATGCGCGACCCGGGACTCCAGCCACACGAACACCGCGAGCAGCACCACGCCGCCCGCCAGGGGGCCGAGGCTGACCGGGTCGGTCCAACTGGTGGATTCGACGTGCGCGAATCCGTAGACGATGGCGAACAGCGCGGCGCTGGCCGTGATGGTGCCCGGGATGTCTATTCGGGGCCGCTCGGTGACCGCGGGCTTGGCCAGCAGCAGCAGCGCACCGAGGAGCGCGACGCCCGCGAAGATGACGTTCACGTACATCACCCAGCGCCACGACGTCCATTCGGTCAGCATGCCGCCGAGCAGCAGCCCGACCGCGGCACCTGCACCGGACAATGCACTGAAGATGCCGAATGCCTTCGGCCTCTCGGACGGCTTGGTGAAGGTCACGCTGAGCAGTGAGAGGGCCGCGGGTGCCAGCAGCGCGGCGAAGAGACCCTGTGCCACACGCGCCCCGACCAGGACTTCGAAGTTGCCGGCCGCGCCGCCGACCACGGACGCGCCCGCGAAACCGACCAGGCCGGTCACGAAGGTGGTACGCCGACCGAACAGGTCACCGAGTCGGCCACCGAGCAGCAGCAGGCTGCCGAACGCCAGGGCGTAACCCGTGATCACCCACTGCCGGCTGCCGTCACTGAAACCGAGGTCATGCTGGGCCGCGGGCAGCGCGATGTTCACGACGGTCGCATCGAGCGTGACCATGAGCTGTGCCGTGCCCAGCACGACAAGCACCCACCAACGCATGGCATGAGAGCCGCGGCGGCCCGAGTCTGTCCTTCCGGAGGCGGGCGCCCCGCGGTCGATGGTGGTGCTCATTTTTCCCCTTGGTTGCTGATCATGGGCTGACCGTCGGCTGGAAACCGATCGGTTTCCGACTAGGGAAACAGATCGGTTTCCCAGGTGCAAGTGAGGTGAGGTCGCCTCCCGATGTCATCCGGGTGCCATTCGGGCGATGGGTGTGCGTGACGCTTGCGCCTGGAGACCGATCGGTTTACTTTGTGGGAAACCGGTCGGTTTCCCACTGTGGCCCCGCCGGACCGTCCCCCTTCCGTCCCCATCAACAGGTCGCACACCAGGAGTCGGCAGATGCCCAGTCAGGGGTCACGTCCCACGATTCGCATTCCGGGGACCACCACACACACCGTCGCCCCTCGCGCAGGACGTGACGGCCGCGAGGGGACGCTGCGCTACCTCAAGGCGGGTACCGGTGACCCGCTGGTCCTGCTGCACACCGTGCGCACCCAGGCCGAGCACTTCCGCCTCCTCATCCCGCTCATCGCGGACCGCTACACCGTGTACGCCCTCGATCTGCCGGGGATGGGCTACTCCGAGATCCTGCCCGGCGCGTCGTACGACGAGCCGGCCATGCGCGCCGGTGTCAAGCGGCTCCTCACCGAACTCGACCTCCACGACGTGACGTTGGTCGGGGAGTCCATGGGGGCGGTGCTCACCCTGACCACCGCGGCCGATCTTCCGGAGCGGGTACGGCGCGTCGTCGCGGTGAACACCTACGACTACCGCGGCGGTATCGCCCGGTCCGGTCTCCTCGCCCGTATGGTGGTCAGCGGTGTCCTCACGCCGGGAGTGGGCCCGGTGATCGCCGGGGTGGAGCCCAAGGCCGCCCTCAGCAAGATCCTTCAGGGCGGCCTCGGCGACAAGAGCGCACTTCGGGAGGACTACGTGGACGAGCTCCTCCAGGTGGGCAGCCGCCCCGGCTACCCGACCGTCGCCCGGGGCGTGTACCAGAACCTGCCCAGCCTCATCGCGGCCCGCTCGCGCTACCCCGAGGTCAAGGCCCCCATCCACCTCGTCTACGGGGAGAGGGACTGGTCCCGGCGGTCGGACCGGGAAGCCAACAGGGAACTGCTCCCGGCTGCCGATTTCACGCAGGTGCGCGGAGCGGGCCACTTCATCGCCCTGGAAAGGCCCGACATCCTGGCCGACCTGCTGAACGCGGTGGCGTGACTGCCTCGAGGCAGCGGAGCCTGGAAATCCGACGAGATCGCCCTTGCCCCCTCGGGCGGGACCTTCAGAAGGCGGTCGCCAAGCGGGCGGGCTGGGTCGAGTTCGGGGCCACGGCGGGCATCGCGGCAGGCGTCGCCTTCCTGCCCGCGACCGCGGCCCGTGGGCACGGCCGCGGTGCTCATCCCGCTGGCGACCGATACCGCCAGCGGTGCTCTCGAACAGGTTGTGGGTCAGATGGTCGGCGACATCTCCGACAACTCGGTGGATGAGCACAAGGAGAAGGTCGAGGAACTCACCAGGGAGGAGAAGACCAAGATCTACTCCGCCGGTGAGAGCATGGCCGAGTCCCCGATGGAGGCGTTCCCGCGGCACAACGGCGTGGACCCCAACAGCGAGTTCGGACAGGCCCTACGCGAATCGATGCTGGTCGGCTACGGAGTCGATGATGATGCCGTCGTTGTCGCCGATGACGGCGTCGCCGGGGTTGCAGACGACGACTGGGATCGGGATTCTCGGGTGCGGTCGGCCGACCTGTTTCCGTGAGTGCATGACGTGGACGTTGACGGACGGCGAGCAGTCGGCTCGGCTTGCTCGGTGCAGAGCAAGCCGAGCGGGTGAACTGCGGGCGGTCGAGCGCTCGTGATCAGTCGCGGCGGATCAGTTCCGGGTCGATGCGCCGTCCTACGAGCGGGAGGGTGCCGACGGCGGACACGGCCGCCACGCCCGCTGCCGCGACCGCGAGCACCGGGACGCCGGCGAAGTCCCAGTAGATCTCGCTGCCCCCGGTGATCAGATAGCAGGACTCGGCGAGCTTGCCCGTGACGAGCGCCAGTGCGAGCCCGATGGCCAGCGGCACCACGACTTGTACGCACTGCACGGTTCGCATCGTCCGTGCCCGTGCGCCGATCAGCGTGATGGCGGTGACCTGTGCGCGCCGCTCCACCGCCCGATCGGTCGCCGAGACGACGAAGGCCGCGGTCCCGATGACCAAGCCCATGATCATGCCGACAGCGAGCAGGGTCTCGAGGACGGCGATCTGCTGGAGCCCTTCGATGTTCACGCCGATGGGTTCGACTGCGGTGGTCGGGGCGACGGCGGCGATACCGTCGAGGACCTTGCGGACCTCATCGTGGTCGGAGCTGCCGGTGAGGACGTAACGTGCACCCTCCGGGCGGGCCGTGGGGGGCAGTGCCGACGGCGGGATGAGTACGTCCGCTCCGTGGACCGCCGACGGGTCGTACGCGCTGTAGGCGATCTCGTCGTGCGGAAGCGTGATGCTCAGGGTCTTGCCACGGCCGTCCTCCGATATGCGGAAGGGGAGGGCGTCACCAGGGCGGGCGCCCTGACCGGTGCCCGCGTTCGGGTCACTGAGCCGCATCACCTTGCCGTCCACGCAGCCCTCGGAGTGCTGTACGAGCTTGGTCAGTTGGTCGCAGGTGGCGACGACGGCGCTGGCCCAGGGCTGATCGGCGGAACCGTCGGGGTCGGTCCAGGACTCCATCGTCACCGCGTGCGCGCGTACCCCCGGTACGGCGGCGACTTCGTGTTGCTGTCGCGCGGTGAGTGATGACAGGGGGATGGAGTAGTCCTGCACGGGAGCGGACGGCCGGGTGACCTGCTCCAGCTGGATGAGCACGCCCTGGGCGAGCGAGGCGGAGAAGACCAGCAGAACGAGGCCGGTGACGACCCGCATGGTGCTGCCCGGCTCGACCTCGTTGCGGCGCATCGCCAGGTTCAGGGTGAGGGACTGGGTGGTTCGCGCCAGCCGTCGGGCGACGGCGTAGGAGATCAGGGGCAGTGTCAGCACCAGTCCCAGGCCGGTCAGCAGGATGCCTGTCGGCAGCAGGATCGCGTTCGGGCCGAGGCTGTTGGCGGGGTGGTCGGTGAAGCCGGTGGCGCAGTAGCCGACGACGATACCGAGGCCGGTCACCAGGAGCAGGCCGCCCCACTTGGTGGGGCGCTTGGGGGCGGCGGTGCGGCGTACCGCCAGTGGATTGGCGGCGGCGTTGCGTGCGCTGGCCCGCCCGACGAACCAGGCGAGGAGAGGGGAGCCGACCAGGCATACGGCGACGGTCGTGGCGGACAGCGCGCCGTCGGCCGGGTACCACCGCAGGCTGGGCAGTCCGGTCCGGGTCATCACCTGGTTGAGGACCCAGTATTCGCCGAGGCCGAGAATCGCGCCGAGCAGGGCCGCGACGACGGTTTCAGCGGCGTTGACCCGCTGGGTGCCCTTGGTACTCAGGCCCAGCAGACGCAGGGAGGCGAGGCGGCGGTTCCGGCTGGCGGCGGAGAGCCGGGCGCAGACGGACAGGAAGATGCCGAGGGGGAGCAGGACCAGTGATCCCAGGGCGAAGCGGATATAGGTCAGGGTCGAGGGTTCGACGGCCGGGAAGGGGGCGTAGCTGTAGCCCCAGCCCTTCAGGGCACGGCCCTCGGCGCTGATCTTGTCGCGTGTCGTGCCGATGTAGGCGAACAGCTCGTCGGGATGCGCGAGCCCTGTCGCGCCGATCAGACCCTTCTCGTGACCTGGCAGGAGTCCCTTGACCGCGGGCTGGTCACGCAACAGGTCGTGTACGCGGGGGGAGAGGAACACCTCGCCGGGGTCCGGGAGTTCCTTCAGCCCGGGCGGGACCTTCTCGGTGTTCTCGATCCCCTTGGCGATGAACACCCGCGTGAACGCCTTGGAACCGTAGGGGTCGGTGCGCTGGAGGAGCAGGGTGGAACCCGCGGGCTGTGCGGAAGTGGTCCGCGGCTGTCGTGCGGCGGCCCGCCCGTCGTGTGCGTCGAGGATCTGCGGGATGGTGAGGACGAGGGCGAGGCAGCAGACCCCGAGGGAGCCGCCGGCCGCCATGAGGAAGAAGCGGATACGGTTGCCCCGGCCGGCGCCGAACAGCAGGCGCAGACCGAGCAGGAACTCCCTCACGCCGCCCCCTGGGGCGTGAGTACTCCGTCGGACATCGTGTAGTGGCTGTCGGCCCGGGCGGCGACGGCGGGGTCATGGGTGACCAGGATGACGGCGGTGCCCTGCGAGCGTGCCAAGTCCAGGAACTCCTTGAGCACGGCGTCCGCGTTGGCACTGTCCAGCGATCCGGTGGGCTCGTCGGCGAAGACGACGGCCGGGCGGTGGACCAGGGCCCGGGCGACCGCGACGCGCTGGCTCTGCCCTCCGGACACCTGCGAGGGGCGGCGCTCGCGCAGGTCACCGAGCCCGAGTCGGTCGAGCACCTCGCCCGCGGTGGCGAGCGCGGGCCGCTTGCGCTGCCCTGCCAGGCGCAGCGGCAGGGCCGTGTTCTCCTCGATGGTCAGCTCGGGGAGCAGTTCGCCGTACTGGAAGACGAAACCGAAGCGTTCACGGCGCAGCGTGCTGATCTCGTCATCGGTGAGGTCGCCGAGTATCTGCCCTTCGAACTGGACCTGTCCGCGCGTGGGAGGAAGCACCCCGGCAAGGAGGTACAGCAGCGAGGATTTTCCCGAACCGCTCTGTCCGGTGATGGCCGCGACCTCCCCTCGGGAGATCGAGAGGCGGACGTCGTCGACGGCCAGTTGCTTGCCGTAGGAGAGGGCAACTCCTTCGGCATGAAGAACTTCTGACGTACTGATGGCTTCCCCCAAAGAAGCGACCGGGCCCAGGGGGTCAGCCTGGGCCCGGGATGTGCCGGTGTGCTTCCGCTTACCGCTGGTAGTGCTTGGTGGGCGAGCAGTTGTCGGGGTTGAACGAGCCCTTGTCACGGCAGACGCGGATGTACGCGTCGTCGGTGTACTGCTGCGAAGGCGCCCAGTTGAGGTAGTTCAGCGGAACGGTCTTCTTCTGCTTGCCGTTGTAGCGGCTCCAGTCGTAGCCCTCGACCTTCACCTGCACGTACACGTTGTGATCGTCATCGTGGTCGGTGTCCTGGAGCTGGCCCTGCCACTCGAAGGCGCCGTGGCTCTCGCCGGCGGGGTGCCACTTGTACTGGCCGTGGTGGAACTTCGCACCGCTGGTCGAGAGCGTCGGAATGTCGTGCCACGAGGCGGCGAATGCCGTGCCCGCCCCCATGGCGAAGAGGCCAGCCGCGAGGGCGCCTACTGCGAGCTTACGCACAATTTCTCCCGTTTTGTTTTCTGTTGTACGGCTCTGATGGTCAAGTCAGAGCGGCGGTGAAATTAAACATCCGTCAGAAGGCAACAAAAGGGTGGTCTGTTTGATCTTGCCCTGTGTGTCCGACCTTGAGAAGGGGATCCTTGGTCGCAGCTTTGCCTCTTCCTTGCGTAGACAGGCGGATCGCGGGCGTCGGCCGCGACACCGGCAGCCCCTCAACCCGATTGGGTGCACGAGGCGGTGCGGGAGCGGTGCCGAAGGGGGTCGTCAGGGTTGCTCAACTAGCCCTCAATACAGGTGAGTTGACGCTTCACGCTATGGAAAGTCCATGTCTTCTTTGTCACTTCGCTCACCCGGAAGTATCTGCTTGAGCGTTCAAGTTTCCTGGATAGAGTGCGGTCATGAAAGATCGGAAGGCGGTACTCCGATTCGGATCCCGGTCTGCCGTGCGCCTCGCCGACCTCGCGCTGCTCGTGAGAGCGCCGGCCGCGTTGAGTGTGCCCGGTGATGTGATCGCGGGAGGGGCTGCCGTCGGACGCCCGCCCGACGCCCGCACGCTCGGAATCATCGGATCCTCCGTGTGCCTCTACTGGGCCGGAATGGCCCTCAACGACTACGCCGACGCCACCGTCGACGCCGTGGAACGCCCCGAGCGCCCGGTGCCTTCGGGGCGCGTCCCGCGCCGTGCCGCGCTCGCCGTGGCCGGCGGACTCACTGCCGCGGGCCTCGGCCTCGCCGCCGCCGCGGGCGGTCGCCGCAGCCTTCGGGCAGCGCTCCCCTTGGCGGGCCTCGTCTGGGCGTACGACCTGAAGCTCAAGTCCACTCCGGCGGGAGCGGTCGCCATGGCGGGAGCCCGCACCCTGGACGTCCTGGCCGGAGCGCTCGTCCCCGGCCCGGGCGCCGTACCGACCGCCGAGGCGCTGCGCCGCAGCGCCGTACCCGCCGCACTGGTCGGCATCCACACCGGCACGCTGATGGCCCTCAGCCGCCACGAGATCTCGGGTGCCCCGTCGATCGTGCCGGCCTCGACGCTCGCCGTCTCGACGGCCATGGCACTGGCCACGGCGCTCCCGCCCGAGGCCCGCTCCACGAACCCGAAGGCGCGCGCCGGCCTCGCCGCCGCCGGTGCCCTCGCCTACCTCGCCACCTACGGAACCGCCCAGATCCGCGCCGTACAGGAGCCCTCGGGGGAGAACGTACGGCGGGCCGTGGGCGCCGGGGTCCTCGCCCTGATGCCTCTGCAGGCGGCACTGGCCGCACGGGGCGGGGCGCCCGCCCTCGCCGCGGCGCTCGGCGTCCTCCACCCTCTCGCGCGACGGCTGGCCCGCCGCATGTCCCCCACCTGAGACCGACCATCTCCCTGTGAGGAACCGGCAGATGAGACCTCCCCCCACCCCGCTCAGATTCGGCTACGGCACCAACGGCTTCACCCAGCACCGGCTGGCCGACGTCCTCGCAGTCCTCGCCGACCTGGGCTACGACGGAGTCGCCCTCACCCTCGACCACATCCACCTCGACCCGTACGCCGACGACCTGCCCCGACGCGTGAGCGTGCTGGCCGGGCAACTCGCCCGGCACGGCCTCGGCATCACGGTGGAGACCGGTGCGCCCTACTTCCTCGACCCTTCGGGCAAACACCTGCCGACGCTGATGTCGGACGACGCCGAGCCGAGGACCGACCTGCTGCGCCGCGCCCTGCGCATCGCCGCCGACCTGGGCTCGCCCACCGTCCACTGGTGCAGCGGGCCGACACCGGACGGGCTGCCCGAGCAGGACGCGTGGAAGCGGCTCGCCACCGGAATCGAGACCCTGCTGCCGACGGCGGAGACGTACGGCGTGGCGCTGGCTCTCGAACCGGAGCCGTACATGTTCGTCGACACCGTGGAACGCTGCCTGCACCTCGCCGAACTCGTCGACGGGCACGAGCTGTTCGGGATCACCCTGGACATCGGCCATGCGCACTGCGTCGAGGAACAGCCCGTCCTCGACTGCGTGCGCCAGGCCGCGCCGAGGCTGCGCAACGTGCAGATCGAGGACATGCGGCGCGGGATCCACCGGCATCTCGAATTCGGCTCCGGCGAGATCGACTTCCCGCCCGTGCTCGCCGCCCTGCGTGACCTCGGACACCAGGGGCTGGTGTCCGTCGAGATCCAGGGCGGGTCGCTCGACGCGCCCGACGTCGCCCGCCGTTCGATCGAGTTCCTGCGCGCGGCATCGGCCTGACTGCCGACCCTCTCCCCAGCGAACCCCTCCTGTCTTCTGCGAAGGTTGCCATGAGCGTCGCCGAATCCTTCCGCCCCGCCCCGGCCGTTCCCCACACCGCCCTGCGCGCCG
This sequence comes from Streptomyces sp. NPDC000345, assembly GCF_042898825.1. Classification (NCBI taxonomy): domain Bacteria; kingdom Bacillati; phylum Actinomycetota; class Actinomycetes; order Kitasatosporales; family Streptomycetaceae; genus Streptomyces; species Streptomyces sp. NPDC000345. The sequence goes on from NZ_JBIAZE010000014.1 coordinate 175,419, forward strand.
CGCTGGACACGCCCGCCCGCGTCTGGCTCGACGAGGCCGCCGCGACGATCGCCGCCGAACCCGCCACGATACGAACACTCTTCCCTGCCGCGCGTAGGCGCTGCGGACAGGCTCGTCTCACCGAGCACTGGACCGTCGACGAGGCCGCCCGGGCCGTCCTGCTCACCGCCCTGCCCCGGACCGGTCCGGCGCTCGCCGACGAGGTGACCCGGCTCCACCGGCACGGCGCGCCCGCGGAGCAGCGCGCCGTCCTGCGCGCCCTCCCGCTGCTCGACCTCGGCGACCTCGCCCTCCCCGTCGTGCGTGACGCCCTGCGCGGCAACGACACGACCCTGATCGAGGCCGCCCTCGGCCCGTACGGCGCCACGCACCTCCCGGACGCCGAGTACCGCCAGGCCGTACTGAAGTGCGTCTTCCTGGAGATCCCGCTCGACCGCGTCCACGGGCTCCACGCCCGCGCCGACCGTGAACTGGCCAGGATGCTGGCCGATTTCGCCCACGAACGGATCGTCGCGGGACGTGATGTGCCGCCGGACATCCGGCCCGTCGTCCGCGCCTTCCCGGACGTCGTCACCGGAGAACTCGCCATCGTCGACAAGCAGCTCGAGCGCGACCGCAAGGAAGAGATCTGACCGTGCGCATCTTCGACCCCCACATCCACATGACCTCCCGCACCACCGACGACTACGAGGCGATGTACGCGGCCGGTGTGCGTGCCGTCGTCGAGCCCGCCTTCTGGCTGGGCCAGCCCCGGACCTCACCCGAGAGCTTCTACGACTACTTCGACGCGCTCCTGGGCTGGGAGCCTTACCGCGCCGCCCAGTTCGGCATTCAGCACTTCTGCACGATCGCGCTCAACCCGAAGGAGGCGAACGACCCGCGCTGCACCCCGGTCCTCGACGAACTCGACCGCTATCTCGCCAAGGACCGGGTCGTCGCCGTCGGCGAGATCGGCTACGACTCCATGACCCCCGAGGAGGACGAGGCGCTCGCCCGCCAGCTCCACCTCGCCGTCGAGCACGGTCTGCCCGCTCTCGTCCACACCCCGCACCGCGACAAGGCGGCCGGTACCCGGCGCACGCTGGACGTCGTACGGGAGTCGGGCATCGCCCCCGAACTGGTCGTCCTCGACCACCTCAATGAGCTCACCGTCGGCATGGTCCTCGACAGCGGGTGCTGGGCCGGCTTCTCGGTCTACCCGAAGACCAAGATGAGCGAGGACCGGACGGTCGAGATCCTCAAGAAGTCCGGCACCGAGCGTGTGCTCGTCAACTCGGCTGCGGACTGGGGTCGTTCGGACCCGCTCAAGACCCGCAGGACCGCCGACGCCATGCTCGCCGCCGGGTTCGACGAGGACTCGGTGGACGCGGTGATGTGGCGCAACCCCGTCGCCTTCTACGGACGGAGCGGACGGCTGGAGCTCGACCCCGCCCCCGACGGACCCGAGCCCGGCGAGGAAGCCACCTTCCAGGGCAACTCCATCCGCCGCGGGGGAGAGTGAACCTCCCATGCGCCTCCTGCACCCGGACGGCACCACCGTCCACCTCGGCTACTGCAGCAACGTCCATCAGGCCGAGGACCTCCGGGGCGTGATCGCCCAGCTCGCCGACCACGCCGAACCCGTGCGCGAACACCTCGGCGTCGACCGACTCGGCATCGGGTTGTGGCTGGCCCGCGGCGTCGTCACCGAACTCGTCGACGACGAGCACGCGTTGGCCCGGCTCAGGACCGAGCTGATGGCCCGCGGCCTGGAGACCGTCACCCTCAACGCCTTCCCGTACGCCGGGTTCCACCGCGAGGTCGTCAAGAAGGACGTCTACGCACCCGACTGGGCCGACGAGGCGCGACTGGAGTACACCCTCGACTGCGCCCGCGTCCTCGCCGCCCTCCTCCCGGACGACACCGGCCCCGGGAGCGTCTCCACGCTGCCGCTGGCCTGGCGCACCCCCTGGCCACGGGAGTGCGCCGAGGACGCCCGGCGGGCCGTGGACAGGCTGGCCGCCGGCCTCGCGGCGCTCGAATCGCGGACCGGCCGCCGTGTCCGCGTCGGCTTCGAACCGGAACCGGGCTGTGTCGTGGAGACCACCGCGCAGGCGGTACGGGAACTCGGCGGCCTGGACCCGGACCGGCTCGGAGTCTGTCTCGACGCCTGCCATCTCGCCGTCCAGTTCGAGGAACCCGCCGAGGCCCTGAGGCGGCTCGCCGACGCCGGGCTGCCCGTGGTGAAACTCCAGGCGTCCTGCGCCGTGGAGGCCCGGGATCCGGCCGACCCCGCCGCCCGCGCGGCGCTGCGCCGGCTCGCCGAACCCCGGTTCCTGCACCAGACGCGGACGACGACCGCCGACGGCGTGCTCGGTGTCGATGACCTCCCGGACGCGCTGAACGGCGGACTCCCCGACGGCAGTGGCCCCTGGCGCGTCCACTTCCACGCCCCGCTGCACACCGACCCCGAACCCCCGCTGCGTACCACCGCCGACCAGCTGGCCCAGGTTCTCACCGGGCTGCTCGCGGGACCCACGGCCGACTGCCACCACATCGAGGTCGAGACCTACACCTGGTCCGTCCTTCCTGAGCCCCCCGTCGACCTCGCCGCCGGTATCGCCGCCGAACTCGTCTGGGCCCGGGACCGGTTGACCGGCCTCGGCCTCAAGGAGAACCCCGTATGACCGCCGACCCGTCTCCCGCCGACACCTCTGTGACGAGCGGCTCCGCCGCGTCCCTTCCCGCCGGGAACCGCCTCGTGGTCCTCGACATCGTGGGCCTCACCCCGAAGCTGCTGGAGCACATGCCCGCCGTGGCCGCCCTCGGCGAGCGCGGCTTCAGGGCCCGCCTCGACACCGTCCTCCCGGCCGTGACCTGCACCGTCCAGTCCACCCTGCTCACCGGCGAACCCCCCTCCGGGCACGGCGCGGTGGCCAACGGCTGGTACTTCCGTGACCTCGGCGAAGTCCTGCTGTGGCGGCAGCACAACGCCCTCGTCGGCGGTGAGAAGATCTGGGACGCCGCACGCCGGGCGAACCCCGACTACAAGGTCGCCAACATCTGCTGGTGGTACGCGATGGGCGCCGACGTCGACTGGACGGTCACCCCGCGCCCCGTCTACTACTCCGACGGCCGCAAGGAACCCGACTGCTACACCTGGCCACCGTCCCTGCACGACGAACTCACCGACCGGCTCGGCCCCTTCCCCCTGTTCACCTACTGGGGCCCGAACGCCGGCCTGCCCTCCACCCAGTGGATCCTGGCCGCCGCCCGCCAGGTCTTCGACGAACACCGCCCCGACCTGTCCCTCGTCTACGTCCCGCACCTCGACTACGAACCCCAGCGCTCCGGCCCCGACTCACCCGCCACCCACCGCGCGGCCCGCCAACTCGACGACGCCCTGCGCCCGTTGCTCGACCACTTCCTGCGCGAGGGCGCCACCGTCGTGGCGCTCAGCGAGTACGGCATCGCCCCCGTCTCCCGCCCGGTCGACATCAACCGCGCCCTGCGCCGGGCCGGACTGCTCGAGGTGCACACGCAGGACGGCATGGAGTACCTCGACACCTGGACCTCCCGCGCCTTCGCGGTCGCGGACCACCAGATCGCCCACGTCTACGTACGGGACCCGGCCGACACCGAGCGGGTGGCGAAGCTCGTCGGTGAACTCGACGGCGTGGAACAGGTGCTGGACTCCGGAGGCAAGGCGGCCCACGGCCTGGACCACGAGCGCTCCGGCGAGCTGGTGGCGATCGCAAGCCCCGACGCCTGGTTCACGTACTACTACTGGCTGAATGACGACCGGGCCCCCGACTTCGCCCGCCAGGTCGAGATCCACCGCAAGCCCGGCTACGACCCCGCCGAACTCCTCTACGACGACACCGTCCCGGCGGTGAAGCTGCGTGCCGTCGGCCAGGTCGCCCGCAAGAAGCTCGGCCTGCGCTACCGCATCCGGACCGTCCCCCTGGACCCCTCGGGCGTCCGCGGCAGCCACGGCCGCCTTCCCGCAGACCCCGGCCACGGCCCCGTGCTCCTGTGTTCGCGGCCGGAACAGGAGAGGGAGGCGTACGCGGCGACGGAGGTCAAGTCCCTGCTGCTGGACCTGGCGGGCCTCACCGGGAAGATCCGCGACACGGAAGGAACGGCGCGTTGACCACTTGTCCGCCCCTCCCCACGAGCCGGCCCCTGCTCGACCCGGCCCCCGAGTACGCCACATGGCGGTCGGGGGAACCGATCCGGCGGGTGACGATCTGGGGCGGCCACACCCCCTGGGTGATCACCCGCTACGAGGACGCCCGCACCGTCCTCGCCGACCCCCGCTTCAGCGCCGACGCACAGCACCCCGGCTTCCCCCACACCCGCCCGGGAGCACCGCCCCAGGCGCCCGGCCTCTTCCACCAGATGGACCCCCCGGACCACAGCAGGCTGCGCCGCATGCTGATCCCCGACTTCGCCTTCCGGCGCATCGAGCGGCTGGAGGGTGCGATCCAAGGGATCTGCGACGACCTGCTGGACACCATGACGGCCGGCGGCGCGACGGAGGCGGACCTGGTCGCGTCGTACGCACTGCCCCTCCCGACCCTCGTCATCTGCGAACTCCTCGGCGTCCCCTACGAGGACCGCGGCTTCTTCCGCGAGAAGTCCGACGCCCTCACCAGCGTCTCCGGCGATCCGGCCGAGGCGATGGCCGCCCGCACGGCGCTCCACGGCTATCTGCGCGCCCTCATCGAACGACGCGTCGGCGATCCCGCCGACGACCTGATCTCCCGGCTCGCGACCGAGCGGGTGGCGACCGGCGAGGCCACCCTGGAGGAGGCGACGGGCATGGTCTCGCTGCTGCTCCTGGCGGGTCACGAGACGACGGCGAACATGTTCCCGCTGGCCGTGGTGGCGCTGCTGGAGAACCCGGCCCAGCTCGACGCCCTGCGCGCCGACGACTCGCTGTGGCCGTCCGCCGTCGAGGAACTCCTGCGCCATCTGACCGTCATCCATACGGGGATACGGCGGATCGCCACGGAGGACGTCGAGCTGTCCGGGGTCCGTATCGGCGCGGGGGAGGGCGTGATCGTGGCGCTCCAGGCCGCCAACCGCGACCCGTCGGCGTACCCCGGCCCCGACGCCCTCGACATCCGCCGCGAGGCGGGCGGCCACGTCGCCTTCGGGCACGGCCCGCACCAGTGCCTCGGCCAGTCGCTGGCCCGCGCCGAACTCCGCCTCGGCCTGTCGACCCTCTTCCGGAGGCTGCCCGCCCTCCGCCTGACGGCCCGTCCCGACTCCCTCGCCCTCTCGACGAGCACGGTCCACGGGGTGCGGACCCTGCCCGTCGCCTGGCGGTGAACCCGCGGCCGAGGGCCGACGTGATCGTGGAACACGGCGGATGTCCACGGTGGGCCGGTGTCCGGGGGCGCGGGGCTTGCACGGTCCTGTCCGCGCGCCACTGCGGCACCGGCCCGGCGTCGTGGCCGCTCTTCTCGTACGCGCCCCAGTGCCCGGCCGGTTTGCCGTCCCTGATCCGGAGGACGGCGGCGATGAACCGGTCGGACGTCGCGCCGGGGGCCGTCGGATCGGGCCACGGCGTCCGCATCGGCGGACAGACCAGGTCGCCTTAGACGATCAGCGCGGCCGGAGGGGGCGCCGACGGTCCCGGCGACCGAGAGCATCCGTGACCGGTCGGCGCGCATGGTGGCCGACAACCGGGCAATGCGCCAGGTGTGATCCGTGTGGGAATCGTCGTCCTGACTCTGGTGACCGCCCTCGGGGCCGCGGCCGCGGCGGTCGGTGTCTCGCCCTCCTGGTGGCTCGTGGCCCTGCCGCTCACGTTCGTGGGTGGGCTGGGTGTCCGGGACCTGGTGCAGCGCCGGCACTCGGTGCTGCGCAACTATCCCGTCCTCGGCCATGCCCGCTTCCTCCTGGAGCGCATACGCCCGGAACTGCAGCAGTACTTCATCGAGCGGAACTACGACGGGCGTCCCTTCGACCGGGACGTGCGCAGCATCGTCTACGAGCGTGCCAAGGGCACCGACGCGGAGGAGCCGTTCGGCACCGAACGGGACGTGTACCAGCCCGGCCACGAGTACCTGGTCCCGTCGATGGCGCCCTGCCCGGTGCCGGAGCACCCGCCGCGCGTAAGGATCGGCGGCCCGGACTGCCGACGGCCGTACGACATGGCCCTGCTGAACGTCTCGGCGATGAGTTTCGGCTCGCTGTCGGCCAACGCGGTCCTCGCGCTCAACGGGGGTGCCGCGGCCGGGGGTTTCGCCCAGGACACCGGTGAGGGCGGGCTGTCCGAGTATCACCTCCGCCCGGGCGGTGACCTCGTGTGGGAGATCGGCACCGGGTACTTCGGCTGCCGCACCGGCGACGGTGGCTTCGACGCGGCCGAGTTCGCCGACAAGGCCGCGCACGATCACGTCAAGTGCGTGTCCCTGAAACTGTCGCAGGGCGCGAAGCCCGGGATCGGCGGGGTGCTGCCGGGAGCCAAGGTGAACGCCGAGATCGCCCGGGTGCGGGACGTGCCCGAGGGACGGACGGTCGTCTCCCCGCCGTACCACCGGGTGTTCTCCACCCCACGGGAACTCGTCCGCTTCGTCGCCCGCATGCGCGAGTTGTCCGGCGGCAAGCCCGCCGGGTTCAAGCTGTGCGTGGGCTCGCGCCGGCAGTTCCTGGCCGTCTGCAAGGCCATGCTGGAGGAGGGCACGGCGCCCGACTTCATCGTGGTGGACGGCGCCGAGGGCGGGACCGGTGCGGCGCCGCTGGAGTTCGCGGACCATGTCGGCACCCCGCTCACCGAGGGTCTGCTCACCGTGCACAACGCCCTCGTGGGCACCGGCCTGCGCGACCGGATCAAGGTCGGCGCGAGCGGCAAGATCGCCACGGGCGCCGACCTGGTCAAACGCATGGTGCAGGGCGCCGACTACGGCAACGCCGCGCGGGCGATGATGTTCGCCGTCGGCTGCATCCAGGCCCAGCGGTGCCATACCAACACCTGTCCCACCGGGGTCACGACCCAGGACCCCCGCCGGGCCCGCGCCCTCGACGTGCGCGACAAGACGGACCGCGTCCGGCGATTCCAGGAAGCGACCGTGGCCAGTGCTCTGCAGCTCATGGCCTCGCTGGGCGTCACCGATCCCGCGGACCTGCGACCGCGCATGCTCCGCCGGCGCGTCGACCCGTACACCGAGCGCTCCTACGACGAACTGCACGAGTGGCTCGCGCCAGGGCAGTTGGCGGCCGAGCCGCCGGCCTCCTGGGCGGCCGACTGGGAGGCCGCCGACCCCGACCGTTTCACCGTGTGACCTGGAGGATTCAAGTGGCCCGTACTGTTGCCCGAGTGATCGTGGACGCGCTGAGCGAGCTCGGCGTGCGCCAGGTGTTCGGCGTCGTGGGAGACGCGCTCAACCCGCTGACGGACGCCATCCGCACCACCGAGGGCCTGGAGTGGGTGGGCTGCCGGCACGAGGAGGCGGCGGCGTTCGCCGCGAGCGCCCAGTCGCAGCTCACCGGAACCCTCGGCGTGTGCATGGGCACCGTCGGACCCGGTTCCGTCCACCTCCTCAACGGGCTGTACGACGCGGCGAAGAGCCATGCTCCGGTCCTGGCGATCGCCGGTCAGGTGCCGCTCGCCGAACTCGGCAGCGACTACTTCCAGGAGGTCGACAACGACGCCCTCTTCAGCGACGTGGCCGTCTTCCGCGCGACCATCACCTCGCCCGGCCAGCTTCCGCAGATGCTGGAGACGGCCGTGCGTCACGCCCTGGGCCGCAAGGGCGTCGCCGTCCTCACCGTGCCGGGCGACCTGGGTGAGCGGGAACTGACCGCCGACCGGCAGGCCCGCTTCTCCCTGAACGCTCCGGTGAGCCGGCCCGACGGGCCGGCCGTCCGCCGCGCCGCGGAACTCCTCGACCGCTCCGAACGGGTCACCCTGCTCGTCGGAGAGGGTGCCCGCGCCGCCCGCGAGGACGTCCTCACCCTGGCCGACCGCCTGGCCGCACCGATGGTGCTCACCCTGAAGGCCAAGGCCGGCTTCGAGGGCGACGGCAACCCCTACCAGGTCGGCCAGACGGGGCTGATCGGCAACCCCGCCGCCGCGGCGGCCCTCCAGGACGCGGACACCCTGCTGCTGCTCGGCACGGACTTCCCCTACCGGGACTGGTATCCCGAGGACCGGACCGTGATCCAGGTGGACACCGAGGCCACCCACATCGGACGCCGGGTGCCGGTGGACGTGGGGCTCGTGGGGGACACCGGGGCCGCCGTACGGGACCTCCTGGAGCACCTCACCGCCCCGCCCGCCGGTTCCGAGGGCGCGCGGGACCGCTCTCATCTGGAGAGGGCGCGTGAACGCTTCGACCGGTGGCGCTCGGGTCAGGCCCGCCTCGCCGACCCTGCGCACGACCGGGGGGTCGTGGGCCGTATCCGCTCCGCTCTGGACAACCGGACGCACGACATCCGTCCCGAGGCGCTGGCCGCGGCCGTCGACCGGATCGCGGCCGAGGACGCCGTCTTCACCTCCGACACGGGCATGGCCACGGTGTGGCTCTCGCGGTTCGTCGAGATGCGCGGCGAGCGACGCCTCATCGGCTCCTACAACCTCGGCTCGATGGCCAACGCCATGCCCCAGGCCCTGGGCGCCCAGTGCCTGGACCGCGAGCGCCAGGTCGTGGCCTTCTGCGGCGACGGCGGACTGAGCATGCTGCTCGGCGACCTCATGACCCTGAGGACGTACCGTCTTCCCGTCAAGCTCGTCGTCTTCGACAACCGTCGCCTGGGCATGGTGAAACTCGAACAGGAGCAGGCCGGACTGCCCGAGTTCGGAACCGTGCTCGACAACCCCGACTTCGCCGCCGTCGCCGAGGCCATGGGCATCACCGGCATCCGCGTGACCGACCCGGCCGACCTGGAGGGCGCCGTGCGCCGCGCTTTCCGCAGTCCGGGCCCGGTCCTGCTCGACGTCCTCACCAACCCCGACGAGATCGCCGTTCCGGCCAAGCCGACCGTCGAGCAGGGGTGGGGCTTCGCGGTCGCCAAGGTGAAGGAGATCGTACGCAGCCACCAAGAGCCCGGACAGGATTGACAGCCGTTCGAGGCATGCAGGTGGACGGGCGGGGTAGACGCGAGCTTGCCGGACGATGGACCGGCAGGCACAAGGCCGATCGATGGGGAGGGACGCATGATGACGACGACCGTGCAGACCGCTGGGCAGACGGTGGACGTTCCGGAGATCGCGGACCCTTCCAAGGTCGCACCCAAGGACGCGCGTGAGTTGTCGAGGCTGTTCTTCGACCAGCTGGCGGTGGTGGAGGAGGGCACGCCCGAGTACCAGTACGCGCGCAACACGCTGATCGAGATGAACATGTCCCTGGTCCGCTACGCGGCCGGCCGGTTCCGCAGCCGGGGGCCGGAGGAGATGGAGGACATCGTCCAGGTCGGCATGATCGGACTCATCAAGGCGATCGACCGGTTCGAGCTGTCCCGCGAAGTCGAGTTCACCTCCTTCGCCGTGCCGTACATCGTGGGCGAGATCAAGCGGTTCTTCCGTGACACGTCCTGGGCCGTGCACGTCCCGCGCCGGCTCCAGGAAGCCCGCGTGCAGCTCGCCCGCGCCAACGAGGAACTGCGCAGCCGACTGGGCCGGACCCCGACGACCAAGGAGCTCTCCGAGCTCATGAGCCTTCCGGAGAACGAGGTCGTCGAGGCCCAACTGGCCTCCAACGGCTACAAGTCCACGTCCCTGGACGCGGCGATCAACGGCAGTGAGGACGGCGAGGCCGCGCTGGCGGACTTCATCGGTGACGAGGACGCCGCCCTCGGCCTGATCGAGGACTTCCACGCCCTGGCCCCGATGATCGCCGAACTCGACGAACGCGAGCGCAAGATCATCCACTGGCGGTTCGTCGAGGAACTCACCCAGGCCCAGATCGGGGAACGTCTCGGCGTCTCCCAGATGCACGTCTCCCGGCTGCTCTCCCGCCTTCTGGTCCGCCTGCGCGAAGGCATGCTCAGCACCACCTGACGGCCGCGTGCCCGGCCCTCGGTCGTACCACCGGAAAGGGGCCTGCCCGGAATCACTCCGGGCAGGCCCCTTTCGTATTCCGGCGGGGAATGCGGAGGGCTTATTTCCTTCACAAACAAAGGGTCCCGTGGGAATGGCGAAGGAATTGCAGGGAACCCGGTCTCCAGGAGGTTGATAAACATGGTTCCCTTGCTTCTTGTTCTGCTTCTTGCCCTGCTCCTCTTCGGTGCCGGCTTCGCCGTCAAGGTCCTCTGGTGGGTCGCCGTCGTCGTCCTGGTGCTGTGGCTGCTCGGCTTCGTCATGCGTTCCACCACGGCAGGTGGTGGCCGGGGCCGCTGGTACCGATGGTGACCTGACCTGTTGACGCGTTCTCATGCCGGGGCCCGGCCGACACTGTCGGCCGGGCCCCGGACGTATGACGGACGCGGTGGCGGCCGGAGGGCCGGCCGGCTCACAGGAAGCGCCGGACCGGGGTGACGGCGGCCTCCTTGGCACGCTGCAGCATCGCCCGGCGTCTCCACCGGGTGAGGCCGATCTCCACGCTGCGCTTCAGGTCCGCCTCGTAGTCGCGGTCGAGCACGGCGGTGAACTCCTCGTCCAGGACGGCGAGCATCACCTCTTCGTCGTGGTCCATGGACCGCCGGTTGAAATTGGTGGATCCGATGAGGGAGGCCACCGAGTCCACGGTGATGATCTTGGCGTGCATCATGGTCGGCTGGTACTGACGGATGTGCACACCGGCCCGCAGCAGACGTGTGTAGTGGTGCTGCCCGGCGAGCTGGCAGGCGCGCTGGTCGGTGTGGGGACCGGGCAGCAGGATCTCGACCCGCACGCCCCGCCGAGCGGTTTCGCACAGCAGGTCGATGAAGTAGGAGTCCGGGGCGAAGTAGGCGGTGGCCAGCCGGAAGCGTTCCTCGGCGGAGGTGAGCATGACCCGGATGAGGGTCTGCATGTCCTGCCAGCCGATGCTCGCGGACCCGCGGACCACCTGTACCACCGACGAGCCGGCCTGCGGGTGCGCCGTGAAGCGGTCGCGGTCGTCGAAGAGTTCGTCGTGGCACTCCGCCCAGTTCTGCGCGAAGGCCGCCGCGATGCCGTCCACGGCCGGACCGCGCACCTGGACGTGGGTGTCCCTCCACTCGCCCGGGTCGCGGGCATCGCCGCACCATTCCTCCGCGATGCCGACGCCGCCGGTGAAGGCGGTGTGCTCGTCGACGACGAGCGCCTTGCGGTGACAGCGGTGATTCTGCTTGAACGGCGACAGCCACACGGGTTTGCGGAACCAGGCCACCTGCACACCGGCGCCGCTCATGAGGTCCAGCAGCCGCCCCTCGATCTCCTTGGCGCCGAACCCGTCCAGCAGCAGACGCACCCGCACTCCCGCGCGGGCGCGGTCGGCCAGAGCGGCGGCGAAGTCGTGGGCGATCTGACCCCGCCAGTACACGAACGTCATCATGTCGACGGTGTGCCGAGCCGAACGGATCGCCCCGAGCATCGCGGGGAAGATCTCGTCACCGTTGCGCAGGGGCACGAGCTCATTGCCTTCGGTGGCGGCCACGCCGATCAGCCGCTCGAGGCGACGGCGCAGGCGCTGCTTGCGCGCTGCGGCGTCGGTCAGGTCTCGCGAGCCTGCCGCGTCCGGCGAGCCTGCCACGGTGTCGCGCGCAGGGGGTGTCGGTACGCCGTCGAGTATCACGTCGGATCTCCCACTGGTCCATGAGACAGAACGTCACGGGCTGCCGGACGAGCCCGAACAACCGGATGCCCGGCCCGTACCGTGTCACTCCGGCCGCCCGCCGGACCGCCCCGGCGAAAGCTGTCCTGCCCGTCGCGGCCGGGCGGACCGTCCCCGCCGCAGAGGCGCGGTACCCCCCGTCGTCCGGCTCGGCGGGCCGCAGACCGGACCGGTCTGTGCTCCGGTGACCCCCTCGGGCGCCATGTACTCCAGGGAGCCGACCAGTTGGCCGGTGCTGGTGAGGAACTCGCCGTCGTCCAGGGCCGCGATGCCGAAGTCGGTGAGGACGGCCCTGCCGTCGCGGCGCAGCAGGACGTCGGCGGGTTTGAAGTCGCGGTGCCTGGTGGCACGGTGACCTGCCCGCCGGTCTGCGCAAGGCCCCCGTGTACGCCGGCTTCCACTGGCACCGGGGGGACGGCGGGCCGCCCGTCGCCCGGGTCTGCATGGTCGTCATGCCCCTGGCGGATCCGGCCCGGATCGTCGCGGCCGACCGGGGCGACGGATACGGCGGTCACGAACCCGCGCCGGTGGAGGGACACGCCGTTCTGCGCAGCCCCCCGTTCGACCCGTCGTCCGTCGCCGGCCGTGACGCCGAGGCCGGGCGGGCGACGTCCTGTTCTCCCGGGCGGGGGCGAGGAGCGGGACGGCTACGAGGCGAAGGAGGAGGACGGCACGGTCGTCCGTGTCGCTTTCACCGCCTGTGACTTCGGCTGAAGCCGGTGATCCGGGCCACTTCGCGGGGGCGAGCAGGATCACGCCAGGTGGGGCGGTATTGGCCACAGGCGCGGCACAGGGTACCGTCGCTCTGATATCGACGACGGCATCACGGAAGCCGGTGTGAATCCGGCACGGTCGCGCCACTGTGGACGGTCGCCCCAGGAGGGGGCGTTCGCGAGTCAGACCCGGGGCCGTCGTCCTGTGCACCACCGAGATGGGACGCGAACTCCCAGAGGAGGCCCTGCCATGGCGCAGCATGTCGCCCAGCCGACCACCACCGCACCTGTCGTACCCGCCAAGCTGCCGCTGAGGGACATCGCTCCCTGGGCGGTCTTCTTCGGCGTTCTGATGCTGGTCCTGCTGTACTTCGTCGGCGCCGAGCAGGGCGCCACGTCCGTCGTCTCCGGCGAGGAGGTCCACGAGTGGGTGCATGACGCCCGCCACCTGCTCGGCTTCCCCTGCCACTGACGAGGGACGCCGCACACCCATGAACTCCGCAACGGTGAGAAACCTTCTCGTGCGGGGCATGCTCGCCGGCCTCGGTGCCGGCGTGCTCGCCCTGATCGTCGCCTATTTCCTCGGTGAGCCGAACGTCGACAGCGCCATCGGCTTCGAGGAGTCCCACGCTCCAGGACACGAGCACGAGGTCGAACTCGTCTCCCGCAGCCTGCAGTCCACCGCCGGTCTGGCCACCGGTGTGCTGGTCTACGGGGTGGCCTTCGGAGGCATCGCCGCCCTCGCGTACTGCTTCGCCCTCGGCCGGGTGGGCCGCTTCGGCCCACGGGCCACGGCGCTGCTGCTCTCGGGTGCCGCGCTGCTCGCCGTGTACGTCGTGCCGTTCCTGAAGTACCCCGCGAACCCGCCCGCGGTCGGTGACCACGACACCATCGCCAAGCGGACCACCCTGTTCTTCCTGATGATGGTGCTCGGCGTCCTGCTCTCGGTCGCCGCGGTGATCGTCGGCAGGCGGCTCGCACCGGCGCTGGGCAACTGGTACGCCACCGTGGTCGCCGTGCTCGGCTTCGTCGCCGTCATCGGTCTGGCGTACGCGTTCCTGCCCTCCGTCAACGAGGTCCCGGCGGACTTCCCGGCCACCCTGCTGTGGCGGTTCCGCCTCTCCACCCTCGCCATGCAGGTCACGCTGTGGACGGGCTTCGGCCTGGTCTTCGGCGAACTGGCCGAGCGGCTGCTGCGCCCTGAGCCCGCGGCGGTGTCCGCGGGTGCGGCGGTGGCCGCCCCGCGGTAGACCGGCCGGCCAGGACGACGCGAGGGCCCACGGAACATCCGGGGGCCCTCTCGCGTACGGTCGGGCACCTCAGGATCCGGCGGGCTCGGGGTCGGGCGAGTCCGGCGGGTGGCCCAGCCGCAGATTCCAGCGGCCGTTGCGTCCGCTCACCGACGTCACCGTCAGAGGCGGCACGTCGAGCCGCCAGAAGGCGGCCGGCGGCGCCCCCAGCACCTGCGCCGCCACGGCCCGTACGACCTCGGGCTCGACCACCGCGAGCGTACGGCCGTCCGTTTCCAGGGCCGCGTCCAGCCAGCGTCCCACCCGCGCGCACAGGTCCGCCACGGACTCCCCGCCGTGCGGCGCGGAGGACGGATCGGTGAGCCACCGGGCCACCCCCTCCGGCTCGTCCGCGCCGACCTCCGCGAGGGTCAGGCCCCGCCAGCGCCCCACGTCCAGCCCGGCCAGCTCCTGGGCCTGCGTCGCGTCGAGACCGAGGGCGGCCGCGGTCTCCCGGCAGCGCACACTGGGCGAGACCACGACCCGTACGGCGGCGGGCAGGGATCCGGCCGCGGCACGGGCCCGCGCCCTGCCGCCCGCGTCGATCGAGCCCCCGTCGTCGAAACGGGCCTGACGCGCCGACGAGTTCATGGCGGGCGAGACGAAACTGACACGGCTGGTCACGTGGGGGCTCCTCCTGGTGCGGTCGGGTGTCGTCGAAGGCGTTCCGCGCGCCGGGCTCCCGGTGCCGACGCCGGGTGCCGCAGCAGCCTAGGTACGGGCGCCGGAGTTGGCGAACCGGCGGGACGGCCCCGTCCGGCGAGACGTCCCCGGTTGCCGCGAGGGGTACGAGGCCGACGTCGACCGGACCTTCGGCCTCGGTGACGACCCGGTCAAGCGGCGGCTGCGGGACGATCTGCCCGAGGTGTTCGCGGCCGGCGGACGGTTCTTCGAGAGCGACCCCGGCATCACGGGGAGGCGGCTGTACGCCGAGGCCGAGCGGCCGGCCGCCGGGGCCGGCCGGGAGCTGGGCGGCCGGCACGCCGGGCGCCTGGCCGTCGAGTTCCCGCACGGGTGGATCGACGGCGCGGACGTGGAGTCGTACATCGCCCCCGCCCGAGGAACTGCCCACCCCCGGCTGGCCGACGGGGCCCGTCCCCGGAGCGGCGGACGCGCCGAAGGGCGCCCGGGACACCCCGGACGCCCTCCGTCGTCCCGCGATCGACCCCGTGGGGATCAGACCAGGTCGAACCGGTCCAGGTTCGAGACCTTGACCCAGGCCGCGACGAAGTCGTTCACGAACTTCTCCTTCGCGTCGTCGCCGGCGTAGACCTCAGCCAGGGCGCGCAGCTCGGAGTTGGAGCCGAAGACGAGGTCGGCACGGGTGCCGGTCCACTTCAGCTCGCCCGAGGCGGTGTCGCGGCCCTCGAAGGTGTGCTGGTCCGCCGAGGTCGACTTCCAGGTCGTGCCCAGGTCGAGCAGGTTGACGAAGAAGTCGTTGGTCAGCGTGCCCGGCCTGTCGGTGAAGACGCCGTGCGAGGACTGGCCGGTGTTGGCGCCCAGGACGCGCAGACCGCCGACGAGGACCGTCATCTCGGGGGCGCTCAGGGTGAGCAGGTTGGCCTTGTCGAGCAGCAGGTACTCGGCCGGCAGGCGGGTGCCCTTGCCGACGTAGTTGCGGAAGCCGTCCCAGGTCGGCTCCAGCGCGGCGAACGACTCGGCGTCCGTGTGCTCCTCGGTCGCGTCCACGCGGCCCGGCGTGAAGGGGACCTCCACGTCGAAGCCCGCGTCCTTGGCGGCCTTCTCGACCGCGGCGGCACCGCCGAGGACGATCAGGTCGGCCAGGGAGACCTTCTTGGCGCCGGAGTTGAACTCCGACTGGATGCCCTCGAGGACGCTCAGGACGTGACGCAGCTGGTCGGGGTCGTTGACCTCCCAGCCGCGCTGCGGCTCCAGGCGGATACGGGCACCGTTGGCGCCGCCGCGCTTGTCGCTGCCGCGGAAGGTCGAGGCCGACGCCCACGCGGTGGAGACGAGCTGCGAGACGGTCAGACCCGACCCGAGCAGCTTGGCCTTCAGGGCCGCGACGTCGGCGGCGTCGATGGCCTCGCCCTCCGCCTGCGGCAGCGGGTCCTGCCACAGCAGCGTCTCCTGCGGGACCTCCGGGCCGAGGTACAGCGACTTCGGGCCCATGTCACGGTGGGTCAGCTTGTACCAGGCGCGGGCGAAGGCGTCCGCGAACTGGTCGGGGTTCTCGTAGAAGCGGCGCGAGATCTGCTCGTAGACCGGGTCGAAGCGCAGCGACAGGTCGGTGGTGAGCATCGTCGGGAGGTGCTTCTTCGACGGGTCGTGCGCGTCGGGGACGATCGCCTCGGCGTCCTTGGCCACCCACTGCTTGGCGCCGGCCGGGGACTCGGTGAGCTCGTACTCGTACTCGAAGAGGTTCTTGAAGAAGCCGTTGCTCCACTGGGTGGGCGTGGCGGTCCAGGTGACCTCGAGGCCGGACGTGATGGTGTCGCCGCCCTTGCCGGTGCCGTAGGTGCTCTTCCAGCCCAGGCCCTGGTCCTCGATCGAGGCGGCCTCGGGGTCGGCGCCGACGTGGTCCGCGGGGCCCGCTCCGTGGGTCTTGCCGAAGGTGTGACCACCGGCGATCAGCGCGACGGTCTCCTCGTCGTTCATCGCCATGCGGCGGAACGTCTCACGGATGTCGCGGGCCGCGGCCAGCGGGTCCGGGTTGCCGTTGGGGCCCTCGGGGTTGACGTAGATGAGGCCCATCTGGACCGCGCCGAGCGGGTTCTCCAGCTCGCGGTCGCCGCTGTAGCGCCGGTCGTCGAGCCAGGTGGTCTCGGGACCCCAGTACACGTCCTCCTCGGCCTCCCAGACGTCCTCGCGGCCGCCGCCGAAGCCGAAGGTCTCGAAGCCCATCTGCTCCAGCGCGACGTTGCCGGTGAGGATCATGAGGTCGGCCCAGGAGATGGACTGGCCGTACTTCTTCTTGACCGGCCACAGCAGACGGCGGGCCTTGTCCAGGTTGGCGTTGTCCGGCCAGCTGTTCAGCGGGGCGAAGCGCTGCTGGCCGGCGCCGGCGCCGCCGCGGCCGTCGCTGATGCGGTAGGTGCCCGCGCTGTGCCAGGCCATGCGGATCATCAGCGGGCCGTAGTTGCCGAAGTCGGCCGGCCACCAGTCCTGCGAGGTGGTGAGGACCTCGGCGATGTCCTGTTTCACGGCCTCCAGGTCGAGGGCCTTGAACGCCTCCGCGTAGTCGAAGTCCTCACCGAGGGGGTTCGCCACCGCCGGGTTCTTGGCGAGGATCTTCAGGTTGAGCCGCTCCGGCCACCACTGGCGGTTGCCGCCGCCCTGGGTCGGGTGCGCGGCCCGGTCGTGCGCGACCGGGCACTTCGCTTCGGCGGGGGTGTTCTCAGACATGGGAATCCTTCCGGACTGGGGGTCACGGTGCTGCGGTACCGGCGGTGGAACAGGCGGGGCACAGGCCCCAGTAGATGACCTCGGCCTCGTCGATCGCGAAGCCGCGGTCGTCGGTCGCGGTGAGACAGGGGGCGTGGCCGACCGCGCAGTCGACGTCGGCGACGACACCGCACGACCGGCACACGAGATGGTGGTGGTTGTCCCCGACGCGCCCCTCGAACCGCGCCGGGCTGCCGGGCGGCTCGATGCGGCGCACGAGTCCGGCCGCGGTCAGCGCGTGCAGCGCCTCGTACACGGCCTGTACGGAGATGTGGCCGACGCGGTCGCGCACTCCGGACGCGATGGTCTCGACGTCGAGGTGATCGCCGTTGCGGACGGTCTCGAGCAGTGCGACGCGGGCGGCCGTCACCCGCAGGCCGGCACCGCGCAGCTCTTCGGCGACGGTTCGGGGCTGGGGTGCAGTCATGGGGAACAACCTACTTCGCTAAACACGAATAATTCAAGAAAGCGAGCGCGCCAAGTTTGGCGTGTCACATCGTACCTGGTTCGTCCCTTTGTGGCCGATATGGGAAGGGGGTGGATGCGGCCGTGGGCCGCTGGGCCCGTCAGGGGTGTGACCGGGGGCGGCGTGCCAGAATGGGCGGGCCGACGTACGTACCGATCCACCGAGGTTCCCCCGTGACCAAGCCCGTGGCCCGCGAGCCGCAGCGCCGAAACTCGCGGTCCAACCGGGCGCGCATCCTCGCCACGGCCCGCCGGGAGCTCGGCCGGAACCCGGACATCACCCTGGAGGAGCTGGCGCGCGCCTCCGGTGTCGTACGGCGCACCCTCTTCGGGCACTTCCCCGGGCGCGCGGCGCTGCTGGAGGCGCTCGCGGAGGAGGCGTCCGAGACGCTGCGCGGGGTGCTGGAGACCGCCAGACGGCCGGAGGAACCGGCCGAGCGGGCGCTCGCGCACTTCGTGCGCTGCATCTGGCCCGTCGGCGACCGTTACCGGCTGCTTCTGTCGCTGGCCCGGCGCGACCTGGGCGTGGAGCGCGTCGCCGAGATCCTGGCGCCGGCCCGTGACGAGGTGACGTCCATCCTGGAGCGGGGTCAGCGTGCCGGCGTCTTCCATGCGCAGTTGCCGCCCGCCGTGCTGAGCGCGGGCCTGGAGGCCATGCACTTCGCCCTGCTGGAGCAGGTCAACACCGGAGCCCTGGAGGACGACGGGACCCGGGCGGCCGTCGTCACGCTCATCGCGGCCGGGGTGCCGGCCGACCGGGCGCAGGCCGTGGTCGAGGAGGTCGCGCCGGAGGCGGCGGTCGTGACGGTCATGGAGTCGCGCGGCGCGGACTGAGGGGCGTACGGCAGGTCCGGCGCGAAGGAACGTGACGAAGGGGGCCCTCCCGGAGGGCCCCCTTCGGCGTTCCCCGGTCCACGCTATTTGCACACTGCTGAGCAATCACCTACTCTGCACATCAGTGGGCAATTATCTCGTCGCCGCTAGGAGTCCCCATGCCTTTCCTTGCCACCACACCCGTGGAGAAGATGACGGGGCCGTATCAGCGGCGCTGGTGGGCCCTTCTCGTGCTGTGCCTGAGTCTGCTGATCGTGGTCATGGCGAACACCTCGCTGATCGTGGCCGCGCCGGACATGACGACCGACCTGGGCCTGTCCAGCAGTGACCTGCAGTGGGTCATCGACGGCTACACCGTCCCGTACGCCGCGTTGATGCTGGTGCTGGGCTCGATCGGCGACAAGTACAGCCGCCGGGGCGCGCTCGTCGTCGGTCTGCTGGTCTTCGCGGGCGGCTCGGTCATGGGCAGCCTCGTGGACGAGACGGCCCTCGTCATCGCGGCCCGGGCGATCATGGGCGTCGGCGCCGCGGTCGTCATGCCGGCCACGCTGTCGCTGCTCGTCGCGATGTTCCCCAAGCGGGAGCGGGCCGGGGCCATCACGGCCTGGACCGCCACCTCAGGTCTGGCCATCGCCGTCGGCCCGCTGGTGGCCGGCTGGCTGCTGGAGGACCACGCCTGGGGCTCGACCTTCCTGATCAACGTCCCCATCGCGGTCGCCGCCGTCGTCGGCGCGCTCGCCCTGGTCCCGCCGTCCAGGGCGGAGGCCATGGGCCGGATCGACTACGTCGGCGGTCTGCTGTCGATCGTCTCCGTCGGCTCCCTCGTCTACGCCACGATCGAGGGCCCGCACTTCGGCTGGGGCACCGGCCCGGTCACCGCGGCCGTGGCAGCGGGCGTGGGTCTGTCGGCCTTCGTGGCCTGGGAACTGCGCCACCCGCACCCCATGCTGGACGTGCGCAAGTTCGCCCGGCGGCCGTTCAGCGGGTCGATGCTCGCGGTGCTGTTCTTCTTCTTCGGCACCTTCGGCTCCATCTACTACGCCACGCAGTACCTGCAGTTCGTGCTCGGCTACGACGCGCTGGAGACCGGCGTACGGCTGCTGCCGCTGGCCGCAGCCGTGTTCGCCGGCGCCGCGGTCACCGGCCGGCTGACCCCGAAGCTGGGCATGAAGCCCCTGGTGGTGGCCGGCATGGCGATCGGCAGCGCGGGCGTGTTCCTGCTGACCCGGATCGAGTCGGGCTCCGGCTACACCGACTTCCTGCCGTCGCTGCTGATGCTGGGCTTCGCGATCGGCCTGAGCGTCTCCCCGGCCACCGACACCATCATGGGTTCCTTCCCCGAGTCGGAGCTGGGCGTCGGCGGCGGCGCGAACGACACCGCGCTGGAACTGGGCGGCTCCCTCGGTATCGCGGTCCTCGGCTCGCTGCTGGGCACCGCCTACCGCGACAAGCTGTCCGACCTGGTCGGCGGTCACCTTCCGGCTGCCGCGCTGGACACGGCCAAGGACTCGGTGGGCGGCGGTATCGCGGTCGCCGGGCAGATAGCGAAGAACCCCGCCGGCGGACCCCAGCAGGCCCAGGCCCTGATCGACGCCGTGCACGAGGCCTTCGCCCACAGCGTCGCCCAGACCAGCCTCGTCGGCGGGATCATCATGGCCGCGGGCGCGATGATCGTCCTCGCCGTACTGCCCGGCCGCAGGGCCGCCTCCGGCACGGCAGGGCCCCAGGAGCCGGCGGACACGGAGCGTGCGAAGGAGCCGGTGGACGCCCGCTGAGAAACAGCCCCCGAGGGACTCCGACGGAGGCCGGGCATCTCACGCCCGGCCTCCGCCGCGCCGCCCGCCGCGCGCCGCGTGCTCCCGCAAGGCCCTGCGGGCGCACTCCGGCGACCGCCTCCGCCGAGGCACTGGCGGGCACCGGCCGACGGCCGCTCCCGCAAGGCTCTTTGAGCGCCGGCCGACGGCCGCTCCCGCAAGGCATTTCGGGCGCCGGCCGACGGCGGCTTGCGCCGAGATCCCTCGCGCCCGTCCCTCCCGCAGCCCCTTGTGCACCGCCCGCGCCGCGACGCCGCCCACCGCGAGCCCCGCTCCGGCCGGCGCGGGTGCCCTGGCCGCCGGGCCCCGGGGGAGCGGGCCGTACGGGCGGGGGGCCACGCGGCAGGCGCTGCCTCCGGTGCCGTCAAGGGTGCGGTCGCGAGCCCGGTCACGTCGAATCCCGGCGTACTTCTCGCTGCTCGTCCCACCGCACCGGAAGCGGGTGCCCTCGTACGTCTGCGCGGCGGCGCCGCGCGCGTTGTTGTCGCAGGCTCAGTCGGGGGTGCCGACGGCCTCGGAGGCCGGCCCCGGACCGGCCTCTCCCGCCAGATCCAGCAGTCCTCGCACCGCGGCGCACTGGTCCGGCCCCACGACGTGGGTCAGCGCCCCGGCGACCGTCTCGGCGAGGGAGCCGGACGCCTCCCGCAGCAGGGTGCGGGCTTTGTCGGTGAGGGCGATCTCGACGCCCCGCCGGTCGCCGCAGACCGCCTTGCGGGTGACCAGGCCGGCCCGCTGGAGGCAGGCGATCTGGTAGGTGAGCCGGGTCTTCGGGCGGCCCAGCAGTTCCGCGACCCGCGTCATGCGCAGGCCCTCCCTGGGGTGTTCCGCCAGCAGGCACAGGACCAGGAACTCGTCGTGCGAGACATCGAGCCGCTCCTTGACCACCGACCGCAGCCGCTGCTCCACCGCTCCTGTGGCGGCCAGCAGCAGCATCCAGGCGCGCAGCTCGGGCGGGAGCAGTCCCGTGCCCTTTGCGGACGGGCATTCGGGCAGGTCGGAGGCTTGCTCATCGAGGTCGGCCATGGTCCGAGTGTACCTGTTGTCCATTTTTGAACGACAGGGTTGTCCAGTTTTGGATAACCGGCTAGCGTGAGTCATCCAAATTTGAACCACTCGCAAGGGGAAGACCATGACCGTCGCCGTGGAAACCGGACTGTGGCAGCTCGACGCCAGCGCCTCCACCGTCGCCCTGAGGCACAGGACGATGTGGGGTCTGGTGACCGTCAAGGGCGCCTTCGCCGCCGTGAGCGGCGGCGGCGAGGTGGCCGCCGACGGCACCGCCACCGGCACGCTCACCCTGGACGTGGCCTCCCTCGACACGAAGAACGCCAAGCGCGACGAGCATCTGCGCGGCGCCGACTTCTTCGACGCCGCGCACCACCCCGAGATCACCTATGCCGTGCGGTCCGCCGAACTCCGCTCGGGCGGCACGGTCGAGGTGTCGGGGCGGCTCACCGTGCGGGGCATCAGCAGGCCCCACTCCTGCACCGCGAAGCTGACCGGCGCGAGCGCCGACGCCCTCACACTGGACACCGAATTCACCGTCGACCGGGGTGAGTTCGGCCTGGGCTGGAACCAACTGGGCATGATCCGGGGCCTGACCGCGGTCACCGCCACGCTCCGCTTCACGCGCACCACGGCCGCCTGACGCGGCGCCCGTCACCGGCGCACCGGAGGGGCACGCGGCGCCGCCCCCACGCCCGCGCCCGCTCCATCGAGGGTGAGGGCGGCCGGCGAACCGTGCCGGACCGCCGCCACCCCGACCGTACGCTCCCCGAACCCCGGACCCGGGTCCCGGCCCCCCGGCCCCCCGGGACCCCGGGACCCCGGGACCCCGGGACCCCGGGACCCCGGGACCCCGGGACCCCGGGACCCCGGGACCCCGGACTCCGGACCCCGGGGTTGCGGCTGCTGTCTCAGAAAGGACACGTTCATACGGTGGCGGCGACCCCGGTGACTCGCGACAGCACGCCCCCCCCTCGCCGCTCGCGAACCCGCTCACCGCGGCGCCGGACGTCAAGTGCAGGGCGCAGGAACGGAGTTGCGTCCGTTGAACGCGTTGTTCCCGGCCGTGAGGGTTCCGGTGGGCGGGAGGCGAGAAGCCCCCGTGGGGTCTCTGTGGCGGTCGCGGTCCGTGTCGCTGTTGGGCCGAACGGGTGACTTGGCGTAAGAATTGGCCGGTGCAGGCATTGAGTGCGAGTCAGTTCGGGGGGAGCCGGTGAACCGGTACGACGTCACCGATGAGCAGTGGGAAGGGCTCGCCCAGGTCGTTCCGCTGAGAGGCCGGGACGCGTGGCCGTCGGCGGTGAACCACCGCGCGCTCCCCGACGCCGAGACGGAGACGCGCCGCCGCTTCGTCGTCCTGCGGGTCAATGTCTTCGCGGACGCCCGGGAGGTCGCCGAGACCCTCATGGCCGGCATCCCGGTCCTGCTCGACCTCACCGGCGCGGAGACCGAGGTCGCCAAGCGCGTCCTCGACTTCTCGACCGGCGTCGTCTTCGGCCTCGCCAGCGGCATGCACCGCGTCGACCGCAACGTCTTCCTCCTCACCCCACCGGGCACCGAGGTGAGCGGGATCATGGAGGGGGCGGGGGTACCGGGGGTCTGACGGGGCCGGTCCGGGGCCGGCGGCGTCAGCGTCGGTGGTCGCCCGATCGTAGGAAGCTCCCGTGGGCGGAACGGTTCGCCGGAAACCCGCGGTCCTACGGTCCGGACATGACCGCGCCACGCGCCTTGTCCGCCGCTCCGGCCCCCGGACCAGGGCCCGCTCCCCGGCACCCCGTCCGCCCCTGTCTCACCGAGTTGCGGCTCTCCGCGTTCGCCGGGCACCGGCGGGCCCGGTTCCCGCTGGGGGCGGTCACCGTGCTGGCCGGGCCGAGCGGGAGCGGGAAGAGCACCGCCGTGCGGGCCTACGAGGCGCTGGCACGGCTCGGCGGCGGAGCCCGGCTCGCCGACGTCTTCCCCGACCCCCTCGCCTGTGTGCCGGAGCGGGCGCGGCCCGACGCCCAGCGGCGCCGCGGGTTCCGTATCGGCTGCACCGCCGACGGCCCCGAGGGCCCGGTCCGGCTCGACGTCGCCGTCCAGGCCGAACCCGAACTGCGCGTCGTGGGGGAGCGGCTGAGCGCCGACGGGCTCGTGCTCCTGGAGACCGCCCTGCGTGATCCGGGCCGGCGCACGGTTCAGGCCGCCTGGCACACCGCCGGATCCGCGCCCGTCACCCGCGCCCCGCTGCCCGACGACCGGCTCGGCACGGCCCTGCTGCCACTGCGCGTGGCCGGCCGGACCGACGGGCAGCGGCAGGTGCTCGCCGCCGCCGAGCAGATGGTCGTCGCGCTGCGGTCCGTCTTCGCCTGCGACCCGCAGCCGGAGTGGATGGGCGCCCCGGTGCCCACCGGCTCCGGGCGGCTCCTCGGCGGCTGCGACAACCTCGCCGACGTGCTCTGGCGCACCCGCGAGGAGTGCGCCCACCGGCACGCGCACCTGGTCACGGCCCTGGCGGCCGGGTGCGCCGGGCGGGTCGCCGACCTGCGGGCCGAGCTCCTGTCCGACGGTACGGTCCGCGCGCTGCTCGACCGCGGCGACGGCACCGCCACGGAACTCGCCCGGCTCGGCCACGGCGAACTGCGCTACCTCGCCCTCGCCCTGGTCCTGCTCACCGGCCCCGGCGTCCTCGACCTGGACACGGCCGGCGAGGTGCCCTCCGCGATGCAGACGCTCACCCTGCTCACCGACAACCTCGACCGGGGCCTGGACGTCCGGCAGCGCACCGGGCTGCTGCGGCTGGCCGTGCGCATGGCCGACCGCGGGCACATCCGCTGTGTCGGCGCGGTGAGCGACCCGTCGTACGCCGTCCGGACCGAGGGAGTGACGGTGGTACACCTGGGGCCGTGACCGAACATCCCGAACCTCTCGACGTGGCGACACTGCAGCGCAGGCTGGCCGAGTTCGCCGCCGCGCGGAACTGGCAGCCCTTCCACACCCCCAAGAACCTCGTCGCCGCGCTCAGCGTGGAGGCCTCCGAACTGGTCGAGATCTTCCAGTGGCTGACCCCGGAGGAGTCGGCGCGCGTCATGGACGACCCGGAGACCGCCCACCGGGTGACGGACGAGGTCGCCGACGTCCTCGCGTACCTGCTGCAACTGTGCGAGGTGCTCGGCATCGACCCGCTCACCGCCCTCGACGCGAAGATCGACCGCAACGAGCGGAGGTTCCCCGCACCCTGAGCGGCTGTGGACAACTCTGGATTTCCGCGGTCCGCTTTCACTCTCCGGAGTCACCGAGCGGTCCGAAACCGATTTGTTGTCCACAGATTTCCGTCTTCCTCTGGCTTTTCGCCCCACTGGACCTCACTCTGGGTAGTGGAACACTCCCTGTGTGCGAGGGGAGTTCGGGTGGACGTGCGAGGAGCGCGTCTGGACAGACGGGGGCTGCGCATGGAAGCGATGCGGCTCATCCTGACGAGCAGGCGTGCGCTCGCGGGCGGCGGCGGCAGGACGGAGATCCTCACGGAGGTGTGGCAGGCACAGGCCCTGGCCCAGGCGATAGGCAGTCGCCTGGCTGTCTCGGGCCCGCCCGAACTGCGGGGCGAGGCGCTGGGGCTGACGGAGCTGGCGGGCCGGGGCTGCGGAGTGCTGGACGCCCCCGACCTCGACCCCGGTGATCTGCGGGCCGCCCAGCTCACCGCCCTGGAGGACGCCCGCGGGGCCCTGCTCGACCTGGGCGGCCTGCTCGGCGAGGTCGGCATCGCCCTGGTCGCCCTCGCCAGCGCGGCGGACGACCAGGGCACGTACTGGCAGTGCATGGAGGCCATCGACGCGGCCGACGAGTCCAGGGACCGCGTCCTGGAGATGCTGCGCAAACTGGCGGCGAGAGAGGAGAGAGAGGAGAGGGAAGGGGCCGCCTTACCCGAGAGATGAACCCGGGCGGGTCATCGCCGCGGGCACCCGCCAGGCAGGATGGAGGGCATGGATCTTCGTATCTTCACCGAACCCCAGCAGGGCGCCACCTACGACACCCTCCTCACGGTGGCGAAGGCCACCGAAGACCTGGGCTTCGACGCCTTCTTCCGCTCCGACCACTACCTGAAGATGGGCGACGTCGACGGCCTCCCGGGCCCCACGGACGCCTGGATCACCCTCGCCGGCCTCGCCCGTGAGACCAGGCGCATACGCCTCGGCACGCTCATGACCGCCGCCACCTTCCGGCTGCCCGGCGTCCTCGCCATCCAGGTCGCGCAGGTGGACCAGATGTCCGGCGGCCGTGTCGAACTCGGCCTGGGCGCGGGCTGGTTCGAGGAGGAGCACACGGCGTACGGCATTCCCTTCCCCAAGGCGAAGTTCGGCCGCCTGGAGGAACAGCTGGAGATCGTCACCGGCCTGTGGGCCACCCAGCCGGGCAAGACCTTCGACTTCCACGGCGAGTACTACGACCTCAAGGAATCGCCCGCGCTGCCCAAGCCGGCCCAGCCGAAGATCCCGGTGCTGATCGGCGGCCACGGCGCGAGCCGCACGCCCCGGCTCGCTGCCCGGTTCGCGGATGAGTTCAACATGCCCTTCTCCTCGCCCGAGGACAGCGAGCGCCAGTTCGGCCGGGTGCGGGCCGCGGCCGAGGAGATCGGCCGGGACGCCGACGCGATCACCTTCTCCAACGCCCTCGTCGTCTGCGTCGGCAAGGACGACCGGGAGGTCGCCCGCCGCGCCGCCGCGATCGGCCGCGAGGTCGAGGAACTCAAGACCAACGGCCTGGCCGGCACCCCGGGCGAGGTCGTCGAGAAGATCGGCCGCTACGCCGAGACCGGCTCCCGCCGGATCTACCTCCAAGTCCTCGACCTGCACGACCTGGACCACCTGGAGCTGATCTCCGCCCAGGTGCAGTCGCAGCTGCCGTAGGGCCGGACGCCCGCCGGATCCGGTCCGGCGGGCCGTCTCCGGCGGATCGGCACATGACACCGCCCCCCACGGCGACCCGCCGCGCCGGGTCACCGTGAGACCCGGCGAGTCCGCCGTCCCCGGCCGGCCTGGTCCGCCGCACCACCACCGAGGCCGGCGAGGAGGCCGCGAATTTCCCGCGTGCACCCCGGCCGATCTCGCAGTTTTTCCGCGGGAGGTCCGACAGCGGACCCAGCACACCAGCCGCCCGGCCCGCAGCCGGGGCTCGACCCGTGTGAACCGGCCCGCAATACGGCCCATGGCCACCTCGAACGCCTCCCGCCACCGGGCGGGATCTATGCTGTGACCTGCGGCTACCGTCTCTTCGTCAGTCCACACGACTCACGATGATCAACGGTGGCCGCACCAGTCCCCGCACCGGCCGCCACCAGCAAGATCACGAATCCAGCCTGACCACTGGACCCGTCTCGAAGACATCCGACAAATAGACTGGGCTCAGAGGCGCCTCAGGGACGGAGGTGGCACCATGCCCGCCATCCTCTTCGTCCGGATCACATCCGGACTCGATGCGCAGGAGTTCGAGCGGCGCCTGCTGGAGCGGCGCCCCCGCTTCCACGACGTACCCGGTCTGCTGCAGAAGATCTACGGCCGTGACAGTGAAACCGGCGATGTGTGCGGCATCTACTTCTTCGAGAGCCAGGAGGCGCTCGACGCGTTCCGCGGGACCGAGCTCGCCCGCACCATCCCTGCCGCGTACGAAGCGGTCGAGGTCCGCCGCGAGGTGTACGACGTGCTCTACTCACTGCGGACCGACCAGGGACCCTTCGCCGAGTCCGGCCACCCGGCAGACACAACGGGGTGACCCGCCGACTGCTGACGCGATGCCAGCAGACCGAACACGCGCCGGTCACGACCAGCAACCAGCAGTCCGAAAACCGTGAAGATCACGGTCTACGGCTGGAGTAGTAGGAGGAGAAACGGCGGCCGGCGAGAGCGGCACCGCAGTCTCGGCTACAGATGACCTTGGAGGGTCTGACGGTTTGCATCAGACCCCCCAGGTTCCTCAGAGGCCACCGGTCCCCTGGTGGCCATCTTGGAAAGTGTCGGGCGGACGTTGTCATCCGCCCAACTTCTACCGGCAGTCAAGAACGTGTGATCAGGACATAGGCCTCACTGTCCATTCCACACGTAGGCCAGGACCGCCACGACGAACACAGCGGTCCAACCTCCAGCCGCACACCCCGTCCCCAGGGCATCGAAGAAGGTGGCCCTTTCCTCCGCCAACCGGTGGACGATGCCCGCGACCAACCCGACGTTGAACGAGATCGAGATCCCGAACATCACGTCTCGCACACGCGCCAGAGCCGTGCGGCTCTGCGGGTTGGACGGGGCGACATGAAGCGCAGACATGCGCAACCCTTCGTCAGATGCCTGTGAAGGATGACCTGTCGGATTCGGGCTGGCGAAGTTGCCCGGCCGCTGCTGCGGCTTCACCCCAAGGGCTGCTCGTCCCGATCATGGCGTGACCGTTCCGGCGACCCGTCGTGCTCGGGTCCCCCACTCCTGCCGACTTGATGTGTGTGTCGGTGGCATCCGGGCGGCGGCAGGACTCGGCATCCGCCAGGACCGCCCTGCGAATCTGCTGGGCAGTGCAGAGGATCGTGACGTATGAAAGACCGAAAATCCCAATCGAAACTGGTGTTTGTGGCGTGTGTCACGACCGGCTTTGATTGATCGGACAATCGTGCGAATCCACCCTGGCCAAGCGGACTTTGACGGTCCGTCAGGCTTCAGATGCAGTTGCCACAGGTGGATGCGTGTAGACCTCTCCGCGAGAGCCGAGACCATTTCGACTTCGAGGTCTCGATCGTCATGTACATGGACTTCTTTGAGATCGAGGATGTTCGCTTCCTTTCATCAATGTCGGGCGGCTCCCGGCGTGCGACGGATCTCAGGGGCTCGTAGGGGGTGGCGGTGCGGACGACGTACACCCCGGGGCGGACATCTGTCCCTTCAAGGCTTCTTCGCAAGCGGAATGACTCATGTCCGTTTGTCGGTGGTGAGTGGGAAGATTGAAGTACGTCGAAGAAAGGAGGTGACCGACATCTACAGACCGGCAACGAAGCAAGCGAAGAAGTTGAAGGCGGGTGACCATCTGAAGTTGCGTAACGGTAAAACCGTGGAAATCCTGGCCATTGAGCCGGCAATTAACCAGAAGGGAGACAAGTGCCTGATTCTATCGCTGTACCGTATGCCTAAGATGGTGGTCAAGGCATACCGCGTGATGAACATGCACTACCCGTCATGAGGCGAGTAACCAGATAGGGGAGAAGGGAGGTTTTGCAAAGTCGGAAGTTTTGTCACTGCTCTCCGTGGATGTGCCGTAGCCCGCGTCGGATGCGCTGGACGAGGTGATCGGGGCTACTGAAGGCGACGTTGGAGAGCCAGCCGCGTCGCAGGAGGGACCAGAACTGAGGACGTGCTGACTGTGGCCAAGGCGCGTAAGGCCAGGGGGGAGAGCATCACTGCCAGTGCCAAGGCTCTTGCGAGTCTCCCGCGCCACGCTCTACCGGCACATCAGGTAGTCCCTCACGGTGTCCTATAGGACCCCTGCCGACATGGCAGGGGTCTTCTGCTGTCCTAATCCAGTACCGGCATGGGCCCAGTGGCACCCATACTCGGACCTGTGTTCCTGACGATCTCCACCACCGGCACCCCCGAACGCCCCGCCACCGATCTGGGCTTCCTGTTGCACAAGCATCCCGACAGAGCGCAGGCGTTCTCCACCTCCTACGGCACGGCGCACGTCCTCTATCCCGAGGCCGACGCCCAGCGGTGCACGGCGGCGCTGCTGCTGGAGGTGGACGCCGTGGCGCTGGTCAGGCGCGGCAAGGGAAAGGGCCGCGGCGGCGCTCCCGACGCGGCGCTCGCCCAGTACGTCAACGACCGCCCGTACGCGGCCTCCTCGCTGCTCGCCGTGGCGCTGAGCGCCGTCTTCTCCAGCGCGATGCGGGGCGTGTGCACCGCCAAGCCCGAACTCCCCGCTCAGCCCAGGCCGTTGCGCGTCGAGGTGCCCGCGCTGCCCGCCCGGGGCGGCGCCGGTCTCGTCAGGCGGCTCTTCGAGCCGCTCGGCTGGACGGTGACCGCCGACCCGGTGGCCCTCGACACCGAGTTCCCCGAGTGGGGCGACTCGCGGTACGTGCGCCTCGTCCTGGAGTCGGAGACGCTGACCCTCGCCGAGGCACTGCGCCATCTGTACGTGCTGCTGCCGGTCCTGGACGACGCCAAGCACTACTGGGTCGCCTCCGACGAGGTCGACAAGCTGCTGCGCGCGGGTGAGGGCTGGCTGCCCCAGCACCCCGAGCAGAAGCTGATCACCAGCCGTTATCTCTCGCGCCGCTGGTCGCTGACCCGGCAGGCGATGGAGCGCCTGGAGCTGGTGCGGCTCGCCGAGACCGACGACAGCGAGGTCGAGGACATCGACAACGCGGTCGGGGCGGAGGCGGAGACCGAGGAGAAGCCCACCCCGCTGGCCGTGCAGCGGCGGGACGCGATCATCGCCGCGCTGACGGCGTCCGGCGCCACGCGCGTGCTCGACCTCGGCTGCGGCCAGGGCGAGTTGGTGCAGGCGCTGCTGAAGGACCCGAGGTTCACCGAGATCGTCGGCGTCGACGTGTCGATGCGCGCGCTCACCATCGCCGCCCGGCGCCTGAAGCTGGACCGGATGGGCGAGCGGCAGGCGTCGCGCGTCCGGCTCCTGCAGGGCTCGCTCGCGTACACCGACACCCGCCTGCGGGGCTACGACGCCGCCGTGCTCAGCGAGGTGATCGAGCACCTCGACCTGCCCCGGCTGCCGGCCCTGGAGTACGCGGTGTTCGGCTCGGCCCGCCCGCGCACGGTCCTGGTGACCACCCCGAACGTCGAGTACAACGTCCGCTGGGAGAGCCTCCCGGCCGGACACGTCCGGCACGGCGACCACCGCTTCGAGTGGACCCGCGAGGAGTTCCGCGCCTGGGCGTCCACGGTGGCCGAACGGCACGGCTACGAGGTGCGGTTCGGTCCCGTCGGCCCGGACGACCCGGAGGTGGGGCCGCCCACCCAGATGGCCGTGTTCGAACTGAGCGCGCCCACCACGAACACCACGCACGAGAAGGAGGCGAAGGCGGCATGACCGAGACCGAGACCCAGACCGGGACCCAGACTCAGAACCGGACCGGGGGCCGGGTGCTTCCCGTCACCGACCTGTCCCTCGTCGTGCTGATCGGCGCGTCCGGATCCGGCAAGTCGACGTTCGCGCGACAGCACTTCAAGCCCACCGAGGTCATCTCCTCCGACTTCTGCCGAGGCCTGGTCTCCGACGACGAGAACGACCAGAGCGCGACGGGGGACGCCTTCGACGTCCTGCACTACATCGCGGGCAAGCGGCTCGCGGCCGGCCGCCGCACGGTCGTCGACGCGACCAGCGTCCAGCAGGACTCCCGCCGGCAACTGGTCGACCTGGCCAGGAAGCACGACGTGCTGCCCATCGCCATCGTGCTCGACGTGCCGGAGGAGGTGTGCGCCGAGCGCAACGCGGCCCGTACCGACCGCGCCGACATGCCCCGCCGGGTCATCCAGCGCCACACCCGCGAACTCCGGCGTTCGCTGCGCCACCTGGAGCGGGAGGGCTTCCGCAAGGTGCACGTCCTGCGGGGCGTGGAGGACGTGGAGAACGCCACCGTCGTCACCGAGAAGCGGTTCAACGACCTGACCCACCTCACCGGTCCCTTCGACATCATCGGCGACATCCACGGCTGCGCCGCCGAACTGGAGTCGCTGCTGGGCAAGCTGGGCTACACCGACGGCGTCCACCCGGAGGGCCGGCAGGCGGTGTTCGTCGGCGACCTCGTCGACCGCGGCCCGGACAGCCCGGGTGTGCTGCGGCGCGTGATGGCGATGGTCGAGTCGGGCAACGCCCTGTGCGTGCCGGGCAACCACGAGAACAAGTACGGCCGTCACCTCAAGGGCCGCAAGGTCCAGCACACCCACGGACTGGCCGAGACGATCGAGCAGATGGAGGGCGAGAGCGAGGAGTTCCGGGCCGAGGTCCGGGCGTTCATCGACGGACTGGTCAGCCACTACGTCCTCGACGGCGGCCGGCTGGTGGTCTGCCACGCCGGTCTGCCGGAGCGGTACCACGGCCGCACCTCGGGCCGGGTCCGCTCGCACGCGCTGTACGGCGACACCACGGGCGAGACCGACGAGTTCGGCCTGCCGGTGCGCTACCCGTGGGCGGAGGACTACCGGGGCCGGGCGGCCGTCGTCTACGGCCACACGCCCGTCCCGGAGGCCACCTGGCTGAACAACACCATCTGCCTGGACACCGGGGCCGTCTTCGGCGGCAAGCTGACCGCGCTGCGCTGGCCGGAGCGCGAGCTGGTCGACGTACCGGCGGAGCGGGTCTGGTACGAGCCGGCGCGGCCGCTGAAGTCGGAGGCGCCCGGCGGGCACGACGGACGTCCGCTGTCCCTGGCGGACGTCCACGGCCGGCGGATCGTCGAGACCCGTTACGACGGCCAGGCACGGATCTCGATCCGCGAGGAGAACGCGGCCGCGGCCCTGGAGGTCATGAGCCGTTTCGCGGTCGACCCGCGCCTGCTGCCGTACCTGCCGCCGACCATGGCCCCGACGGCGACCAGCCGGGTGGAGGGCTATCTGGAGCACCCGGCGGAGGCGTTCGCGCAGTACGCCGCGGACGGTGTCGAGCGGGTCGTGTGCGAGGAGAAGCACATGGGCTCGCGGGCGGTGGCCCTGGTGTGCCGCGACGCCGACGCGGCGCGCAGGCGCTTCGGCGTGGACGGGCCGACGGGATCGCTGTACACCCGCACCGGCCGCCCGTTCTTCGACGACGCGTCGGTGACGGAGGAGATCCTCGGCCGCATACGGACGGCCGTCGACGAGGCGGGGATCTGGACGGAGCTCGACACGGACTGGCTGCTGCTGGACGCCGAGTTGATGCCGTGGTCGCTGAAGGCGTCGGGGCTGCTGCGCTCGCAGTACGCGGCGGTGGGCGCCGCCTCCGGGGCCGTCTTCCCGGGGGCGCTGGCCGCCCTGGAGGGCGCCGCGGCCAGGGGCGTCGACGTCGCGGACCTCCTGACCCGGCAGCGTGAACGCGCCTCGGACGCGGCCGCGTTCACGGAGGCGTACCGGCGCTACTGCTGGTCGACCGAGGGCCTGGACGGCGTGCGCCTGGCACCGTTCCAGATCCTGGCGGTCCAGGGCCGCAGCCTGGCGGGCCTGCCCCACGACGGACAGCTGGCCCTGCTGGACCGCCTGGTGGAGCACGACAGCACCGGTCTGCTGCAGACCACCCGCCGCCTGTACGTCGACACCGCCGACCCCGAGTCGGTGCGGGCCGGCGTCGACTGGTGGCTGGAGATGACCGGCCGGGGCGGCGAGGGCATGGTCGTCAAGCCGCTCGGCGCGGTCGTGCGCGACGGGCAGGGCCGCCTGGTCCAGCCCGGCATCAAGTGCCGGGGCCGCGAGTACCTCCGGATCATCTACGGCCCGGAGTACACGCGCCCGGACAACCTCGCCCGTCTGCGCGGACGCTTCCTGAACCACAAGCGTTCCCTCGCGATCCGCGAGTACGTCCTCGGTCTGGAGGCCCTGGACCGGCTGGCCGAGGGCGAGCCGCTGTGGCGGGTCCACGAGGCGGTGTTCGGCGTGCTGGCGCTGGAGTCGGAGCCGGTGGACCCGAGGCTGTGACCCCGGCCGGGCCGACGGCCCGCGCGAGCCGGAGGACCCGCCCCTCCCTCCGGCTCGCCCCCGGTTCCCGTGCACTGGTTGCGGTGTCGCCGGTCCTCGTGCACTGGTTGCGGTGTCGCCGGTTCCCGCGCACTGGTTCCGGTGTCGCTGGTTCCCGCGCACCGGTTCCCGCGCACCGGTTCCCGCGCCACCAGCGGCCGTGTCCCCCCGGTGACGCGGGAACCGCAGTTCACCCCACCAGTCGCAGCCGTTCCCCGCACACCCCGACCCGCACCGTCTGCCCCCACGTCAGCTCCACGGCGTCGCTCTCGATGCCGTCCCCGAAGGCGACGAGCCGCTCGGACTCGACCGTGAGGGTCAGCCGGCCCCCGGCGGCCAGCTCGCCCGCCACGAACGCCGTCCCCGTCGCCGGTGACGGCCACGCCTCGCGTACGAACCACACCAGCCGTTCCTCCGTGGGCCCCGGCAGCCGGAGGCCGCCGCCGCGTTCCTGCCAGACCGAGCGGATCCAGCCGGTGGCCCCCGTGCCGGTGCCGACCAGTACCCCGGAGGATGCCTGGGCCTCGACGACACCCCCGTCGTCCTCGAGGCCCAGGCGGTAGCGGGCGGTCTGGTGACCGGCGGCGCCGAGGTAGATCTCGTTCAGGGCCAGCAGCCGCTGCGTGTCGTCGGCGACGGCTTCGACCATGGTCAGTTCGGACCCGCCGGTGGCGGACGCGAACACCGAGGGCAGGAGCGCCCCGGCGTCCCCCGGGCGGTGACGGACCAGGACGCCCGGGTTGCGGCCGGGGTCGGTGTCGATGCCCACCACCGGCTGTCCGGCGAGGTACTTGGCGACGTTCGCCACCAGACCGTCCTGTCCGACGACGATCACCACGTCCTCCGGCGCGAAGAGGAAGCGGTCCAGGTCGGCGCGCTCGACCCGGGTCTGACGCCAGGTCAGGGGAATCGCCGCCGTCACCTCCGCCAGGGCCCGCCTCGTACGGCGGTGGCGTTCCGCGACCTCCTCGATGTCCCTGCCCCGCGAGGAGAGGAAGAAGGCGGCCTGGCCGTGCGTGCCGTGCCGGGCCACCAACTCCTCGTACTCCGTGGTGCGATGGACCAGCACGGCCCGTGGGGCGAGGCTCACTCCCGGGCTCCCAGCTTGGCGAGCAGCCCGGTCAGCACGTCCGGCGAGACGGTCACGCTGTCGATGTGCGGCAGGTTCTCCGCGAGACGGGTTCCGGTGAGGGCGTGCAGGGTCGCCACGTCGACGTCCGCGTGGACCCGCAGCCAGGCCGCCTGGGCCTGGGCCCGTGCCTCGCCGACCTCGCGCGCCGCCTCGGCCTCCGCACGGGCGAGCCGTACGGAACGGGCGGCCTCCGCCTCCGCGAGCCTGACCGTGCGCGCCGACTCCGCCTCGGACAGCCGCTCCGAGCGCAGCGCCTCGGCGTCGGCCAGCCGGACCTGTGTGGCCGCCTCCGCCTCGGACAGCTTCACGGCCCGGGCCGCCTCGGCCTCCGCCAGCTTCACCGAGCGCGCGGCCTCGGCCTCCGCCAGCCGGACGGTCCGGGTCGCCTCGGCCTCCGCCCGCACCTTGTCCGCGGCCGCGCTCTCCTCCGCCTCGCGGCGGGTGTTGGTGCCGCGCTGTTCGACCAACTGCTCCTCGCGCCGGGCGAGTTCGATCTTGCTGGCCAGTTCGTTCTCGGCGATGGTCCGCTCCCGCTCGACGGCCACCGCCCGCCGTTCGTACGTCGCCCGGTCGGCCTCCTGCTGGATCTGCTCGCGGGCCGGCGTGCGCAGCGCGCGCTCCACCTCGGGCTCCGGGCGCAGCGCGACCACGCGCACGGCGACCACCTCGATGCCCGTGGCGGGCAGGCGCGGCTCCGCCGCCAGCCCCGCCGCGACCCGCTCCCGCACCGCCGTCACCCCGTCGACCAGCGCCTCCGCCAGCGGCGTGCGGGCGAGGACGTCCAGGGCGTGCTGCTGGGCCGTCTCGGTCAGCAGGGTGCCGAGCTGCTCCAGGGGCGCGCCGCGCCAGACCCCGGTGTCCGGGTCGATGGAGAAGTCCAGGCGGGCGGCGGCCACGGCGGGGTCACTGATCCGGTAGGTGACCGTCGCCTGCACGGCGACGTCCTGGAAGTCGGCCGTACGGGCATGGAAGGTCATGGCCAACTCGCGGTCGTCGACTGGAACTTCGGAGAGGGCGGCGGTCAGCGAGCGGAACCAGAAGCTGAGTCCGGTCCCGTCGTGCACGAGCGTGCCCGAGCGGTGGTGGCGGATGTGTGCCGTCGGGGCGCCGCGCAGATGGCGCCAGCCCAGCCGCCGGGTGATGTCGGCCATGGGTGATCCCCCTCGCCCTCGCGATTTTCGTCAGTACGACGATAATCAAGGTGCCGGTTGTCGTCAAGGGGACGAAAACAAGGGGACGCGAAACGGTCTCGCGGAGGGTGAAGACGGGTCCCGATGGTCAGGATGGAGGCATGGGATTCCACGTCGACTCCGAGGCCGGGCGGCTGCGCCGCGTCATCCTGCACCGGCCGGATCTCGAGCTCAAAAGGCTCACCCCCAGCAACAAGGACGCGCTCCTCTTCGACGACGTGCTGTGGGTGCGCCGGGCGCGCGCCGAGC
Organism: Streptomyces sp. NPDC000345; assembly: GCF_042898825.1. Classification (NCBI taxonomy): domain Bacteria; kingdom Bacillati; phylum Actinomycetota; class Actinomycetes; order Kitasatosporales; family Streptomycetaceae; genus Streptomyces; species Streptomyces sp. NPDC000345. The sequence continues at coordinate 210,910 of NZ_JBIAZE010000014.1, forward strand.
ACGACGGGTTCGCCGACGTCCTGCGCGACCGCGGCGTCGAGGTCCACCTCTTCGGCGATCTGCTCGTCGAGGCCCTGGAGACCCCGGCGGCCCGCGCGCTCGTCCTGGACCGCGTCTTCGACGAGAAGGAGTACGGGGTGCTGGCCACCGACCACCTCCGGGCCGTCTTCGAGGACCTCTCCGCGGCCGAACTGGCCGAGAGTCTCGTCGGCGGCATGACCAAGCGGGAGTTCCTGGAGGCGCACCCCGAGCCGACCTCCGTGCGCTTCCACGTCATGGAACTCGACGACTTCCTCCTCGCCCCCCTGCCCAACCACCTCTTCACCCGTGACACCTCCGCCTGGATCTACGACGGCGTCGCCGTCAACGCCATGCGCTGGCCCGCCCGGCAGCGCGAGACCGTGCACTTCGAGGCGATCTACCGGCACCACCCCCTGTTCCGCGGGGAGACGTTCCACGTCTGGTCCGAGGGGCAGGCCGACTACCCGTCCACCATCGAGGGCGGCGACGTCCTCGTCATCGGCAACGGCGCCGTCCTGATCGGCATGAGCGAGCGGACCACTCCGCAGGCCGTGGAACTGCTCGCGCACAAGCTGTTCGCGGCGGGGTCGGCGCGGACCATCGTGGCCCTGGACATGCCGAAGCGGCGCGCCTTCATGCATCTCGACACCGTCATGACGATGGTCGACGGAGACACCTTCACCCAGTACGCCGGCCTCGGCATGCTCCGCTCGTACACCATCGAGCCGGGCGCCGCGGAGAAGGAGCTGAAGGTCACCGACCATCCGCCGGAGCACATGCACCGCGCGATCGCCGCCGCCCTCGGCCTCAGCGAGGTCCGGGTGCTCACCGCCACCCAGGACGTGCACGCGGCCGAACGGGAGCAGTGGGACGACGGATGCAACGTCCTGGCCGTCGAGCCGGGTGTCGTCATCGCCTACGAGCGCAACGCCACCACCAACACCCATCTGCGCAAGCAGGGCATCGAGGTGATCGAGATCCCGGGCAGCGAGCTGGGCCGGGGGAGGGGCGGGCCCCGCTGCATGAGCTGTCCGGTCGAGCGGGAGGCCGTCTGACTCGCACAGGTGTCTGTATAGAAATGCCGAGTGTCGTATAGACTTCCAAGGGTCCCTGTCACTGCACCTCTGCACGCATCTCTTGGAGCGCCCCATGGCGACAGTCCCGACCGCCCTCGCCGGCCGCCACTTCCTCAAGGAACTGGACTTCACCGGGGAGGAGTTCCGCGGTCTGATCGAGCTGGCCGCCGAACTGAAGGCGGCCAAGAAGGCCGGGACGGAGACCCAGTACCTGCGGGGCAGGAACATCGCGCTGATCTTCGAGAAGACCTCGACGCGCACCCGCTGCGCGTTCGAGGTCGCCGCCGCCGACCAGGGCGCCTCCACCACCTACCTCGACCCGTCGGGCTCGCAGATCGGCCACAAGGAGTCGGTGAAGGACACGGCGCGCGTGCTGGGCCGGATGTACGACGGCATCGAGTACCGCGGCGACAGCCAGCAGAAGGTGGAGGAGCTGGCCGCCCACGCCGGCGTGCCCGTCTACAACGGTCTCACCGACGACTGGCACCCCACCCAGATGCTCGCCGACGTGCTGACGATGACCGAGCACACCGGCAAGCCCCTGACGGACATCTCCTTCGCCTACCTCGGCGACGCCCGCTTCAACATGGGCAACTCCTACCTGGTCACCGGCGCCCTGCTCGGCATGGACGTGCGGATCGTCGCCCCGAAGACCTACTGGCCCGCCCAGGAGATCGTCGACCGCGCCCGCGAACTCGCCGCGGCCGCCGGCGCCCGGATCACACTCACCGAGTCCCTGGCCGAGGGTGTCCGCGGCGCCGACTTCGTCGCCACCGACGTCTGGGTCTCCATGGGGGAGCCCAAGGAGGTCTGGGACGAGCGGATCGCCGCCCTCGGCCCCTACGCGGTGACCATGGATGTCCTGCGCGCCACCGGTAACCCGGACGTCAAGTTCCTGCACTGCCTGCCGGCCTTCCACGACCTCGGCACCAAGGTGGGCCGCGAGATCCACGAGACCCACGGCCTGGAGTCCCTGGAAGTGACGGACGAGGTCTTCGAGTCGGCCCACTCGGTCGTCTTCGACGAGGCGGAGAACCGACTGCACACGATCAAGGCGGTCCTGGTCGCCACCCTCGGCTGAGTCCCCGGCCGGCCCGGTCACTCCGGACGCGGCCGCCACTGGGGCGGGACCACGGCCAGCCGGAACCACACCGCCTTGCCCTTCTCGGTGGGGCGGTGCCCGCAGGACGAGCTCAGGGCGCGGATCAGCAGCAGACCGCGCCCGTGCTCCTGCCAGGGGTCGGGATCCCCGCCGGACGGCCGGGTGAGGTCGCCCGGCGGCATCGGGTCGTGGTCGTGCACCTCGACCTGGCAGCCGGTCGGCCGCAGCTCCACCACCAGCTCTATCGGGGCGTCCCCGGCGGCGGTGTGCTCCACGGCGTTCGCGACCAGCTCGGCCGTCAGCAGTTCCGCCGTGTCGCTGTCCGCTCCGTGCTCCAACTCGGTCAGCGCCGTACGGACCAGTGCACGGGCCACCGGCACGGCCGCGGCGGAGTGCGGCAGTGCGATCCGCCAGGAGGCGGCCGAGTCGGCGGGGCGATCTTGCAAGGCGAGTCCGTTCATGGCGCAGGGTCCCGTGATCGACATCAGGCGGTCCTGCCTTCAACTTCAGGAATGGTACGGGGCCCCCGGCGGGTGCGCTTGTCGGGCGCCGTACGGGGCCTGCGGCCCCGCTGCCGGGTGACTTACCCCGGACAACGGCTCGTCTCGCTCCCCGGATCCCGTTGTTACGGCGTTATCGACGACCGGTGACACTGTGCGCGCCCCTGCCCCACGGCCGGATATCGCGCCCTCGTGACGACAGTCACGCAAGGGTGATAACTTCGAGGGTGACCGTCGAGGAGGCCGCCCTGATGAGTCCCTTCACCGGATCCGCCAAGCGCACCGCCCGCTGGGAACACCTCCGTGTCGAGCACACCGACGGGGTCGCCACCGTCACGCTCACCCGCCCCGCGAAACTCAACGCCCTCACCTTCGGCGCCTACGCCGACCTGCGCGACCTGCTCGCCGAACTGTCCCGGGAGCGGTCGGTCCGCGCCCTGGTCCTGGCCGGGGAGGGGCGCGGCTTCTGCTCCGGCGGTGACGTCGACGAGATCATCGGCGCCACCCTCGCCCTGGACACCGCCCAGCTCCTCGACTTCAACCGGATGACCGGCCAGGTCGTGCGCGCCGTACGGGAGTGCCCGTTCCCGGTGATCGCGGCCTTGCACGGCGTCGCCGCGGGCGCCGGAGCGGTTCTCGCCCTCGCCGCGGACTTCCGGGTCGCCGACCCCACCGCCCGCTTCGCGTTCCTCTTCACCCGAGTCGGCCTGTCCGGCGGCGACATGGGCGCCGCCTACCTCCTGCCCCGGGTCGTCGGCCTCGGCCACGCGACCCGGCTGCTCATGCTCGGCGAACCCGTGCGCGCCCCCGAGGCGGAGCGGATCGGCCTGATCAGCGAACTCGCGGAGGACGGCAGCGCGGACGAGGCCGCCCAGAAGCTCGCCCGCCGCCTCGCCGACGGCCCGGCGCTGGCGTACGCGCAGACGAAGGCCCTGCTCACGGCCGAGCTGGACATGCCCCTTGCGGCGTCGGTGGAACTGGACGCCTCGACCCAGGCGCTGCTGATGAACGGCGAGGACTACGCGGAGTTCCACGCGGCCTTCACCGAGAAGCGGGCGCCGAAGTGGAGGGGGCGGTAAGGGTGCCGAGCCGGACCCCACACCCACACCCGCGGCCGCCCGTGCCGGAGAGCCGCCCCCTGCGCGTCGCGATCATCGGCGGAGGCCCCGGCGGCCTGTACGCCGCCGCGTTGCTCAAACGCCTCGACCCCGCCCGCGACATCACCCTCTGGGAACGCAACGACCCCGACGACACCTTCGGCTTCGGGGTGGTCCTCTCCGACGAGACGCTGGGCGGCATAGAACACGCCGACCCGGCCGTCCACGAGTCCCTCCGCCGGCACTTCGTCCGCTGGAACGACATCGACATCGTCCACCGGGGCGTCCGCCACACCGCCGGAGGCCACGGCTTCGCCGCCCTCGGCAGAAAGCGCCTCCTGCAGATCCTGCACGACCGCTGCCGCACCCTCGGCGTCGACCTGCGGTTCCGCACCGAGGCGCCCCACCCCGCACTGCTCTCGGAGACGTACGACCTGGTCGTCGCCGCCGACGGGGTGCACAGCACGACCCGAGAGGCGTACGCCGACGCCTTCCGCCCCCGTCTGACACCCCACCGCTGCCGCTACATCTGGCTCGCCGCCGACTTCGCCCTCGACGCCTTCCGCTTCGAGATCGCCGAGACCGCGCACGGCGTCATGCAACTGCACGGCTACCCGTACGCCCGCCCGTCTCCCGACCACCACCCCTCGACGAGGCACTCCGGGCCGCAGAACCGGTTCGGCGCCTCCACGGTGATCGTCGAGATGCGCGAGGAGGTGTGGAAGGCGGCCGGCTTCGACGAACCCGACCCCCGCGCATCCGTCGAGCGCTGCGCCAAGATCTTCTCGGACGCGCTCGGCGGACGCCCCCTGAAGTCGAACAACTCCCTGTGGACCACCTTCCGCACGGTCGTCAACGAGCGCTGGTCGCACGGCAATGTCGTGCTCCTGGGCGACGCCGCCCACACCGCGCACTTCTCCATCGGCTCCGGCACCAAGCTCGCGGTCGAGGACGCCCTCGCCCTGGCCGCCTGCCTGGAGGAACAGCCCGATCTGCCGACGGCGTTGCGCGCCTACGAGGAGGAGCGCAGGCCCGTGGTCGCCTCCACCCAGCGGGCCGCCCGGGCCAGCCTGGAGTGGTTCGAGAACGTCGGCCTCTACGTCGGCCAGCGGCCCCGCCGGTTCGCCTTCAACCTGCTCACCCGCAGCCGCCGCGTCACCCACGACAACCTGCGCCTGCGCGATGCGCACTTCACCGAGGCGGTGGAACGGGAGTTCGGCTGCCCGCCCGGCACGCCCCCGATGTTCACCCCGTTCCGGCTGCGCGGCCTGACCCTGCGCAACCGGGTCGTCGTCTCCCCGATGGACATGTACTCGGCCACCGACGGAGTCCCCGGCGACTTCCACCTGGTCCACCTGGGCGCCCGTGCCCTCGGCGGGGCCGCACTGGTCATGACCGAGATGGTGTGCGTGTCCCCCGAGGGGCGCATCACCCCCGGCTGCACCGGCCTCTACACCGCCCGCCAGACCGACGCCTGGCGGCGCGTCACCGACTTCGTGCACACCCGGGCACCGGGCACCGCGATCGGCGTGCAGCTCGGCCACTCCGGGCGCAAGGGGTCGACGAAGGTGATGTGGGAGGGCATGGACGAGCCGCTGCCCGAGGGCAACTGGCCACTCGTCGCCGCCTCCCCGCTGCCGTACAAGCCCGGCAGCCAGACCCCGCGCCAACTGTCGCGCGCCCAGCTCACCGATCTGCGCGAGCAGTTCGCCGCCGCGGCCTGGCGGGCCGGCCGGGCCGGCTTCGATCTGCTCGAACTGCACTGCGCCCACGGCTACCTGCTGTCCGGCTTCCTCTCCCCGCTGACCAACCGGCGGACGGACGCCTACGGCGGCTCGCTCGCGAAACGGCTCCGGTTCCCCCTGGAGGTCTTCGACGCCGTACGCGCGATGTGGCCGGCCGAGCGGCCGATGACCGTGCGGATCTCCGCCACCGACTGGGCCGACGGCGGGACCTCGGCCGAGGACGCCGTCGAGATCGCCCGCGCCTTCGCCGCGCACGGCGCCGACGCGATCGACGTGTCGACCGGGCAGGTCGTCGCCGACGAGGCACCGGACTTCGGACGGTCGTACCAGACGCCGTTCGCGGACCGCATCCGCCACGAGGCCGGCGTCCCGGTGATCGCCGTCGGCGCGATCTCCTCCTGGGACGACGTCAACTCGCTGATCCTGGCGGGCCGTACGGACCTCTGCGCCCTCGGCCGGCCCCATCTCCACGACCCGAACTGGACCCTGCACGCGGCGGCCGAACAGGGCTACACCGGCCCGGGGGCCGACTGGCCCGCCCCCTACCGGGCGGGCAGCCGGCCCCCGCGCACGGGGCGCACGGACGCCCCCAAACCGCGCCTGACCCTCACGAGTTGACCTCGGCCATGCCGGCGGTGAGCGTCGCCCCGTCCGCCGGGTCGATCAGGATGAACGCGCCGGTGCGGCGCGAGACCCGGTAGTCGTCCAGCGCGAGCGGCTCGGCGGTGCGCAGCGTGATCCGGCCCAGGTCGTTCACCGACAGCGCGTCCGCGCCGCCGAGATCCCGCACGATCGCCCTGACGGTCCTGGTGGTGTGCTTCAGCAGCACCCGGTCGCCCACCCGCAGCGGACGGTCGGCCAGATGGCACACGGCCGCCCGCACGTCCCGGGTGAGCGTCGGCGCGTCCGCGCCCGCCGTGATCATGTCGCCGCGCGAGACGTCCCGCCGGTCCGTCAGGCACACCCCGACCGACTGCGGCGCGTACGCCACCTCCACGTCCTCGCCCAGCGCGTCGATGGCCGCGATCTCGGCGGTCTCGCCGGACGGGGAGATCGTCACCCGGTCGCCGACACGCAGCGACCCCGACACCAACTGGCCCGCGTAGTGGCGGACATCGCCGTGCCGGATGACGTACTGGACGGGGAAACGGGCGGGCGCGTCGGCCGGGCCGACACCGACGGGCACGCTCTCCAGGAACCCCAGCAGCGCCGGACCCGGGTACCAGTCCATCCGTGCCGACCGCTCGACCACGTTGTCGCCGGCGAGCGCCGAGACCGGGATCGGGGTGAAGCCGGGCAGGCCCAGCCCGGCGGCGTCGCCCGCGAACTCCTCGACGATGCGCTCGAAGACGTCCTGCTCGTAGCCCACGAGGTCCATCTTGTTGACGGCGAGGACGACCTGCGGGACCCGCAGCAGCGCGGCCACCGCCGCATGGCGGCGGGTCTGCTCGACGACGCCGTTGCGGGCGTCGACCAGGATGATCGCCAGCTCGGCGGTGGAGGCACCCGTGACCATGTTGCGGGTGTACTGCACATGACCGGGTGTGTCGGCGAGGATGAACCGGCGGCGGGGCGTGGCGAAGTAGCGGTACGCCACGTCGATGGTGATGCCCTGCTCGCGCTCGGCCCGCAGACCGTCGGTGAGGAGGGCCAGGTCGGGGGCGTCCCTGCCCCGGTTGCGGGAGGCGGTCGCCACGGCCTCCAGCTGGTCGGCGAGGACCGACTTGGAGTCGTGCAGCAGCCGCCCGACGAGGGTGGACTTGCCGTCGTCGACCGAACCGGCGGTGGCGAACCGCAGCGTGTCAACCGTCATGTCTAGAAATACCCCTCGCGCTTGCGGTCTTCCATCGCGGCCTCGGAGAGCCTGTCGTCGGCACGCGTGGCGCCGCGCTCGGTGAGCCGGGAGGCGGCGATCTCGGCGATGACCTGCTCGAGGGTGTCGGCCTCGGAGTCCACCGCGCCGGTGCAGGACATGTCGCCGACCGTGCGGTAGCGGATCTGCCGCTTCTCGACGGTCTCCCCGTCCTTGGGGCCGCCCCACTCGCCGGCGGTCAGCCACATGCCGCCCCGCCGGAACACCTCGCGGTGGTGTGCG
>NZ_JBIAZE010000015.1:0-217943 GCF_042898825.1 Streptomyces sp. NPDC000345
GGGGGGGGGGGGGGGGGGGGTTTTTCCCCTAAGCGCGGGCCCCCGCGGGGGGGGGGGGCGGGCCCCCCCCGGGGGGGGGGGGGGGGGCCCCCCCCGGCCCCCCCCCCCCCCGACGTGCGGTGGTCCTACGGCTGCCGGAGCAACGGCGCGTCCGTGCGGGCGGCGATGTCCCGCGCGGAGACGCCCGGCGCGCACTCCACCAGCACGAGGCCCTCGGGGGTGACGTCGAGGACGCCGAGATCGGTGACGACGCGATGGACGCACGCCTCGCCCGTGAGCGGCAGGGTGCACTCCCGGACGATCTTCGGGCTGCCGTCCTTCGCGGTGTGCTCCATCAGCACCACGACCCGGCGGGCACCGTGGACCAGGTCCATCGCACCGCCCATGCCCTTGACCATCCGGCCGGGGACCATCCAGTTGGCCAGGTCGCCGCGCTGCGACACCTGCATCGCGCCGAGCACGGCCGTGTCGATGTGGCCGCCGCGGATCATGCCGAAGGACAGGGCGGAGTCGAAGAAGGAGGCCCCGGGCAGCACGGTGACGGTCTCCTTGCCGGCGTTGACCAGGTCGGGGTCGACCTCGTCCTCAGCCGGATAGGGGCCGGTGCCGAGGATGCCGTTCTCGGAGTGCAGGACCACGTGCACGCCGGGCGGAAGGTGGCCCGGGATCAGGGTGGGCAGGCCGATGCCGAGGTTGACGTAGGAGCCGTCGGTGAGCTCGGCGGCCGCGCGGGCGGCCATCTGGTCGCGGGTCCAGCCGGCCCGCGCGGTGGTGGCGGTGCTCATGCGCGTACCGTCCTCTTCTCGATCTGCTTGTCGACCGCCTGGGCCGGGGTGAGGGGCACGACCCGCTGGACGAAGACACCCGGCAGATGAACCTCGTCCGGTCGCAACCCGCCCGGTTCCACGAGCTCCTCGACCTCGGCGACGGTGATCCGGCCCGCCATCGCGGCCGGCGGGTTGAAGTTGGCGGCGGACCTGCGGAAGACCAGGTTTCCGTGGCGGTCGCCGCGCCAGGCCCGTACGAGGGCGAAGTCGGTGGTGATGCCGTGTTCCAGGACGTACGTGCGGCCGGCGAAGTCGCGGGTCTCCTTGGGCGGGGAGGCCACGGCCACGCGGCCGTCGGCGGTGTGGCGCCAGGGCAGACCGCCGCGGGCCACCTGGGTGCCCACGCCGGCGGGGGTGTAGAAGGCCGGGATGCCCGCTCCGCCCGCGCGCAGCCGCTCGGCCAGCGTGCCCTGCGGCACCAGCTCCACCTCCAGTTCGCCCGACAGGTACTGGCGGGCGAACTCCTTGTTCTCCCCCACGTAACTGCCCGTGACACGGGTGATCCGGCCGTCGGCCAGCAGGACGCCCAGCCCGCGACCGTCCACTCCGCAGTTGTTCGACACGACCTCCAGGCCGGAAGCACCCTGGGCGTGGAGGGCCTGGATGAGCACGTCGGGGATGCCGCTGAGGCCGAAGCCGCCGACGGCCAGCGACGCGCCGTCGGGGATGTCGGCGACCGCCTCGGCGGCGCTCGGGCGGACCTTGTCCATGGGTGGGAGGGCCTTTCTGCTGCTACGGGCTTTGTGCCGCGGGCCTCTGCCGCGGGATTCCTGCTCCGGCCTTCTGACGCGGGCCCGCCGCGGTGACGGGTTTCGTGCCGCTACGGGCGGAGGGCGTCCGAGATCGACTTGGCGCCGCCGTGCGCGGTGAGGCCGCCGTCCACCGGGATCTCGGCGCCGGTGACGAAGGCGGAGTCGTCGCTCAGGAGGAAGACGACGAGGGGCGTGACGTCCTCGACGGTCCCGGTGCGGCCGAGCGGTGTCTCCCGGAGGTTCGCCTCCCGGAACGCGGGGGCGGCGGAGGCGGTCATCTCCGTCTCGACGAAGCCGGGATGGATGATGTTCACCCGGATGCCACGGGGGCCCAGTTCCGTCGCGGCGGTCCTCGACAGGCCCCGCAGCGCCCACTTGCTGGCCGTGTACGCGACCGGGTAGTGGGCGGTCAGCGCCGCCGACGAGCCGACGTTCACGATCGACGCACCCGGCCGCATCAGGGGGGCCAGCGTCCGGATGCCCAGGAGCGGACCGGTGACGTTCACGGCGTGGACCCGGGCCATGTCCTCGGGGCGTACGGCGTCGATGCGGGCCCGCCAGGTGACGCCCGCGTTGTTGACCAGCCCGTGCACCTGCCCGTACGTCTCACGCAGTTCGGCGGCGAGCTCGGTCCAGTCCTTCTCGCTGGTCACGTCGAGCCGACGGCACCCAGGCGCCTCGGTGACATCGGTGGCGATCACCCGGGCGCCCTCCCGGGTCAGCGCCCCGGCCTCCGCGGCGCCCTGGCCGCCGGCCGCGCCCGTGACCACGACGACCTTCCCGAGAAGCCTCCCCCCTGCTCCCGGCCGTGCTCGAGCAGGGAGGTCCCGGGGACGCGGGCCGCCGCCGCTCACGGCCGCTCCCGCGAGCGGCGGCGGGCGGCCGGCAGCGGCACCGGCTCGGGACCGGCCACCACCGTGTTGGAGACACTGCCGAGCCCCTCGACGGTGAGCGTCACGGTGTCGCCGGGCCGCAGCGGCGCCGGGTCCCGCCTGCCGCGTACCCCCCACAGCTCGGCGAGACAGCCGCCGTTGCCGCAGGTGCCCGACCCCAGGACGTCGCCGGGACGCACCCAGGTGCCGCGCGAGGCGTAGGCGACCATCTCCTCGAACGTCCAGCTCATGTTGGACAGCAGGTCCTCGCCGACGACCTCGCCGTTCACCGAGGCGGTGAGCGCGAGCCGCAGGAACCCCTCGGCGTCCCGGTACGGCTCCAGTTCGTCGGCCGTCACCAGGTACGGCCCGAGGGTGGTGGCGGTGTCCTTGCCCTTGCAGGGGCCGAGCCGGACCTGCATCTCGCGGGACTGCAGATCGCGGGCCGACCAGTCGTTGAGGACCGTGTAGCCGACGATGTGCTCACGGGCCTGCTCCGGGGTGAGATCACGCCCGGCACGGCCGACGACCGCGGCGACCTCCAGCTCGAAGTCGAGCACCGTGCTGCCCGGCGGCACCGGCACGTCGTCATGGGCGCCGGTGACCGCGTAGGGGTTGGTGAAGTAGAAGGTCGGGGCGTCGTACCAGGCCTCGGGCACCCCGCCGGCGCCGTCCACCGACCGCCGTACGCCCTCGACGTGTTCCTCGAAGGCCACGAAGTCCCGCACGGTGGGCGGCTGGAGCGGGGGCAGCAGCCGTACCTCCGAGACATGGGGGCCGGCCGGGACGCCGAGCGTCGCGGTGCCCGCCTCCAGCAGTGCGGTCAGACCGGCGCCCTCGGCGAGGAGCCCGGTCAGCGAGCCCACACCGGGCAGCGGGCGGAGCGTGCCGTCCTCTTCGACGACGGCCACTCGGTGCCGGTCGTCGTACTCGTACGTGGCGAAGCGCATGGGGAGGTCCTGTCGGCGGCGGGGAAGGCGGGGGAGGGAAGGCGGGGGCGGGGGCCGTGGCCCGGGGACGCGGCGGGCAGTCAGGGCATGACAGGGGATCGCCGCACCCCCGGAACTCGAGGGGGATCAGACCGGCGGGGCGACGAACACACCGGGGTCGACGTCGTTGAACGACTCCTTGGCGACCAGTTCGTTCATCGGGTTCGCCGTGCCCCACTGGTCGGTGACCTCGGGCTGGGAGAAGTCGTAGACGTGCGGGTGCCAGGTGTCCTCGTCCAGCAGCTCCAGCTCCGTCGTGTACTCGACGGTGTTGCCGTGCGGGTCGAGGAAGTACGTGAAGGTGTTGTCGCCCGCCATGTGCCGGCCCGGGCCCCACACCTTCCTGAAGCCGGCCCGCATCACCCGGCCGGAGCCGCGCATGTACTCGTCGAGGCCGCGCATCTCGAAGGAGACGTGGTGCAGCGAGGTGTGCGGGCCCTTGGCGATGGCCATGGAGTGGTGCTGGTTGCTGATCCGCATGAAGTGCATGACGTCGCCGACGTACGGCGAGCTGAGCGTGTCGGAGTGGCGGAAGCCGAGGTGACGCTCGTACCACTCACGGGTCTTGTCGAGGTCCGGCGAGTTGAGGACGACGTGCGACAGCTTGACCGGGATCGACTCCTTCTCCTCGATCCTGCGGTGCTGCCGGACCTCGACGTCCGACGAGACCTCGACGGTGCGGCCGTCGACGTCGAAGAAGCGGAAGCCGTAGCCGCCGCCGGGGGTGTCGATCCTGCCCGGCTGGGAGATCAACTGGACGCCTCCGCCGAGCAGTCGCTCGGCGAGCGTGTCCACGTCCGCCGCGCTCGCGGCCCCGTACGAGACGAGGTCGAGACGCTTCTCCTCCGACTGACGCAGCCGGACGACGTACTGCTCGGGGCTGCCCTCGGCGGCCAGGAAGGAGATGCCGGAGTCCTCGGCGACCTTGGTCAGGCCCCAGACGCCGGCGTAGAAGTCAAGCTGCTTGGCGTAGTCGGGCACGGCGAGGTCGACGTGCCGCAGATGGGTGAGCAGGCGGTTGTTCATGGGGGGTCCTCCTCAGACGAGGTCGAGCAGGGCGGCCGCGTTGCCGCCCCGCACCGCGTGGAAGTCGTGGTCGGGCAGGCCCGCGGCGCGCAGTGCGCCCAGCGGGTCCTCGGTGCCCATGTCGAAGGGGAAGTCGGAGCCCAGCAGGACCCGGTCCGGGCCGACGGCGCGGATCAGTTCGCGCAGCACGTGCGGGTCGTGGACGAGGGAGTCGAAGTACAGCCTTCGCAGATAGCTGCTCGGCTCCCGTGCGCAGCCCCGGGCGTCGGGGCGGACCCGCCAGGCGTGGTCGGAGCGCCCGATGTGGGTGGGCAGATAGCCGCCGCCGTGCGCCGCGATCAGTCTCAGGCCGGGATGCCGGTCCAGGACGCCGGAGAAGATCAGATGGGAGAGCGCGACGGCGTTCTCGGTGGGCTGGCCGACGGTGTTGGACAGGTACCACTGGTCCAGGCGCTCGTCGAGCGTGCAGCCGAAGGGGTGCAGGAAGACCAGGGCGCCGGTCTCCTCGGCCCGCGCCCAGAACGGCGCGAGCCGCGGGTCGGACAGCTCCGTCTCCCGGGTCCCGGCCGGGCCCGGGGCGTGCGAGGAGATCTCCACGCCCCGCAGTCCCTGGTCCAGCGCGTGGTCGAGGAGGGCCGGCGCGAGGCCGGGGTGCTGGAGCGGCACCAGACCGAGGCCGTACAGCCGGTCGGGGGCCTTCGCGCAGTGCGCCGCCGTCCCCTCGTTGGCCGACCGGCACACCCGCTCGGCCGGCCGGGGATCGGCCCAGTAGTGGTAGTGGGACGGCGAGGGGCTCACGAGTTGCACGTCCACGCCGTGCGCGTCCATCGCGGCCAGGCGCGCGGCGACGTCCGTCAGCCGGGGCACCCGCTCCCCGACCATGGGACCGTTCACGGCGAGGGCCGCCGGGCCGTTGCGGCGGACGTCGAGGGCGCGGGCCTCGGCGAGGCCGGCCCGGCCGGCGACGGCCTCCTCGACCTCCGGCAGCAGCAGGTGGGCGTGCACGTCCACGGTGGGGACCGTCACGGCGTCTCCTTGAGGGCGCTCATGGTCCGGTTCATCAGCCCGGGCACGTCCGCGTCGCGCACCCCGTCGAGCAGCCACCGGCCGAGCTGGACGGAGGCGTCGACGACCATGCGCACCCGGGGCATCCGCCGGGCCCGGTAGTCGGTGAGGAGCCGGTCGTCCCACGTGTCGCGGGTGGTGAGCAGCTCGGCCAGGACGGAGGCGTCCTCCAGGGACATCGCCGCGCCCTGCGCGAGGGTGGGCGGGCAGCAGTGGGCGGCGTCGCCGACCAGGACCACCCGGCCCCGGTGCCACGGGCCCTCGACCAGGTGGCGGTCGAACCAGGTGTAGTTGACGGCGGCCGGGTCGTCGATGTGCTTCACGATCTCGGGCCAGAAGCCGCCGTAGCCCTCGGCGAGCGCGCGCATCTCGTCCGCGTACGACCGAGCGGGGATCGAGGCGCGGTCGCGGCACCCCTCGACGACATAGGCGTAGATGGTGTTCTCACTGGTGGGGCAGTAGCCCGCGATGTACGCCGGGCCGCCGTACGCCAGGTCCGTGCGGGTCACGCCCTCGGGGCGCGGGGCGGCGATCCGCCAGATGGCCATGCCGGTGGGCTCGGGCCGGTCGGTGATGCCGATCATGGCGCGGGTCGCCGAGTTGAGGCCGTCGGCGGCGATCACCAGGTCGTAGCGGCCCTCGGTGCCGTCGCTGAAGCGCACCGAGACGCCGTCGTCGTCCTGGTCCAGGCTCTCGGCGGTGGTGCCGAGGCGGACCCGGGCACCGCAGGCGCGGACCGCCTCGATGAGGATCTGCTGGAGCCGCGGGCGCTGCATGCCCACGGTGGCGGGCAGTTCGGGGCCGCCGGTCTGGATGTCCTCGGCGACGAACAGCACGGTGCCGTCCGCGGCGGTCACGCCCAGCGAGCCGAAGGCGAACCCGGAGGCGCTCACCTGCTCCCAGACGCCCAGTTCACGCAGGACGCGCAGCGCGTTGCCCTGGAGGGTGATGCCGGAACCGGTGGTGGCGTTCCAGTCCGGCTTGGCCTCGATCAGGTCCACGGCGACGCCCGCGCGGCGCAGCAGGAGGGTGACGGCGTTGCCGGAGGCGCCCCCGCCGATGACGAGGACGGCGCGGCTTCGGGGGTCGGTCATGTCGGGGATACCTCCCGTTCGGGCCGCACGGCTTCGGGCGGCTGGTACGAGTGCGGCTCTTCCGCCGTGGAGGCGGACGGCATGCGGAGGGCGGGCCCGCCCGGGAGCGGGCGGGGCGAGGAAGGGGCCGGATGCGCCGCAGCTGTCCGGGGAGAGGCGCATCCGGCGGCTCGGCGGGGCTACTTGACGGCGATCGGGCTGACGGGGGAGCCGACGGCGCCGGTGATGGGCAGCGGCGCGGCGGTCAGCCAGAACGCGTACACCCCGTCGGCCGCGCAGTCCGCGGCGAGGGCGTCGAGGTCCCACATCTCGCCGATCAGCAGGCCCATGTTGGGGATGACGACCTGGTGCAGCGGCTGGAAGGCGTCGTCGAACTCGTTCGGCCGCACCTCGAAACCCCAGGTGTCGGTGGCGATCGCGGCGATCTCGGTGCGGTGCAGCCAGCCGGCGGTGGTGAAGGACAGACCGGGTGCGGGGCCGCCCGCGTAGTCGCCCCAGCCGTCGCGCCGCGCCCGGGTCAGCTGCCCGGTCCGTACGAGGACGATGTCGCCGCGGCCGACGGTGACGCCGTGCGCCCGTGCGGTCCGCTCCAGGTGCTCCTCGGTGACGGCGAAGCCGTCGGGCAGTTCGCCGCCCGTGCCGACGACCCGGCCCACGTCCAGCAGCACGCCGCGTCCCGCGACGTACGGTGCCATGTGCTCGATGCCGGTGACGAGGTCGCCGTCGGAGGTGACCACCTTCTCGGCCGCCCGCCCGTTCCACGCCCTGCCGTGGTCGAAGATGTGCCCGAGTCCGTCCCACTGGGTGGAGCACTGCAAGGGCATCGCGATCACGTCGTCGGCGCCGCCGATGCCGTGCGGGAAGCCCTGGTTGCCGAGGGCGGCGTCGGTGCCCGTGTCGAGCATGGTGTGCACCGGGTTGGTGCGCCGGCGCCAGCCCTTCTGCGGGCCGTTCATGTCGAAGGACTGCGAGAGCGAGAAGCTGACGCCGCGGCGCACCAGGGCGGCCCCTTCGCGTCGCTTGGCCTCGTCGAGGAAGTTCAGGGTGCCCAGCACGTCGTCCTCGCCCCAGCGCCCCCAGTTGGAGTACGCCTTGGCGGCCTCGGCGATCGCGCCCTCGGGGTCGTGACGGTCCGGGCTCATGCCGGGCCCTCCTGCACACAGCGGGTGCGCTGCACACCGAGACCGGTGACGGACCCCTCCATGACGTCGCCGTCCCGCAGCAGCCGCCCCCAGTGGATGCCGTTGCCGGCCGGGCTGCCGGTCAGCACCAGGTCGCCGGGCAGCAGCCGGGCGGTCTGCGAGATGTACGACACCAGCCGTGCCACCCCGAAGAGCATGTCCTTGGTGGACTCGTCCTGCATGGTCTCGCCGTTCAGCTTCAGCGTGACCCGCAGGTCACCGGGGTCGGCGATCGACTCGGCGGGCACGAGCCACGGGCCGAGCGGGGTGAAGCCGGGCGCGTTCTTGCAGCGCAGCCAGTCGGTGCCGATGGCCGGCATGTCCCGCCGGAAGACGGTGGCGCGGTCGGTGAGGTCGTTGGCGATCGTGTACCCGGCGACGTGGTCCAGGGCCTCCTCGACGGAGATCCGGTGGGCGGGCCGGGCGATGACGGCCGCCAGCTCCAGCTCCCAGTCGGGCTGGGCGGCCCAGGACGGGAGGACGACGTCGTCGTACGGTCCGGCGATCGTGCTGGGCAGACCGATGAAGACGTACGGCAGGTCCTCGGCGGCCCGGCGGTCCATGATCGCGGCGATCTCCGCACGGGCCTCCTCCACCGTGCGCGGGTCGTCGGGGGAGCGGTGGGCGACCTCCAGGTCGATCACGTGCTGCCGGTAGTTGGCGCCGGACTGGAAGATCTGCCGGGGCTCCAGCGGGGCGTGCACCCGCAGTTCCTTGAGCGGCCGCCAGTCGAGGGCGTCGTCCTGTGCGAGGGCGCGCAGCACGGGGAGGGTCTCCTCCCACCGCTCCACCACGGCCCGCACGTCGGACGGCGCCCGGTCCAGCGCCCCGCGCAGGTCGAGCACCCGTTCCCGGGCCAGCAGACCGGGGAACGGGTCCCCGTCCTGAGCGGAGAACGTGCCGAGCGCGAACGGGCCGGCAGGTTGCGCGAGCGTTGCCATGAGATTTCCTCCCGCTGGGTTGCGGTCTACTCTGAACCCGATCCGCTGATCACGGAAATCAATCCTGTGGATGCACTGGATCCACGGCATGGATGGCTCTTCGCTCCTTGGGTGGTGCCCGGTGAACCTGTCCCGACTCGACCTCAACCTGGTGGTCGCGCTGCGTGCGCTGCTGGAGGAACGCAACGTCACCCGGGCCGGCGAGCGCATCGGGCTGAGCCAGCCCGCGATGAGCGCGGCACTGGCCCGGCTGCGCCGCCATTTCGACGACGAATTGCTCTCCCGCACCGGCAACAGCTACGAACTGACCCCGCTCGGGGTCGCACTGCGGGACCGCAGCGCGACCGCGTGCGACCTGCTGGAGCGGGTCTTCTCGAGCCAGGCGGACTTCGACCCGGGCGCCGAGACAAGGGAGTTCACCCTGCTCGCCTCCGACTACGGCGCGGCCGTCTTCGGCGCCGAACTCGCCCGCGCCGTGCACCGGGAGGCGCCCGGGATCCGGTTCACCTTCCAGCATCCGGCGCCCTCCGTCGTGGAGAACACCGCGACCGTGCTGAGCACCGTCGACGGGCTGCTGATGCCGCACGGCGTCATCGACGGCTTCCCCTGCGTCGACCTCCACCAGGACCGCTGGCTGTGCCTGGTCGCCGACGACCACCCCGAGGTCGGCCACGAGCTCACCCTGGACCAGCTGGCCAGCCTGCCCTGGGCGGTCTACCAGCGGCCCTACGACGCGCCGGCCGCCCGGCAGCTCAGCATGCTCGGCATCAGCCCCCGGGTGGAGGTCTCCGTACAGACCTTCCAGCTGCTGCCCCACATGGTCGAGGGCACCCGCCGCATCGCGATGATCCAGGAGCGCCTGGCCCGCAGAGCGGTCCGCTCGGCGGCGGTCCGGGTCCTGCCCTGCCCCTTCGAGGCGGTACCGGTGCAGGAGGCCCTGTGGTGGCACCCCGTCCACGCCCAGGACGCCGCCCACATCTGGCTCCGCCAGAAGGCCGTGGAGGTGGGCGCCACCCTGACGGGCCTCCCCGACGCCACCTCCGCCGCACAGCCCGTGGCGGGGGCGTAGGCCGCCTGTGGGGTGTGGGCCGCACGGGGTGCCGAGCGTGGTCGGCGTGCAGGTGGCCCGCGGCGGCGGGGCCCGGCGAGCAGCACCCCACCACCCCCGCGGCGGTCTCCAGGCCCGGCGCGGGGCGGCTTGCGGGGCGTGCGTGCCCTTGCGGGGCGTCTCCAGGCCGGGGGCGGGCGGGACTGGGGGATGGCAACCGGCCCGTCCCCGCGGGGAGGCGGAGGCGGGCCGGTTGCCGGGGGAGGCGGAGGCGGGCCGGTTGCCGGGGGAGGCGGAGGCGGGTGCTCAGGCCAGTTGTTCCGGCAGCGGCCGCGGGTCGGCCGTGGCCGTGCGACGGCGGGCCGTCGTCAGTCCCGCCGCGACCAGGGCGGCGGCCAGCCCCAGGACGCCCACCGCGGCGGCGAGGCTGCCGACCGCCGACTCCAGGGCGAGCAGGACCAGCGGGCAGACGAACTCGCCGCCGAAGAAGGCCGCCGTCCACAGCCCCGTCCCGCGTCCGCGGTCCTCGAAGGCCAGCCGGGACATCGCGCTGGTGAGCAGGGCGGGCAGCAGCATGCCCGTGCCCACGCAGTTGACCACCGCACCGGCGACCAGCAGCGGGGCGTTGCCCGCGAGGAACATCACCCCGAAGCCGGCCGCGCAGACCGCGAGAACGGCGGGCACCATCGGGTCGGGGGAGCGCTTCAGCCGGGCGAAGGTGACCGCCCCGCCCACGGTGGCGGCGCTCGCGACCGCGGTGGCCAGGCCGATCACCCCGGAGTTCTCCACCCCGAGGTCGTCCAGCAGGTACGACATCTCCACCGGGACGGTGTAGAAGACCATCGCCCCGAAGAACGTCAGGGCGCAGATGCCCGCCAGCTGCCGCCAGGGGAACGGGCGCCGCGTCTCCACCGGGGCCGGGGCCCCGTCGGCGTCGTCGCGGCGCGCGGAGCCGGGCAGGGCGGTGGCCATCAGAGGGGCGAGCGCCAGGCTCACGGCGTACACCCAGAAGGGCACCCGCCACCCGGCCGAACCGGCGGCGCCGCCCAGGACGAAGAAGACGGTGGCCGAAGCCGACGCGCACATGGTCTGCAGCGCGAGGTACTTCACCCGCCGCCGACCGGAGTAGTAGTCGCCGATGAGGGTCGTGCAGCAGGTCATGATCGCGGCCTCGGCGACGCCGACCAGGGCGCGGCTGGCGATGACGGCGCCGAGGGAGTCCAGCCAGAGCGGGGCCGTGCCGAACGCGGCGTACAGCACCGTCGCCACGATCAGCAGCCGCTTGCGGCCCAGCCGGTCCACCATCACGCCGGCGAACGGGGCGAGCAGGGCCAGCGCCAGCGCCGGAACGGTCAGCGCGAGCGGGACCAGCGCCTTGGCCCCCGGCACGGAGGCGAAGTGGTCCTGCATCTTCGGCAGCACGGGGGCGATCAGCACCGCCCCCAGGATCGGCAGACAACTGCCCGCCATCAGCAGGGTCACCCGCAGCAGATGGGCCGGGCCCGAGACGGCGACGGGAGACGGAGCGGCGTCGTCGACCGCGGTGGGAGACGGCGGCAGGGCGGAACCGGGCATGGCGACTCCAGGGACGGTGTACGGGAGCGGGCATGCCTTCCGGGCCTCGCGGGGCACACGGCATGCCGGGGACGGCCGCACGGGGGCGGCTGATGCGGACAGCGGCGTGCGGGTAGGGACGACTATGGGCGGTCGCCCGCCCCGCCGCCATCCTCGGCGCGATCGCAATCCCCGATCCGGCTCATCCACCCCGTGGATGAGCCCGGTCCGTACCCGTCCGGGTCGCGCAGGCCGCCGGCCCGGGGGGAGCCGTCACGCGCGCCGCCCGGCCGGCGTCACGCGGACGCCATCACGTCCGCTTCGGGGGCCAGCAGCGTGGCCGCGGCCCTCTGGTGCAACGCGTCCAGCGTCCTGAGCTGCTGTTCCGCCCGCTGCTGCAGCTTCCGCAGCCAGTCGGCGTCCAGGCGTGGATCCTCGGCGGAGACGGAGAGCAGGGCGCGCCACAGCAACGCCTTGCCCTGTACTCCCAGCCGCACGGCTTCGAGCTCGACCAGCACGGTGAGGCCGGAGCGGCGCAGCAGCCGGCCGTTGGGCTTCACCCGCCCGAGCTTCTCGCCCAGCCGCGCTCCGTACTGCTTGTAGTGCTGCACGGGCATCTCGAGGTCGGACAGGATCCGCAGCAGGTACCGCTTGTCCTGCGCGATCTCCGCCGCGAGCTTCTCCAGTTCGACCCCGTACTCCGTGTCGTGGTGCTCCTGCACCATGCGCCTGGCGAGCCGGGTACCGGCTGTCGCCCCGGCCAGGTGATCGTTGAGGTAGACGTCCAGCATTTTCTCCCGCGTCGGTCCGTCGCCCGGACTCTGCGCTGTCGCGGTCATCATGTCCCTCCAGCCTCCGCACCCTGTCGACGACCTCCGAGTGCCCCTCCTGCCCCGGGTGACCACCGCCCCGGAGCAGGCGGTGTTCGGCTGGACGGCCGGGCGCCCCGGCCAGGACGCGGAAGAGGTCCTCGGCGGCCGTGTCGGCGCGGCACCGAGGACCTCTTCCGGTCTCGTGGTGGTTCAGAGGGTCTCCGCCGGCTCCAGCCTCCTGGGCGCGGCGGTGGGAACGGTCTCCTCCGCGGTGCCGCGGTGCGGAAGGACGACCCGGCCCACGATCACGGTGTAGAACAGGCCGGAGGCCAGCACCAGTGCGAAGTCCGGCGCGTACAGGGTGGCCATGCGCCAGACCGCGACGCCCACCCACAGGATCGCCGTCCCGCCGTTCCAGAGCCGGACGCCGACGCACAGGCGCCGGTTCCTGTTCCGGCCCGCGGCCGCCGAGCCGGTGGGCCGCCAGGCCTGACGCCTGCCCCGTGCGATGTCCCAGATGGCGAACAGGTGGGCCCACCCGTACATCAGGCGCACGGCCCACGCTTCGATCCGGTACGGGCACCTGTGCCACAGCGGGAAGATCACCAGGGTGTAGAGAACACTGGGCAGGACGAGCAACGTGTACTCGACCTTGAGTTTCTCGGGCATCGTCAGCAGCAGCACGATCGGGAGCAGCGGTGCCACGAAGGTGAAGAGCGCCGTGTGGATGTAGTAGAGGAAGCCGGAGAAGTAGCAGAGCCGGGTGGTGAGCCGGAGCTTCGTGCTCCAGAACTTCCTGCTCCCCAGCAGGCTCATGGAACCCGAGCACCAGCGGTACTGCTGGTGGTAGAACGCGCTCACGTTGTCGGGACAGTTGCCGGTGGCGAGGGGGATCGGCACATAGCGCAGGGCCCAGCCCAGCCGGCCGAGGTCGAAACCGGTGTGCACGTCCTCAGAGTGCTCGATCAGGGTGGTGCCGCCGTTGGCCTCCAGGGCCGCCCGCCGGTAGACGGCGCAACTGCCCACGCAGATGGCGCCGCCGTGGCGCTGCCGGGACACCTGGATCGCCCGGTAGAACAGCTCCTGGACGGCCCCCGCGCCCCGCTCGATCCACGTCTGCCGGCCGGTCACCCGGAAGAACTGCGGCGATTGGACGATGCCCGTCTTCGGGTCGCGCTCCATGTACGGCAGCAGTTCCTCCAGCAGATCCGCGCGCGGGGCGAAGTCGGCGTCGAGGATGAGGATGTACTCCTCGTCGGAGATGCCGAGCCCGTAGTGCAGATTGCCGGCCTTCTTGAACCAGCCCCGGTTCGGCCGGCTTCCGTAGACGAAGCCGAACTCCTTCGCCAGGTCGGCGAGTTCGGGAGACGCGGAGTCGTCGAGCACGTAAGCGGTGGCCGTACCGGGGTAACGGTCGGCGAGTTGGCGCACATGCGTCCAGGTGTTCTCCAGTACGTCGAGGGGTTCGCCGCACACCGGCAGGAAGACGGCGACGGTCGGATAGGTCTCGGGGCGCCATTCCCGGACCAGTTGGCGATGGGCCTTGAGATCGAAGTCGGGGGTGAAGCCGTTCACGCGCAGTGAAGCGACGTAGTAGAGAACGCTGAAGACCAGGCACGGCAGCAGCGCGAACAACCATGGCGAGGACTGGATGAGCCTGAACTGGCTGAAGACGAGGCAGCCCATGCTGAGCAGCGAGGCACCCGTGAGCACCCAGAGGTGACGTCGGGCGTAGGAGTACTTCTCCTCGTCGTCCGGGGGCTCGGGGAGTACGGAGGTGGCGGCGTGCCCGGACCGGTGGGTTATCTGTGGGACCTGGTGCCGGGTCGTCTCCATGGTGGTGTCAAAGGAATCAAGGCTCAAGGTGTGCTCCTTGAAGGGGATGGTCATCTCCACCACTAGCCACGGAGGGGTGTGACCTGCGCCTTTGGCTGGGCTGATTGCTGCACGGGTCGCTCGAAGGAAGGATTCGCCGGAGTGGCAGCCGCCAGGGAGCGGACCGCGCGGGGCATCGGAGGGCGAACGCGGGCCCGGACTCTGTGCACACGGGTGAACATTCCTGCGGCTCGGACGAATCACGGTGACGCTGCATCACATATGAAGTGATGATTCGTCATATTTGCGATTCGGCCACCCCCAAGGAACTGGAGGCAGCAGTGCCCTCACTGACGTCCCGCAGCCGTCGCGCGGCCTGGACCTCGCTGGCCCTCGCGGCGGCGCTCGGCGTTCTCCCCGCGAGCCCGGCGCACGCACAGGACACCGGAAAGGCCCCCAGGGCCAGGACTCCGGTCCAGGCGTGGGGCAAGCTCCACGTCTGCGGCACGCAGCTGTGTTCCCAGTCCGGCAGACCGGTCCAGTTGCGGGGCATGAGCACCCACGGCACGCAGTGGTACCCGGACTGCCTGACCGGCGCGGCGCTGGACGCCGTCGCCTACGACTGGAAGGCGAGCGTGCTGCGCGTCTCGACGTACGCCCGCGAGGGCGGCTATCGCGCGGACCCGAAGAAGTACACCGACATGGCGAGCAGGCTCGTCGACATGGCGACGGCCCGCGGCATGTACGTCATCGTCGACTGGCACACGATCCACCCGGGCGATCCGCACCAGGACCTCGCCAACGCGCGCACCTTCTTCAAGACGATCGCCGAACGGCACCGGAACAAGACCAACGTGATCTACGAGATCGCCAACGAGCCGCACCACGTGAGCTGGCCGACGATCAAGGACTACGCGAAAAAGATCATGCCGGTGATCCGTTCCCGCGTTCCCGGCAGCGTGATCCTCATCCCGACGAGGGGCTGGGCGACGCTCGGCGCGGCGGAGGCGACCAACGAGAAGATCATCGTCGCGGATCCCGTACGCGACAAGAACGTCATGTACACGTTCCACTTCTACGCGACGGCGGGGCGCGAGCAGTTCCTGAGGCTGCTGGACCGCGCCTCGGACAAGCTGCCGATCTTCGTCACGGAGTGGGCCGTCGCCTCCTGGAACGGCTGGGGCACCGACTACCCCATGGCGCAGAAGTTCATCGACGTCATGGCCAAGAAGAAGATCGGCTGGACGAACTGGAGTCTCTCCGACAACCACAAGGATCTGTCCGTCTTCAAGAAGGGTGTCTGCGGCACCGGCAAGTTCGCCGGCACCAAGGCGCTCTCGCCCAACGGCGTCTGGGTCAGGGCCAAGATCAGGGGCTGAGCGGCCGACCGTTCTCGAACCGAACCCGCCCACCGGGGCGGACCGCGCACCGCGGTCCGCCCCGGTGGCGTGTCCGGCACACCGCCCGCCCCCTCGCGGAGCGTGTTCGGAAGCGCCCGGAGCCCGGACGCGGTCTCGGACGAGGGATTCCCGCTCGACCCCCGCGGCGCACCGGTTCCCCGATCGCTGGTCGCCCACGGTCACTGATCGCGACGACCAACTGCCCACTCACCGGGCAGGCATGCCTCCGTGCGGGCTGTTGACCACCAAGGGCAGCGACCCTTCGGCGAGGTAGAAATGCCCGGGGAAGTAGTCGATGTGAAGGTGACCGCCGTCCTCGGCGGTGGCCATGGCCTGAAGATTCTCCGCGAGCACGGCCCTGCCGGCGGAGTCACCACTGATCACGAGCATCCGCCGCTCGGCGTCCCGGTGGACGAGGACCCCCGGGCCGGAAGTCTTCCTGACCTCGACCCCGGCCAGGGCGTTGCTGCCCGGCGAAGCGGTGGAGCTGAACCGTCCCTCGCCCTGGGCCACCGCGCGTGCCAAGTGCATCAGTTCTTCCGCCGATGCGGAGAGATCCACTTCGCCGTACCCGGGGTCGGAGACCAGTCTCACGGGCGTCACTCCTTCATGGTCGGACTCCCATGATGCCTGCCTGCCAAGATCGTCCGTCATGCGTCCGGGTCAGCGAAGACGGCCAGACCCGGCGGGGCACATCGGAGCTGCTCGTCCAGGAGAGCCGCGCGTCGACGTCCTGGAGCTCGACATCGCGCTCAGGGACCTCGCGACGACGTGCTGACGGCGTCCCGCGGCCGGGACGGGTCCGGCGCCCGGGGCCGCGCCGCCGATCACGCCGCGGCGCACCCGTCAGCAGGACGGACGTATCCGAGTGGCTCTCCCGTCGCCGGGCGCTCGATACTCGGGACATCTCCTGGGCCGCAGCTTGCGGTGGACGCCCCTGGCCAGGGCTCACGCGGCTCCCCCCACGACAGGAAAGGCCCTCCGAATGTCACGCTTGGCGCAAGCAGCGCTGCGGCGCGTCCGACCGGGCGCAGCCGCGATCACCGCCGCCACCGCTCTCCTCACCGTCTGCGCCCTGCAGCCGGCGACGGCGGCCGGGGCGGCGCGGCACCCCGCCCCCCGGACGGCGGACCTCCGGACGGGCGTCCCGTCCGACGACAGCGCTCCGCAGACCGTCGCCACCCTCTCGGGCGAGCTGACGGAACCCTGGGCCATCTCCTTCCTGCCCGACGGAGCCACGGCGCTGGTGACCGAGCGGCACACCTCGCAGGTGTGGCGGGTGGCGCGGGACGGCTCCAAGAAGGCCGTGGGCGCGGTGCCGGACACGGTCAACGGCACCACCGGGCCCGGGGTGGGCAACGGCGGGCTGCTGGGCGTCGCCCCCTCCCCGACCTGGAACGGCACCACGGACCAGGACGTCTTCTTCGTCCACACGGCCGCCGACGAGACCCGGGTCGTGCGGATGCGCTTCGACGGCACCTCGCTCAGCGACTACGCCGTCGTGCTCGGCGGGATCGCCCGGGGCGGGGACCACAACGGCGGAAAGATCGCCTTCGGCCCCGACGGCTACCTGTACGTCGCCACCGGCGACGGCCAGACCGGCGCTCGCGCTCAGGACAGGAACTCGCTCAACGGGAAGATCCTGCGCATCACCAGGAGCGGCGAGGCGGCGCCCGGCAACCCCTTCGGCAACCCCGTCTACAGCCTCGGCCACCGCAACCCCGAGGGCCTCGTGTGGGACGACCGGGGCCGGCTGTGGGAGACCGAGATCGGCCAGGACACGTGGGACGAACTCAACCTCATCGAGCCGGGGGCCGACTACGGCTGGCCCGTCTGCGAGGGTTCCTGCGCAGTCGAGGGCATGACGAACCCGCAGTTCGTCTGGAACCCGGACCGGGGCGGCGTCCCCGGTCAGGTCGCGGTCAACCGCGACGTCCTGTACGTGACGTCGATGCTGGGCCAGCGCCTGTGGCGCCTGCCGATCAGCGGCGACGGACGAAGCGTGGGCACCCCCACCGAGTACTACGGCGGTGTGTACGGGCGGTTCCGCGCCATCGCCAAGGTGCCCGGCGCCAGTGAACTGTGGCTGGCCACGGACAGACGGGGCGACCGGCAGGACATGATCCTCAAGGTGACCGTCGGCTGACGGGCGGTCGGGCGGCGGCGCCGGTACCGGAAGCCGCGCGGCTCCCGGTACCGGCGCCGTGCTCTCGTCGGCTCCGCGGAGACCCGCCGGCCGGCGCGTCGCGGGATGCTCAGCGTCGCGCGGCGAGTGCCGCGTTGACCAGGTCCAGGTAGCGGCGGGGGGTGTCCGCCTCGGGCACCGCCTCCTCGTCCAGCCGGATGTGATGCTCCCGCTCGACGACCCCGGTCAGCTCGAGGATCGCGAGGGAGTCGTAGCCGAGGTCGGCGAACGTCAGGTCGAGGACGTCGCCCTCCAGGTCGACGGACTCGTCGCTGCCCGCGCACTCCCGGAGCAGCCGCGTCAGGTCGTCGAGGCGCAGTGCGGTCATCGTGGTTCCTCTCGTCGGGGGGACGGGCATGCGGCGGCGCCTCCCGGGGAGCGCACCACCATGGCGGAGTTGAAGCCGCCCCGGCCGCGCGCCAGCACCAGCGCGGTACGCAGCCGGGCCGGGCGGGGAGCGTCGGTCACCAGGTCGATCGGACAGTCGTCGGCGACGCCCCCGACGTGCACGGTGGGCGGGATCAGCTGGTCGCGCAGGGCCAGGAGGGCGGCGGCCAGGTCGAGCGAGGCGGCCCCGGCGGAGAGCCGTCCGGTCATCGTCTTGGGCGCGGTCACCGGAACGCCGTACGGGCCGAAGATCCCGGCCAGCGCCTCGGCCTCCGCCACGTCGTCGGCCCGTACGCCCGCCGCGTCGCCGAAGACCACGTCCACGTCGGCGGGGACGGCCCCCGCGTCGGCGAGGGCCAGTTCCGCGGCGGCGCGCAGCCGGGAGGGCCCGGCGGGCGGATCGAAGGTGGCAGCATGGCCGGCGATCTCCCCGTACGCGTGCTCCGCGCGCGCCGCGTCCTCCAGGACGAGCAGCGCACCGCCCTCGCCGATCACCTGGCCGCCGGCCTGCGCCGAGTACGGCAGGAAGGCGCGGGCCGGATCGTCCGAGGTGCTGAGCCGGCCGTCGGCGAGGTACCCCGCCCAGCCCCAGGGACACAGCGCGGAGTCCACGCCGCCGCAGAGCATCCGCCGGGTGCCCCTGCGCAACTGCCGCCGGGCCTCGGCGACGGCGTCCAGACCCCCCGCCTGCTCGCTGACGAGCACCCCGCCGGGGCCGCGCATGCCCTGCGCGATGGAGATCTGGCCGGTGTTGACGGCGTAGAACCAGGCGAAGGACTGGTACGCGCTGACGTACCGGCCGCCCTTGCTCCACAGCGCCTGCAACTCGCGCTGTCCGAACTCGAAGCCGCCCACCGAGGAGGCGGTGACGACACCGGTGTCGTAGCCCTCCCCGGTGGGCGTCGCGCCCGCGTCGGACAGGGCCTCCGCGGCGACGGCC
Organism: Streptomyces sp. NPDC000345; assembly: GCF_042898825.1. Taxonomy (NCBI): domain Bacteria; kingdom Bacillati; phylum Actinomycetota; class Actinomycetes; order Kitasatosporales; family Streptomycetaceae; genus Streptomyces; species Streptomyces sp. NPDC000345. The sequence goes on from NZ_JBIAZE010000015.1 coordinate 18,889, forward strand.
AGCGCGAGCCGCGTCATGTGGTCGGTCTGCGGCAGCAGCCGGGCCGGGACGTGCTCGGCCGCCTCGAAGCCCGGCACCTCACCCGCGAGCCGTGCCGGGTACCGGGCGGCGTCGAAGCGGCTGACGGGACGGATGCCGCTCTCCCCGGCCAGGACGGCGCGCCACCACGCGGCGGTGCCCAGACCGTTGGGCGCGGCGACCCCGATGCCGGTGACGGCGGCTGCCGGACGGGTGCTCATACGGCGTCCCCCGTGCGCGGAGCGGTGAGCACCATGGCGCTCTGGAAGCCGCCGAAGCCACTGCCCACGCTCAGCACCGTGTCGGTGCGCTGCGCCCGCGCGGTCAGCGGGGTGTAGTCCAGATCGCACTCGGGGTCGGGGGTGTGCAGGTTCGCGGTCGGTGGCACGGTGTTGTGCTCGATGGCCAGGGCGCTGGCGGCGATCTCGAGGGAGCCGATCGCGCCGAGCGAGTGCCCGACCATGGACTTCACCGAGCTGACCGGCACGTCGTAGGCGTGATGGCCGAGACCGAGCTTGAAGGCGGCGGTCTCGTGCCGGTCGTTCTGGCGGGTGCCGGAGCCGTGCGCGTTGACGTAGTCGACGTCGCCGGGGTCGGTGCGTGCCTCGTCGAGCGCGGCCCGTATGGCCTCGGCCATCTCCTTCCCGTCCCTGGTCAGGCCGGTCATGTGGTAGGCGTTGCAGCGGGTGGCGTAGCCGGTGATCTCGGCGTAGACGTGCGCCCCGCGACGCCGGGCGTGCCCGTACTCCTCCAGGACGAGCACCGCGGAGCCCTCGCCGAGCACGAAGCCGTTGCGGGTGGCGTCGAAGGGCCGGGAGGCCGTCGCGGGATCGTCGTTGCGCGGTGAGGTGGCCTTGATGGCGTCGAAGCAGGCGACGGTGATGGGGGAGATGGGCGCCTCGGTGGCGCCGCCGACCATCACATCGGCGTTGCCCTCGCGGATCAGGCCGACGGCGTGGCCGACCGCGTCGATGCCGGAGGTGCAGCCGGTGGAGATCAGGGACACCGGGCCCTGGGCACCGCAGCGGTGCGCCACCTCGGCCGCCATCGAGCTGGGGACGAAGTAGTCGAACAGGTGGGGGACCGCGAGCCGGTGATCGACCTGCCAGCTGCTTCCGTCCCTGCTGACGGTGCGGTACTCGCGGTCCAGGCCCGTGGTGCAGCCCACCGCGCTGCCCAGCGCCACGCCGGTGCGCAGCGGGTCGGCCTCCCCGGCGAGACCGCTGTCGGCCACCGCCTCGCGGGCGCCGACGACGGCGAACTGCGCCGCCCTGTCCAGGCGTTCGGCCTCCTCGGGGGAGAACCCGTGCGCGGCCGGGTCGAAGTCCACCTCCGCGGCGACACGGGAGCGGAACGGCCCGGCGTCGAACAGCGAGATGGCGCGGGTCGCGGTCCGGCCGGAGGTCAGCAGGGACCAGAACTCCTTGGTACCCAGGCCGCCTGGGGCGACCACTCCGATCCCGGTGATGACGACGCGGCGGTTCATCGACTCCCTCTCTGTACGGTCCCTTCGACGGCGGGCCGCGCCGCGCACGCCGCGCGGCCCATGACCCGGCACGCCCTGCCCATCAGCCTGGGCAGCTCCGGGCCCCGTACGAAGAAGTGGTCACCCGGCAGGGTGCGTTGCACCACGCGGTCGGTCCCCCAGCGTGCCCAGCCGGCCATCACCTCGGGCCCGGCCAGCGGATCGTCCCGGCCCGACACCACCAGGAGGGGTACGGACAGCGGCGCGTCCGCGCCACGGCGCATCGCGCGGGCGAGACACAGGTCGTCGCGGAGCACGCCGAGCACGGTCCGCTGCCACACCGAGCTGTGCGGGGTCGTCCGCGGCAGCCTGGTGCCCAGGCCCGTCAGCAGCTCCGGCAGCCGGTCGTCGGCCAGGCCGTCCGGGAACGGGTCGCGGTCCGGCGGCGGGCAGGCGCCCACGGCCACCAGCGCGGGTTCCGGCAGACCGGCCCGGTGCACGGCGCGGGCCACGGTGTAGGCGACGAGACCGCCCAGACTGTGGCCGTACAGCACGTACCGCCCGTCGGGCGGGCGGCCGTGGCGGCGCAGCAGATCCACGAGCAGCGGGCGCACGGAGGTGATCCGCGGTTCGCGGCGGCGGGCCTCCCGTCCCGGCAGCAGCACCGGCTCGGTCCGGATGCCGGGGCCCGTGCCGTGGGACCAGCGGCCGAAAGCGGCGATGCCGGCGCCGGCGTGCGGGAAGCAGTACAGCCTCATCGGCCGGCCGTCCTGCATGTCAGCTCCCTCCGTGTGCCCTCGGGTGGCGGGGCACGACGTTCGCCGGTGCCGCTCGATTCCCGGTCGACGACGGGGCACGCCCCGTTGGAGCCCGGGGTTCACGAGGCGACCAGGGGCTTCCACCACTGCGGGTGGTCCCGGTACCAGGCGACGGTCCGCGCCAGGCCCTCGGGGAAGGACCAGCGGGGCGCGTATCCCAGTTCGGTGCGGATCCGGGTGTCGTCCGTGGCGTACCGCCGGTCGTGGCCCTTGCGGTCCTCCACGTGCCGGACGCGGCCGGCGTCGGCACCGCACAGCTCCAGGAGCATTCCGGTGAGTTCCCTGTTGGTCAGCTCGGTGCCGCCGCCGATGTTGTAGATCCGGCCGGGCGCACCGCGGGTGAGCACCGCGGCGAGGGCCCGGCAGTGGTCGTCGACGTGCAGCCACTCGCGGATGTTGCCGCCGTCGCCGTACAGCGGTACGTCGAGACCGCGCAGCAGGCGGGTGACGAAGTGCGGGATGAGCTTCTCCACGTGCTGGTGGGGGCCGTAGTTGTTGGCGCAGCGGGTGATGCGCACGTCGAGGCCGTGGGTGCGGTGGTAGGCGCGGGCCAGCAGGTCGCCGGACGCCTTGGAGGCGGCGTAGGGGGAGTTGGGCTCCAGGAGGTGCTCCTCGGTCCACGACCCCTCGTCGATGGAGCCGTACACCTCGTCGGTGGAGACGTGCAGGAACGTCCCGATGCCGGTGTGCAGCGCGGCTTCCAGCAGGGTCTGGGTGCCGAGCACGTTCGTCCGGACGAACGCGGACCCGCCGCGCGGCCGCACGGAACGGTCCACGTGCGACTCGGCCGCGAAGTGCACGATCGCGTCGTGCCCGGGGAGGAGATGGTGCAGCAGGTCCGGGTCGGTGATGTCACCGCGGACGAAGGCGAGCCGCTCCGCGTCCGGGGGGAGGTTGGCCGGGTTGCCCGCGTAGGTGAGGCTGTCCAGCACACACACGCGGGAGTTCTCCAGGCCGGGGTAGCCGTCGGCGAGCAGGGTGCGGACGAAGTGCGAGCCGATGAAGCCGGCACCGCCCGTGACGAAGATCCTCATGGCCGCATGGTCGGCCCCGGTCGTCAACTGCCGGTCGAGGCGGGCTGGGCACGGGCCCTCAGCCCGGCCAGATCTCGCGGGCCAGGGCGCGTTCCAGGGCGGTCAGGGGCTGGTCGGGCCGCAGTCGTTCGGGGGAGCCGGGCGGGGGAGCGGACCACGGCGGCGGCGCGGACCGGGGCGGGGCCACCTGCTCCCGGGCCGCGGGCTCCGGCGGTTCGGGCGCCGGCGGGACGTACCAGCTGTGCGCCACCAGCGCCTCGGGATGGAACTGGGCGGCCCCGAACCAGTCGCCGCCCCATCGCCAGACGGCCCGTTTCGCCTCGGCCACCGCCGCCCGCCGGCCCAGGAAGCACCGCCGGAGGGACATCCACCACCCGCGCATCACGCACCTCCTGGGCGGCAGGGTGCGGGACGTGGCTCGCGGCCCGGTGGAGCGGCGCTGGTCCGAGGTTCGAGCGCCGGGCCGGAGGCTGCGTAGCGACGGCCGGCCGGCCGCGGCCCGGCGGAGAGGGGAGCGAGTGATGGGTCTGCGTCTCATGGAGCTGGCGGAGGGGTTCAGCTGCTGGGTGACCGGCGAGCTGGAGGCGGCGTTCATCTACGCGGAGATCTTCGAGGACGGCACGTACGACCTGCCGGCCCTGCCGAAGGCGCCGTTCGTCGTGGACGTCGGCGCCAACATCGGTCTGTACTGCCTGTGGATGAAGCGGCGGCACCCGGACGCGCGCATCCTCGCCTTCGAGCCCGCGCCCGGCAACGCGGAGGCGCTGCACCGCAATCTGCGGCTGCACGGAGCCGCCGACGGGGTGACGGTACGTCAGTGCGGGCTGGGGGCCGAGCAGGTGGCGCGGGCGAAGCTCACCTACTACCCGGGGATGTCTGGGAATTCCACGCTGCACCCCGAGGAGAAGGTGCTGCACCGGCGGCTGATGGAGGAGCGGCTTGGGGTGGCGGAGGCGGCCGAGCTGTTCACGGCCGAGGAGATCCCCGTGCGCGTCGAGAGGCTGTCGTCCGTGCTGCGGGAGGCGTGTCCGCAGGGGGCGATCGACCTGCTGAAGGTCGATGTGGAGGGTGCGGAGGCCGAGGTGCTGGCGGGCATCGACGCGGCGGACTGGCCGCGTATCGGCGCGCTCCAGCTCGAAGTGGCGGACCTGGACGGGCGGCTGGCCGAGGTGGAACGGCTGCTGCGCGGGCACGGCTACACGGTCGACTCCTCGCCCGTGCCGAGGATCTGGGAGGAGCTGAAGTTCTGGTACGTCACCGCGTCGCGGCGCGCGTAGCCGGTACCCGCCGCCGCGGGAGGCCGGGCAGCCGCGTCCGGATCAGATTGACAACATGCGACTAGAAACATGAGACTAATCGCATGTCCCTAAGCAGACTCATGGTCCTCGGCCTGCTGGCCAACCACGGACCGCAGCACGGCCACCAGATCAAGCTCACGGCCACGCGGACGGAGGTGGAGAGCTGGGGAGGCATCAGCGTCGGAGCGCTCTACCGGGAACTGCGCCAGATGAACACGGACGGCCTGGTGCGCACGGTCTCCGTCACCCAGGTGGGCAACCGTCCGCAGCGCACGGTCTACGAGATCACCGACGCCGGCCGCGAAGCGCTCCGCGACCTCCAGGAGAAGGCCATCTGCGACCTGCGCCTGGGGCCCGACTCCTTCGCCGTGGCCCTGATGTTCGGCCGCGTCCAGGACGCCGGTGAGATGGCCCGGCTGCTCGGCCGCAGACGGCAGCGGCTCGCCGAGATGGCCGCGGGCATCGACGCGGAACGCGAACAGCACCTATCCGAAGGCAGCATCACCGCGCTGGACGCGGCCCTCTTCCGGCGCCAGGCGATGCTCCTGGAGGCCGAGCTGCGCTGGCACGAGGAGTTCGACCCGGTGCTCGTCGAGCAGGTCTCCGGCGGCGGGGACACCTCGACCGGCCAGGACACCTCGACCGGCCAGGACACCTCGACCGGCCGGGACACCACGGAAGAAGGACACGCATATGCCTGACCACGCCATCGAAGCCCGCCGCCTCGCCCGCAGCTTCGTCGCGGGCGAGCAGAAGGTCGAAGCCGTCCGGGGCATCGAGTTCGCCGTGCGGACCGGTGAGATCTTCGGCTTCCTCGGCCCCAACGGTGCCGGAAAGACCACCACCATGCGGATGCTCGGCACCCTGCTGCGCCCGGACTCCGGCTCGGCCACCGTCGCGGGCCACGACCTGCTCGCCGACCCCGCCGCGGTCCGCCGCGACATCGGCTACGTCGCGCAGCAGGGCGGCGCGGACCCCAGCGCCACCGTCCGCCAGGAACTCGTGCTCCAGAGCCGCCTCAACCGGCTGTCCAAGCAGGAGGCGGCCGCACGGGCCGAGGAACTGTCCCGCATCTTCGGCCTGACGGAGTTACTCGACCGGCCGGGAGCCACCCTCTCCGGTGGCCAGCGGCGCCGGCTGGAGATCGCCCTCGGCCTGGTGCACCGGCCGAAACTGCTCTTCCTGGACGAGCCCACCGCCGGCCTCGACCCGCCGAGCCGCGCCCTGCTGTGGCAGCAGATCCGCAGGCTGCGCGACGAGGAGGGCCTCACCCTCTTCCTCACCACGCACTACCTCGACGAGGCCGACTCGCTGTGCGACCGCGTCCTCATCCTCGACAAGGGGCAGGTCGTCGCCGAGGACACCCCCGAGTCGCTCAAGGCCAAGGTCGCGGGTGACATCGTCACCGTGCGCGTCTCCGGGAACGCGGAGGAGGCCCGCGCCGCGCTCGCAGCCCAGCGGGGCGTGCACCAGTTGACGCTCACCGGCACCTCCCTGCGGTTCTCCGCCGTGCACGACGAGGCGGTCATCCCCAAGGTCGTGCGCGCGCTGGACGCGGTGGGCGTCGACCCGACCTTCGTCGAGGTCACCCGGCCCACCCTGGACGACGTGTTCCTGGCCGTCACCGGCGAACGGCCCGCGGAGCCGGCCGAACCGGACGGCCCGGCGGCCGACGACCACTTGTCCACGGCCCGGGTCGCGTCCGGCGCCGTGCCCGAATAGGAGAGCCGATGGACCTCGTTCGTGACACCGCAGTTCTCGCCCAGCGCCAGTTCCGGCTCACCGTCGGCAGTCGCGTGGGCCTCGTCATCGGCCTGCTGCAGCCGGTGCTCTTCCTCGTCCTGTTCGGCCCGCTCATGAACAACGTGCTGACCGGGGCCGACCTGCACGGCGGCACCGCGTGGCAGCTGTACGTGCCCGGCATGCTCGTGATGCTCGGCCTGTTCAGCGCGGGCTTCGCCGGTTTCGCCATCTTCCCCGACCTGCACTCCGGCTTCCAGGAGCGGCTCCGCGTCACCCGCGTCAGCCGCGAGGCGCTGCTGTTCGGCCGGATCGCGCACGACGTGGTCGTGCAGTCCCTCCAGGCCGCACTGATCCTCGTCATCTCGGTGCTGTTCTGGCTCCGGGTCTCGGCCGGCGGGCTGCTCGTCGGGATGCTCTTCGTCGTGCTCATCACCGTGGCCTGCGCCTCGCTGTCCTACACGCTGGCCCTGCGGCTGAAGATGGAGTACGCGTACGCGCCGTTCATCAGCGGCCTCACCCTCCCGATCATGCTGCTGTCCGGGATCCTGCTGCCGATGGACCTGGCGCCCCGCTGGCTCCAGGTGGTGTCGTACGCCAACCCGTTCCGGCACATCGTGGACGGCATGCGGTTCGCCTTCCGCAGCGATTTCGGCGCTCCTCGACTGTACGCGGGACTCGGCGTGGCCCTCGCGCTGGCGGTCCTCTCCCTGGTGCTGGGCGCCCGCAGCTTCCGGAAGGAGCACGCGTGAGCAGCGCCACCGATGCCGGTACGGGGGTGTTCGCCACCCCCGTACCGGGGCCGCTGGAGGTGACCGGGGCCCGCACCCACAACCTGCGCGGAATCGACGTCACGGTCCCGCACGGCCGCATCACGGCCTTCACCGGCGTCAGCGGCAGCGGCAAGACCTCACTGGTCATCGACACCGTGCACACCGAGGCGCAGTTGCGCTACCTGGAGGGCTTCGACCCCTACGCGCGCAAGCTGCTCGCCCCCGGGGACCGGCCCCAGGTGGACCGGATCCGCGGGCTCGGCGCGACGCTCGCCGTCGACCAGCGCAAGCTCAACCGCAACCCGCGCTCCACCCTCGCCACGCTGACCGGGCTGGACGCGGTGGTCGGGCTGCTGTTCTCCCGCCTGGCGCCGCTGGGCGGCGGCCCGTCACGGGCGCTGCGCCCCGCGCAGTTCGACCCGCACTCGCCCGAGGGCATGTGCCCGGCCTGCAAGGGATCGGGCGAGAAGGCGACCGCCGACCCGGAGCTGATCGTGCCCAGGCCGCGACTGCCGCTGCTGGCGGGCGGTTCACCGTGGTTCGAGCGGCGCAGGTCCACGGAGGCCGCGGCGCTGCCGTCGCTCGCCCGGCACCACGGCACCGACCTGGACCTGCCCTGGCAGGAACAGCCGGAGGCGTTCCGGCACGCGGTGCTGTACGGCACCGGCGGCACCGAGATCGAGATCACCATCGCGGGCGCGGGCAAGAAGTCCCAGGTGACCTACACGGCCTCGAAGGCGCTCAACGGCGCGCTGGCCGAGGCCGAGCGGCTCTACGCCACGGCGAACAGCGAGAAGAGCCGCGAGATCTACGCCGAGTTCGTACGGCAGCGCCCCTGCCCGGAGTGCGCGGGCACCGGGCTCGGTGAGATCGCCCGGACCGTCACGCTGGGCGGACTGACCTTCCGCGACGTGGTGGACCTGCGCGTCGACCGGATCACGGCGTGGACCGAGTCGGCCGGGCAGCACTTCGGGCCCGCGCAGCGCGAGGTCGCGGCCGTCATCCTGCCCGACCTGCGCAGCCGGGTCGGTCTGCTGACCCGCCTCGGACTCGGCCACCTCCAACTGTGGCGCAGCGCGCGGACGATGTCCGGAGGAGAACTGCAACGCGCCCGGTTCTGCGCGCAGATCGGCGCCTCGCTGACCGGGATCACCTACGTGCTCGACGAGCCGGGGGCCGGGCTCCACCCGGCGGACAAGGAGCATCTGTTCGCCATCCTGCGGGAGTTGCGGGACGCGGGCAACACGGTGCTGCTCGTCGAACACGACCCGGACCTCGTCGCACGGGCCGACTGGGTTGTCGACCTGGGGCCGGGCGCGGGCACCAAGGGCGGCACGGTGGTCGCGACGGGCACACCCGCCGAGATCGCCGCCCACCCCGACTCGGTGACGGGGCGCTACCTCGCCGACCCGTCGTACGTGCCCTCCCGTACGGCGGCGCGCGGCGCACCGCGGGACTGGCTGGTGCTGCACGACGCCGCCGTGCTCAACGTGCGCGAGGAGCGGATCCGCGTCCCGCTCAACCGGCTCACATGCCTGACCGGGGTCAGCGGGAGCGGCAAGAGCAGCGTGCTGCACCGGATCCTCGCCGACTCGGTGGCCGCGGCTCTCGCCGGGCGGCGGCCGGAGACGGTGAGCCGGATCTCGGGCCTGGCCGCGCTGCGGTCGGTCACCGTCGTCGACCAGGACCCCATCGGGCGCACCCCGCGCTCCAACCCGGCCACGTACACGGGGGCGTACGACCTGGTACGCCAACTCTTCGCCCGCACCGAGGAAGCGCGGCGGCGCGGGCTGAAGGCCGGCGCCTTCTCGTTCAACTCCGCGGGCGGACGCTGTGAGGAGTGCGCCGGGCTGGGCAGCGTCAGGACGGATCTGGCGTTCCTGGGGGAGACCTGGCTCACCTGCGAGACGTGCGCGGGGCGCCGGTTCCTGCCGGAGGTGCTGGCCGTCACCCAGCGGGGGCTGGCCGTCGACGAGGTGCTCGGGCTGACCATCGGGGACGCCGCCGAGCACTTCCGCGGGCACGCCGCGCTGGACAGGATCCTGCGCGCGCTGACCGACGTCGGACTGGAGTACCTGACGCTCGGGGAGAGCGCGACGGCCCTCTCCGGGGGTGAGGCGCAGCGGCTGAAGCTGGCCAGGGCCCTCACGGCGGGGCGTACGTCCGGGGAACGCGGACTCGTCGTCCTGGACGAGCCGTTGACCGGACTTCACCCGGCGGACGCCCAGCGCCTGGTGGGCGTCTTCGACCTGCTGCTGGACCAGGGCCACACGGTGGTGATCGCGGAACACGACGCGCACATGGCGGCGAGCGCGGACTGGATCCTGGACCTGGGCCCCGGCGCGGGGGAGAGCGGAGGACGGATCATCAACGAGGGACCACCCCACCAGGTGGCCCAGGGAGAGAGCCCGACCGCCCCGTACCTGCGCGCCCTGCTGTGAGACGCCCCTGACCCGAGGACCCCGGGCACGGGAGCCACCGGGCCCGTCGGCCGAGCACGGGAGCCACTGCGCCCGTGCTCGGCCGGGGACGGGAGACACCGAGCCCGTCGGCCGCGCGTCGGCCCGGAGGTCCTGGCCCCCGGCCCCGTGGCCCCTTGGCCCGGCGGTCCCGGGCCGGTACGGGTGCCCGTGCCCGTGCCCGTGGCCGGTCTGGGCCAGGGGGGCGGGCCCGGAGGCCAGCGGACCTCTTGCAGGACCGCGAAGAAGATAACGGGGGCGGCGGGCGGGTGTGTCGGGGCGGGTGGGGTCGGCAGTGTGGGGGTCAGGTTCGGGGGCCGAACCAGTGGGTCAGGGATGAAATGAGGGAGGCGCGGTCTTCGGGGGAGGCGTCCTCGGTGTCGGTGGCCCAGGCGCAGTAGCCGTCGGGGCGGACCAGCATCGCGGCGGCCGGCCGGTCGCCCGCCGCCGCGGTGACCGTGCGCACCCGGGCCGCCCAGCCCAGCGCGGCGGCCGCCAGGTCGGCCCGGTCCGCCAGGACGAAGAGGGCGCCCCGGCCGTCCGCAAGACACTGCGCGACGGTGGTGTCCCCGTCGGCCGACTTGAGGGTGAGGTCGGGTGCGAACCGGCCGACCAGGGGATGCGCCGGAGTGTCCCCCGCGCGCCCCAGGTCGTAGCGGACACTCAGCCCGTTGATCATCTCGGTGATGTGCCGGTTGGCCTCGGGGAGGGCCAGCAGCTCCTCGAACAGCGCGCGCAGCGGGGTGATGTGCTGCCGGTCGGGGTTCATCAGGGCGAGCTGCGCCCGGGTGTTCATCTGGACGCGCTCGCCGACCGGATGCCGCTCCGCGTGGTAGGAGTCCAGCAGCTCCTCCGTGCCCCAGCCGCGCACCCGGGCGGCGAGCTTCCAGGCCAGGTTGACCGCGTCCTGGAGGCCCGTGTTGAGCCCCTGGCCGCCCACCGGGAAGTGAATGTGCGCGGCGTCGCCCGCGAGGAACACCCGACCGGTGCGGTATTGCTCGGCCTGACGGCTGATGTCGCTGAAGCGGGACATCCAGTGGACGGGCTCGGTGAACTCGATCTCCCGTCCCGAGACCCGGCGCACCGACTCGGCCATCTCCTCCAGGGTGACCGGCGCGTCCCTGTCGGCGAGGGCCCTGCCGTACTCGATCGTGACGACACGGCCCATCCCACCCTCGGGCGGGAAACCGAGAATGATGATGCCGTTCTCGGCCCGCTCCCACTTCATCGGCAGGTTCTTCTCGTGGCAGGTGACGTAGCCGATCACCGCGCTCAGCGAGGCGTCCGTGCCGCTGAACGGCACGCCGAGCAGCGACCGCACCGTACTGCGGCCCCCGTCGCAGCCCACCAGGTAGCGGGCGCGCAGCGAACGCCGCCCGTCGGGCCCGTCGGCCTCGACGGTGACCCCGTCGTCGTCCTGGGCCAGTCCCACCACCGCGTGGCCCCGGCGCACCTCGGTGCCCAGCTCGGCCACCCGCTCGGCGAGCAGCCGCTCGGTACGGGACTGGGGCACCAGCAGCGAGTACCGGTGCCGGGTGTCCAGCTGGTCGAAGCGCAGTCCGTGACTGAAGATGCCGGCGAACGGAAGTCCGTCCGTCGTGGCGTGCCCCTCGCGGAAGCGGTCCAGCAGGCCGCGCAGGGCGAGGGTCTCGACCGTCCGGGTGTGCAGCACCCCCGCCCGGTCGTGCAGGCTCGGCTCGGTCAGCCGCTCCAGCACGAGGGTGCGCACACCGGCCAGCGACAGCTCGGCGGCGGTCATCAGCCCGACCGGGCCGCCCCCCGCGACGATCACGTCGTAGGCGGGCTCCTCGCTCATGCCGCGACCTTCACGGCCGTCAGGATGCGGTCGTCGGTCAGCGTGTCGACCGGCAGCAGCCGCCGCACCTCGAACCCGGCGGCCTCCACCCAGGCGCCGCACTCGGCGGCGGTGTACTCGGAGCCGCCCTCGCGCATCATGCGGCAGCGCAGGCTCTGCAGCAGGGACTCGGGGTCGCGGCGGGCATCGTCGATCATCGCGTCGTAGATCACGAGCATGCCCCCGGGGCGCACCGCCTCGCCGAGGCGCCCGATCAGCCTCTCCCGCGCCGCCGGCGGCCAGTCGTGCAGCACGTGCCCGACGACCGCCACGTCCGTCGCGGGCAGCGGGCTCTCGAAGAAGTCCCCCTCGTGAAAGGCGATCCGGTCGGCCGTGCCGTGTTTCTCCATGTGCTCGTCGAACAACGGCTTGATCTCCGGCAGGTCGAAGACACCGCCCGCCAGATGCGGATGGGCCTTGACCAGTCGCATCGCGATATTGCCGCGCGCGCCGCCGAAATCCACGAAGGACTGATAGGAGGCCCAGTCGACGCAGTTCACCAGTTCATGGCCGACAAAACTGGTGTAGCCGTCCATGTGGTCCATGAACTGCCGAATGTGGTCGGGGTCCTTGTACGAGCGCTGGAACGAGGCGTCCGCGATGACACCGGACTTGGCGTGGCCGTCGCGCAGCGCCTCGGTGAGCTTTCCCCATACGTGGTAGTGAATGGTGGCGTGGCTGTACATGCTGCCGCCCAGGTGCAGCGGCGAGCCGGGAACCAGGAACTCCTCGGCGCCGGCGCTGTTGCAGTAGCCGCCCCCGGCGTCGTCCCGTTCCAGGAAGCCGAGCCCGACCAGCGAGTCGAGGAAGTCCCCGGTCAACCGGGGGTGCAGGCCGAGCCCCTCGACGATCTGGGCCGCGGTCGCCGAGCGGCCCGTGAGGAAGGGGAACAGGCCGAGTTCCACCGCGCTGTGCACCACCCGGGCCTGGCAGTACGCGGTGCTCACCCGGTTCATGGACCGTGCGGCGGAGACCCGTTCCGAGGCAATTACGCTTTCCGGCATTCGGTCGCCCCTCAATGTGTTCGACGGAACCGACGTGATGGCCGTTCCAGCGTGCCGGGCCGGTCTCGACAACCACTGGAGCGACGGTGGGAGAAGAGGAATTCGAGGCTCGCTCGCGGGCGGCTCCGGTGCTTTCCCGTACGTCACGGACACCGGGTTACCGTGCCGTGCATGCGCATTCTGCTGACCACCGCGCCCCTGCCGAGTCATCTCTTCCATCTGGTGCCGCTCGCCTGGGCCCTGCGCGCCGCGGGACACGAGGTCCTCGTCGCGGCGCAGGAGGAGTTCGCCGCGCAGGTCACCGCCGCGGGACTGCCGGCCGCGCCGCTCGCGCCGGGCGCCGCCCTGCCCGACATGATCGGCCGGGACCGGGCCGGCCGCCCGGTGCCCTGGGTGGCCGGCCCCGAGGAGAAGGCCCGCCGTTCCGGGCACGGCTTCGGGCGGCTCGCCGCGCACGCCCTGCCCGCCACCGCGGCGCTCGTCCGCGCGTGGCGGCCCGCGCTGATCGTCAGCGAGCCCAGTGAGTTCGCGGGAGGACTCGTCGCGGCCCAGGAGGGCGTCCCGTGGGCCGAACTGGACTGGGGGCCGGTCGTGCTCCCCGCGTTCACCGCCGGCGCCCACGACGAACTCACGCCCGAGCGCGCGCGACGGGGACTCGCCGCCATGCCCGAGCCCCACCTGCGGCTGGACGTCTGCCCGCCCGGGATCAGGGGGACCACCGCACCCCGCGCGCGCTCCCGCCCGATGCGCTTCGTCCCGTACAACGGCAGTGCGACGGCTCCGGACTGGCTGGGCGAGCAGAGCGCCCTGCCCAGGATCTGCGTCACCCTGGGCAGCTTCGCCGCCGCCGCGTCGCACCGCGCGCTGCTCGACGCCGTCCTGGCAGGGCTGGCCGGGCTGGACGCCGAGATCCTGGTCACCGCCGAGACGGCGGACGGCTGCCCGCCCGGGGTGCGTCCCGTCGGACGCCTGCCCCTGGACCTGCTGCTGCCCCACTGCGCCCTGGTGGTGCACCACGGCGGTATCGGGAGCCTGCTGACCGCGCTGCACCACGGGGTGCCGCAGCTGTGTCTGCCGCTGGCCGGCCATGACGCCCAGCACGCCGACCGGCTCGCCGCACTGGGCGCGGGCCGCGGACTCGACCCCGCGGAGGCAACCGCACAGGCCGTGCGCGCGCACGCCGTCCCGCTGCTCACCGACCCGCGCCACCGGGCCGCCGCCGCGCGGGCCTCGCGCGATCTGGCCCGGCTGCCGGGACCCGACCGGCTCGTGACCGTCCTGGAGGAGCTGGCCGGCTGACTCCACCGGCGCTGGAGCGGAAGTCCAACGGCGCGGCGCAGCATGGCGGCGCACCGCAGCCGACCGGACGGGAGTCACCTGATGCGCGTGCTGTTCACGACCTTTCCTTCCGAGTCGCACCTCCACGCGCTGGTCCCCCTGGCCTGGGCGTGCCGGGCCGCCGGCCACGAGGTGATCGTCGCCTCCACCCCCGCGCTCGCGCCGGCCATTGTCTCCTGCGGCCTGCCCGCCGTACCGGTCGGCCGCGACGTGGACCTCGCCGCCCTGTCCACCGGGACGCGGCTCGCCGCCTGGCACGACGCGGACGGCTGGCCGCAGGGCTGGACGGAGCGGCCCGGACTCCTCGGCGCGAGGCGGCTGGAGCTGCTGGAGAACCTGGCCGGACTGCAGTTCGCGATAGCCGCGACGATGGCCCCCGACCTCGTCGCCTTCGCGCGCGTCTGGCGGCCCGACGTCGTGGTGAACGACGCGGTGACGTACGCGGGACCGGTGGCCGCCGCCGTCCTGGGAGTGCCCTGCGTCAGCCAGCTGTGGGGCAGCCCCGGTGTGCACCGGCTGGAGATGCGCGGGCTCGGCACCGAGCCGCTGCCCGGGTACGCCGACCTGTTCGCCCGGTTCGGCGCCCCCGTCGTGGATCCCGTCGCCTGGATCGACCCCTGCCCCGGCAGTCTCCAGTACGCGCACACGCTGCCGGCCTGGCAGTCCCGGTACGTCCACCACAACGGGGCGGCCCGCATTCCCCCCTGGGTGCTCGCCCGGCCGGAGCGACCGCGCATCTGCCTCACCTGGGGGCAGACCACGGCCCAGCTGCTCGGCCGGGGCGGCCTGACCGTGTTCGGCAAGGCGGTGCGCGCCCTGGGCGAACTGGACGCCGAGGTGGTCCTGGTGACCACCGCGGAGCAGGCCGGGCAACTGGGCGACCTGCCGGACAACACCCGTGCCGCGCTCTCCCTGCCCCTGCACGCGCTGCTGCCCGGCTGCGCCGCGATCGTGCACCACGGCGGCTCCGGCACCGCGATGACCGCCGTGAACTTCGGCGTGCCCCAGCTGACCGTGACCCGGCGTCCCGAGCCGGGGCTGGCCGGAGAGCGGCTGGCGGCGGCCGGAGTCGGACGGCACCTGACCCACAGCCGGGTCGAGAACGATCCGCACGCGATCGGCACGCTGCGCGACGAGGCGGGGGCGTTGCTGACGGAGCCCGCCTACCGCAAGGCCGCCGAGGAGCTGCGCCGTGAGGCGCTGTCCCGGCCCGCGCCCGCGCAGCTCGTCGCGCGGCTGGCCACGATCGGAAAGGACCCCCGATGAGAGTTCTGTTCGTCACCTCCGGCTGGCGCACCCACTTCTTCCTGGTGGCCCCGCTGGCCTGGGCCTGCCGCTCCGCGGGACACGACGTACGCGTCGCCGGCCCCCCGTCCGGCGCCCGGACCGTGCTCGAGGCGGGGCTGCCGTACGTGCCCGTCGGACCCGGCATCGACTTCGCCGAGGTACGGCGGCGCACCGTGGAGGACGAACGGTCCGGGCAGGACGACGACGGCTCCGTGCTCGCCGAGTGGCAGAAGTCCACCTTCGCGCCCACCGAGGACGTGGTGCGTCTGGCCACCGCGTGGCGGCCCGACATCGTGGTCGCCGACCCGATGTCCGTGGGCGGCTTCGTCGCGGCCCTGCGGACCGGCGTCCCGGCGGTGCGGCACCTGTTCGGCGTGGACATCCTGGGCAGCCCGGGCGGCGAACGGCTGTGGGAGATCCTGCCCGGCTTCGCCGAGCACTTCGCCGAGTTCGGGGTCACGCTCGACGGCGACCCGGCCGCGCTCACCCTGGACCCCTGCCCGCCCAGCATGCAGCGGCCTCCCCTGCCCACCCGCAGGCAGATCCGCTTCGTCCCCTACAACGGCCCCGGCACCGTGCCCGCCTGGCTGCTCGACCCGCCCGCCGGGCCGCGTGCCGTGGTCACCTGGGGCGCGTCCTCCGTCTGGGCGGCGGGGGAGAGCACCTTCCTGGTGCCGCGGGTACTGGAGGCGCTCACCGCGGAGGGCCTCGACCCGGTGGTCACCCTCGGCACCGGACAGGACCGCTTCCTGCCCGACGGCGTGCCCGAGGGAGGCCGGCTGCTGGAGAACTTCCCCCTGCATCTGCTGCTGCCGCACACCGAACTCCTCGTGCACCACGGGGGTTCGGCGACGATCCTCACCGGCGCCCTGCACGGCGTTCCCCAGCTGTGCCTCCCGCACCTGCCCGAGCAGGTCACGGACAGCGAGGCGTACGCGGCGACCGGCGCCGGGCGCTGTCTGCCCGCCGCCGGGGCCACCGTGGCAACCCTGCGCGCGGCCGTCCGCGCGCTGCGCACGGAACACACCGGGGCCGCCGCCCGGCTGCGGGCGGAGATGCGGGCCCAGACCCCCCTCGCGGACGTCGTCCGCATGCTCGAAGCGCTCGCCCTGAAGAACCCGACCCTGACCCCGACCGTGTGAAGGACGCCGCGCATGAAGGTACTTCTGGTCACTCCCGGCTGGCCGACCCACGTCTTCATGATCGTCCCGCTGGCCTGGGCGCTGCGCGTGCAGGGCCACGAGGTGCGGGTGGCGAGCCCGCCCTCCGGCATCGACGCCGTCGTCCGGGCCGGACTGCCCGCCGTCGAACTCGGCCCCGACATCGACTTGTTGGAGCTGCGCAGGCGCGCGGCCCGCTATGAGACGGCCGGCAACGAGAAGCCGGCCGACGAGGACGAGGTGAGGAACCGGCTGGCCGGCGAGGACGGCAGCCGGATCATGGCCGTGTGGCAGGAGATCTCCTTCTCCGCCACCGAGGACCTGGTCGGCTTCGCCCGTTCCTGGCGGCCCGACCTGGTGGTCAGCGACTCCCTGGTGGCGGGCGGCCTGGTGGCGGGGCGTGCCGTCGGAGTCCCGGCGGTGCGGCACCTGTTCGGCATCGACATCCTGGGCACCGAGGCGGGCGAAGGACTGCTCGGCATGCTGCCCGGCTACCACGACAGGTTCCGCCAGTACGGCGTCGAGGCCACCGGTGACCCGGCGCACCTCACGCTCAGCCCCTTCCCGCCGAGCATGCAGCCCGCCGCCCCCGCCCGGCTGCCGATGCGGTACATCCCGTACAACGGCCCGGCGGAGCTGCCCCCCTGGCTGCTGGAGCCGGCGGAGCGGCCGCGGACTGTGGTCACCTGGGGGACCTCCTCGGCCTGGTCGGCCGGCGAGCACACGGTGCGCATCCCGCAGGTCGTCGAGGCGCTGGCGGACAGCGACGGCGAGACCGTGATCACGGTCGGCCGCAAGCAGCGCGCGCTCGTCGGCGAACTGCCGCCGGGGGTGAGGCTGGTGGAGAACGTGCCGCTGCACTTCCTGATGCCCTCGTGCGACCTCCTGGTGCACCCGGGCGGCGCCTCCACCATGCTGACCGCCGCCTCCTACGGGGTTCCGCAGCTGACCGTGCCGCACCTCAACGAGCAGATCCAGGACGCCGAGGCGCACGCGGCGACCGGCGCGGGCATCTGTCTGCCCGCCGAGCGCGCCGACGTACCGGAGCTGAGGGACGCGCTCAAGGCCCTGCGCGGGGATCCCGCGTACCACCGAGCCGCGCGGCGGATCCGCGCGGAGATCGAGCAGCAGCCCTCACCGGTGCGGATCGTGCGGGTGCTGGAGGAACTGGTGGGCTGAGGCCGGCGCGCGGCGGTGCCCCGGGTCCGAAACCCGGGGCACCGCCGCGCCCTGCGTGTCTAGTGCCGCTCCGCGACCAGGATCCGGATCGACGACCCCGGCTTGGAGTGCAGCTCGGGTGCTCCGAAGCCGTGGCCGGCCAGCATCTCCGTGTACTCGTCCAGCGTGTACACCTGGCCTTCCCGGGTGAGCACCAGCATCAGGGCCGAGAACAGATGGGCGCGCGGATCGCGCGCCGGATCGCTGTCCGAGATGACGGGCGCGGAGATCACCAGCCGGCCGCCGGGGACCACCGCCTCGGCCAGTCTGCCCAGCAGCGCGCGCACCCGCCCGGCCGAGAAGTGGTGCAGCACGCCCGCCACCAGCGCCACGTCGTACGGGCCGCCCAGCTCCACCTCGAACATGTCGCCCGCGGTGAACGTGACCCGGTCCGCGATGCCGCGCTCGCGGGCGTTGCGCTCGGCGTACGGCAGGATGTGCGGGAAGTCCACGCCGTGCACGCGCGATCCGGGGTTGGCGGCGGCCAGCGCGTACCCGTACCAGCCGGGACCGCAGGCGAGGTCGAGCACCGACAGCCGCGGCCGGGTGCGGGTCCAGGGGCGCAGCACCTCCGCCGTGCGACCGGCCAGGGCGATGGTGTCGCTGCCGCCCGCGGCCAGCTCCGCCCACTCCTCCAGATAGGCGGCCTCCGGGTTCTCCAGGCCGATGTCCAGCACCGAGCCGCCGTGTCGGACCGCCTCGGCGAGCCGTGCGAGCCCCTGCCACTCGGCGTCGGTCGAGGTGAGCCTGACGGCCGCGCCGATGTACTCGTAGTTGCCCTCGGCCGGCACCAGGGCCTTGACCAGGTCGGGCGGAAGGGTGAACCGGCCGCCCTCGCCGCGCAGTACGCCGATCGCGGCCAGCGCGCAGAGCAGGATCCGCGTCCCGCGCGGATCGGCCCCCACGGCCCGGGCCACCGTCGCCGCGTCCACCGGCTCCCCGGCCAGATGCTCGAAGACCCCCAGTTCCACGGCGGCGCGGATCACCGCGGCCTTCCGTACCTCCATGAGCGTGCCGACGATTTCCTGCCTGGTGAGAAAGGGCGCTTGCGAAGGTGTCACGTGGTCTCTCCCCTCGTGGCCGGCGGATGCGGCGGATCCTCCCGCGCGCCGCTCAACCGTGGTTGGACGCCCGGTCCACCCGCGCTTGCGCGCACCGGCTCTTGTCCGCAGGTCGAGCCGGACTCGAAGCGGCCCGGCGAGGGTGGGCGCACCGCCAGGAGCAGGCCCGAGACCGGAGGCGCGCGTGCGTGAGCTCAGAACCGATGTCTGCGTCGTCGGCGGTGGCCCCGCCGGCCTGATGACGGCGCTGCTGCTGCTGCGCTCAGGGGTGCGGGTCGCCGTCCTGGAGCGCTCGCCGTCCCTGGACCGCTCGTACCGGGGCGAGATCCTTCAACCGGGCGGTCAGGCCCTGCTGGACCAGGTGGGGGTGCTCGCGGGCGCCCGGGAGCGCGGCGCCCACGAACTGCGCCGGTTCCGGCTGGTGGAGGGCGCGCGGCCGCTGCTCGACGTCGACTACGGTCGCCTCCCCGCGCCGTACGGCCATCTGCTCAGCCTTCCGCAACGCCATCTCCTCGAAGAACTCCTCGCGCACTGCCACCGCCACGACGGCTTCGCGTACCTCGCGGGGTGCCGGGCCACCGGACTGCTCACCGAGCGGGGGGCGGTGCGCGGCGTGAGCGGTGAGGGGCGTGAGGGTCCCTGGGAGGTGCACGCTCCGGTGACGGTCGGGGCGGACGGCCGGTACTCCAAGGTGCGGCACCTGGCCGGGATCGAGAACCACCGGTCCGACGTGTTCGACCTGGACCTGCTCTGGTTCCGGCTGCCCCCGGACGGCGACCCGCCGCAGGACGTCACCATCCACCGCGGCCCGGGCGGCCCCGTCCTCGCCTACCGCTCCTGGCCCGGCAGGGTCCAGCTCGGCTGGACCCTGCCGCACGGCCGCTACGCCGAGATCGCGGCGGCGGGCGTCGAGCGGGTGAAGGAGCGCGTCGCGGCCACCGTGCCGCAGTACGCCGAGAGCATCGAGGCACACCTGACGAGCCTCACGGACCTCTCGCTGCTCGACACCTTCGCCGCCCGCGCCGAGGAGTGGACCCGCGACGGGCTGCTGCTCCTCGGCGACAGCGCGCACACCCACGGACCGCTCGGCGCCCAGGGCATCAACCTCGCCCTCCAGGACGCGGCCCTCGCCCACCCCTTCCTGGTGGAGGCGGTGCGCCGGGGCGACGCGCGCGCGGAGGTGCTCCGCCCGTACGAGACGGACCGGCGCCCCGACATCGACGCGGTGATGCGCACCCAGGTCATGCAGAGCAAGGGGATGCTGTCGCGCGGCGGGCTCCAGGACGTCATCCGGCCGCGCGTCACCGCGCTCCTGCGGCGTACCCCGCTCTTCGACCGGATCACCCGCTCCATCGCCTACGGCCGGCGGCCCGTCCGGGTCGCCGAGGAACTGTTCACCACCGTCGAGAGAGCCTGACCAGGAAGTAGGTGCGTGATGCGCATGCTGGACCTGTCCACCCCCATCGACGCCGGGCAGTGGGAACCGGAGAAGGTCACCCACGACATCGTCTCTCCCGCCGAGGGCGCCCGGCACATGAGCGAGGAGATGAAGCTCCACTTCGGGCTCGACTTCGACCACACCGTGCTGCCCGACGGCGAACTGCTCTCCATCGACACCCTCGGCCTCACCACCCACACCGGCACGCACGTCGACGCGCCCTCGCACTACGGCACGCGGGGACCGGCCGGCCGGCCGCCGCGCACCGTCGACGAGCTGCCGCTGGACTGGTTCCACCGGCCCGCGTTCGTGCTCGACGTGCGCGGTGTCGAGGCGAGCACGGCCGGCGCGGACGACCTGCGCGCCGAGCTCGCCCGCACGGGGTACACCCCGCAGCCGCTGGACATCGCCCTGCTGCTCACCGGCGCCGACGAACTGGTCGGCACCAAGCGGTACTTCACCGACTTCCGCGGCCTGGACGGCGGCGCCACCGCGTTTTTGCTGGACCTCGGCGTGCGCGTCATCGGCACCGACGCCTTCAGCCTGGACGCCCCGTTCACCGACATGATCCGCCGCTACCAGGAGTCCGGCGACCGGGGAGTGCTGTGGCCCGCGCACTTCCTGGGGCGGGACCGCGAGTTCTGCCAGATCGAACGTCTGACGGGGCTCGACGCGCTGCCCCCGTACGGCTTCACCGTCAGCTGCTATCCGGTCAAGGTCGCGGGCGCGGGCGCCGGCTGGTGCCGGGCGGTCGCCGAGATCCCCGAGAACTGACCGACCCCTGCCCCGAAGAGAGGCCACACGATGCTTTCCACCACCACACCCGTCGCCTTCGAGCGGCTCTACGCCGAGGTGCAGCAGTTCTACGCCCACCACATGCACCTGCTCGACGCCGGCGCCGCCGGGGAATGGGCGGCGACCTTCACCGAGGACGCCGAGGTGCTGCTGCCGCTGATGACCGAACCGGCCCGCGGCCGCGAGGCGTTGACGACCGCCGTCGCCCGCGCGGCCGCCGAGCGCGCCGAGCGCGGTGAGATCCAGCGGCACTGGCACGGCATGGTCTGCGTGCGCCCGGACCCGGACGGGCGCACGGTGCGGGTCCGCTGCTACGCCCTGGTGTTCCTCACCGTCCGGGGCGGCTCGCCCGTGCTCCACCGCACCTGTGTGTGCGAGGACGAGATGGTGCGCGACCACACGGCGGGCGGCTGGCTGATCCGCCGGCGCACGGTGACCCGCGACGACCTGTCCTGAGGGACGGCGGCACACGGTGAGGGGGCCGGTCCCACGGGACCGGCCCCCTCACCGTGCCGTGTCAGTTCTCGTCGACGACCTCGAAGAGGTCCGGGTCCGGCTTCGCCACCTGGATCAGGTACTTGGCGCGCGAGCGGAAGTCCTCCGCGCTCATCGCCTCGCGGTGCGACGCGGCGTCCGTCCAGCGCGCGGTCTCCACATAGACCTCGGGGTTCTTGGTGGAGCGGTACAGGGTGTGTCCCAGGAACCCGGGACGGCTGGTCATGTAGGCGGTGATCCCGGACAGGATGTCCTCGAACTCGGCGTTGCGGCCCTCGGTCACGGTGAACCGGTTGATCAGCGTGATCACGGCGCTGTCTCCTCCCTGGTCGACAGGATGCTGGGGTTTCTCGGGTCCGGGCGGCCCAGCAGGCCGTCCCGGATCTCGCGGCGGCGGATCTTGCCGGTCGCGGTGCGGGGGATCTCCGCCACGGCGGTGACGGTCCGCAGCCGCTGGAAGGGCGCCACCCGCTCGTTGACGTGGTCGCGCACCGACGCGCACGAGGCGTCACCGCGCACGACCACGTACGCGTGCGCCACCGAGCCGGCGAACTCGTCCGGCCCGTCCACCACGACCGCGTCCGCCACCTGCGGGTGCGTGAGCAGCACCCGCTCGATCTCGGTGGGCGAGACCAGCCAGTTGCCGTGCTTGAAGACGTCCTTCAGGCGGTCGACGAGGAACAGATAGCCCTCCTCGTCGACCCGCCCCACGTCCCCGGTGGCGAACCAGCCGTCCGCGTCCACCGGGCCCGGGCCGTCCAGATAGCCGGTCATCAACTGGGGTCCGCGCACCAGCACTTCACCCACCTCGCCCGCTCGCAGCTCGGCCCGGGTGGTGACGTCCACGACACGGCACTCGGTCTGCGCCACCACCACGCCCACCGAGCCCGGTCTGGACCGCTGCGGCAGGTCGCAGTGGACCAGCGGCGAGGTCTCCGCCAGCCCGTACCCCTGCACCACGGGGATCCCGAAGTGCCCCGAGAGCTTCTCGGCGGCGGCGACGGGCAGCGCGGAGCCGCCGGAGTAGACGGCCCGGACGGTGTCGAGCGCGAGCCCGCCGAGTCCCGGGTCCGCGGCCAGCCGGGCGAGCCGTACGGGCAGGCTGTAGTAGTGCGTGGCCCGGTGCCGGTTGGCCAGCGCGATCGCGTCGGCACTGTCCGGGGAGGTGCACAGCACTTGTTCCGCGCCCGCGCACATCGCCGAATTCAGGTGCATGGGGTGGTAGTTGGGAAGGTGGTTGAGCGTGACCGACGTGGTGTCCAGGCCGTGCGCCTGAGCGGTCTGCGCCGCGTTGACACACAGATTGCGGTGGCTGAGGACGATCGCCTTCGGCTCGCCCGTGGTGCCGCTGGTGAACTGGACGCAGGCGCGCTCCGCGGGCGGCGCCACCTGCTCGGCCGCGTCCTCCTCCCGTGCCATCAGGCCGGACAGACCCTGGTGCAGCGTCACCACCGCGGGTGGCCCGTCCAGCCGCCCGGTCAGGTCCCGCAGCCGCCCGGCCACCCGCTCGGGCGCCACCAGCACCCGCGGCCCGGCGACCCGCAGTGCCCGCGTCAACTCGTCGTCGCCCAGCAGGGGGTTGACGAGCGCGACGGTGCAACCGCCGCGCGCGATGCCGTAGTACGCCACCGCGCAGGCCGGGTCGAGCGCCGCCGTCAGGCCGATCACCGCCCCCGGCCCGCCGGCGAGCCGGGTCAGCGCCCGGGCGCACCGGCTCACCAGCCGGTCCAGCTCGCCGAAGGTCACGGCGCCGGAGACACCCCGGACGGCGACCCGGTCCGGATGCCGGCGCGCGGCGTCCCGGACCAGGCCGTCCAGCCGCTCCGCCGTGGCCGGCAGCGGTCCGCGCACCACGGCGGGCGGCGGCGGGCCCGGCTCAGTCATCGGCGCGTTCCTCCGCGTACTTCTTGGCGACGTAGAGGTTGCTCACGCTGTTGGCGCTCAGCACCCGGCGCAGGTACCGCCTGGCCTTCGGCACGGTGGTGCCCTCGCCGAGCACATGCAGTGCCGACGGCTTGACGGTGGCGATGTGCCGGGCGGCGGCCACCACGCCCTCCGGGGTGGTGGTGAACGTCCAGGAGCCCCGGTGCCCGTCCAGCAGCGCGGGCAGTTCGATCTGCTTGTAGACGATCAGATGGTGCGGGAAGCACAGCCGCACCGAGCGGGTCGTGTGGGAGGAGCCGTCGGCGGTCCTGGTCTCCATGTCGAAGAACTGCACGTTCGGCTCGTCCTCGGTCATGTCGATGGCGTCGACGTGCGCCATCCGCTCGGGCCACTTGTCGGCCTCGTACAGCACCTGGTAGGCGTCCTGGGCGGAGCCCGCGATGAACAGGGGGTCCTCGAAGTCGACGACCCGCTGCTCCAGCTCCTTCCAGTTCTCCGCCGTCGCCGTGAGCGTCTCCAGATGGGCGCGGGTGCCCTCGGTGATCGCCGCGGCCGTCTCCTCGACGGCGGCCTCGTCCCCGGCCACCTCGATGTCGTGCCACATCTCGACCTCGGTGGACTCCTCGCCCCGCGCGGTCAGCCGCCAGCCGCCGGACACCGCGGTGACGGGCGGCCGGGGGTCCAGGTGCTCGAAGGTGATGCGCAGCCCCGACGGGTCGAAGGTGCGCCGCATCCGCCGGCTGCGCACCGCGTCCCGGCCGTGCAGCGACCAGATCCGGACCGTGTCCTGCTCCTGGCCGCGTTCCTCGTACTCGGCGTGCACGGCCGGCGCGTGGTACTGCGGCCAGCTCTCCACGTCGCGCAGCACGCCGTGCACGGTGGCCGCGGGCGCGGCGACGGTCACCGTCCGCGCGATGGTCCTCCGACGGTTCGGCACGTCTCGGCTCCTCCTGTGATCGGTGAGTGGGTTCGGGGGGCGCCGCGTCCTCAGCCGCAGCCGCCCCGGTCGCCGAGCAGCGCCGCGACCTCGGGTTGTCCGTCCGCGGCGGCACCGGCCAGTTCCAGGTCGACCTGGGCCCGGGTCATGCCCATGAAGTGCACGATCTCCTCGTGGTTGGTGGACGTCGCGAAGTTCTCGAATCCCTTGCGGTAGTGCAGGTCCACGAGGTGGGAGCCGGGGGTGAGGTCGGGGGTGCGCTCCGCCCGCAGGTCGGCGACGATCCGGCGGACGTCGTAGCGGAACGGGATGCCCTCCCGCAGGAAGAACGGTTCGCCGTTCAGCACGACCGTCGGCAGCTCCTCCTCGGCCGGGGCCGTCTCCTCCTGCGGGAAGACGGGCTGGGTGACGATGTCGTAGCGGAACACCTCGTCCAGCACCTCCCGGTGCTCCTCGGGCACCCGGGGACGGATGGACTCGTTCCACCAGCGGCCCAGCATCCGCTTGGCGTCCGGGGAGCCGTAGAGGTAGCTCACGGCGATGCCGTACAGGTCGGCGCCGCCCGCGATCTTCTCGAAGGTGTTGCGCAGCGGCTCGGCCGCCGGGTCGTCGGTCTGCGCCATCCAGGCCCCGATGTCGAGGAGGACCTCGGACTGGCGCAGGCCGGCGAACTCCCGCAGCGCCACCCAGATGTGCCGGAAGACGGCGTTCTCGCAGAGGATGCGCGACCAGGACAGGAAGCTCTGCATCCGCTGGTTGTCCTCGTAGCTCATGGTGCGGTGCGCGAGGACGTACTCGAAGTCGTCGTGATCGCCGCGCACCGAGATGATGCCGTGCACGTCCTTCTGCTCCGCGTACTCCGTGTTCGGCAGCAGCAGAAGCGGGTAGACCGCGATGCGCGAGACGTGCTTCGACAGCCGGTCGTATCCCTCCATGAAGGTCTCGACGGTCTCGCCGGGCGCGCCCCAGATGAGCTCCGCGTAGCAGTCCAGCCCTTCCCCGTCGAGCCATTCGACGAGGTCCTCCCAGGCGTTCACCTTCATGTTGCGCCGGTTCATCAGCTTCAGCGCGTCCTGGTTGAGCGTCTGGAGTGCCAGGGTGAAGGAACTGCGCATGCCCGCTTCCTTCATCTTGTGCACGATCGAGTAGAAGACCTTCGACTTGTTCTTCGCCCAGGAGGTCTCCAGCGCGCGGGGATAGCCGTACAGATTGCGCACCTCGATGAGGTCGTCCACGAACTCCTCGTCGATCGGCAGCAGCCCGAAGTTCGCGTCGCACAGCACGATCGTGTGCACCTTCAGCTTGGCGAACAGCTCCAGCTCCTGGCGCAGCCGCTCACGCGAGAACGCCCGCACCCGCTGGCCGACCGCACCGCCCCAGTAGCAGAAGGAACACTTGTACGGGCAGCCGCGGTTGGTCTCCATCAGCGCGACGTCGTACCGGAACCGGCCGTCGTCGTCGGTGAGCGGGATCGCGCCGGTCAGGAAGGGCGAGGGGATGATGTCCAGGTCCTCGATCCGGGGCCGGTCCTCGGTGGTCACCACGGTGCCCTCGCGGTCCCGGAAGGAGATGCCCTGGACGTCGTGCAGGCCGGTGCCGTCCCGGCCGTCGAGGCGGGCGTGGATCAGATCGCGGAAGGTCAGTTCCCCCTCGCCGTTGACGATGACGTCGACGTGCGGGTACATGCGGAAGATGCGCTCGGCCTGGTTGGCGACGTGGGTGCCGCCGAACACGACCAGACCGTCGGGGTTGAGCTGCTTGTAGGTCTCGGCGAGCAGTCCGAAGGTGCGCACGTTCCAGCCGAGCACCGAGCAGGCGAGGATGTCGGGTGGCTGCCCTTCCAGCAGGTCGCTCGCCATGGCCGCGAGCGTCACCTCACCCTTGTAGTTGTGGATGTCGATGGTCACGCGCTCACTGATGCGGTCGTCCGCCAGCGCTGTCGATGTGATGTAGCCGGCCGCGAGAGGCATGGACTCCAGGGGCATGTCCCATACACCTTGCTGCACCAGGCTCACCGTGATCCGCGGCTCCATGCGCGGTTCCTCCACCTGTTGTCGGGCTCCGGACCGGCGGCTGCCGGCTCCCGGTGTGACGATGGCGCCTTGCGCTAGAGGGCTGCTCCACGCTGCGGTGAGAGCCGGGCCCGTGCGGGCGGGGACGTCAGCGGCCGCCGTCGACCGTGACCGACTGTCCGCTGACGTTCCCGTTGGCCGCTGAGCAGAGGAACAGCACCGTGCGGGCGACGTCCTCCGGGCGGCTCAGCCGGCCGCCCGGGGTGCGCGCGGCGGCCTCCGCCCGCACCCGCTCCGGCAGTTCGGTCCGTACGCCCTCGGTCAGGGTCAGCCCCGGGCACACGGCGTTGACCAGCACCCCCGCCTCCCGTACGTCCCACGCCAGACTCCGGACCAGGCCGTGCAGGGCCGCCTTGGCGGCGCCGTAGAACTCCTGGCCCGCGGCGCCGCCGGCGGCGATGTGCGAGGAGATCAGCGCCACCCTGCCCCAGCCCCGCTCCCGCATACCGGGCAGCGCGAGCTGGACCGTGCGCAGCGTGCGCACCAGGTTGTCGTCCAGGAACGCGGTCCACTCGGCGGGCGGTACGTCCTCGAAGTGCTCCCCGGGCGCGCGCCGCCGGGTGCGCCGCAGCGCGTTCGCGACCAGCACGTCCGGGCCGCCTCCCCACCGCTCGCGCAGCTCCCGCAGGGTCCGTTCGGGAGCGCCGGGGTCGGTGAGCGGGTGGCGCAGCGCCAGAGCGTCCGGGCCCAGCCGCGCGGCCACCTGGTGCGCCGCCGCGGCCCCGGTGTCGTACGTGACGGCCACCCGGGCTCCCTCCCCGGCGAACGCCAGCGCCACGGCCCGGCCGATGCCCCGGCTGCCGCCGGTGATGAGCACGGTCCTGTCCTTCAGACCCAGATCCACGCCCGCCCCCCGTCCTGGAGGAGACCGCTCGACGACCACTCGCGCGCCACGGTCCGCACGGCGGCTCCCGGCACGGCGGCGCCCCTCACGAGGCGTGCTCCGCCAGCGGCAGCGCGCCGAGCGCGGAGCCCCACCCCGTCTCGGTGAGCCGGTCGCCCCGGGCCGCCAGATAGCCGTCGGGCCGGACCAGCAGCCAGCCCCCCGGCTCCAGCCCGAGACCGCGGCGCGCGACGCCGCCCGGGTCGGCCAGCGCGCCGGGGCCCGTGGCCGCGTCCTCGCCGGCGGTGCGCACGGACAGCCAGCCGCCGTGCTCCTTCGCGGCGCGCTCCAGCCAGTCACCTTCCGGCGCGCCGTGCGTCAGCAACGTCCAGCGGGGGTCGCGGAGTTCTTCCAGGAACGCCTGCCATCCCGGGGCGCGCGCCTCCTCCTCGGTGACCTGCGCGGCCCGCTGCCCCGGCCGGGGGCCGGGGCCGTCGGGGGCCGGGCGGGTGAGGGGACCGTCCGCGTAGTCCAGGGCGAGCGCGGTCATGCTCCGCATGATCTTGCGTTCGATGCCCGCCTGGAGCCCCGGCACGTTCCGGATCACCGCGAAGGCCACGGGCATCGCCATCGCCTGCACCGCGTTCTTCAGCGCGACCAGCCCGGTCGCCGTCCTGGTGGCCCTGAGCAGTCGCGCGCCGACCGGCACACGCTCCGCGCCGTAGGTGTCCAGGCAGGTCTCGGCGGCCTCGCCGCGCACCACCATGGCCAGCTTCCAGGCCAGGTTGAACGCGTCCTGCACACCGGTGTTCAGGCCCTGCCCGGAGGCCGGACTGTGCACGTGCGCGGCGTCCCCGGCGACCAGGCAGCGGCCGAGCCGCATCCGGTCGATCATGCGCTGCTGGATGTCGAACACCGAGACCCACGTGGGCTGGTGCACCCGGGCCCGCATCCCGCTGCCCGCCGTGATCTTGCGCGAGAAGCGCGCCGCGACCAGCCGGGGATCGTCGGCGTGGTCGGTGTCCACGGTGTCCAGCAGCCGCCACCTGCCCGCCTGGGGGAAGGGCACCGCCATCACGGTGCCGCCGCCCACGTGCATCAGATGCAGGCTGTCGGGAGGGAGCTCCATGTCCACCACGGCGTCGGCGATCAGCCAGCGTTCGGTGGAGTCGCCGGTCAGCGTGAGCCCCAGCTCCTCGCGCACGGTGCTGTGCCCGCCGTCGCAGCCCGCCAGCCAGGCCGCGTCCGCCGTCTCCTCGGTGCCGTCGGTGTGCCGCAGGACGGCCCGTACGCCGGTGCCGTCCTGGTCGAGCGAGACCAGCCGGGTGCCCCACTCCACCCGTACGCCCTGCCGGGCCACGGCCTCCCGCAGCACCTCTTCGGTCAGCGCCTGGTCGATGACCAGGGTGTACGGGTACCGGGTGGGCAGCCGTGAGTACTCGGGGCCGAACCGGACCAGCCGCCGTCCGCCGCGGTGGATGCTGAAGTGCTGCGCCTTGCGGCCCCGGGCGAGGATGCCGCCGACCACGCCCATCTGGTCGTAGATCTCCAGGGTCCGGGCGTGCGTGGCGAGCGCGCGGCTGGTGGGGGACGGGCCGGCCGCCGCGTCGACGAGGCGGACCCGCACAC
This sequence comes from Streptomyces sp. NPDC000345, assembly GCF_042898825.1. NCBI lineage: Bacteria > Bacillati > Actinomycetota > Actinomycetes > Kitasatosporales > Streptomycetaceae > Streptomyces > Streptomyces sp. NPDC000345. Next base: position 47,490 of record NZ_JBIAZE010000015.1, read on the forward strand.
CGCGGCGGAGCAGTTCGTGCGCGAGGGTCAGCCCGACCGGACCGGCCCCCGCGATCAGGACGTCCGTCATCGCGGTCACGCCCCCTCGGTCCGCGGCAGATCGGCCTCGGTGCGCACCACCACGGGGCCGAGGATCTCCTCGATCCGCTCCAGCACCCCGGGCTCCAGGACGACGCCGGAGGCCGCGGCGGCCTGCTGCAGATGCTCGGTGCGGGTGGCGCCCACGGTGACGCCGCAGACCGCCGGACGGCTCAGCAGCCAGGCGGTCGCGAGCTGTCCGGTGGTGATGCCCAGTTCCCCGGCGACCGGCCCGAGCCCGGCCACCCGGGAGAGCACGTCCTCGTTCAGCATCTGCCGCATCAGCGCCGCCCGCCCGCCCTTGGCGTCGTGGGCGCGGCTGCCGTCCGGATACGGCTCGCCGGGGCGGTACTTGCCGGTGAGCACGCCCTGTTCGAGCCCGAAGTAGGGCACCACGCCCAGGCCGAGTTCCCGGCAGACGCCGATCGTCTCCTGCTCGGGCAGCCGCCACAGCATCGAGTAGCGCATCATGTTGGCGATCAGCTGCACGCCGTACTCGCGCGCCAGCGGCACCGCGCGGCGCAGCTCCTCGGGCCGCCACTCGGAGCAGCCCATGTAGAGGATCTTGCCCGCGCGGGTGAGGTCGGCGAAGGCCCGCATGGTCTCTTCCAGCGGGGTCGCGTAGTCGTAGCGGTGCGCCACGTAGACGTCGAGGTGGTCGGTGCCGAGCCGGCGCAGCGAGCCGTCGATGGACTCCATGATGTGCTTGCGGGACAGGCCCTGCCCGTTGGGGCTCAGACTGACGGGCATGGACACCTTGGAGATCAGCTCGACGGTGTCGCGCGGTACGCCGTCGAGGGCCTTGCCGAGGGACCGCTCGCAGGCGTGCATGCCGTAGATGTCGGCCGTGTCGAAGGTCGTGATGCCCGCGTCGAGCGCGGCACGTGCGTGATGGGCCAGTTCGGCCTCGTCGACCGCGCCCGCGGGATGCCGCATGGTGCCGTGGATGATCTCGCTGATCTGGAGACCGCTGTTGCCGAGCCGGCGGAATCGCATGGCCGATGCCTCCCTGAGAGAGCCTCTGGTCCGGCGCAGGATCGCCGCGCCGTCTCGAAGAGCCCTTGAGGGCCTCGCCACCGGAGCGGGCGCCCGGTGCGGGTGTGGAGGGAGCGTCAAGTGACCGTTGAGCCCTTCGACCGAGGCTCGATCACCTGATCGGTCACCGCAGGCCTGCCCGGTTCGTCACTGGAGGTGCCATGCCCACGACCCGTTCCCTTCCGCCGCCGGGACCGGCACCGGTCCTGGACACCGTCCGCCGCTTCGAGGAGTCCGCGGCCCTCGCGCGGGGAACCGCCGGGGACTTCGACGCGTGGTTCCGGCAGCGGTCCGCGCAACAGCGCGCCGATGTCTGCCTGATCCCCTTCGCGGACCTGGACGGCTGGTCGTTCGAGCCCTCGTACGGGGATCTCGTGCACCGCAGCGGCCAGTTCTTCGGCGTGCGCGGGCTGGCCGTGAGCACCCCGGCGGCCGAGTGGTGCCAGCCGGTCATCGACCAGCCGGAGATCGGCGTACTGGGCATCCTGGCCAAGGAGTTCGACGGCGTCCTGCACTTCCTGATGCAGGCCAAGATGGAACCGGGCAACATCAACTCGGTCCAGCTCTCGCCGACGGTGCAGGCCACCTGGAGCAACTTCACCGGGGTGCACCGCGGCCGCGGGGTGCGGTACCTGGAGCACTTCCGCCCCGGGCGCGACAGGGTGCTGGTCGACGTCCTCCAGTCCGAGCCGGGCTCCTGGTTCCTCGGCAAGCGCAACCGCAACATGGTCGTCGAGACGACCGGCGAGGTGCCCGAGCACGAGGACTTCCGCTGGCTCACCGCGGGCGAGCTGCGGGCCCTGCTGCACCGTGACAACGTCGTCAACATGAACGCGCGCAGCGTGCTGTCCTGCTTCCCGTTCGCCGGGCGGCGCGACACCGCGGAACTGCGCCGCTGGCTCACCGGCAGGAAGGCGGCCACGCTGGTGCGGCGCCGCCGGGTGCCGCTCGCCGGGCTGCCCGGCTGGCACCGCACGGCCGACGCGATCGCCCACGAGCAGGGCCGCTACTTCTCCATCGTCGCGGCCGACGTGCGCGCCGACAGCCGCGAGGTCCCGGCCTGGACCCAGCCGCTGCTGCGCCCGGCCGGCGAGGGACTGGTGGCGTTCCTGGTGCGGGAACGGGCCGGCGAGACCCAGGTGCTGGTGCAGGCCAGGGCGGAGGCGGGGTCGCTGGACCTGCTCGAACTCGCCCCCACCGTGCAGTGCACCCCCACCAACTACACCCGGCCGCCCCGCTTCCTCGACGAGGTGCTGGCCGCCGGACCCGCACGGATCCGGTTCGACACCCGGCTGTCGGACGAGGGCGGCAGATTCCACCACGCGGTGCAGCGCTTCCTGCTGGTGGAGGCGGCCGACGGGCCGGACGAGCCGGGGGAGGGCTTCCGGTGGACCGGCCTGGGAGAACTGACCGGACTCGTCCAGTACGGGTACCACCTCAACATGCAGGCCCGCACCCTGCTGGCGTGCCTGCAGGCGACGGAGGCGCGGTATGAGTGAGCGGCCGGTACGGTTCGGGGTGATCTCCTGCGCCGACATCGCCTGGCGGCGCACGCTGCCCGTGCTGGCGGCCGCACCGCAGGCGCGCATCACCGCCATCGGCAGCCGTGACCCCGACCGGGCCGCGCACTTCGCGCAGCGCTTCGGCGGCGCACCCGTCCACGGCTACCGGGCGGTGCTGGAGCGGGACGACGTGGACGCCGTGTACGTGCCGCTGCCGACCGGACTGCACCGCGAGTGGGTCGAGCGGGCGCTCCTGGCGGACAAGCACGTCCTGGTGGAGAAGCCGACGACGGTCAGCCGGCCGGAGACGGAGGAACTGCTCGCGCTCGCCCGGGAACGACGGCTGGTGCTGCACGAGAACATGACCTTCCCCCATCACACCCTGCACGCCGAGGTCCGCCGGCTGCTGGAGAGCGGCGCCATCGGCGAACTGCGCGAACTGTCGGCGGCGTTCGGCATTCCGCCACGCCCCCCCGAGGACGTCCGCTACCGCCCGGAGCTGGGCGGGGGCGCGCTGCTCGACGTCGGGGTCTACCCGGTGCGGGCCGCGCTGGAGTTCCTCGGCGCGGGCCTTGAGGTGGCGGGCGCGGTGCTGCGCACGGACCCGGCGAGCGGCGTGGACGTGGCGGGCGGGGCGCTGCTGGCGCGGAAGGACGGCGTGACCGCGCAGGTGAGTTTCGGCTTCGCTCACGCATACCGGAACACGTACGCGTTGTGGGGTTCGGAGGGCCGGCTCAGCGTCGACCGGGTCTACAGCCCGCCGGGCACCCTGCGACCGGTCGTGCGCCTCGAACGACAGGACCATACTGAGGAGTTGATACTGAACGCCTTCGATCAGTTCGACGGCAGCACCAGCGCGTTCGTGCGCGCGGTGCGCGGAGCGCGGTGCAGCGACCCGTGGGCGGTGACCGAACAGGCCCGCGTCGTGGACGCCGTCCGGGCTCGTGCGTCGGTCCTGTGACGGCTGCCGGCCAGGGGGTTCGCACTTTGCGCCACGGGGACCGTACGCCCGGAGCGACGTCGGTGGCTGGGGTCGCCCGCTCGAACTGCCGGAGGTGGCCCGGGACTGATCTACTACGGACTGACCTAGCTTTGAAGGGGGCACGATATGAACGGGGCTACTTCTCCGGTCGCCGCACGATTACGCTTCACGGTGCTGGGATCCCTCCAGGTGCTCGCGGGCGACCAGGACATCACGCCCACCGCACCCAAGCAGCGGCAGGTCCTCGCACTGCTCGTGCTGCGCCGCAACAGCATCGTGCGGGTGGACGAGTTCATCACGGAACTGTGGGGGGACAATCCCCCGAGCAGCGCCATGACCACGCTCCAGACCTACATCTACAAGCTGCGCCGGATCTTCGCCGAGCAGGGCGCCGACGAGCTGCTGCGCACCAGCGCGGCCGGGTACTCCCTGACGATCCCGGACGCCGCCACCGACGTCCACCGCTTCGGTGAACTCGTCGACGAGGGCAAGGGGTTGCTCGCCGAAGGCCGCGCCGAGGAGGCCGGCGCCCGGCTCGCCCAGGCCCTGGACATGTGGACCGGTACGGCCCTGATGGACGTCGAGTCCGGCGAGCTGCTGTACGCCTACGCCGTCCGGCTGGAGGAGGTCCGCTTCCAGGCGCTGGAACTGCGCATCGACGCCGACCTGCGCACGGGCCGGCAGATAGAGCTGGTCAGCGAGTTGAAGGTGCTGGTCTCCGAGCACCCGCTGCACGAGTGGTTCCACGCCGCGCTGATGACGGCCCTGCACCAGTCGGGCCGCCGCTACGAGGCACTGGAGGTGTTCCGGACCCTGCGGGCCAATCTCGTCAGGCAGCTGCAACTGGAGCCCGGGCCCGAGGTGACCGCGCTGCACCAGAAGATGCTGTCCTCCGACTCCGTCCCCGCCCCCTCCCCGGCCGGCGCGCTCCCGCCCGACACGGCCGAGCCGGAGGTGCTCACCCCGCCGTCCCAGCTTCCCTGCGACATCTGGGACTTCGTCGGCCGTGCCGAGCACGTGGAGGAGCTGACCCGGCGCCTCAGCCCCGACGACAGCCGGACCACCGCGCCCCTGGTGGTGATCTCCGGCGCCCCGGGCTGCGGCAAGTCCGCACTGGCCACCCGGGCCGCGCACCGGCTGCGCGACCGGTTCCCCGACGGCCAGCTCTACGCGCGTCTGCCGTCGGGTGCCGGACCCGCCGAACCCTGCGGGATCCTCGGGAACTTCCTGCGCGCCCTGCACGTACCGAACGGCGAGATACCCGAGGGCGAGCAGGAACGAGCCAAACTCTTCCGCTCGGTCACCGTCGGACTGCGGATCCTGATCGTCCTCGACGACGTTCCGGACATCGGCCTGCTGCGTGCCCTCCTGCCCAACGACCCGCACTGCGGCGTCATCGTCACCAGCCGCCGCGGGCTGCACGGTTACGGGGGGTCCACCACGCTCGAACTCGGCGCGCTCACCCGGGAGGAGGGCGTCGAACTGCTGGCCAAGGTGCTCGGCCGTGACCGGGTGGAGCGCGAGCGCCCCGCCGCCGAGCGCCTCGTCGACCTGGCGGGCGCGCTGCCCCTGGCACTGCGCGCGCTCGGCAGCCGACTGGCCGTCATGCCGCAGTTCCCGCTCGCCGAGATGGCGGACCAACTGGTGCGCTCCCGCACCCCGCTGAGCGAGCTGCGCTACGGCGACCACGACGTCCGTGCCATGTTCGACCTCAGCTACGAGTCGCTGGCCCGCAGCGAGCAGGCCGCCTTCCGGCTGCTGAGCATGTTGCCCAGCGCGGAGTTCACCGCGGAGATGGCCGCCGACTTCCTCGGCTGGGACCTGGCCACCGTGGAGTCGGCACTGGAGTCGATCCTCGACCAGCACCTGATCGAGCCGGTGCTCTCGACCGAGGCACAAGTGCGCTTCGGCTACTCCGCGTTGGCCCGCCTCTACGCCACCGAGCGGCTCGCCGACAAGTTCGCCCGCCTCAACCCCGTCTGGTGACCACCGGCAGTGCCGCGCGGGCGGGGGGCACGGCACCCCGGTCCTTCGGCGCAGGGGCGGGGCCTGCGGCGCGGCACCCCGGTCCTTCGGCGCCGGACCACGGTCCCTCGGCGCGGGGACCGCTCCGTCGGCGCTGGAGCCCCGGGACTTCGGTGCCGGACCCCGGGGGCAGGACGCGCGGGCGGTGCGGGCGGCTCGTGTGCGGGACGCGGGCGGTGCGGGCGGACTCGTACGCGGAACGCCGGGCGGCGGGGCGGCTCGTACCCGGAGGGCTTCCCCTGCGGGGAGGACGCCAGGCCGGGCGTCCCGCCGGATCCGGGGTGGTCCATGAGGGCGGTCCCTGTCGCGGCGCTGGACGGCGCGTGTGAGCGGGCGGGCGAGGGTGGGCGGCGGGCCGGGCCCGGTTGCTCCCTCCGGCGTGGCCGAGGACTGACGCCCGCCGGGGGCTTGTCCTCCCAGCCGACGGCGGCGCCTGCGGAGGCCGGCTCGCCGTCGAGCTGCGGAGTGCGCCGGTAGCGGGTCCGGGGGTGGCTTCCGGGCTCGGGCACGCCTGCGGCGGTCGGCTCGGGGGCGCTCGTGAGAGAGCCGCCTGGCCGGCGCCCCGCGCCGTGCCGCCGGACGCGTCCGGCGGACGGCCTCCGCACCCGGACCGAGCCCCCGCCGACGGCGAGCGGTACGAAGGCACCGGCTCGGAGGGACACCGGAGTCGACCGGGACGCGCGCGGCGCCGCAGCCGGGGCAGCCGGTCGCCGGCCCTCCGCTGCCGTGGGCGTGGGCCGACAGCGCGGGCTCGGCGACGTCGGGGCCGGCGGAGCACACGGCATGGCCGGGACGCGCGGCGGTCCGCAGGCGGCGTCGCGGGATCCGGCGTGTGCCGGACGGCCGGGGCGGCCCGCTCCGGGCGGTTCCCTGACGTCCCGCGTCGAGTGAGGCCCGAGGCCCCGCGGCCGCCCCCTCAGCCGGTGGTCGAGCAGCCGTCAAGCGCCCGTGGCCATGCTCTCCGCGTCCACACGGCGTCGTTCACGCAGGGCGGCCGGAGCCACCCGGTGGTGAGGAGACAAGATGAGGGCCCTCGTACTCGCCGGCGGCAGCGGCACCCGCCTCCGGCCGATCACCCGGACCATGCCCAAACAGCTGATCCCCGTCGGTGGCAGGCCGGTCGTCTTCCACTGCCTGGAGAACATCAGGGCCGCCGGGATCACGGACGTGGGGATCGTCGTCGGCGAATGGGAGGACGTGATCCGCGGAGCCGTCGGAGACGGCAGTGCCTTCGGCCTGCGCGTGACCTATCTCCGCCAGGACGCGCCGCGCGGCCTGGCGCACGCGGTGCTCATCGCCCGGGACTTCCTCGGCGACGACGACTTCGTGCTCTACCTCGGCGACAACGTCCTCGCGGGCGGGATCGGCGAACTGGTCGCGGAATTCGCCACGGTCGGCCCCGACGCGCAACTGGCGGTGGGCAAGGTCACCGACGTCAGCGAGTACGGCATCGCGACGCTCGACGCGGAGCGCCGGGTGACCGGCGTCCAGGAGAAGCCGCAGCGTTCGACGAGCGACCTGGCCGTCATCGGCGTCTACCTGTTCGGGCCGCGCATCCACGAAGCCGTGCGTGCCGTCGACGTCAGCGCACGGGGCGAACTGGAGATCACCGATGCCATCCAGTGGCTCATCTCCACCGGCCACGACGTCCGCGGCAGCACCTACGAGGGCTACTGGAAGGACACCGGCAACGCCGACGACCTGCTGGAGTGCAACCGCACCCTGCTCGCCCCGCTGGAGCCGCGCGTCGAGGGCTCGGTGGACGCCGCCAGCGAACTGACCGGCCCGGTCCTGATCGGCGAGGGGGCCCGGATCCTCGGCTCGGAGATACACGGTCCGGCGATCGTCGGCCCGGGCTCGGTGGTCCGGGACAGCACGCTGGGCCCGTTCACCACGGTCGGCGCGGGCTGTCTGCTGGAGGGCGCCTGCCTGGACGAGTCCATCGTGCTGGACGGCGCCTCCGTGCGGCAGGTGCACGGCGTCTCCCGGCTGCTGATCGGCGGCTCGTACGGCGCCTCGGCCGGCAGCGCGGGCGCGGGCGGTCTCAGCCTGGTGCTGGGCGACAGCCGGGTACCGGTGGCCCACCGATGAAGATCGTCGGGACCGGCTTCCTGGCCGGTGCGCTGGCTCCCCTCGAAGGCGCGTACCCCGACGTCGTGGCCGTCGCCGCCGGAGTCTCCGGGACCGGCGACATCCCCGAACGGGCCTACGCCCGGGAGGCGGAACTCGTCCACCGGCTCCTGCGCGAGTGCCTGCGCGAGGGGCGCAAGCTGCTGTTCCTCTCGACCGCCTCGGCCGCGATGTACACCGATCCGCACGAGCCCGGCCGCGAGTCGGGGCCGGTCTTCCCGGCCAACGCGTACGGCCGCCACAAGCTCGGCCTCGAAGCGGTCGTCGCGGCCTCGGGGGCCGACCATCTGATCCTGCGCCTCTCGCACGTCGTCGGCCCGGGCCAGCCACCGCACCAGCTGCTCCCCGCGCTGGTGCGGCAGCTCCGCTCGGGCCGGGTGCGGGTGCACCGGGGCGCTTGGCGGGACCTCGTCGACGTCGCCGACGTGGTGACGGCCGTCGACCGGCTGATGGCCCGCGGCACGTCGCGCACGGTCGTGAACGTGGCCTCGGGAGTCGCCGTCCCCGTCGAGCTGATCGTGGACCACCTGGCCGCGGGCCTGGGCGTCTTGGCCGTACGGGAGTACGCGGACCGCCCGCAGCCGCACCGGGTCTGCGTCGACCGGCTCCACCGGCTGGTCCCCGAGCTGGCCTCCCGCCCGGCGGACGAGGAGTACGCCCGCCGGGTCCTCGACGCCCATCTGCCCGCCTACAGGTGACTCACGCGGCCTGCGGAACCGGCGGGCGGACCCGCTGGGCCACGTACGCCCGGGTGATCCGGTGGATGGTGTACCGCAGGTGAGGACGGCGGTCGTGCCGCGGTTCGACCCGGATCAGATGGTTCCCCGCGAGCCGGATCAGCAGTTGTTCCGCCGTGCTGTCGTTGCAGCCGAACGCCTCGGCGACCTGCCGAGCGGTGAAGGTGTGCTCCGGGAGCTGGCTCAGCAGCCGCAGTGCGGACCACTCGGAGTCCGCGAGCCGGCCCCGCTCCAGGTCGTAACTCCTGGACACGTCCAGCCCGCCGAAGCGCAATGTGCTCAACAGGGTCTCCGGGGCGGCCAGCCGGTCGGCCAGCGAGCGCAGCGACCGTCCCCCGGTGGCCGAAGCCCGCGCGGCGACCGCGCGCAGCGCGAGCGGCAGCCCCCCGCACAGCTCCACCAGCCGCTTCGCGGACGCCCGGTCCCGCGTGATCGTCCCGGTGCCGAGCACATGCGTCAGCAGATCCAGGCCGTCGGCCGGCTCCATCGGCTCGACGGACACCAGCGCGGCTCCGGCGAGCCCGTGCGACCGGCTGGTGACCAGGACCGCGCAGCTCCCCGAGCCGGGCAGCAGCGGCTCCACCTGCTCGGCCGACGCCGCGTCGTCCAGCATCACCAGCAGCCGCCTGCCCGCGGTCGCGGTCCGCCACAGCTTGCCCCGCTCCTCCACGTCGTCCGGTATCTGCGCGCGGGGCAGCCCGAGGGCGGTCAGGAAGGACAGCAGTACCCGGGCAGGCTGCGCCGGTTCGCGGGTGCCCGCCAGATCGGCGTACAGCTGACCGTCGGGGAACTGGTCCTTCACCCGGTGTGCGGCGCGGACCGCCACCGCGCTCTTGCCCACCCCCGGCATGCCCGTCACCCAGGCGATGCGGGGCGCACTCTCCCCGCACGGCACCGCGACATGCTGCCCGATCCGGTCGAGCACCGCCTCCCGCCCCTCGAAGTCGCCCAGATCCGGCGGGAGTTCGGCGGGTACCGGATGCGGTGCCTCCGGCGGCGGGGCGCACCGTGCCGTGGTGGTCCGGCGGGAGATCTCCTCGTGCAGTCTGCGCAGTTCCTCCGAGGGGTCGAGCCCCATCCGGTCCGCCAGGGTGTCGCGCAGCCCCTCGTACACGTCGAGCGCCTCGCTGCGCCGTCCGTTCCGGTGCAGCGCGCGGATCAGCATCGCGTGGAAGCCCTCGTGCAGCGGGTGGGCCGGCAGCAGCGCGCGCAGCCTGCTGATGACCAGCGGGTACGAGCCGCGCCGCAGCGCCGTCTCCAGCACCAGCTCCAGCAGCCTGAGCCGGGTCTCCTCCAGCGCCTCCACATGGATGGTGAGGAGCCGTCCGGTGGCCACGTCGGCGAGGGTCGGTCCGCGCCACAGGGCCAGGGCCCGGCCCAGCAGCCGCTCGGCCTCGTGCAGATCGCCGCGCGACAGGGCCATGCCGCCGAGCGGCACCACGGTCTTCAGCTCGCCCAGGTCCAGTTGCGACGGCCGCAGGGTGAGCAGGTAGCCGGACTGGGTGGTGTGCAGGACGGGACGGTCGTCCGCGAGGGGGTCCTCGACGAGGAGTTTGCGGATCTGGTGGATGTACGTCTGGAGTGTGGAGACGGCGCTGCCGGACGGCGCTTCGCCCCACAGCTCCTCGATCAGGTCCGAGGTGCGGACGAGTTGTCCGCGGCGGAGCAGCAGCAGCCCGAGCACCTGGCGGAGCTTGGGGGCGGTCGGCGTGATGTCGACGCCGTCGCGGACGACGCGGAGCGGGCCCAGGACGGCGAATTCAGCGGGGGTGTGGGAGGGGTGGGGGTTGTGGGGGGTGGCATTCGGGGCGTCGGCCGGCGAATTCTGGTCAGTCATCAATGCGGTTCCCCGATCTCAACGTCGTACGTTTTCCCCACGCAACGAAACGAGCGGCGAAGGGATGTGAGGGGTTACGAAATCAGGAATCAGATCTGGAGACGCGGTAGAGCCTGTGAACCTTCTGTGTGAAATCAACTCCTAAAAGCTGGCGTATTTACGGTCAGTCTAGTTCCCTCGATCTTGACGGAGGTAAAGGAGCCTCAAAGAGAAAGTAAATGGGGTGGCCCGGAAAGCGCGCCGGACCCGAGCCGTGCCTCACGGCGCCGCACCGCGCATCGGAGCGGACACGAACTCCCTGACCCCGGACGGGAACGGCACGCGGGGCCGCCAGTCCAGCTCCCGTCTCGCGCGCGCCGGCGAGGCCACGATGTGCCGTGCGTCCCCGATCCGGTACCGCCCGGTGACCACGGGCGGCGGTGCACCGCCCGCCGCGGCGACGGCGGCCGCCAGCTCCCCCACCGAACGCGGCTCGCCGCTCGCGATGTTGAACACCCGCAGTCCCTCGGCGCGTTCCGCACCGGCCCAGCGCGCCGCGGCGGCGTTGGCCGCGGCGACGTCCCGGACATGGACGAAGTCCCGCTGTGACGCACCGTCCTCGTACACCTCGGGTGCCTCCCCCCGGGCCACCGCGGAGCGGAAGGCGGCGGCCACACCGGCGTACGGGCTGTCGTAGGGCATCTCCGGCCCGTACACATGGTGGTAGCGCAGCGCCGCCACCCGCCCCGCCGCCTCCCTTGCCCAGGCGGCCACCAGATACTCCTGGGCCAGCTTGGTCACGGCGTACACGTTGCGCGGCGGATCGACCGGGTCGTCCTCCGTCACCGGCTCGGCGCGCACCCCCGCCCCGCAGTGCGGGCACCGGGGGTCGAAACGGCCCGCGTCCAGGTCGGACCTCGACCGCGCCGGGGCGCGCACCCGGCCGTGCCGCGGGCACACGTAGCCGCTCTCGCCGTACAGAGCCACCGAACTGGCCAGGACCATGCGGGAGACGCCCGCCTCCGTCATCGCCGCGAGGAGCACCGCGGTCGCCAGGTTGTTGCAGCCGACGTGCTTCGGGGCGTCCAGGATCTCCCTGCCCCGGCCGACGACGGCGGCCAGGTGCACCACCAGCCCGACGCCGTCCAGGGCGCGGCGCACGGCGGCCTCGTCCCGCAGATCGGCGTGCACGAACCGGGTCACGCCAGGCAGTCGCGGCGGGACCGGCTCCGGGTGCGCCTCGGGCAGCAGCGCGTCCAGCACACGTACCTCGTGGCCGAGCCGCACCAGTTCGGCCACGGTCCTCCGGCCGATGAACCCGGCACCTCCCGTGACCAGCACCCGCATGGCAGCCCCCTCGCTCGTCGCCCGTCCGGCGAGCCTCAAGCTCACAGCCGCCGCTCGAAGACCGCCTGACGGGGGGACAAGCGGCGAGCGGCCGCCGGAGGGCCGTGCTCCGGCGGCCTTTCCCCCACGTCCCGCCTCGAGCCCCGCTCGATCCGCGCTCGAACGGCACTCGAGCGCGGCTCCAGACGGCTCGAAGCGATCTTGCGTGCGCGGGGACGCGCTGCTTGAGTTCCGCAAGGAGCCGTTCCGGTGTGTCCGACTGTCTCCGACGGAGGGTGAGGAAACGATGCTCGAACCCCTGACAGGCTCCGTCCGTTCGGCGGACGGTGCCCGCATCGCCTACGAACGCAGCGGGACCGGCCCGGCGCTGATCATGGTCGACCCGGCCGGACGCTACCGGGAGCTGGGATCGTACCGCTCCCTGGCGAAGCTGCTCGCGCCGCACTTCACCGTGTTCGTCTACGACCGGCGCGGCCGGGGCGCCAGCTCCGACCCGCAGCCCTACGCCCTGCAGCGCGAGATCGACGACCTGGCCGCGCTCGTCGACGCGGCGGGCGGGTCGGCCTTCGTCTACGCCATGACCTCGGGCGCGCTGCTCGCCCTGCACGCCGCAGCGGCCGGCCTGCCCATCCCGGCGCTCGCCGTTTTCGAGCCGCCCATCTGGACGGACAGCAGCCCGGTCGAGAAGCGCGACCTGACCGGCGAACTGGCGGAGTTGATCGCCCAGGGGAAGCGGCCCGAGGCCGTCGAGCTCTTCCACACGGCGATCGGCGTCCCCGCGGAGCTGGTGGCCGGCATGCGCGAGTCGGAGACCTGGCCCGCGCTGGTGGAGATCGCGCACACCTTCGTCTACGACTGCCGTGTCTCCGACGCCACGACGCTCGACGTCATCGCCTCCGTCCGGACCCCGACCCTGGTCATCGACAGCGAGCGCGGCACGGGCGGACTCACCACGGGATGGGCACGCGCGGTCGCGGGCGCCCTGCCGGACGCGACGCGCAGCAGCCTGGTCGGGCAATGGCACATCGTCCCCGACGAAGACGTGGCCGAGGTGCTGACCGGGTACTTCCGGAAATTCACGGACTGACGGACTGCGCGCGGAGGTGAGGCGGACCGGCAGGGCCTGAATATCGTGGGGAAATGAGCCGGCGCCGCATGCACGGCAGAGCTGCCCGCTTACCGCGGATGCTTGCGCACGGACAGAGGAATTGCCGAGCAGGAATCCTTCTCCCTGTCGTCCGGAAATCGGGCTTTCCATGGACCGGACCGGCCGTCGCATCCGCTCCCGGAACTCCGGATCGGTATTCCGGTATCTCCTTGGGGTGTGACCCGGAGAAGGACGGAGGCGGCTGGACGTGCTGGTAGGCCGAGTTGGCCATGCCGCTCCCCGTTGTGGTGGCCGGGACCCGGTCAGGCGGTCGTTCCGGGTGAGCCGGTCGCTGCCAGGGCGGCGGGCGTCGCTGTCTTGAGGAACGGCACGATGGTGGCCGGGGCCGCGACGGCGAAGGGCGCGAAGGCGGTGCGCATTCCCAGCCAGGGGGCGGGGGCGCTGAAGAGCGCGGCTCCCAGGGGCATGGCGTCTCAGTTGAACAGGCGTGCGGCGGCGTTGCAGCAGCCGAGCATGCCGGGTGGACGAGGCGTTGGCCGAGGGTGCGGGAGTCGACGGTCCACAGGATGCCGCCCATGCCGCCGAAAAGGGCGCCGGTGCCTACGATCCGCATGAGGGCGAGCCAGGCGCCCCAGCAGGCGCACAGAACGGTCAGGGCGAGCGCCGTCAGGCGGAGCAGGGGCTGCTGCCACAGGCAGCGGAGTGCTTCGGCGATGCTCTGGTCGACCGAGTCGGACGGGGCAGTGGTCTCGGTCGTCGGGCGGAAGCGGCCCACGAGGAAGACCGGGATCAGCGAGCCGAGCGATCCGGCTGGTGCGCGGTGATCAGCCGCTCGAACCGTGAGCGGAGCGACCGCTGAGCGCGGATGCTGTCGACGCCGCGCCGAAGAGGTGCCGGCGGATCGTGGACCACCCCGTGCGACGCGCCCTCCGTCACCACCATTGCCCAGGGCAACGCTCCATCCACACTGGAAACAGGGCGGCCTGAGCCGTCGATCCCGTCCCGCCGGTGCCCGCCCCACGGCGGCAGCGCGTGAGGGGCGGGCACCGGGGGGACTCGTGCGGAGTCGTCCGTGAGGCGCCGCACGACACGGCGCCTCGCCGCTGCCGGGGTCCGACGGCGTTCAGAGACCGAGGGCGCCCAGGAGCAGAGCGGTCACGGCCTCACGATGGTCAGGGCTGTCCCGCCACCGCAGTCTGCGCCACCACCACACCGAACCCCGCGTGCACCAGCACCCGGGCCTGGCGCGGGTCCAGCTCCGGACGGGCCAGCCGCAACTGCTGCTCCCAGACGGCGATGTGTTCCCGCTGCGCGAGGACCACGGGCCGCCGCAGATCGGCCGGCAAGCCGCCGAGCTCGGCCTCGGCGACGCTGTTGAGCTCGGTGTACTCGAAGCTGTAGGCGACATACGTGGCTGCCAGCGCGACCACGGCGTCGCGCGGCCCGTACACCTCGCGCAGACCCTGCTCCACCCCCTGGGCCAGCAGTCCCGCCGCCTGGAGGCAGGCCGCCGCCAGGATGTCGATCTTGCCGGGGTAATGGCGGTAGAGCGCGGACGGGGTCAGCCCCACCGCCTCCGCGATCTGTCCGTTCGTGACGTTGGCGAATCCGTCCCGAGCGAAAAGCGGGACGGAGGCCGCGAGGATCTCCGCGCGTCGCGTGCGCGGCACCGGCCGGGCGGGCAGCTCGACGGGGTGCGCGCCCGGCCGGCCCGCCGTCGGATCACTCGCGGTCACGCCCAGCGCGGACGCCAGCAGCAGGTCCTTGGCCCGGCGCCCGGCGATGGAGGTGTGATGCATCGTGATGGACCCGATCGCACCGAGGGCCGCCATGGCCCGCAGGCGCTCGTCGGGCCGTGGGTGCTCGCGCTGGACCGCCTCGTCGACCCGCGCGACGAGACGGCCGAACTTCACCCCGAGACGCCGGCCATCTGCTCGAAGTCCCGCTGCGGATCCATCTGTCGGATGCGGCGGAGTCGGCTGTAGCGGCCCATGGGTGATCCCTCCTGTCGGAATCGCGGCCACCGGCTCGCGGTGCGAGCGGTCGTGTCAGCGAGGTGGACCGTCGGGACGACGGTGCCGCCGGTGAGCCGGACGAGGTGGCTACGGGGTGCCGCGCGGGTCGCGGGCGGCGTCGCCGACGGCGCCACGGACGCGTCTCACGGAGCTGCGCTCCCCGCGCGTACGGCCCTCTCCGGAGCGGATCGTGGTGGTGTCGGCTGTGCCGGATTCCATAGGGAGCACCCCCTGTGAGTCGAAGATACTGAAAATATTGAGTTGTTTCATGGACCGTCAATACTCCGGACGCACCGGAGAGGCGGCGACGCCCGCGCCGCACCCCGGCTTTCTTCCACCCCGTCAACTTCCTTACAAGCCACAGCAGATGGCAGAGAGCGCTCTCAGGATCCGCGGACCTGCGCCGGACCGGGATGACGGAGCGGAGCGCACCGGCCGGCGCCGGGACTGCCCGCCGGTGGGTCGAAGGGCCGCCCGTGAGCGGGGCATCGACCGTCAGGCCGATCTTCCTTCCGCCGGTGCGACGCCGCCGGGCGCACGCCCCGGCAAGCGGTTGCGGCCTTCGGGTGGCCGCGCGGGCTCCCGTCGCCGGATCCCGGCTGCGGGCCGGCGTCCGGACGCGCCTTCCGGGCCGCCCGGTCCTCGGCGGATCGGTCCTCGGACGTCGCCGGCACCCGCCCGCACCGTCGGGACGGACCCTTGCTTCAGGTATTGACCGCCCCGTGTCGCGAACCTACGTTGACGGCGTCTTGAGAGCGCTCTCAGAAGGGTCGCGCATGAGATTCCGTAGACGTCTGGCGCTTCTGTCGGCGGCCGCCGTGGCCGCCACAGGCCTGGCCGCCACTGTCGGCGGCGGCGCCGCCTTCGCCGCCACCGTCGAGGTGGGCAAGGGAAGTTACAGCGACGTGCGCCCGGCCGGGAGGCAGGGTCCCTCCGACAACGGCGGCCGGCCGGTCACGCCCAAGGTCACGCCCGCCGTGGCGGACAAGCCCGTGCCGACCAACGACTGGTGGTCCTCGCTGGTCTTCCAGCGGTTCGCCGGCAACCCGTGGTCGGAGAACATGTACGGACATCCCCTCACCTACAAGGCGGTGTCCGGCGGCCTGGAGGTCGGCTACCCGACGTCCCATCAGATCGTGGGCGCCGGCCGCCAGTACGAGTTCCCGCACAAGGCCGACCTGACCCTCGGCCTCGCGGGCCTCGACTCCCCCGACGCCAAGGCGGACGGGTGGAGCGACTGGACCGTCACGCCGTACTGGAACGACGGTGCGCGCACCCTCCGGGCGACCATCGGCCACGGCCTGCCGTACGTCTACGCGGAGGGCACCGGCGGCGCGGCAGAAATCAGCGCCGCCGCCCCGCCGACCGTCTTCGCCGACCGGGGCAATGTCCTCGGTGTCACCATCTCCGGCCACCACTACGCGCTGTTCGCCCCGAGCAGCAGCGACTGGACCGTCTCGGGCAACGAGATCCGTGCCGACCTCGGCACCAAGGACTACTTCTCCCTGGCGGTCCTCCCCGGCAAGGAGGCGCTCGCCGACTACGAGAAGTACGCCTTCAGCTTCGTGACCGGCTCCGAGGTGGACTGGGACTACCGGGAGGGCGACGGCGAGATCAAGGCCACCTACACGCTGACCACTCAGGCGAAGGAGGGCGAGGAGACCGGTACCCTCCAGGCGCTCTACCGCCACCAGTGGCTGCACACCTCCGACCCGCTGACCGGCTACACCTACGTCTCGCCGCGCGGTGAGATGAAGGTCCGCGAGGGCACCTCGTTCACCACCACGCAGAAGGTCAACGGCGTCCTGCCGGGGCTGCCGAGCGCCCCCGGCGTCGACAGGACGAAGCTCAGGACCTACATCAACGACGTGCTGACGCAGGGTGATCCGTTCAGCGGTGCCGTCGACACCTACTGGACCGGCAAGGCCCTGGGCAAGCTCGCCCAGCTCGTGCCGATCGCCGACCAGATCGGCGACACGGCCGCCCGCGACAAGCTCCTTCAGCTGATCAAGGGGCGCATGGAGGAGTGGTTCACCGTCGGCGGCCCGTCGGAGTTCTCCTACGACAAGGACTGGCGCACCCTCATCGGCTACCCCGCCTCGTACGGCAGCGACCAGGAGCTGAACGACCACCACTTCCACTACTCCTACTACGTGCTGGCCGCCGCCGTCGTGGCGCAGTACGACCCGCAGTGGGCCGCCGGCTCCGAGTGGGGCGGCATGGTCGGGGAACTCGTCAAGGACGCCGCCAACCCGGCCAGGGACGACGAGAAGTACCCCTTCCTGCGCGGCTTCGACGTCTACGCGGGCCACAGCTGGGCGGCCGGCCACGAAGCCTTCGCGGCGGGCAACAACCAGGAGTCGTCCTCGGAGTCGATCAACCTCAGCGCCGGCCTGATCATGTGGGGCTCGGCCCTCGGCGACAAGGCGCTGCGCGACCAGGGCGTCTACATGATGACGACCGAGTCGGAGTCGATCGCACAGTACTGGTTCGACGCAGACCAGCAGGTCTACCCCGAGGACTTCACCCACGACGTCGTCGGCATGGTCTGGAGCAGCGGCGGCGCCTACGCCACCTGGTGGACCGCCAACCCCGAGGAGATCCACGGCATCAACTTCCTCCCCGTGACCGGTGGTTCGCTGCACCTGGCCCGGGAGAAGGACATGCTCCGCCGCAGCGTGGCCGAGATGGAGAGGGAGAACGGCGGCCCGGCCGTCGAGTGGCGGGACATCTTCTGGCAGGTCCAGGCGCTGTACGACCCCGCCAAGGCGATGGCGGCCTGGAACCAGTGGGACGGCGGCTACGTTCCCGAGGCCGGCGAGACCAAGGCGCACACCTATCACTGGGTCGGCACGATGAACTCGATCGGTGCGCCGGACATGACCGTCACGGCCGATGTGCCGACGGCCGTCGCCTTCGACAAGAACGGCACCAGGACGTACGCGGCCCACAACTACGCGGCCGAGGAGTGCTCGGTGCTCTTCTCCGACGGCGGCGTGCTGAACGTCCCGGCGAAGTCCACCGCGTCCGGCGCGGGCGACGACGCCCGGCTCGGGACGCTCTGCGGCGCCGCGGGCGGCGGTGAGGAACCCCCGCCGGCCGACGAGAAGCCCACCGCGCCCGGCACCCCGGCCGCGACCGACGTGACCGACACCTCCGTCGAACTGACCTGGGACGCCGCGACCGACGACAAGGGCGTCAAGAACTACGACGTCCTCCGCGGCGGCACGAAGGTCGCCACGGTCACCGGGACCACGTACACCGACACCGGACTGACCCCCGGCACCGGGTACACCTACGCGGTCAGGGCCCGCGACACCGCCGGCCAGGTCGGTCCGGCCGGCGGCACCCTGACCGTCACCACCACCGGCGACGCCCCTCCGCCGTACGTCACGGGCGACACCTTCTACCTGCGGCCGGGCGGCGCCCTCGCCACCGAGGCCGCCGCGACGGGCTCCTCCGACACCGTCCCGTCCGCCGGCGGCACGAACAACGACGGCACACCGAAGAACCCGCTCGTCTACGAGGTGAAGAACGTCAAGGGCACCCTGAAGCCGGGCTCCGGCACGGCCTTCACGTTCAAGGTGGACGCCGGTGACTCCGTCGGGTACGCCCAGCAGGCCCGGGTGTCGTACGACCTGACGGGTGACGGCACGTTCGACCGTGTCGAAACGTTCCGCTACTTCGCCACCGACCCGATCCCCGGCTGGGAGGAGTACTCCTCCGCCCGGCAGGGTCCGCACTCCGCCTCGGGCACCCCGGGCGACCTGAACGGCGGCACCGTCCGCGTGGAGGTCTGGAGCGCCCTCGGCAACGGCCCGTCCACCCTCCAGGTGGGCACGGGCTCGGTCCTGACCATCCCGTTCGCCTGATCCGAGCGACCGCAAGCCGCCCGGCTCCTCCGACGTCACCCCGGCCGGGCCGGAGCAGGTCCAGGAGACCCTGAACCTGCTCCAGGCCGTGGGACTGGTCCGACCGCCGCGCACGCACAGCCCTCCACCCCGTGCCCGCCCGGAGCCCCGGCCCCGGGCGGGCACGGGCGCGGGGCCGACCCCTCCATCGGCGCCTCCGCGTGATGCTCACAGGAGGAACTTCCCGATGCCGTTCCGCTCGTCGAGCGGCGGGTACTCCAGCCGCCGGAGGGCCACCTGGCGCGATGATCGACAGCCGGTCAGAGCGCCGCACCCAGCATCTGGTCCATCGACGCCCCCGACATCTGCAAACCCGGCAGCAGCCAGTCCTGGAACGGGGCGAGCACGGCCAGTACGAGGAGGGCGACGCCCACCGCCCAGCTGAGCCAGGGACCGCCCCGCCACAGCTTCTCCAGGAAGATCACCGCCGCCAGGCCCGCCATCGCCGCCACGTTCATCACACCGAGGGGGATCAGG
Source organism: Streptomyces sp. NPDC000345 (assembly GCF_042898825.1). Lineage (NCBI taxonomy): Bacteria > Bacillati > Actinomycetota > Actinomycetes > Kitasatosporales > Streptomycetaceae > Streptomyces > Streptomyces sp. NPDC000345. Next base: position 66,653 of record NZ_JBIAZE010000015.1, read on the forward strand.
ACGATCATCAGCCCCCAGCAGCAGCCGACGCAGTAGAGGCCGTGGTGCGCGCCCACCCGCAGATCCTTCGCCCACGGCCGGAACCGCGCGTACCGCACCAGCTGGAACATCGGGCTGCGGCAGTGCCGCAGACAGACCCGTTTCAGCGGCCCGAACTGCTGGACGCCCGCCAGCAGGAACGCGCCCGCGCCGATCCAGCGCCCCGACTCGGGGTGGGCGTCGAGCAGGTGCCCCGTCGCCGCCAGGGCCCCGTACACCAGCAGTCCGAAGCCGGTCCAGGCCAGCAGATAGCCGCCGACGAACTCGGTGAGGCGCAGCGCACGGACGCGGCCCGCGGTGCTGCGGTTGATCGCCTGTACCCAGGTGAGAGCCACGGGTGCCAGCGACGGCAGCATCATCGCCGCCATCATGACCACCCACAGGAGCAGGAAGAGCGGGAGCGCCAGCCCCATGGTGCCCGGCTCCATCCCCATGTCGCGGGACTGCGCGGCCGTGAGCACCCACGCCAGAGCGGCGATCAGGGTCAGAAGAAGCCAGCCGAGGGCCAGATCACGCCTCGGCAGCAGGACCCCGGGCCGGGTGGGCTCCGGCGGGGCGAGCCGGAGATGCGGCACGGCATGCCTCCCAAGGACGCCCGCCGCTCAGGTGGCCGCGATGAGTGCTTTCGACGACATCTCCAGCAGATCACAGAATCACCGGCCTCAAAAGCGGAGGACCGGGACCCGGGCGGCAGCCCTCATGACCTCCCGGCTCCCCTCGCCTCCGAGGGCCGCTTCGCTTTCGCGTCGGCGAGGAGCACCCTGGAAGTGACGCCGCTCCGTATACCGGGGAGAGGAGGAGCGAGATGGCCGAGCAGACCACCAGCAGCCCGCCCTGGCGCGTGGCCGGCGACTGGTTCGACACCTGCAAGTGCGCCATACCGTGCCCGTGCACATTCGCCCAGCCCCCGTCCGAGGGCGATTGCGAGGGCGTGCTTGCCTGGCACATACGCGAGGGACAGTTCGGGGATGTCCGGCTCGACGACCTGAATGTCCTGATGCTCGCGTCCTTCACCGGCAACGTGTGGACCGGCGAGCACACGGACCCTTATGCCGCCGTCTTCGTCGACGAGCGCGCCGACGAGCAGCAGCGCGCCGCACTCGGCGCGATCTTCGGCGGGGAGGCCGGTGGCTGGCCCCAGCAGTTCGCCGAGGTCTTCGGGCCCGAGATGCGCGGCATGGACGTCGCTCCGATCACCGTCGAGGTCGACGAGGACCTGGGGGCGTGGCGCGCTGAGATTCCCGGCCGGGTGACCGCCCGTGCCGAGGCTCTCACCGGTCCCACCACAGCCGAGGGGGCACGGGTCCAGGTCCACAACGCCCCCGGTGCCGAGGTCGGCCCGGGACAGATCGCCACCTGGGGACGGGCCACCACCGATCAGGCCGACGCCTTCGGCTTCAGCTGGAGCCGCAGCGGCAAGTCCAGCAAGTACTTCCCCTTCGATTGGAGCGGCCCCGACTGACGCGTGACCGGCCGGCGCTCCGGGCGGTCGGTCATCAGCTCATGGTCACGCCGGACGAAGACTTCACCGGCCCACGGCTCTGCGCGGCCGTGTGGCTCGTGGGAGCCGTCGGCCCGCGCGCCGCTACGGCGAGGTGGGCGCGTGCGGAGAGCGGAGTACGAGCAGGGTGATCTCGCTGGGGGCGAAGACACGGAACGGCGGGCCCCAGAAGCCGGTGCCGCGGCTGGTGTAGAGGAGGGTGCGGGGGCCGTGGTGGCTGAGGCCGGCGAGGGCGGGCTGGTCGAGGCGGACCAGGTGGTGGAAGGGCCAGATCTGGCCACCGTGGGTGTGGCCGGAGAGCTGGAGGTCGATGCCGGCGGCGGCCGCCCGGTCGATGAACTTGGGCTGGTGCGCCAGGAGCAGGACGGGCAGGTCGGGGTCGGCGCCGTGCAGGGCTCCGGCGAGGTGGGCGCGATGGCCGGCCAGGCCGGAGGACTCGGCGGTGACGTCGTCCACGCCGGCCACCACGAGGGTGTCGCCTCCGCGTTCCAGCAGCAGATGACGGTTGCGCAGCGGCTCCCAGCCCAGCTCGTCCATCAGGTCGACCCAGCCCTGGGCCTCGCTGTAGTACTCGTGGTTGCCGGTGACGTAGACACGGGCCCGGGTCGCCCGCACGGTTGCGAGTGGGGCGGCCTGGGCGCGACGGCGTCCGGCCGTGCCGTCCGCGATGTCGCCGGTGTGGCAGACCAGGTCGGCTTCCAGGGTGTTCACCGTCTCGCACACCCGTGCCGACCAGCGGGCGCGATCGAGGGGACCGTAGTGGGTGTCGGTGATGAGGACGACGCGGACGCCGTCCAGACCGGCACCCAGGCGCGGGAGCCGCACGTCGAGTCGGCGCACGCGTGGCACACGGCGGGCCTCGGCGTACCCCCAGGCGAGCAGTACGGCGGTGACGCCGAGGACGGCCCAGGTGACGATCCGGGCCCGGTCCTGGCCCTCGCCGACGCCGGTCACGCCCAGGGCGAGCCGCAGCGGGACGCCGAGCAGAACGGACCAGGTGAACAGCACCCAGCTGGTGCCCAGCAGAGTGTCACCGACGATTGCCGCCCAGTCCTGCTGACGCCTGCCGTGGCCGCGCACCATCGCGAGCGGCATACCTATGAGGCCGAGGGCGAACAGGACGGTGCCGACCAGCGTGACGGGCAGCGGCCAGTGCTGGCCGGTGTGCAGGAGCACCCAGCACGGCACGGCCCACAGCAGGACGGGGGCGATCAGGGGGACGTAGCGCACCAGGCGGAGCAGTCGGCTCTGCCGTGGCGCTCGCGCTGCGCTGTCGACGGGTCGGGTGTCGCTGGTGTCGGTCACGCTTGCCCTTCCTGACCAGGCTGCCGTCTCGCGCACTGTACCGCGCTGTTCGTGCGCGACTCGTCCGCACGGAAGCCCGGGCAGGGAGCCTGCTCGCCGGAGTGGAGCGATGTCGTAAAGACTCCTCGGCACCGAGGCGCGCCCGTGTGAAGTGAAGACCGCCCTTGACCTGCACAAAGCAGGCAAGGAGCCGTCTTCCAGGAACGCCACGGCCCGCACCCTCGCCTGCCGTCCGCGTCCGGCCGAGGGGGCGCACCGCGCGCCCCTGCCCGGCGTCGGCTCGCAGTACGTGTTCTCCCGGGTGGGTCAGGAGGGCCGGGTCCTCGCCGGCGGCAGGTACCACCGACGGGTACTTCCGCCGGACATCCCCGCCGCGAGAGCGTGGTCGGTCACCGTCTACGACAACCGGACGCGGTCGATGCCCGGCACCCCACAACGGTTCCCCCGGGCCGGCGGTCAGGCCTGTCCCACCCCGGCAGCGGTCCCTGACGCGGACGGCACGACCACGGCGCACTTCGGGCCCGACCGGCCCGACGGCGTGCCGGAAGGCAACTGGATCCAGACCACGCAGGGCCGGGGATGGTTCGTGGTGCTGCGGCTCTACAGCCCGATGCAGCCGTTCTTCGACAAGACCTGGCGGCCGGGCGAGATCGGGGCGGTGGCTCGACCTCGCCCGACAGCGCTTCGGAGGGACGACGGTCTGGACGGCGAGGTGCATGGGCACGACCCCGCTCGGGAGTTGGAACGACGGTTCCGCGAAGCGGGCGATCGTCGGCTTCGTGACATCCGCGGCGGTGGAAGGCTCACCGGGCTTCGTCGCGCCGATGGACCGGGCCGCCGTGTTCGACGACGACGGAACCCTGTGGGTCGAGAAGCCCGCGCCGGTGCAGATGGCGTTCGTCCTCGGGAAACTGGCCGCGCGGCTTCCGCGCGCTGAACGAACAGGACCCCGACCTCGCGGGAGAGCCCGGCCACTTCCATGAGCTTGGCGCTGCTGACGCCCTTGAACTCTCCGGCGGCCAGCGCCGGCGCGTCGCCCTCGCCAGGGCCATCCTGCGCGACGCCCCCATCCTGCTGCTCGACGAGGCGACCAGCGTGCTGGACTCGGAGAGTGAGCTCCTCGTCCAGGATGCCTGTGGCGGTTGATGGTCGGACGTACGGCCCTCGTCGTCGCCCACCGTCTGAGCACCGTCGCCGGCATGGACCGTCTCGTCGTTCTCGACCGCGGAAGCGTCGTCGAGCAGGGCACCCACGAGGAGCTGCTCGCGGCGAACGGTGCCAACGGGCAGAGGCGCACAGGGTGGCATTGCCAGGGAAGGTCACGTGGACGCGGTCTGGAAGGCGAGCTGACTTTCAGCGCCGCAAGTCTTGTGCGGGCGCGGGGCGGTGCCGCAGCCGGGCGGCCATGACCGCGACATCGTCCTCGGCGTGCCGGGCGTCGAGGCGGGCGAGGACCGTGTCGAGGATGTCCTCGACACCTGTGGCGGCCGAGAAACTGAGACTGGCCAGCCGCTGCAGGGACTGGTCGATGTCCTCACCACGGCGCTCGACGAGCCCGTCGGTGAACAGCATCAGTGCCTGGGAGGGGTCCAAGCGGCAGGTCGCAGGTTCGTAGCCGCCGAGGCCCGTGCCCAGGGGCGGGCCGACCTGCACCTGAAGCAGTGAGGCCCGGCCCTGCCCATCGATCACGGCCGGTGGCAGGTGGCCGGCACTGGCCAGGGTCACCAGCCCGTGGACTGGGTCCACGCGCGCGATGAGGCAGGTGGCCGGGCGGCGGTCCGGCTCTCTGGAGGCGATGTCGTCGAGCTGGCGCAGCACGCGGTGCGGCGGCAGGTCGGCGGAGGCTATGTACCGCAGGGACGAGCGGTAGGCCGCCATGTCGACGGCGGCCTCCAGGCCGTGCCCCATGACGTCGCCGACGACGAGCAGCGTACGGCCGAAGTGCAGCCGGACGGTCTCACACCAGTCGCCGCCGGCCAGGGCGCGCTGCCCCACGGGCAGGTAGCTGATGGCGACGTCCAGGTTCGGGTGCGGTCGGCCGGGTTCGGCGAGCAGGGAGCCGGGACACGGACGCGGTGATCTGCCGACTGCGGTTCCGGGTCTCCTGATCTCGACGTCGCCGCGTATCACCCACCTCTTACGTCTCACGACGGCCCGCCCCTGTCCGGGGCGGGCCGTCGGCGTGTTCAGGCGCGTGTTCAGGTGGACGGGGGCCCTTCCCGCAGATGGAGGCGCCGGCCGTAAGAGTTCCGTCAAAGCCGGGCTCGTTGCCGTCAGGGAGGTGTCAACGGCGACCGATTCCGGCCACGGAGGCGGTTTCCTCTAACCGTCCGTTCCATTCGAACCTCATCTAGGAGCTCGCGATGGCCGATCTGGCCTTCGTCGTCACCACGGTCGCGGTGTTCGCGCTGGTGGCCCTCGTCGCCAAGGGGGTGACCAAGCTGTGACCGCCGAGAACATCGTCGGCCTGATCGTGGCCGTCGCCCTGCTGGGCTATCTCGTCCTCGCCCTGGTCTTCCCCGAGAGGTTCTGAGAAGCGACATGAGTCCTGTCCTTGCCGGTGTGCTTCAGTTGGGCGCTCTGATAGTGGCCCTGGGGCTCGCCTACGTCCCCCTCGGCGACTACATGGCCAGGGTCTACTCCTCCGACCAGCACCGGCGTGTGGAGAAGTGGATCTACAGGGGCATCGGTGCCGACCCGAACACCCAGATGCGCTGGCCCGCGTACCTGCGCGGTGTCCTCGGCTTCTCGGCCGTGAGCGTCCTCTTCCTCTACCTGCTCCAGCGGTTGCAGGGGCACCTGCCCGGTTCGCTGGGCTTCGCCGCGATCGACCCGGACCAGGCGTTCAACACCGCCGCGTCCTTCGTGTCGAACACCAACTGGCAGTCGTACTACGGCGAGCAGGCCATGGGCCACGTCGTGCAGACCGGCGGCCTGGCGGTGCAGAACTTCGTCTCCGCCTCGGTGGGTATTGCGGTGGCGGTCGCGCTGGTGCGCGGCTTCGCCCGCTCCCGTACCGGTGAGCTGGGCAACTTCTGGTCGGACCTGGTGCGTGGCACCGTCCGCATCCTGCTGCCGATCGCGGTGATCGGCGCGATCGTGCTCGTCGTGTGCGGCGCGATCCAGAACTTCTCCGGCATCCACGAGGTCGGCCAGTTCATGGGCGGCGACCAGCAGTGGAACGGCGGCGCGGTCGCCTCGCAGGAGGCCATCAAGGAGCTGGGCACCAACGGCGGCGGCTACTTCAACGCCAACTCCGCCCACCCCTTCGAGAACCCCGGTCCGTTCTCGAACCTCTTCGAGATCTTCCTGATCCTGCTCATCCCGTTCGCGCTGACGCGGACCTTCGGCCGGATGGTCGGCAACCTGAAGCAGGGCTACGCGATCCTCGCCACGATGGCCACCATCTGGCTTTGCTTCACGGCCCTGATGATGTGGACCGAGTTCGCCCATCACGGCCCTGCCTTCGACATCGCCGGCGGCGCCATGGAAGGCAAGGAGAACCGCTTCGGCGTCGGCGGCTCGTCGATCTTCGCGGTGGCGACCACGCTGACCTCGACCGGTGCGGTGGACTCCTTCCACTCGTCCTTCACCGGGCTCGGCGGCGGCATCACCATGTTGGGCATGCAGCTCGGCGAGATCGCTCCCGGCGGTACCGGCTCCGGTCTGTACGGCATGCTGATCATGGCGGTCATCGCGGTGTTCATCGCCGGGCTCATGGTCGGCCGCACGCCCGAGTACCTGGGCAAGAAGATCGGCACCCGCGAGATCAAGTTCGCGGCCTGCTACATCCTGATCACCCCCGCCCTGGTTCTCGTCTTCACGGCTGCCGCCATGGCGCTGCCCACCCCGGGCAACTCGATGACCAACAGCGGCGCGCACGGGTTCTCCGAGATCCTCTACGCCTACACCTCAGGCGCCAACAACAACGGCTCGGCCTTTGCCGGTCTGAACGCGGACACCCAGTGGTTCAACACCACGATCGGGCTGGCCATGCTGCTCGGCCGTTTCCTGCCGATGGTGTTCGTACTGGCGCTGGCCGGCTCGCTCGCCGGGCAGAAGCCCGTCCCGGAGACGGCGGGCACCCTTCGCACCGAAAAGCCGCTGTTCACCGGCCTGTTGGTGGGCGCGATCCTGATCATCACCGGTCTGACCTACTTCCCGGCGCTCGCGCTGGGACCGCTCGCCGAAGGGCTGGCGTCATGACCACCCGTACAGAGAAGCACGAGGACTCGATGTCCACAGCCACCCCGGCCCGGGCGCCGCACAGTGATGTGCCGACCGGTCACAAGGACGAAGGACGTGTCGGCGCGGGTCTGTTCGACCCGAAGCAGCTGCTGAAGTCGCTGCCGGACGCCTTCCGCAAGCTCGACCCGCGGGTGATGGTCAAGTCGCCCGTGATGTTCGTGGTCTGGATCGGCTCCCTGCTGACCACCGCCTTCTCGTTCAGGGACCCGGGCGACTGGTTCGGCTGGACCATCAGCGCCTGGCTGTGGCTGACCGTGGTCTTCGCCAACCTGGCTGAGGCCGTGGCCGAGGGCCGGGGCAAGGCGCAGGCGGACACCCTGCGCAAGGCCAAGACCGACACGATGGCCCGCCGTCTCGTGGGTGACCGCGAGGAGCAGGTGCCCGGCACCGAGCTGCGCATCGGCGACCTGGTCGTGTGCGAGGCCGGTGACGTCATCCCCGGCGACGGTGACGTCGTCGAGGGCGTCGCGTCCGTCGACGAGTCGGCGATCACCGGTGAGTCGGCGCCGGTCATCCGGGAGTCCGGCGGCGACCGCTCGGCCGTCACCGGCGGCACCAAGGTCCTCTCCGACCGCGTCGTCATCAAGATCACGACGAAGCCGGGCGAGACCTTCATCGACCGCATGATCGCCCTGGTCGAGGGCGCGGCCCGGCAGAAGACGCCGAACGAGATCGCGCTGAACATCCTGCTCGCCTCGCTGACGATCGTCTTCCTGCTGGCGGTGGCGACCCTCCCGCCGTTCGCGGACTACGCGGGCACCCACCTCACGATGGTCGTGCTGGTGGCGCTGTTGGTCTGCCTCATCCCCACCACGATCGGCGCGCTCCTGTCGGCGATCGGCATCGCCGGAATGGACCGGCTGGTGCAGAGGAACGTGCTGGCGATGTCCGGCCGGGCCGTCGAGGCCGCCGGTGACGTCTCGACCCTGCTGCTGGACAAGACCGGCACCATCACCCTGGGCAACCGGCAGGCGTCCGAGTTCGTGCCGGTGCGCGGCACCACCGAGGCCGAACTCGCCGACGCCGCCCAGCTGTCGTCGCTGGCCGACGAGACACCCGAGGGCCGCTCCGTCGTCGTCCTGGCGAAGGAGAAGTACGGGCTGCGCGAGCGCCGGCAGGGAGAGCTCAAGGGCGCCGAATGGATCGCCTTCACCGCCCAGACCCGGATGTCGGGCGTCGACGTCGACGGGCGCAGGATCCGCAAGGGCGCCGCCGGTTCGGTCGTCGCCTGGGTGCGGGAGCAGGGCGGCACGGTCTCCGAGGACGCCGACACCCTCGCCAACGGTATCTCCGAGGCAGGCGGCACCCCGCTGCTGGTCGCGGTCGAGGACGCCGACGGCGCTCGCGTGCTGGGCGTGATCCACCTCAAGGACGTCGTCAAGGACGGCATGCGCGAGCGGTTCGACGAGCTGCGTCGCATGGGCATCAAGACCGTCATGATCACGGGCGACAACCCGCTGACGGCGAAGGCGATCGCGGACGAGGCGGGCGTCGACGATTTCCTCGCGGAGGCCACCCCCGAGGACAAGATGGCGCTCATCAAGCGGGAGCAGGCGGGCGGCAAGCTCGTCGCGATGACCGGCGACGGCACCAACGACGCCCCGGCCCTCGCCCAGGCCGATGTCGGCGTGGCGATGAACACGGGCACGTCGGCCGCGAAGGAGGCCGGCAACATGGTCGACCTCGACTCCAACCCGACCAAGCTCATCGAGATCGTCGAGATCGGCAAGCAACTGCTCATCACCCGGGGCGCGTTGACGACGTTCTCGATCGCCAACGACGTGGCGAAGTACTTCGCGATCATCCCGGCGCTGTTCGCGGCCGTCTACCCGGGCCTGGACAAGCTCAACATCATGGGACTGTCCTCCCCGGACTCCGCGATCCTGTCCGCCGTCATCTTCAACGCGCTGATCATCATCGCCCTGGTCCCGCTGTCCCTGAAGGGCGTGCAGTACCGGCCGGTCAGCGCGGACAGGATGCTGCGGCGCAACCTCACGATCTACGGCATCGGCGGACTGATCGCCCCGTTCATCGGCATCAAGCTCATCGACCTGCTCATCTCCCTCGTCCCCGGGCTGTAACGATTTGAAAGCGTGCTGATCCCATGAACAACTCGGTATCCAACACCGCCCGGTTGCTGTGGGCGGGGCTGCGCGCGCTGCTCGTGCTGACGGTGGTGACGGGCGTGATCTACCCCCTGGCCGTCACCGGTGTGGCACAGGCGCTCTTCAGCGACCAGGCGAACGGCTCGGAGATCAGGGCGGACGGCAAGGTCGTCGGCTCGTCCCTGATCGGACAGTCGTACAACCTGCCGCTGAAGAAGGGCCAGGAGACGCCGGAACCCGACCTGAAGTGGTTCCAGGGCCGCCCGCAGAACGGGCTCGGCAGCAACAGCGTCAACACCCAGTACGCGCTGATCCTGTCCGGCGCGACGAACCGCTCCGGTGACAACAAGGACCTGATCGACTGGGTGACCGCCGCCAAGGCCGCCGTCGTCAAGGACAACTCGGTCGGCGGCTACACGGTCAAGCCCTCCGACGTGCCCGCCGACGCGGTCACGTCCTCCGGCTCCGGCCTGGACCCGGACATCTCCCCCGACTACGCGGACATCCAGGTCCACCGGGTCGCCGAGAAGAACGGCCTGTCCGTCGCCCAGGTCCAGAAGCTGGTCGACGAGCACACCGACGGCCGCGCCCTCGGCTTCATCGGCGAGCCCCGGGTGAACGTCCTCGAGCTCAACATCGCGCTCAAGGACCTCGTGGCGAAGAGCTGATGGCGTTACGCACACCACGCGGGAGTCGGCGGCCGGGGAGACACCCTCATTCGTCGACTCCCGCTGCCACGAGGCCGGTTCCGCGCGATCCGGCCCCTCCCTACAAGCAGGAAGGCGTACCCCGATGACCCGGGTACTGGTGGTGGAGGACGACCCTCAGCTCGTCCGGGCCCTCGTGATCAACCTGCAGGCCCGCCGGTACGGGGTGGACCCGGCGCCCGACGGCACCACCGCGCTCCGGCTGGCCGCCGCCCGTCAGCCCGACGTGGTCCTGCTGGATCTGGGTCTGCCCGACATGGACGGCACGGACGTCATCAGGGCGCTGCGCGGCTGGACCCGCGTACCGATCCTGGTGCTGTCCGCCCGCCGGGCCTCCGACGAGAAGGTCGCCGCGCTCGACGCCGGCGCCGACGACTACATCACCAAGCCGTTCAGCATGGACGAACTCCTCGCCCGGCTGCGCGCCGCCGTCCGCCGCACCGAGGATGTGCCGCTCGCACCCGAGACGACGCTGGTCACCACCGACGGCTTCACCATCGACCTGCTCGCCAAGAAGGCCACCCGCGCGGGCCACGACGTCCGTCTCACCCCGACCGAATGGCATCTGCTCGAAATACTGATCACCAACCCGGGCCGGCTCATCACCCAGAAGCACCTGCTCCAGGAGGTCTGGGGGGTCTCGCAGAGCAACAAGACCAACTACCTGCGCGTCTACATGGCCCAACTGCGCCGCAAACTGGAAGCGGACCCCGCCCATCCCCGCTATCTCATCACCGAGCCCGGCATGGGCTACCGCTTCGAGATCTGAACGCGGTCCCGCCCGACCCGCACCCGCACCCCGGCCCCCGACCGCACAGACGAAGAGACGAGGACATGGCACGCGGCAAGCTTCGGATATACCTCGGTGCGGCACCGGGCGTCGGCAAGACGTACGCGATGCTCTCCGAGGCGCATCGCCGTGTCGAACGCGGCACCGACTGCGTGGTCGCCTTCGTCGAGCACCACCACCGGCCGCGCACCGAGGTGATGCTGCACGGGCTGGAGCAGATCGCGCGCAAGGAGCTGGAATACCGCGGCGGCACGTTCACGGAGATGGACGTGGACGCGGTTCTCGCGCGCCGCCCACAGGTCGCCCTGGTCGACGAGCTCGCCCACACCAACGTCCCCGGCTCCCGCAACACCAAGCGCTGGCAGGACGTGGAGGAGCTGCTGGCCGCGGGGATCGACGTGGTCTCGACGGTGAACATCCAGCACCTGGAGTCCCTCGGCGACATCGTCGAGTCGATCACTGGCGTACGGCAGCAGGAGACCGTGCCGGACGAGGTGGTGCGGCGGGCGGACCAGATCGAGCTGGTCGACATGTCGCCGCAGGCACTGCGGCGCCGGATGGCGCACGGCAACGTCTACAAGCCGGACAAGGTGGATGCGGCGCTGTCGAACTACTTCCGGCCCGGCAACCTCACCGCTCTGCGCGAGCTGGCCCTGCTGTGGGTGGCCGACCGGGTCGACGCCTATCTCACCGAGTACCGCAGCGAACACCAGGTGTCGGCGATCTGGGGTTCACGTGAGCGGATCGTGGTCGGTCTGACCGGCGGTCCGGAGGGGCGCACGCTGATCCGCCGGGCGGCCCGGCTCGCGGAGAAGGGCGCGGGCGGCGAGGTGCTGGCCGTCTACATCTCCCGCAGCGACGGCCTGACCTCCGCCTCACCCAAGGAAGTGGCGGTCCAGCGGACCCTCGTCGAGGACCTGGGCGGCACCTTCCACCACGTCGTGGGCGAGGACGTCCCGGTCGCGCTGCTCGACTTCGCCCGCGGGGTGAACGCCACCCAGATCGTCCTCGGCGTGTCCCGTCGCAAGGGATGGCAGTACGTCTTCGGGCCGGGTGTCGGTGCCACGGTCGCGCGGGAGTCAGGTCCCGACCTGGACGTCCACCTGATCACCCACGCCGAGGCGGGCAAGGGGCGCGGGCTGCCGGCGGCCCGGGGAGCCCGGCTCGGGCGGTCCCGGGTCGTCTGGGGCTGGCTGGTCGGTCTTGGCGGGCCCGTGCTGCTGACCTGGCTGTTGAGCAGTGTCGCGCCCGAAGTGGGGCTCGCCAACGACATGTTGCTCTATCTGACCTTGACGGTGGCGGCGGCCCTGCTCGGCGGGCTGTTCCCCGCGCTGGCCTCGGCGGTGGTCGGATCGCTGCTGCTCAACTGGTTCTTCACGCCGCCCGTCCATACGCTGACGATCGCCGACCCCAAGAACATCGTGGCCATCGCCATCTTCGTGGCCGTGGCCGTGTCGGTGGCGTCGGTGGTGGACCTGGCAGCCCGGCGCACACACCAGGCGGCACGGCTGCGCGCCGAGTCGGAGATCCTCTCCTTCCTCGCCGGCAACGTGCTGCGCGGTGAGACCGGCCTGGAGGAGCTGCTGGAGCGGGTCCGCGAGACCTTCGGCATGGAATCGGTGGCCCTGCTGGAGCGGGAGAGCGACGTGACGCCCTGGACCTGCGCGGGGCGTGCGGGTACGGGACGACCCGTGGAGCGGCCGGAGGACGCGGACGTCGACATGCCCGTGGGCGACCACACGGCGCTCGCGCTGACAGGACGGGTGCTGCCGGCCGCCGACCGCCGGGGACCGCACCGCCGCGTCACCCGGCCGGATCCTCTACCTGCGCATGATCCAATCCGTGGCGGCGTCCGGGATCCCGCTCGTCGACTTCGGCAGAGGGAAGCCGCCTGCAAGAACACCTTCAAGACGGGTGACCTCGTGGTCCACGAAGGGGCGCTGCGTACGTCCGGCCCGGGAGCCGCCCTGCACTGGCTGCACTGGCTGCACTGGCTGCGCTGCGAGCCGCTACGGGCAGCGCACCGGCTGGTGCGCGGACACTCCGCTCTGAAGCGCGCGGCGGCACGTACGCTGAGGGCCGTCGGGACGATCCAGGACTCCGCCTGACGCGTGTCGGCAGGCCGATCGCATGCTCGACCCGCGCACCGACCCGGGAACACGCGAATCTCAATGGTTCGGCGCGTTCGTGCGCCCGAGGGCCGGCGGTCGCAGCTGCGCCGCCCGGCCGTGCTGCGTGGTGGGCGGCTCCGCTGCGCCTGCGGCGGTCACAGGGGCTCGGGCACCCCGTTCGGCTCGGGGGCGGGGATCGTCTTGGTGAGGTCGGCGGGCATCGCGTGGGTGGTTGCCGATGCCGTTTCCCGGGCGAGGAAGGCGCCGAGTTCGCCGATGGTGCTCATGAGGGGTGCGGGGAAGACGACCGTGCTGTTCTTGTCCACGGCGATCTCCACCAGGCTCTGCAGGTTGCGCAGTTGGAGGGCCAGCGGGTGGGCCATCATCGTGTCGGAGGCGTCGCCGAGCGCGGCAGCGGCCAGGGACTCGCCCTCCGCGTTGATGATCTTCGCTCGCTTCTCCCGCTCGGCCTCGGCCTGGCGGGCCATCGCCCGCTTCATGCTGTCGGGCAGTTGGATGTCCTTGAGCTCGACCAGGGTTACCTCCACGCCCCATTCGACAGTGGCGACGTCGAGGATCTCGCGGATGTCGAGGTTGATGCGGTCGGTTTCGGAGAGCGTTTCGTCGAGGGTGTGCTGTCCGACGACCTTGCGCAGGGTGGTCTGGGCGATCTGGTTGATCGCCGCATTCACGTTCTCGACCGCGATGACCGACTTCACCGCGTCGACCACCCGGAAGTAGGCGACCGCGGACACGTCCACGCTCACGTTGTCCCGGGTGATGATGCCCTGGGACTGGATGGGCATGGTGACGATCCGCAGCGACACCCGGTGCAGGACGTCGACGAACGGGATGATGAACCGCAGCCCCGGATCCCGGGTGCCCACCAGGCGGCCGAAGCGGAACAGCACTCCCTGCTCGTACTGCTTGACGATTTTCACGGCCATCGCCAGCAGCACGGCGACAAGCACCGCAACGAGGACCAGAACGAAGATCAGGACTCCCATGTGCTGCTCCTCAGAAGGAGGACCACGTCGTTGCCGCGCGAGGTCCCGGGGGCGGGGATGGAGCGGCGGTGCGTGAGCCGCGTGGCGCCGGGACGCTGTCCATGTGCCCGGGCCGCCGTGAGAGCCGCGCTGTCACTCGAGCGGGGCGCGGGTTGCGGTACCGGCCGCGGACCCGCCGTACGTCCAGCATCCCTCGCCGCGCGCGGCTGCCGCTCGGGCCGAACGGCCCCGGTGTGCCGCGGACCGTTCGGGGAGGTTCAGTCGTTGCCGACGGGGAGGGGAACGGTCCACTCCACGCGTTCATCCAGCAGCAGCGTCACGGCCATGGCGGAGAGCTCTCTGCCCTCCTGCACCGGGACGGCCATGTAGCGCACGCCGAGCAGCATTTGCGGCACTTCATCCGGGGGCTGCTGGCCGAGGGAGTGCAGGCAGGCGAGGCCCGCGACGATGTCACTCCGGACGAGCTGGCCGGGTATTGCCTGCACGCCCTCGCCGGAGCCGGTGCCCTGACCTCCAAGGCCGCGGTGCGGCGATTGGTCGGAGTCACGCTGGCCGGGCTGCGTCCACAGAGCTGACCGCGTTACCGGGGCAGAACGCCTTTCGGGGCGTAGTAACTGAGGAACATGTCGACGCCGCTGGTAATCAGGCGCTCGGTGAGGCTGTCGTCGACGCTCGTGCCGTACGCGCTGAAGACCAGGTGCGGATAGAGCAGCAGTGAGTAGAGCTGGATGATGGCCACCTCGATGTCCGGAACATCGAGACGGCCCTTGGCGTCCAGCTGCCGCAGGGCCCCTGCCGCGGCCGGATGGTGCCGGTCGGCGCCGACTCCATGCCAGACGGTGCCGAGTTCGGGGAAACGGTGCAGCTCGCGCGCGACGACATTGCGCAGGGCGAGGACATCCGGGTTTGCGCGGGTGCCGTCCACCCAGGCCCGGGCGGCAGCCGTCAGGGCCTCACGGAGGTCGTCGGAGTCGGCGAGGCGGTCGATGGCTGCGACCAGGGTGTCGCCCAGCGGTGCGTCCAGTGCGTCCTTGACGACCCCGATGAACAGGGCCTCCTTGTTGCCGAAGTGGTTGTAGACGGTCACCTTGGACACGCCTGCTTCGGCCGCGATGAGCTCGACGCTGACGTCGAAGCCGTCGCGCAGAAAGAGTTCCCGGGCCGCCTTCACGATGGCCTGCCGCTTGGCTTCGGCCCGCGGCCCGGCGGGCGGCTGCTTCACGGACGGTTCGGCGGATTCGGAGGTCACGGCAGCATTCTACCCAGGATCTGAACTGTACGGTTGAGTTCATTTGAACTGCACCGTACAGTTCATTTATGCCGGAGGGGTCGCCCGCACGGCATACACCCTGGGGGAGCAGCCCATGTCGTCGATCACCCTTTCGGTCACCGCGCTGTGTGCGAGGGGTTCGCCGAGGGGCTGGGGCTGGCGATGGCACGCGGGCCTCGGGGCACCGTCCTCGCCCTCTCGCCAGGTTCCTGCCTGGCCTCCACCACCACCGGTACACCGTCTGCCGCCCGTACGGAGGAGTCGTCATGACCCACCCGCACCTCAGCACCCACACCCACCACGAACCCGCGCCCCCCGAGCCGGTCACGCCGCGCCGCTGGCCGATGCTGGCCCTGCTCTGCCTGGCCCAGTTCATGCTCATCCTCGACGTCACCGTCGTGAACGTCGCTCTGCCCGACATGGCCGTCGACCTCGACCTCGGCCGCGAGACGCTCACCTGGGTCGTCACCGCGTACACGCTCTGCTTCGGCGGACTGATGCTGCTCGGCGGTCGCCTCGCCGACGTGCTCGGCGCCCACCGCACGGTCCTCGCGGGCCTCGCGGTCTTCACCGCCGCATCGCTGCTCACCGGGCTCGCCACCGGTGCGGTGCTGCTGCTGACAGGTCGGGTCCTGCAGGGCATCGGGGCCGCCCTGCTGTCCCCGGCGGCGCTGTCCATCGTCACCACCAGCTTCCACGGCGACGAGCGCAACAAGGCCCTCGGCGTGTGGGCGGCGATCGGCGGCACCGGATCGGCGGTCGGCGTCCTGCTGGGCGGCGCCTTGACCGACGGCCCCGGCTGGGAATGGGTCTTCTACATCAACGTGCCCATCGGTGTCCTCGCCCTGGCAGCCCTGCCCGCGCTGCTCCCGCGCCGCGCACCGCAGCCCGCCCGACTCGACGTGCCAGGCGCGGTGCTGGTCACTGCGGGCACCGGATCGCTGATCTACGGTCTGGTGAAGGCGGGCGACGCCGGGTGGGGCGATTCCGCCGCTGTCCTGCCGCTGTTCGGATCGCTCGTCCTGTACGGCGCGTTCGTCGCCGTCGAGCGTGCCGGCCGGGCCCCGCTGATGGACCTGCGGATGTTCACCCGGCGTCCGGTGGTCGCGGGAGCGTTCCTGATGCTGATCGCCACCGCGCTGCTGATCGCGTTCTTCTTCCTCGGCTCGGTCTACCTCCAGCACGTACGCGGCTTCAGCCCGCTGAAGACCGGCCTGGTGTTCCTGCCGGTGGCCGTGGCCACCGGAATCGGCGCCCACCTCGGCTCCCGGCTGGTCGGCCGGATCGGCAGCCGCCCCACCGCGGTGGCCGGCATGCTGATCGCGGCGGCCGGGACCGTGCCGCTGGCCCGCCTGTCGGCGGACGACAGCGTGTACACGCGGCTGCTGCCCGGCCTGGTGATCGCCACGTTCGGCATCGGCGCGGTGTTCGTCACGGCCACCACCACCGCGCTGGCCATGGTCGCCCACGAGGAGGCCGGGCTCGCCTCGGGCGTAATCAACACCTTCCACGAGGTGGGCGCCTCGATCGGCGTGGCCGTGATGTCCACCACCGCCGCAGCCGGCATCGAGCGGGGAGCGATCGATGGATTCACGGACGCTTTTACACTGAGTGCGGCTGTGGCCGCCGCCGGCACGCTGGCGGCGCTGTTCCTCGTACCGCGAGGAAAGCCGCAGACGACCGGCGGCCCGCACGTGCACTGAGACCGGACGCGGACGGGCGACGTGCCAAAGCGCGCCCCGTCCCGCGGACGATCGCGCAGACCCTTGTCCCAGACGCCCGAGCCAGGCGCCGCGTGCACCGGCGGGAAGTCCTAGCGAACCGGGAGCCCGGAGGCGTCACACGGACGCGGAGTCCGGCTCCGCGTCCGTGCGTGCGGGATACCGCTCGTCGTAGCGGCGCAGCTTCCACAGCGTCACGGTGCCGATCCAGGTCACCAGGAAGGTGACCACGATGACGATGCCGATCGTGTTGAGATCGACGGCCGCCAGCCAGTACCAGGGCGCACGGTCGGCCGCGCCCAACTGCTCCGCGAGCAGCGAGACCAGCTCCACCGTGCCGACCACGAACGTCACGAAGATCGAGACTCCAGCTGCATAACGTAGGCGATAAGGCGGGTGTCGCTGCCTCCCGGGGTTCGCAGTGGCAGTGGGCGCCGGAGGGGTGTTCGACGGGTCAGTACCCGCTGCTCGATTCGACGGCGAGCTGTTTGGTGAAGGTCCGGCCGCCGTCCTTCGACTCGTACACGCCGTCCTGGGTGGCGGCCAGGACGTGCTCGGCGTCGAGTGCGGTGAGTGCCTGTGGCTGGCCGCCTGGCACGGTGGAGACCGGCTTCCAGGTGGCGCCGCCGTCGCTGCTGCGGTTCAGTCCGCCCGAGGTGTCGATGCCGTACAGGGCGTCCTTGGCGGGCCACGAGAGGAAGGCCATCACCGGCTCCTTGCCCTGGGTGAAGGTCTTGCCGCCGTCGGTACTCCGGGCGATCCCTTCGGCCGTCGTGGCAAGGACGGTGCCGGGGTCTTCTGGGCTGACCGCGATGTCCAGGGCCTGGAGCGTAGCCCCGTCCTTCCAGGACCTGCCGTCCGTGCTGGTGCGCAGCAGGCCGTTGGTGGCGTCGAGGCCGAAGATCGTGCCGTGAGCGAAGTCCAGGGCATGAAAGTCGGACTGGCCGTTGAGGGACAGGGACGTCCAGGTCTTTCCGGCGTCGGTGCTCTTGATGAGGCCCTTGTTGCCGCCTTCGGAGGGGTGGCCGCTGGCGTAGAACGTGCTGTCGGCGGCCACAGTGAAGCCCATGAAGTCGTCCTTGCTGTCACCGACCAGCTCGGGCTCGCCCTTTGCGGTGGGGGTGTACACGCCCTGGTGGGTGGCGACGTACAGGCGCTCGCCGGCCAGGCCGAGGCCGTGGATGTGGCTGATGGCGGCAGCCGGATCAGCGGACGAGGGCGTGTCGTCGTCATCGCTGGAGCAGGCGGCCAGTGTAAGGGCGAGGGCCAGGGCCGTGGCAGTCACGGCGGCGTGGCGCTTGTTCATGGTTCCTCGGGTTTGTGTGGGCGCGTCGGCGCAAAAGGCCGCAGGGCTGGGCCAGCAGGGGAGAGGGGGTGCCGCCGCCCGGGCTGCGTGGCGAGCGAGCCGCGCAGCCTGGGCGGGCGGGGAGCTGACTCAGAGCCGGTCGAGGATGCTCTGCAGCTGCTTCACTTCTGCGGACTGGCCCGTGACGATGTCGCTGGCCATCTTCTTGGCGTCGGCGTTCTGGCCGTTCTTCTGCTCGTCCTTGGCCATGGCGATCGCGCCGTTGTGATGGTCGATCATCATCTGGGCGAACATCTTGTCGAACTCGGCGCCCTTCATGCCCTTGAGCTCGTCCATGTCCTCGTCGGACATCATCCCGTTCATGCTGCCGTGGTCCATGCCGGGCATGGACTCCATGGCCGTCGGCTGGTTCCAGGACGTGAGCCACCCCTTCATCGTCTTGATCTCGGGGTCCTGGGCCTGCTCGATCTTCCCGGCAAGGTCCTTGATCTCCGAGTCGGATGCGCGGCCGTCGGCCAGCTCGGCCATCTCCACGGCCTGCTCGTGGTGCGGGATCATCATCTGCGCGAAAGTGACGTCCGCGTCGTTGAAGTCCCCCGACTTGGCCGCCCCGGCCTCGGCGGTGGCGGCGGCCGAGGAGCTGCTGCGGCCGTGGTCCATGCCGGCCATGTCGTCGCCGTCGTCGCCACAGGCGGACAGCAGCAGGGTTCCAGCCGCCACGACGCTGACGGCGGCAATGCGGCGGGCGGACTTGGGGTGCAGGATGCGCGTGAAGGCAGTCATGGTCGATTCACCTTGCGTGTCGGTTCTTGAAGGTCGTCGGCTGTTTTGGCGTACGCGAGACCGCGGGGTCGCGCGTGGTGCGCGCCCGCGGGGCGTTCCGGCCTACAGCCGCAGGACCGACAACTGGGTGAGATCAGGGCCGCGTGGCGGCGGGTTGGGTCGCAGCAGGACGGGAGCCTGGGCGAGGAGGTTCGCCAGCCAGTCCGGGCGGCGGGAGAGTGCCGAGCGCAGCAGCGCGGCGAGCACCCAGGCGCCGAGCAGTACTGCCAGACACAGCGACATCATGTCCATCGCCGCGCCCGGCATGTGCGGGGACGAGGGGTGATCCAGGGCTGCTGCCGGTGTAGCCGTATCCGTGGATGCCAGCGCCATGGCGGGCTCGTGACCCGAGGGGGCGGCGTCCATCGTGGACGTCGATGCGTGGGACGCGCCGCTCATCCCGGCGGCGGCCGAGTCCCCGGGATGGCCCACGGTGTGCATGACGAACACCCCGAGTGCGAGCACGACGACGAGCAGTAGGTGCCCGAGGGCGCCTCCTGTTCGTACGTGCCGGCTCACGTTCATCACGGACCTCCGTGCCCGACAGTACCGAAGCGGAGGAGGCAATGCTGTGAGGGGGCAGGCATCCGGATGACTTCTAAGCTGTTTGGCAGGAAAACCGCCCTCTAGGATGAACGTTCACTGGTTCCGGAAGTCCCCTACTCCGGAGGCGAAGGGAGCGGTCGTGCGTCAGCTGGGTGAGCTGGAGGCGGAGATCATGCACCGCCTGTGGACCTGGGGGCGTCCGGCCACCGCTCGTGACGTGCTGACCGACATCAACAAGCAGCGGCCCCTCGCCTACAGCACGGTCAAGACGGTGGCCGACATCCTCCACCGCAAGGGCATGCTCACCCGGCACAAGGAGGGCCGGGCCTGGGTGTATACGCCCACGTGCACGCGCCAGCAGTACACGGCCTCCCTGATGCACGAGGTGCTCGGCGGCAACCCGGACCCGGCGGGGGCCCTGGCGAGTTTCGTGGAACAGATCTCACCCGAGGAAGCGGACGCACTACGCTCGGCCCTCCGGGCGGCGAAGAGGCGGAGCGAGACATGATCGAGGCCGTGGCGCTGGCCGCGTACGCGGCCCTGGTGAGTGTCGCGGCACCACCCCTGCTGGCTCGCGCGAGCTGGGCCCACCGTGCCCCGGCCGCGGCGGTCTTCGCGTGGCTGGGGCTGATGGTGACGTTCGTCATCGCTATCGCCCTGGCTGTCTACCACCTGGGCCTCGGCGAGGAGCACGCACACGGCGGGCTCGCCGGGTTCCTCAGCGCGTGCGGTCTGGTCCCCGGAGCGCCCGCGGGCGACCCCCTCACCTTCGGCGACCTCCTGGTGCTCGCGGCGCCCGTCGCGGTCGTGCTGCTGCCGGCCGGCTGGCTGGTCCGCTGTGTCCGGCAGGTACGGCGTGCTCGCCGACGCCAGCTCGACATGCTCGCGCTGGTCGGCGAACCGGCGCCCGAGTACAGCGCCACGATCGTGGACTACGGCGTTCCGGCCGTCTACTGCCTGGCGGGACGTCGCTCTCGTGTGGTGGTCACCCGGGCGGCACTGGACGTCCTGTCCGAGAGCCAACTCAAGGCGGTCCTGGCGCATGAGCGCGCTCACATCGCGGGCAGGCACCACCTGCTGAAGGTGCTCGTCGACGCGTTCTCCCGCGCGTTCCCCGGTCTTCCGCTCGCCCGGCATGCCAAGGAGCAGACGAACTTGCTGCTGGAGATGATCGCGGACGACCACGCCCTGCGGCTCCACCCCAGAGAGACGCTGGCGGCCGCGATATGCGAGGTGGCGGCGGGCCGGGCGCCGCAGGCGGCCCTGGGCGCCGGCGGATCGGGAGTCCTGATCCGGCTGCGCCGCGTCTTGACTCCTCAGCCCAGGCCGCACCGTGCGACATGGTGGGCCGTCGTGGTGGCCACTGTCGCAGCTCCGCTGGTGCCCCTGGTGGCGTGCGGGCCCTGACTCCTCCAGGACCCGCACCATCCCCACAGTTGTGCATGTCGCACAGCAGGAGCACCCCACCGGAGTCCCCAGCCGCCTTCCTGTATACGCCGGGGAGCCAGCGCGCGAGCAGGGACTGCCGATCGCGAGGTGCACCTGGATCGTACTGCTAAATCGCTTAGCGGCTCGGTAGTTCCATGTGGCCTGCGATCCTGACGCTCGGGGTTGTCGATGAACGCGTGGCGGCCGTCGGGCGACAGGATGGCTTGATGGAGGGTTACGTTATGGAAAAGTAGGAGTCCGTTAGTCAACGAGAGCCACGTGTGGACGCTGCTGACGGGAAGGGACAGCCCATGGCCGGCTCACGCGAACCCATCTGTCACCAGGCCCCGAGCGGTCCAGGGAACCTCTATGCCACTCGGCCCCCCTGGGACATCGGCCGACCTCAGACGCCCCTCCTCGCGCTCGCCGAGGCCGGAGCCATCCGGGGCCGGGTGCTGGATGCCGGTTGCGGCACCGGCGAGCACGTCCTGATGTGTGCTGACGTCGGCCTGGACGCCATCGATCTCGCCTCCAACGCCCTGACGACCGCCCAGCGGAAGGCGCGTGAGCGCGGCCACGAGGCGCGGTTTCTCCGCCATGACACCCTGCGGCTGGCGGACCTGGGGGAGTCCTTCGACACCGTGCTCGACTGCGGACTCTTCCACATTTTCGACGGCGCAGACCGGGCGGCCTACGTCGACAGCCTCCGGTCCGTGGCGAAGCCGGGCGGCCGCCAGGTCGAATGGTCCGACACAGACGGGACGGCGGCGGCGCGGATGCATTGGTACTGCGCGCCGAGGCGCCCGACGAGGAAAATCTACAGAGGGTCCAGGACCTCGTCGGCCGCGCGGTTCAGCAGGCGTGACCCGCTGACGGTCACCTTGGAACGTGTGGAAGCGCCCGTCGCCCAGTCCGCCGAGGCCGGCGGCGAGGCGTCCACGCCTACCGGAGTGCGCTCGGCAGGTCGCTGAGTGCTGGTGGTCGTGGCGGCAATGGCCGTTGCCATCCTGGCGAAGTTCACGGCCCTGCGCCGATTCGTCACGCGCCACCGAGGAGTTGGGCGGGAAAACGGGTGATCATTCCCGAATCCTCGATGCACGGCACCACGTCGAAGCGCCCGGCCGGAAGCCGGGCGCCTCGCGTTCAGGGACGTTACCGTGCGCCTACTTGAAGGACCGCAGCCGCAGGCTGTTCGTCACCACGAAGACCGATGAGAACGCCATCGCGGCGCCCGCGATCATCGGGTTGAGCATGCCGGCGGCGGCCAGCGGCAGGGCGGCGACGTTGTAGCCGAAGGCCCAGAAGAGGTTGCCCTTGATGGTGGCCAGCGTCTTGCGGGAGAGCCGGATCGCGTCCGCCGCCACCCGCAGGTCACCTCGGACCAGGGTAAGGTCGCCGGCCTCGATCGCTGCGTCCGTTCCGGTGCCCATGGCCAGGCCCAGGTCGGCGGTGGCCAGGGCGGCCGCGTCGTTGACGCCGTCGCCGACCATCGCGACCGTACGGCCCTCGGCCTGCAACCGCTTGACGACGTCCACCTTGTCCTGCGGCAGGACCTCGGCGATCACCTCGTCGATGCCGACGCTGCGGGCGACGGACTCGGCGACGAGCCGGTTGTCGCCGGTCAGGAGGATCGGCTTCAGACCGAGCTTGCGCAGTTCGGCCACCGCACCGGCGCTGGTCTCCTTGACCGCGTCGGCCACGGTGAGGACACCGCGCGCTTCGCCGTCCCAGGCGACGGCGACCGCCGTACGTCCCTCGGCCTCCGCCGCTGCCTTGGCCTCGGCCAGCTCACGGGGCAGTGGGATGACCCTCCCCCACTCTCGACTTCGCTCGAGCGGGGGGACCCCCATCGCCAGGAGCTTCTCGCGCCCGACGAGCACGGCGTGTCCGTCGACCACCCCCTGGACGCCGAGCCCGGCGACGTTCTCGAAGCCCTCCGGGACGGGCAGGCTTCCGGCCCGCTGCACAGCCCCTGCCGCGATCGCCTGGGCGATCGGGTGCTCCGAAGCGTGCTCCAACGCCCCTGCCAGCCGTAGCAGTTCACCCTCATCGACCCCTTCGGCGACGTACACGTCCTGGAGGGTCATCCGGCCCGTGGTGACCGTGCCGGTCTTGTCCAGGACCACCGTGTCGACGCGCCGGGTGGACTCCAGGACCTCGGGACCCTTGATGAGGATGCCGAGCTGGGCGCCACGGCCGGTTCCCACCATGAGAGCGGTCGGGGTGGCCAGCCCGAGCGCGCACGGGCAGGCGATGATCAGGACAGCGACGGCGGCCGTGAAGGCTGCGGCCGCGTCACCCGTGACGCCGAGCCAGGCGCCGAGTGTGCCCGCGGCGATCATCAGCACCACCGGCA
This sequence comes from Streptomyces sp. NPDC000345, assembly GCF_042898825.1. Classification (NCBI taxonomy): domain Bacteria; kingdom Bacillati; phylum Actinomycetota; class Actinomycetes; order Kitasatosporales; family Streptomycetaceae; genus Streptomyces; species Streptomyces sp. NPDC000345. The sequence goes on from NZ_JBIAZE010000015.1 coordinate 89,915, forward strand.
CGAAGATCCCGGAGATCCGGTCGGCGAGCCGCTGCACCTCGGCCTTGCCGTTCTGCGCGTCCTCCACCAGCTTCGCCATCCGCGCGAGCTGGGTGTCGGCGCCCACTCGCGTCGCCTCGACGACCAGCCGCCCACCGGCGTTCACGGTGGCCCCGGTCACCGCGTCGCCGACGGTCACGTCCACCGGCACGGACTCGCCGGTCAGCATGGAGGCGTCCACAGCCGACGCGCCCTCGATGACGGTTCCGTCGGTCGCGACCTTCTCACCGGGCCGTACGACGAACCGGTCCCCGACCGCCAACTGCCCGACAGGGATGCGCGCTTCCCTGCCCCCTCGCAGCACGGTGACGTCCTTGGCGCCCAGTTCCAGCAGCGCCCGCAGTGCCGCGCCCGCCTTGCGCTTGGACTTCGCCTCCAGATAGCGCCCGGCGAGGATGAACGTCGTCACGCCGGCCGCGGCCTCCAGGTAGATGGAGGAGGAGCCGTCCGAACGAGAGATGGTGAACTCGAAGCCGTGCCGCATGCCCGGCATTCCGGCGTGCCCGAAGAACAGTGCCCACAGCGACCAGCCGAGCGCGGCGAGGGTGCCGATGGACACCAGCGTGTCCATGGTCGCGGCACCGTGCCGGGCGTTCGTCCAGGCGGCCTTGTGGAAGGGGAAAGCGCCCCAGACGACCACCGGCGCGGCCAGCGTCAGCGACAGCCACTGCCAGTTGTCGAACTGTATGGCCGGGACCATCGCCATCAGAACGACGGGCACGGACAGCGCCAGCGACACCAACAGCCGGTGCCGCAGGGAGAACAGCTCGCCGTCGGCCGCTCTCGGGGCCTCGGCCTCCACTGTCTCCTCGGTGACCGGAGGCGGGGGCTCCTCGGCCGTGTACCCGGTCTTCTCGACGGTGGCGATGAGGTCGGCGACCTCGACGCCCTCCGGATACGTGACCTTCGCCTTCTCGGTGGCGAAGTTGACGGTCGCCGTGACGCCCTCCATGCGGTTGAGCTTCTTCTCGATGCGGGCGGCGCACGAGGCGCACGTCATGCCGCCGATGGAGAGCTCAACCTGAGAGGCGGGCACCGACGCCGTGCCCGGCAGCGTCTTCTCGGTAGCCGTGCTGGTCATTGCGTGTCTCCTACGGGAGGCCGGGACGCACAGCGTCCGTATCAGCGGAGCGGTACGTCCCGGCGCGGGAGTGAATTCGCGTCGTGCGTATCTACGGGGGAAGCGACCCAGGGGCTGCGTCAGGCGCGGCCGACGAGCTCGTAGCCGGCCTCGTCGACAGCGGCGCGGACGGCCTCCTCGTCGAGCGGGGCGGCGGAGGTGACGGTGACCTCGCCCGTCTTGGCGACCGCCTTGACCGCGCTGACACCGGCCAGGGCGGATATTTCCTGAGAGACCGCGCCTTCGCAGTGGCCGCAGGTCATGCCGGACACCTTGTAGACGGTGGTGACGCCGAGGCTCTGTACCTCGGTGGTGGTGTCGGAGCCACAGGAACCGCCGGACCCGCAGCAGGAGCCGGTGCTGGTGTTCGTCTGGGAGGTCATGAGTGCTTCCTCGGGGTGTGGATGCGTGGGACCGCTGTCGGGAGGACCTGGTTACCGGTCGTCCCGATGATGAGAACACTATACCCCCCTGGGGTATTCAAACCTTGTGATGCGGCCCACTCTGAACCCGAGCTCGGAAGCTCCCGTATCGCTAGGTTCCTTAATGGATCTCGATAACTCGCTGCTCCTCACACGACCATCAGCAGCAGCATCGCCGACATGGTCCCGCCCATTCCGATGTGGGCGGCGAGGGCCGCCTCGGGGGTGGCGCCGAGCCTGCGGCGCCGGCCGTGACGCCCTCGCTCCGCCGTGCGGGCCCTGTCCCACACCGAGACCGCCAGTGATGTCAGGAAGACCACGACTGTGTCCGGCATGCTCAGCAGCCAGCGGCTCCAGCCGCGACGCCGACCGCCCGTGACGCTGTTCCTGCCGGTGCCGCGAACGCGCGCCCAGACGGACGCGGCGATCGAGAGCAGGAAGTAGACGGCAAGCGCTGCTATCACGAAACGCCAGACGGAAGTCGAGGATCCGGCGGCGTCGACGGTGGCGGCATGGGCTGTCGTGCCGGACGAGCCCATCCCCGGCATGGGCTCCACGCCTCCCGTGTGGTCCATGCCTCCGGTGTGGTCCATGCCCTCCATTCCTGCTGTGTGCTGCTGGTCCGTCGTGTTGTCCGTGCCTGCCATCCCCGGCATGCCGGCCATGGAGTGTCCGCCGCCCAGCGCGAGCACCGGCCCGGACGGCGTGCTCGTCATGGCCAGCGTCATGATCACCATGCCGAGACTGCCCACGACGAGGTGCACCCAGTGGCGGCCCTGCTTCCACCCGGACTCGCGCGTCTGCCGGACGGCCAGCGTGATGCCGCCGAGACCGAGAAGCCCGAACGCCGCCGCCCACCACATGCCGTACCCGGCGTACCAGGCGGCCGTCGCGGGCAGGGTCATGGCGGCCATGCACAGTCCCATCAGCAGGTCCCCGCCGGCCGCGAAACGTGCTTCGCCATCGGTGGTCAGCATCCGGACCGCGCTGACGGCGGCCACCAGGGCGGCGATTGTCGCCATGCCCCAGCTCAGTGCCAGATTTCCCATCTTCGCCCTTCCATCATCTGCTATTCCTCTTAGTACGTGACGCGGTGGAGGGGTGCTCAAGGGAAGGGGGCCTCGGGTCGCGGGCGAGACCGCCGGATGCGCGGCTCGGCATCCCGACGGCCTCTCCCGACCCTTACCCCCATGGGGTACGTAGTCGGACTGTTCGAGGACACGGTCGTGAACGGCAACGGGTGCTGCGCCGCAACGTGGACTGCGGGGGGACTCGGCGCAAGGCCAGCGCTTCGGAACGACGCGGCGAGAGCCCACTACGGCGTCGCCGAAGCAAACAGGCCATCCGCATGGCTGATTGACTCGACATTTCCGGGGAGTCGGTGGATCAACGTCGTTGAGCCGTTAGTATCACGGCATGATTACGGCTTGGTCGCCCCGGTGTATCGCGCGGGACCGCGTGTCTGCCGGGCTGCCGCGTGTACTGGCCCTTGCCGTAGTGCTCTTCGGTGTCCTCTTCGCTCACGGGGTGCACGTCGAGGGCATCAGGGGGCACCTGTCGACCAGCGCCGCAGCCGTCCTGGCGGACCTGACCGAGACAGAACACGGAGCCAAGGGAGAAATAGCCCCCTTTGCTGTCGTGGCGACGGACGGCAACGATGACGGGCATGGTTCGCCACACCCTGTCGAGCATTGCGCTTCCGGACAGCCTCAACAGGGAACAACAGCGGCGGCTCCCTGCTTTGCCGTGTCGGTTCGCGAACCGGTCACTGCCGTCCGTTCCACTGTGAAGCCGGGTCCTTCCGGTGCCGAACTCCACGGGGCGTCGGCGGAGGCCATGAGAGCTTCCGTGGTCCAGCAGGTCTAGGAACCGCAGAGTCCTCCCACTCGGCCGTTCCGCCACCACCCCCCTCCACGCTGGACGGGCAGCTGGGGTGGCTCGGCCGGTGCCTGCCCGAAGAGACCAACCGGTGTTCCCGAGGAGTGCCCGAGGCGACTCGCATCCCGGTCAGGTTCGTCGACGCCGTCCTTCCCCCACCACCCATGCCCGCCGGCTTCCCTCCTCCTGTCTTGAGGGCGCCGGACGCACGGAGGACCTGTGCCACCCCATTCCCATACGGTCTTGCACGCCCGGAGCGCTCCGAGCGGCTCGTTGGGGCCGCGCCAAATCGTCACCCTGATCCATGGCGTCCTGCTGCTGGCGATCATCCTGTGCGTCGTAGGGCACGGCGGGACCGCCGGACAACACCACAGGTTGATGCCCGAGGCCGTTGCTGCTTCGGCGGTGGCGTCGGGCGGGGCGCAGCCGCATGCGCCGCACGATGCCCACGAGTGCGCGTCGGATGCGGTCGTCCGCACGACGGCCCCAACGTTGGAGCAGCCAGTCGCCGATGTGGACGCTCCGGCGGTCATGGTTGCCGGTGTTGCTGCCCTGGGGCGTCCGCTTGTCCTTGACGCAGCGCGCAGACGGCGACGACCACGTAGCGGCCGGGCGGCGCTTGTTCGTACGTCCCGGTGGCGCATCTAGATCTCTCGCCCCGCAGTCGGCACGGCCGGCTGCCGCGTCCTGACGGTGCCGAGCGCGGACCAAGGTCCGGGCCGGTCGCCGTGGCGCGTGATGAATCACCCCCCACCGTGCATTCATCGAGCGAGAGCGAAGCATGCAGTCACTCACGTCACTGACGAAGAACCCCCTCCCCTCCGGCCAGTCCGCACTGTCGGCGCTGGTCGGGAACACGCCGCTGCTGCGCGTGTCGGAGCCGCTCGCTCCGGCCGGGCGCGGTTTCTGGGCCAAGCTGGAGGGCTTCAACCCCGGCGGCATCAAGGACCGTCCGGGGCTCCACATGGTCGAGCGGGCCCGGGCCCGGGGCGATCTGCGGCCTGGCGGACGGATCATCGAATCCACCAGCGGAACGCTGGGGCTGGGGCTCGCACTGGCCGGCATGGTCTACGGCCATCCGGTCACCCTGGTCACCGACCCGGGGCTGGAGTTGTCCATGACCCGGTTGCTGACCGCGTACGGCGCTCAGGTCAACGTTGTCTCCGAGCCCCATCCCGCGGGCGGCTGGCAGCAGGCCCGCCGCGAGCGCGTGCAGCGACTGGTGGAGCAGCACACTGGTTCCTGGTGCCCGGACCAGTACAACAACCCGGACAACGTCGCGGCCTACACCCCGCTCGCCTTGGAACTCGCCTCCGAAATGGGCCACATCGACGTGCTGGTGTGCAGCGTCGGCACCGGCGGCCACTCCGCGGGCGTCTCCCGGGTTCTGCGGCAGCTCTACCCGGAAGTGACGGTCGTCGGGGTGGACACGATCGGCTCGACGATCTTCGGCCAGCCCGCCCGGCCCCGCCTGATGCGTGGCCTGGGCTCCAGCATCTACCCGCGCAACGTCGCCTACGAGAACTTCTCCGAGGTGCACTGGGTGGCCCCGCACGAGGCGGTGTCGACCTGCCGCCAGCTCGCCGCCTCCCACTACGCCACCGGCGGCTGGAGCGTGGGCGCGGTCGCCCTGGTGGCCGGCTGGTTCGCCCGCACGATGCCCGCGGATGCCCGCATCGCGGCGATCTTCCCCGACGGCCCCCAGCGCTACCTGGGCACCGTGTACGACGACGACTACTGCGCCGCGCACGGTCTGCTGGACGCGCCTCCTGCCCCCGAGCCGGACGTGATCGGCCGCCTGGACGAGAAGGAAGTCACTCGCTGGACCCGGTGCACCGCCGTGGTCGATCCCCTCACCCTTCAGGACACGCAGCAGGACGTCACCCTGGACGAGGACACGAGGGCCGCCTCCGACTCCCCGGAGGCGGACCGGTGAAGGGGCTGTTCACGCAGGTCCGCTCGTACGAGCGCAGCGTCCAGTTGCTGATGGTCAATCAGTTCACCATCAACCTCGGCTTCTACATGCTGATGCCCTATCTGGCGGCCCACCTCTCCGGCACCCTCGGGCTGGCCGGCTGGGTCGTCGGACTCGTCCTCGGCGTACGCAACTTCAGCCAGCAGGGCATGTTCCTGGTCGGCGGGACGCTCGCCGACCGGCTCAGCTACAAGCCGATGATCGTGGCCGGGTGTGTGCTGCGCACCGTCGGCTTCGCAACGCTCGGGCTGGTGGACTCGCTGGCCGCGCTGCTCGCCGCCTCGGCGGCGACGGGACTGGCCGGGGCGCTGTTCAACCCGGCGGTACGGGCCTACCTCGCGGCAGACGCGGGGGAGCGCAGGGTCGAGGCGTTCGCACTGTTCAACGTCTTCTACCAGGCCGGGATCCTGCTCGGCCCCTTGGCGGGAATGGTGCTCACCGGAGTGGACTTCCGCGTCACCTGCCTGGTGTCAGCCGGAATCTTCGGCCTGCTCAGCATCGTCCAGATCCGCGCATTGCCGGCCCGGCGCAAGGACGGGGGGCAGGAGCGGGGTGGAACGCGCGAGAGCGTGCTCGCCCAGTGGCGGGGCATCCTCGCCAACCGGCCATTCCTGCTCTTCTCCGCCGCCATGATCGGCTCGTACGTCCTCACCTTCCAGGTCTACCTGTCCCTGCCGCTGGAAGTGCGACGGCTGGGCGGCGACGGGGAGTTCGGGACCGCTGCCGTGGCGGTGCTCTTCGCGGTGTCCGGGCTGAGCACCATCCTCGGCCAGACGAGGGTCACCGCCTGGTGCAAGGCCCGCTACGAGCCCGGCCAGGCACTCGTGAGGGGGCTTGCGGCGACGGGCCTGGCGTTTGTGCCCCTGCTGCTCGCCACCGCCGTGCCCGTACCCGAGTCCGGCGCGGGACTGTGGCTGCTCGCAGCGTTGCCGCCGACGCTCGCCGCACTACTACTGGCGGTGGGCACGATGATCACCTATCCCTTCGAGATGGACACCATCGTCCGACTCTCCGGTGACCGGCTCGTCGCCACCCACTACGGGCTCTACAACACCATCTGCGGCGTCGGCATCACGCTCGGGAACCTGCTCACCGGCGCCGCACTCGACGCGGCCCGCGCTGCCGGGATGCCGGCGCTGCCGTGGATCGCGCTGACCGCGCTCGGCCTTGCCTGCGCGGCGGCGCTGTACGGCCTGCACGCCGCGGGCCGTCTGAGGGATCCGGTTCCCAAGCAGCAGCCCGCCACGGTTTGATACCGGCCCGTAGATGACGCCGGGGCGGTCACCTATGCGCCTGCCCCGGTTGGGGTCTTGCCCGACGCCCGCCTCCCCTGGTGCACCGTCGTGCGATGAGTCGTGGAGGCGGGACGGTCGCCGGATCGTTGTTCCGGCGACCCTGTCGGCCTTGACCGGTTGGTCAGCCGAGGGCCTGGATGAGGTCGTTGCACGCCTGCTCGCAGGAGCGGCACGCTTCGGCGCACAGACGGCAGTGCTCGTGCATGTCGGCGTGCGCGGAGCACTCGTCGGCGCAGGCTTTGCAGGCGGTGGCGCGCGCGGTGAGGATCGCGCGGTGATGTTGGCGTCGTAGCCGGTGTGCCGGGACAGTACGGACGCGGTGGCGTTGCAGATGTCGGCGCAGTCCATGTCGGTGCGGATGCACTTGGTGAGTTCGCCGACCATGCCCTCGGACAGGCAGGCGTCCGCGCACGCCGTACACGCCTGGGCGCAGGCGATGCACTCCTCGATGCGGCGGGTGCGCTTGTCGCGGTCGACCTGGCCCAGGTCGGCCGGATAGGTGGCGAGCATGTCCTTGACCGATGCCATAACCGGTCGCCTCCTCCCAATCGGTGCCGGAGGGCGACGGGCCGGGACGGCCGCGCCTCTCCCTCTCGCAGCCCATCCCGAGTTGGCCCCGGGCGGAGGCACAAACTCGAACGGGGCACCCCTGTTCCGTCAGGGGCGCCCCGATCGCACGGGCCTGTGAGGTGCGTCAGTGGTGGGCGTGGACCACGGCGTGGCCCTTGCCGCGGCCGATCATCCACTTGTTGACCGGCGTGGTGATCAGGAAGGCGACCGCGAACCCGCCGAGCAGGGCCGACCAGAACAGTCCGTCGGACAGGTGAGCGTCCAGCGCGCCCGGCGTGAGGGCAACGATCGCGTTGTCGACCAGCTCCATCACGGCGATCGAGACGGTGTCGGCGGCCAGCGCCACCTTGATCGCAGACTTGAGGTCCAGGCCGGCCCGGATCACCGCGAACAGGGTGAACGAGTAGCCGAAGAGGAACGCCAGCGCAATCGCCAGGACCATGGTGGGCACGTTGCCCCACAACAGCGCGGTGCCGATCACCATGCCGAGGATCTCGCCGATGGCGCACCCGGTCAGGCAGTGCAGCGTCGCCTTCACCGCCGTGCCCCAGGACGCCCCCGCATGGGCACCGTGGTGAGTCGGGTGGTCGGCGTGCGCATTGCCTTCGTGCAGGGCGTGGTCGTGCGAGCTGTCGTGAGCGGTGTGGTCCATGACCTTCATCCCTATTCCAGTGAGGTGTGGTTCCCGTTCCGGTGCCCAACCACGTCGAACCATATACCCCTGGGGGGTATATGGCCAAGCTGGCTTCCCGGGCCAGTGGAGCACGGGCCACATGCAGCGGGAGTCGGTGGATGGGCTGACGGCAGCAGTGCGCAAGCCCAAATGAGCGGCCGCCGACCGGATGACGACAGTGAGCTTGGAGACCGTCCGTCTACGTGGCCGATGCCGGCGACCACGACGCTCTCCTCGACGCGCACGGCGAGTTCGGAGAAGTGGCGGACCTGGTCGGATGAGACAACCCACGCCATCCACGAGTCGCAGACTCTGCGCATCGAGCGCGTCCACGAAATCCAGGCCCACGAGACCGCGTGGACCGGAGCCGCCTACGAGACGCCCTGGCTGCCTCCTTGGCCCGATAGGGCTCCTCATGATCGATGAGGGCCAGGATCAGGACGTTGTCGGCGGCGACGGTCCAGTCGACTGCCTCCAGGCCCATGAGAGCGACGCGGGCCTGGGGGCCGGCCAGGACGGCTGTCACGGCGCCGGGATGAGTGGGGTGGGACCTCTGCGTTGTGGTAGGTGGCGGCGCCTCTTCACCGGCAGGCGTTCCAACCGAGCGAAGAAGCCACCGGTGGTCCACTCGCCACCCCTACGTCGGCCCTCGGCCGGCTTGCCGCCAGCCGGTCCGCCCGGGCGGACCCGGGCGGCCCGCGGTACGTCGGATCAGCCTTGGTAACCGACCAGGGCCATCATCCCTGCCTCGCCGTGGTAGGCGTTGTGGCAGTGCAGCATCCACTGCCCCGGGTTGTCCGCGTCGAAGAAGACCGACAGCTTCTTCTTCGGCAGGACGATCGCGGTGTCCTTGCGTGGGCCGTTGCCGCCGATCTGGTAAGTGTGGCCGTGCAGGTGCATGGGGTGCCACATGGTGGTGGTGTTGACGAAGTCCAGCCGCACCCGCTGGCCTTCCTCGACCGTGATCGGGTTCGCGGTCGGGTTGTTCATGTCGAACCGCTTGCCGTTGATGGCCCAGTTGTACGTCATCATGCCGCCGGTCAGCTCGATACGGTGGACCTGATCTGCCTTCTTCGACGGGAGCCGCACGTCGTCCGCCGCGCGCAGCTGCGGGGCGGACGTGATCATTCCGTCCAGTTCCTTCGGGCGGGTCGTCGGCTTCGGCGCACCGCCCGAGCCTGTGCGGACCAGAGCCATGCCGGTGGCGTTCTTGCCTTCCGCCAGTGCGACGAGAGGGAAGACGCCGTCGTCCAGGGTGACGAGGGCGTCGTAGCGTTCGCCCATGCCGATCAGCACGGCGTCGACCTGCTGGTGCCGGATCGGGAATCCGTCGGTGTGGGTGAGGGTGAGCCTGTGGCCGCCGAGTGCGACGCGGTAGGCGGTGTCACCGCCGGCGTTGATCAGGCGCAGTCGGACCCGCTTGCCGGGCTTGGTGCGGAAGACCTCCGGGTCGGCCGGAACACGGCCGTTGACCAGGTGGTAGGGGTACTTCACGTCGCCGGCGTCGCCCCCGAGCAGCGGGCTCCGGGCTCCCATCAGCATGAATTTCATCGACATGCCGCCACTGGAGGACGGGGACGGTGAGCTGCTCGTCGCGCCCGTGCCGCTGCCCATGTCCATCCCGCCCATGTCTCCCATGTCGTGGCCCTGGTGGCCGGAGGAGCTGGACGTGCTGCCGGAGCCGTTGCCCATGTTCATCCCGCCCATGCCCTGCCTCAGCTCGGCGAAGGCTTCGTCCGGGGTGCCGGTGACGCCGTCGAGCCAGTCGTCGAGGACGATCACCCACTCCTCGTCGTACGACAGCGGCTCCCTCGGGTCCTCCACGATCAAGGGGGCGTACAGGCCCCGGTCGAGCTGGACGCCGACGTGCGGGTGGAAGAAGTAGGTGCCGGGGGCGTCCGCGGTGAACCGGTAGGTGAAGTTGCGTCCTGCCCGGACGGCGGTCTGGGTGGCCGGCGGTGCGCCGTCCATGTCGTTGCGCAGGGCGATGCCGTGCCAGTGGATGGAGGTGGTGGTCTGGTCGGGCAGCTGGTTGGACAGTGTGGCGGCGAGGGTGGCACCGGCCGAGACGCGCAGTTCCTTGCCCGGGGTCTGGCCGCTGAAGGCCCAGGTCCTGGCCGTGATCCCGGCCCCCAGGTCTACCTTGGCCTGTGCTGCGGTCAGAGTCAGTCCGTGTGTCCTGCCGGTCCTGCTGCGCTTTTTGTCGGCAGCGGCGACGGCCGATCCGGAGGGGCTGATCAGGGCGGGCGTGCTGCTGGAGCTGCTGCAGGCGGCGAGCGCGCCCGCGCCCGCGACGCCGAGCCCGGCCAGCAGGACGGAGCGGCGGTTCATGCTGTTCACAGAGGGTGTCCTTGTCTCGATATCGCTGTAGTTCGGTCGCGTGGGCATGGCTGAGCGCGGGTGTGGACGCGCGCAGCCGTGGGTGCGGCCTACAGCAGCAATCGAGAGAGAACCGAAAGATCGGGTGGGGCTCGGCCGGTCGTTCCCGGGACATCCCGGCCGGCGGCTGCTCTGGGGTGGAGGGCCGGAGCCCAGCCGGTGGAGGGCTGGTGGGGAGGCGCGAGCTTCAGGCTGTCGACGCCGGCGGCGGAGCAGTGCTGCCATGCCGTGCCGGAGCATGCCCCGTCATCGTGGGTCATAGTCGAGGCCGCGGCGCTGGGCGGCTCGATGTGCCCGTTCGCGTGCAGGAGCACGGCCGACGGGGGCGAGTGGTGCATGCCCGCGAGGCTGCTCGTGTCCGGGACCTCCGTTGGCGCCACGTGAGTGATGGCCGCGGCCGTTTCGTGATGGACGAGAACGGCAAGCACCGTCACCAGCGCGATGACGGCAGCCTGTGTCCACCGGAGCACGGCGCCGTGAGTGGCGCCTCCTCGGTGAGCGACTGTCGCCATGGGTTCCATCCGTGCTCGAGCTGAAACGGCCGTCTCCGTCAATATACCCGGGTGGGGTAATTCGACGCGGTACTCACCCGCGGTGATGGCAAGACGCAGTGCCCACCGCAGGGTGGCTAGAGACGCAGTGCGCGGCGCAAGGTGTCGCTGAATTCTGCGAACTTCTCCTCGGCTTGGGCGGGGTCGGTGCGGGCGGCGTCGGTGACGCAGCCGCGTACGTGGTCGTCGAGGAGGCCGAGGGCGACTTCCTGCAGGGCGCGGCCGGCGGCGCTGATCTGGGTGAGGACGTCGATGCAGTAGCGGTCGTCGGTGACCATGCGGGAGATGCCGCGTATCTGGCCTTCGATTTTGTTCAGGCGGGCCAGGTGGTCGGCCTTGTGGTCGGCGTAACCGGGCGCCGGGGTGTGCCGTTCGTGGGCGTGGCCACGGGCGGCCGGAGCGGTGGTCATCGGTGTTCACCTCCCTCGTCGCGCGTACTGCCGGACGTGGGGGCCATGTAGCGGCCCGGGTCGGCGTCGAACGCGGTAGCGCAGTGGGCGGAGCAGAAGTAGTAGGTCCCGCGCTCGGTCTGCCGGTGTTCGGCGGCGGTGGTCGTGTCCACGTGCATGCCGCACACCGGGTCCGTGACCATGGTGTCGCCGCCGTGGGAGGCGGGGTGGTGTCCGGGGTCCGCCGCGGCATCCGTGCTGTCGGCCGGGGCCCGGTCTGAGGCGGACTCGACCCGGGGCTGCACGCAGGCCGGGTGTGCCTCGGGCAGGGGCTGGGTGTGCCAGCGGCGCAGCCGGGAGGCGTTGGTGACGACCGACAGCGAGCTGAGCGCCATGGCCGCGGCGGCGATGATCGGACTGAGCCGCAGGCCCCACAGCGGGTACAGGGCGCCCGCGGCGAGCGGGATCCCGACGGCGTTGTAGACCAGGGCGAAGAACAGGTTCTGCCGGATGTTGCGCATCGTGGCCCGCGACAACTGGATGGCCGTGACAACTCCGCCGAGGGAGCCGGAGATCAGGGTGATGTCGGCCGCCTCGATGGCCACGTCGGTGCCGGTGCCGATGGCCAGGCCGACGTCGGCGGCGGCCAGGGCGGGGGCGTCGTTGATGCCGTCGCCGACCATGCCGACGGTGCGGCCCTCGCCCTGCAGGCGGCGGATCTCATCCGCCTTGTGCTCGGGCAACACCTCGGCCAGCACCCGGTCCACGCCCACCTGGGCGGCGATCGCCGCGGCGGTGCGGGCGTTGTCTCCGGTGATGATGACGACGTCGATGCCGAGGCGCTGGAGGGCGGCGATGGCGGCGGTGGAGTCGTCCTTGACGGTGTCGGCGACGGCGAGGACGCCTGCGGGGCGTCCGTCGACGGCCGCGAGCACGGGGGTCTTGCCCTCGGCCGACAGATTGGCCGCGACGGCGGCCATCGCGGTGGTGTCGATGCCGACGTCACCCAGCAGCCGGCCGGAGCCGACCAGGACGGCGCGTCCGTCGACGGTTGCCTGCACGCCCTTGCCGGTGACCGAGTCGAAGCCGGTCGCCGCGGACGGGCGGATGCCGCGGTCGCGGACGCCGGTGACGATGGCCTGGGCGAGCGGGTGTTCGCTGTCGGTCTCGGCCGTGCCCACCAGGCGCAGCAGTTCGGATTCGTCGAACCCCTCGGCGGTGTGGACGTCGGTGAGGACGGGCTTGCCCTCGGTCACGGTGCCGGTCTTGTCCAGGACCACGGTGTCCAGCTTGTGCGCGGTTTCCAGGGCTTCGGCGGAGCGGATCAGGATGCCGGCCTGGGCGCCTTTGCCGGTGCCGACCATGACCGACAGCGGAGTGGCTAGCCCCAGCGCGCAGGGGCAGGCGATGATCAGTACCGCGACCCCGGAGACCAGCGCCAACGTCAGAGCAGGGGACGGGCCCAGGGTGAACCAGACGGCGAAGGTGCCGATCGCGATGGCGATGACCGCGGGCACGAAGTATGCCGACACGGCGTCGGCGAGCCGCTGGATGGGGGCCTTGGATGCCTGGGCCTGCTGCACGAGGCGGATGATCTGGGCGAGCATCGTGTCGGAGCCGACCTTGGCCGCCCGTACCCGCAGGGACCCGGTGCCGTTGACGGTGGCCCCGATGACGGCGTCCCCACTGTGCTTGGTGACGGGCATCGGCTCGCCGGTGACCATCGACTCGTCCACCGCCGAAGAACCCGAGAGAACCTCGGCGTCGACCGGGATCTTCTCGCCGGGCCGGATGACGATCTCGTCCCCGACCACGACGTCCTCGACGGGAATCTCGGACTCGGCCCCGTCGCGCACCACCCGTGCGGTACGGGCCTGCAGACCCAGCAGGGCACGGATGGCCTCGCCGGTGCCGGCCTTCGCGCGGGCCTCCAGCAGCCGTCCGAGCAGGATCAGGGTCAGGATGACGCCGACGGCCTCGTAGTAGACCTCCCGCAGGTCCTCGGGCAGCAGGCCGGGGGCGAGGGTGACCAGCAGGCTGTAGCCGTAGGCGGCGCTGGTGCCGAGGGCGATCAGGGAATTCATGTCGGCGGCCCGGTGGCGCAGGGTCAGCCAGCCCGTCACGTGGATCGGCCACCCGGTGTAGAACATCACCGGCGTGATCAGCGCCAGCTGCAGCCGGTGGTTCAGCATCCAGCCGGGCACCCAGTCCGCGCCGAAGAGTTCGTGCGCCATCACGGCGAACAGCACCGGAGCGGTGAGCACCGCGCCCGTCAGCACCCTGCGGGTGAGGTCCTTGATCTCCGCCTGCCGCTCGGCGGCGTCCGCGGCCTCCGCCTCGGCCGCCGTCCGTTCCTCACCTGGCGGCGGCCCGCCGGTCGCGGCAGCAGGGGCAGCAGGAGGCGCGGCCGTGGCGCCGGCGCCGTTCCCGGCGGGCGGTGCGGTGCCTTCCGCGGGTTCGACGAGCAGCGTGCCGTGGATCATGTTCATGCCGCAGGCGAAGCCGAAGGTGCCCGGCCGGTCCGGGCTCAGCCGCACGGTGGTGCGGGTATGGGCGGGCAGCCCCGCGCCGACCTTGAGATCGGGAAAGACCACACGGGCGGTGCACTCGCCGGCCTCCTGCCGGTCGAAGACCAGCTCCACCGGCGTGCCCTGGCGGACCTTGATCACGTCGGGACTGTAGCCGCCCCGTACGGTCACCTCCACCCGCTGCACGCCGTCTTCCAGCCGGGCGGCACCGGCCCGGCGCGGCCCGAAAAAGTACCACCCCAGCACAGCGACCATTACGGCCGAGGCCAGAACCACAACGACGTCGACGGCACTCATGAACTCGCTCGCCTCCCACTTCAGTCCACGTCCAGCCTGCGACCGGCTACCCCTGCCGGGTAGGGGCTGCACGGTCCACTGGTCCTGGACCGTCCGGCCCCAGACAGCCTCCCGTGCAGGGGAACAATGGAGGTGAGGGCGGCAACCCGCCCAAGCGACGGGCTCCGCCGCCCGTACCAGCCGCCGAACAAAGCCGAAGCAGGTGAGTGGCGATGATGTTCTGGTACGACCACGATGTCAGCGGGTGGGGCTGGTTCGGGATGTCGGTCGGCATGGTCCTCTTCTGGGCGCTGATCATCACAGCCCTTGTCCTGGTCTTCCGTGCCGCCAACCGGCCCCACGAACACACCCACACCCCCGCCGCACCCACACCCCAGCAGATCCTCGAAGAGCGGTTCGCCCGCGGTGAGATCGACGAGGAGGAGTACCGGCGCCGCGTGGCCGCGCTCCATGCCGGCCCTCTCACCAAACCCTGAACACCGGCCGCACACCGTTGCGGCCTCTGCCCTCCGCTGAAGGAGGCCCGTGATGCACGACAACAAGCGCAACTACGGCATGTACGCTCTCGCCGCCGCGATCGTCGTCGTCGCAGCACTCGTCGTCGGCGCGTCCCTGCAAAGCCTGGTCTGGCTCGCCCTCGTCGCCGCCTGTCCGCTGATGATGTTCTTCATGATGAAGAGCATGCACGGCCAGGGCATGCACGACGGTCGCGATCAACACCGCGACGACCAGGACGAAGACCCGCTGCGCAAGCACGACCACCACACCGGTCCCGGGCGGCCCTGACCGCCCCGGCCCGGCAGGGGGTGAGCACCATGGCCGCTGTGATCGCCTCGATGGTCGGGGCGCTGATCCTGGCAGGCATCGGATACGACATCGCCCGCCTGATCACCCCCGACGAGGCGCGCCGCCCGCCGCTGGCCCGCCTGCGCGGACGACGCGCCGCGCTGGAGGAAGCCGAACGGTGGCTTGTGGGCCTGCGCCTTCACAACCGTGTCGACGCGGCCACCTACCAGCGCCGCATGAGCACCCTCGCCCGCGGACAGCGCCGCACCACCACCGGACCGGCCAACCGCAACGCCGCAGGAGGGCGTCATGGCTGACGCGGCATACGGCCTGTGGCCGCTCGTGATCCTCAACACCCTGCTCTTCGTGGTGTTCGCCGCCAGCTTCTTCCACCCCAAGAGCAAGCGGGACTGGCGTGCGATGGGCGCCTACGGCGCATTCCTGGTGGCGCTGTTCACCGAGATGTACGGCACCCCGCTGACCATCTGTCTGCTGGGCAGCTGGCTCGGCTCCCAGTTCCCGCTGCTGAAGGACACCCACGCAGGCGGGCATCTGTGGAACGACCTGACCGGTTGGTCCGGTGACCCGCACCTGAGTCCCTTCCACCTGGCCAGCTACGTCGCGATCGGCACCGGGTTCTGGCTGATCGCCGCCGCCTGGAAACGCCTGCACGAGGCCGCCCAGCATGACGAACTCGCCACCACCGGCCCGTATGCGTGGGTGCGCCACCCGCAGTACGACGGCTTCCTGCTCATCATGATCGGGTTCCTGCTGCAGTGGCCGACCATCCCCACTCTGTTCATGTTCCCGGTCCTGGTGTACGTGTACGTACGCCTGGCCCGCAACGAGGAACGCGAGGTCGCAGGGGAGTTCGGCGAGCAGTGGGACGCCTACGCCGCCCGCACCCCGGCGTTCTTTCCGCGCCACCGCCCCCTCCGCAACACCACGCCCCCACCGGGCCCCCACGCCGCATCCGGGCAGGAGCGGCAGCCGTCGCACATGGCCGGCTCCTCCCAGTCCCACACCGGGAGGATGCCGTGACCGGCCCGCGGCAGGCGTCGGCCCGGGGCGGGTGGAGCTGCCGGGCCGGGAGTGTGCCCGGACAATGGATGAACCATGGTCGGGGCTGTGACCTGCGGCGGGGGAGGCTGTCGCACACGTGCCCGCAGACGGCCCGGCCACTCTCTCCCGCATCACCCACCATCCGAGAGGCGAGAGGAAGGCGGTCGTCATGACCAGCATCACTCACCGTATCGCCGCCCTGTTCCGGATCAAGGCCAACAAGGCACTGGACCGGGCCGAGGACCCACGCGAAGTCCTGGACTACTCCTACGAACAGCAGCTTCAGATGCTGCAGAAGGTACGGCGTGGCGTTGCCGATGTCGCGACCAGCCGCAAGCGCGTCGACCTGCAGGTGAACCAGTTGCAGCAGTCCACGGGCAAGCTGCAGGACCAGGCACAGCAGGCGCTCGCGGCCGGTCGTGAGGACCTGGCCCGCGAGGCGCTCACCCGCCGAACGGCCGTGACCTCGCAGATCACCGACCTGCAGACCCAGCAGGCGTCGCTGCAGGACCAGGAGGAGAAGCTCACCCTCGCCTCGCAGCGCCTGCAGGCGAAAGTCGACAGCTTCCGCACCCGCAAGGAGACGATCAAGGCCACCTACACCGCGGCCGAGGCCCAGACCCGGATCACCGAGGCCGTCACCGGCATCGGCGAGGAGATGGGTGATGTCGGCCTGGCCATGCAGCGCGCCCAGGACAAGACCGAGCAGATGCAGGCCCGTGCCGGTGCGCTGGACGAACTGCTCGCCTCCGGCGCGCTGGAGGACGCCACCCTGCCCGCCGGCCGTGACGACATCCAGGCCGAACTGGAGCGCGTCACCACAGCCGGCGACGTGGACAAGGAACTGGCCATGATGAAGGCGCAGCTCCCGGCGGCTTCCACCCCGCCGGCCGTGGAGGGCGGCGGGGCCAGGCAGGCACCGCCGGACCAGGAGGCAACGTCATGATCATGAGGATTCTCGGCGAAGGCCAGTACGAGATCACCGAAGAGCACCTGGACCGGCTCAACGAGCTGGACGCGGCGCTGCAGTCGGCCGCGGACGCGGACGACGAGACCGCGTTCACCGCCGCCCTGTCAGACCTGCTGGACGCGGTACGCAGCCTGGGCACACCACTACCGGACGAAAGGATCACACCGTCCGATCTGGTGCTGCCCGATGCGGACACCAGCCTCACGCAGGTGCGCGAACTGCTCTCCGACGAGGGCCTGATCCCGGGGTGATGACGATGCGCAGCCGTTTCGAGCCAGACCGGCAGCTGACCGCCCGCATGGCGGTCACGATGTTCCTGCTCGGGCTGGTGTACGTGGCGTTCATCGCCGCGCTGATCGTGCTGCTCAAGTCCGTCGTCCTGGTGGTCGTCATCGCCGCCGCCCTGCTGGTCGCGCAGTTCTGGTTCTCCGACCGGATCGCCCTGTACGCCATGCACGGCCACCTCGTCAGCCGCGAGGAACAACCCGAGCTCCACGGCGTCATCGACCGGCTGTGCGCCACCGCGGACATGCCCAAACCCCGGGTGGCCGTCTCCGAGATGGACCTGCCCAACGCGTTCGCCACCGGCCGCAACGCCGACCACGCCGTCGTCTGCGTGACCACCGGGCTACTGCGCCGCCTGGAGACCGATGAACTGGAAGGCGTCCTCGCCCACGAGCTCTCCCATGTCGCACATCGCGACGTCGCGGTGATCACCATCGCCTCGTTCCTGGGCGTGATCGCCGGGCTCATCGTCCGCTTCGCCTTCTACTCCCAGCTGTTCGGCGGACGCAACCGCGACCAGAACACCGCCGCCCTGCTCGCGCTCGTCATGGCGGTCTCCGCGCTCGTCTACGCCCTCAGCTTCCTGCTCATTCGGGCACTGTCCCGCTACCGCGAGCTGGCCGCCGACCGCGCCGCGGCCATGCTGACCGGGAAACCCTCCGTACTGGCCTCGGCGCTGACCAAGGTCAGCGGCGACATCGCCCGCATTCCCACCCAGGATCTGCGCACCGCCCAGGCGTTCAACGCGTTCTTCTTCACCCCCGCCCTCGGCCCCGGCACGGCGGTGGCCAATCTGTTCTCCACCCACCCCAGCCTGGAACGCCGCCTCGAAGCCCTCGCGGAGATCTCCGCCGAACTGGGCGAACCGGGCAGCCGGACGCCATGAGAAGGAGCTGAGACCCCGTGGGCTTCCTGGATTCCCTGCTCGGCCGGTCCAGGCCGGTCAAACCCGATCTGGACCAGCTCTTCGGCCTGCCCTCCGCGGCGATCACGCTGCAGGCAGCCATCGGCTTCACCCCCACCGGCGCGGGCTCGGTGTGCTTCGCCTCCATCGAGGGCGGGGCGTTCGCCCAAGTCCAGCAGGAGGTACGGGCCCTGCTGGACGCCGACTCCGAACGGGCGGGTATGCCCGTGGAGTTCAGCCGTGACGACTACGGGTACTCATGGCTGCTCTCCCGCCGCGACCCCGACAGCCTGCCCTCGCTGGTGAGCGACCTGCACGCGGTGAACACCGCCCTGCAGGACAGCGGCTTCGGCCCCCAACTCCTGTGCTCCCTGGTCTCCTTCCGCGATGCCGAGCTGCGCCCCCTGGCACTGGTCTACCTCTACAAGCGCGGCACCTTCTACCCCTTCGCTCCGCTGCCCGGGCAGAAACGCGACAACCCGCTGGAACTCCAGGTCAAGGCAGTGATCAAGGACGACCTGCGCATCGAACAGGACCTGAGCCGCTGGTTCCCCTTGTGGGGCGCCCCTGGCCTGTGAAGGGTCGGCGACGTCATCCCGTATGGGGAGGTGGCACGTGGCAGCAGTGGGCGCCC
Source organism: Streptomyces sp. NPDC000345 (assembly GCF_042898825.1). NCBI lineage: Bacteria > Bacillati > Actinomycetota > Actinomycetes > Kitasatosporales > Streptomycetaceae > Streptomyces > Streptomyces sp. NPDC000345. The sequence goes on from NZ_JBIAZE010000015.1 coordinate 108,672, forward strand.
GTCGTGACGACAGGGCACCTGGCGACCGGGCTGTGCTGGCGGCGGCCGGGATGGAGAAGACCTACCGGCGCGGTGTGTGGCCCGCCCAGCGGCGGGTGCGGGTTCTGCACGGCGTTGACTTGGCGCTCGCCCCTTGCGAGGTGGTCGGCCTGGTCGGGGAGAACGGGTCCGGCAAGAGCACCCTGATGAAGATCCTGGTGGGGGCCCTGTCCTCCGACGCCGGTACGGTGACCCGCAGCGGGCGGCTGGGCTACTGCCCGCAGGAGCCGGTCGTCTACGAACGCCTCACCTGCGACGAGCACTTCGAACTGTTCGGCCGCGCCTACGGTCTGCCCCCGGAGGCGGAGCGCAACTCACGCCGGGACATCTACGCCTTCCTGGGCTTCGAACGCTACGCCGCCACCCGGGCCGACCTCATCTCCGGCGGGACCCTGTCCAAGCTGAACCTGGGCCTGGCGCTGCTGGCCGACCCCGAGGTGCTGCTGCTGGACGAGCCCTATGCCGGCTTCGACTTCGACACCTACCTGAAATTCTGGGAGCTGGTCGGCGAACGCCGCGAGGCGGGACGCTCAGTACTGATCATCAGTCACTTCGTCACCGACGAAGAACGCTTTGACCGCATCATCGAACTGCGCGACGGACGGGCCGTGCCGAGATGACGACCCTGTTGTTCACGCGCAGCTTTCTGGCCGAGGCCGCCCGCACCCCGGTGAACCTGCTGGTGCTCATCCTGGTGCCGGTGGTGTTCGTCGTGGTCGCCGCCCGCCCACTGGCGGACGCGGCCGAACTGCTCGGCGGCCCCGGCGGGCCGGCGGTGCAGACCGCCACGGCCGGCTGGGCCGCGGGGTTCATCGCCGCGATCGCCATGTACTTCCAGATCCGCGCCGCCCGCGCCGCCGACCGCCGCTTGGTCCTGGCCGGGCTCGCCCCCTCACGGCTGGTGGCGGCCCGCATGGCCACCGGCCTGGCCCTGGCGCTGATCGCCACAGCGGCGGCCCTGCTGGCCCTCACGGCGCGGACCGGTACCGGTGACGATCCGGGGCGGGTACTGGCCGGGACACTGATGTACGCGGTGATCTACCTGGCGATCGGGGCACTGATCGGCACCCTCGTCACCAGCTCGGTCAACGGCACCGTGCTGGTGCTGTTCGTGTGGATCCTGGACGGTCGCGGTGCTGGCTACGGTCCTGCTGACCCGCTCGCGCCTCTCGCACGTCGACCAGAACTACGTGCGCGCCGACACCATCGCCGCGGCCAACGCCGCGCTGATCGGCGCGCAGTCCGCAATCGAGCTGGCTCAGCTGTGGGGCGGCGGGCTGCTTGCCTCCGTAGACGGCCTGCGCTTCGTCAAGAGCATCAACACCGGGCCCTCGCCCAAGTAACTACGGCCACAAGCGAGGCGTGACCTGGCTCAATGCCGTCAACGACCAGGTCGCCGGGATCGGCGCGATGGTCGTACGCGGCACCCCGCGCGACAGCCTCTACACGCTGGACACGCTGCTGAACCTCGAGGGCGGGGTGAAGCCGGAGATGGTCGCGACCGACAACGCCTCGTACTCCGGCATGGCCTTCGGCCTGTACAGGATGCTGGGCTTCCGTTTCGCCCCGCGCTTTCGCGACCTGGCCGATCAGCGGTTCTGGCACGCCGACCTGCCGGACGGCGAGGAGCCGGTCGGCGGGTACGGGCCGCTGGAGGCCATCGCCTGCAACACGGTCAGCCTCAAGAGGATCGAGACCCACTGGCCGGACATGCTCCGCGTCGCCGGATCGCTGATCACCAACCAGGTCCGCGTCTACGACCTGCTGCGGATGTGCGGCCGCGAGGGCCACCCGACCCCGCCAGGGGGGCCGCGTTCGCCGAGTACGGCCGCATCGACAAGACCGTGCACCTGCTCGCCCTGGTCGACCCGGTCGACGACACCCACCGGTGGCTGATGAACCGGCAGCTGACCGTGCAGGAGTCCCGCCATCGGCTCGCCCGCGTGATCTGCCACGGCGGCCGGGGCCAGATCCGCCAGGCGTACCGCGAGGGCCAGGAGGACCAGCTCGCCGCGCTCGGCCTGGTCCTCAACGCCGTCGTGTTGTGGAACACCCGCTACCTGGACGCCGCCGTTGCCCGGCTGCGCGCCGAGGGTCACGACCTGAAGGACGAGGACGTCGCCCGCCTTTCCCCGCTCAAGGACCGGCACATCGACTTCCTGGGCCGCTACCTGTTCAACAACAAGGCCAGCGGTCCCGGCCAGGGGCTGCGGCCCTTCCGGGACCCGGATGCCGTCGAGGACGCCGGCGAGGAGGAGTAGGAAGCCGTCCACGCGTCGTTGGGCAGCCTAGAGGTGCTGCTGCCCGGTCAGTGGCTGCGGGGGGCGTACATGATCACGGCCATCCCGGCGAGGCAGACCAGGGCGCCGGTGGCGTCGTTGCGGTCGGGGCGGTAGCCGTCGGCGACCATGCCCCAGGCGATCGACCCGGCCACGAAGATCCCGCCGTAGGCGGCAAGGATGCGGCCGAAATTGTCGTCGTGCTGCCAGGTGGCAACCACGCCGTACAGACCGAGGGCGACGACGCCGGCGCCGATCCAGATCCAGCCCTTGTGCTCGCGGATGCCTTGGCAAGCACGGCCAGAACGACGGCGAGGGCGGGCAGCCAGCCCACCACCACCCCGGCCCCGGCCCCGACGACCCCGGCTGTGATCAGGACGGGCAGCGCGCAGCACGCCACACAGGCCAGCGCGGCAAGCCCCCCGAGCGCTTTCGGGGGGCAGCACGTGCTGGACGCGCACACGGTCAGGTCGTCACAGCCCGCCTCGACGGCGGCGGCCAGGGTGGTGCGAATGGTGGTGAGGTCGGCGATCTTCGCGTCGACCTCGGCGAGCTTGGCCGCGGCGCGGTCCTGGAGCCCTGCCACGGGGCGGCCGTGCCGGTGACGGCCGGCCTCCAGGAGCTCGGCGACCTCCTCCAGCGTGAACCCGAGCCGCTGGGCGGCCTTGATCACCCGCAGCGCGGTCACCGCGTCCTCGCCGTACAGGCGGTGGCCACCGTTGCTGCGTTCCGGCTCGGCCAGCAGGCCGCGCCGCTCGTGGTAGCGCAGCGTCTGGATGTTCACTCCGGCCGCCTCGGCGACCTGTCCGCTGCGCAGGCCCGAGCTCACCGCTGCTCCCCGGCGGCAGCGGTCCGGGCGGCGAGGGCGTCCAGGACCGGCTCGTGCGCCTGGTCCACGGAGATGTCCAGCCGGATCAGGTCCGGGCCGGGGGTGGTGGTGAAGGTGAAGAACGAGCAGCAGCCGCTCTCGCGCTCCACCAGGTCACGGACCCGGTCCTCCACGCCTTCTTCGTCGGCCAGGTCGAGGCGCAGGTGGAGTGGCTGGGGTCGGGACAGCGAGGTCAGCTGCTCGGCGAAGAGCGCGTCCCACTCGGCGACCCGCAGGGGCTGCTCCTCGGTGGGCAGGGTGCAGGACTGCGGCACCCACGCAAGATCACTCATCGCGCTCGCTCCCGTCGTCAATCCCCGGTGGTGGGGACACCTCCGACGGTAAACCTGTACCTGGGTACCGGTTGCAAGCCCTGATGCCTGCGGATCAGCGCCGGGCGTCCCCCGGGGCGAGCAGGCTGGTCAGCTCCGCGATGGCCTTTGGGGAGGGCTTGAAGTACCGGGAGACGTTCTCCGGCTTCTTGTGCCGGGACTTCGCCATCGGCATCAGCAACGACGGCGTCGAAGGCGACGTACGCGGCGAGCGCGAAGAACGACACCGCGATGATCCGCAGGGTGCGCTGCTCGCGCGCTTCGCGGACGGCGTGGTCGGCCGCGGAGAACTGCCAGGCGACCGCGGTGGCGGAGGAGACCTCGATGATCGAGTCCAGGGCGAAGCCGATCAGGGCGGTGGAGGAGGCGATCGTGCCGGCGGTGAGGGCGGCGATCGCCTCGATCACGTTGTAGGTGATGGTCGCGGCGACCAGCAGGTGTATGCGCTTGGCGAGCGCCTCGCGGCGGGCCGGGGACGGCCCGAGGGATATCGATATCTCGGCGGTCATGGTCAGCAGCAGCCCTCCGTCTCGGCGTCGACGCAGGTGCGGTCGGTCTCCACGGCCATCACGGCGCTGCGCTCGCCGCGATCACCCTCCAGGTCTGGATCGCCAATCCGAAGGGGCATTGATGACCGCGCTGCCGTCCGGCGCGCGACACTGGTTCTGGGCCCTCACCACCATTGCCGTCCTCGCACCTGGTGCCCTGGACGAGGGCCCTGGTCAGCGCCCTGGTGCTGGTCGTTTCCGCTGTCCAGGGAGCGCGGATCTGGGCCGTGCTCGCCGGTCCGCCCCGGCTTCTGCGATGGTTGCGCACCCCAGGCGCCCCGAGGGGGCAGCGCGGCGGAATGGAGCGCCGAAGGAGGGATGACCGTGCCTCACCCCGCAGACGACCACGGTCACCACAGGCATGACCCGGCGGTCCCGCGCAAGGAGCGCGGCACCGCGGTGCTGGATGTCCGCGGTCTTGCGTGGGCGTCGCAGCAGAGCACCGTCGCCGCCGTGCTGGGGCGGCGCCCCGGCGTACTGGAGGTCGAGGTCAATCCGGTCGCGCAGTCGGCGACGGTGGTCTTCGATCCTCGGCGTACATCGCTGGCCGAGCTGCGCCGCTGGGTGACCGAGTGCGGCTACCACTGCGCGGGCCAGGTGGTGCCCTCCCACATCTGCGACCCGATGGCCGAACCCGATCCGCCCGTGGGGGAGGGCGCGGGCGAGCACGCGGGCCACGAGGTCCGGGCCGCGGCCGCACTGCTTGAACCCGCAGAGCCGGCACGAGCCGCGCACGCGGAACACGCCAAGGCTCCGGCCGCACCCCGGGCGATGCCCTCCCCGCACGAGGTGATGGGCCACGGTGGCCACGGCGAGATGTCCATGGCGGCGATGGTTGCCGACATGCGCAACCGCTTCCTGGTGGCGCTGATGTTCTCGGTTCCGATCGTGATCTGGTCGCCGATCGGCGAGGACGTCTTCGGCCTCGATGTGCCGGTCCCCTTCGGTCTGCGTCAGGACGTGTGGGCGCTCCTGCTGAGCCTGCCGGTGATCTTCTACTCGTGCACGATCTTCTTCGACGGCGCCGTAAGGGCCCTGCGTGCCCGCACGCTGGACATGATGGTGCTGGTCGCGGTCGCCGTCGGCTCCGGCTGGCTGTACTCCCTGATCATCACGCTCACCGGGGGCGGCGACGTCTTCTACGAGGCCGCCACCGTCCTCGCGTCCTTCGTCCTGCTCGGCCACTGGTTCGAGATGCGCGCTCGGGGCGGCGCCAACGACGCCATCCGTACGCTTCTGGATCTCGCCCCGCCCAAGGCCCTCGTCGTACGCGGCGGGGTGCCGGTCGAGGTGCCGACCGCTGAGGTCGTGGTCGGCGACCTGCTGCTGGTCCGCCCCGGAGCCAAGATCGCTGTCGACGGAGTGGTGGAAGAGGGCGAGAGCGAGGCCGACGAGTCGATGGTCACCGGCGAGAGCCTGCCGGTGCACAAGGCGCCCGGCGCGCAGGTGGTGGGCGCGACCATCAACGCCAACGGCACGCTGCGGGTGCGCGCCACCAAGGTCGGTGCCGACACCGCCCTGGCCCAGATCGTCAAGCTGGTCCAGGAGGCTCAGAACTCCAAGGCGCCGGGGCAGCGGCTCGCGGACAGGGCGGCGTTCTGGCTGGTCTTCGTCGCCCTGATCGGCGGCGCCGTCACCTTGGCGGTCTGGCTGCTGGCCACGGACCGCTCGCTGGGCGCCGCCATGCTGTTCGCCATCACCGTCGTGGTCATCACCTGCCCGGACGCCCTGGGACTCGCGACCCCGACGGCCATCATGGTGGGCACCGGCCTCGGGGCGAAGCGCGGCGTGCTGTTCAAGAACGCCGTCGCCCTGGAGGCGTCCGCCGGCATCCAGGTCGTCGTCATGGACAAGACCGGCACCCTGACCAAGGGCGAACCGGAAGTCACCGACGTGGTCACCGCCCCCGGCACCGACGAGGCAGAGCTGCTGCGGCTCGTTGCGGCGGTGGAGCGCGAGTCCGAGCACCCGCTGGCCGCAGCCGTCGTACGCCACGCCGACGCCCGGGCTGTGGAGCCCGCGAAGGCCCGGCACTTCGAGAACGTCCCCGGCCACGGCGCGACCGCCGTCGTCGACGGCCGCCGGGTCGCGGTCGGCAACCGCCGCCTGGCGCTGCGCGACGGCGTGGACCTCGGCCCCTTGGCCGACCGCCGCGAGGAACTGGCCGACACCGGCCGCACCGTCGTCGTCGCCGCCGTCGACGGACACGCGGCAGGACTGATCGGCATCGCCGACGCACCCCGGGAAACCTCTGAGGAGGCCGTGGCCGAACTGCACGCCCTCGGCGCCGAGGTCGTCATGCTCACCGGCGACAACGAGGCCACTGCCCGGCGGATCGCCGGACGCCTCGGTATCGACACCGTCATCGCCGAGGTCCTCCCCGGCGACAAGGCGGCCAAGGTCGCCGAGCTGCAGCGCGGCGGCCGCAAGGTCGCCATGGTCGGCGACGGCGTCAACGACGCCCCGGCGCTGGCCCGGGCCGACCTCGGCATCGCCATCGGCGCCGGCACCGACGTCGCCATCGAGACCGCCGGCCTCGTCCTGATGCGCTCCGACCCCCTCGACGTGCCCACCGCCCTGCGCATCGGCCGCGGCACCCTGCGCAAGATGCGGCAGAACCTCGGCTGGGCCATCGGCTACAACACCATCGCCCTGCCGATCGCCGCAGGCGTCTTCGAGCCCGCCTCCGGCCTGGTACTCCGCCCGGAGATCGCCGCACTGTCCATGTCCGGCTCAAGCATCATCGTCGCCGTCAACGCCCTCGCCCTCAAACGCCTCCGACTGCCACGCACCGCGCCCACGCCTGCCGAACTGCCGGTCGGCGCCCCCACGGCCCCCGACCCTGGCGGTGCCTCGGCGCCGCCGAGGGGCACGGCGAACCAGGACACAGCCACTGACGGACGTGCCCGGTGAAGGTGGAGCGGCTGGTGATGCCGGTGGGACGTTCGAGGGCGTCCAGGAGGCCGCTGAGCTGCTCGTGCTCGTGCGAAGAACAGCGCAGGGCCGTGGCGACTTCGAGGCGGGCCGGCGGGGCACCGAGGCAGAAGTGGACGTCGTGCCCGAAGGCGAGGTGCTTGCTGATCCGGGTGGCGTCGAACTGGTCGGCGTCCTGGTGCAGGCCGGGGTGCCGGTTGGCGGCGGCGTAGGAGGCGAGGACGCGTGACGGTGATCACGGAGTCCTTCGGGGGGTGCTGCGTAGGCTTGGGCCGTCGCCACGGTGGGGTCCGCGAGAGGGGGTGAAGCCCTCCTCCGGTCACCTGACGAGGCGTCAGAGAAGTCGGCAAGTGGTCAGCATGAGTCCTGGAAAACCTGGGGACAGCTGCCCGGACATGCGACTCGTTGTAGGGTATGGAAACAGCCCTTGACCTGCAAAAACGCAGGCAGGGAGCCTACTTGTGGGAGTGCCCCGATGTTGCGTACCATGTTCAAGTCCAAGATCCACCGCGCCACCGTCACCCAGGCCGACCTGCACTACGTGGGATCCGTGACCATCGACGCCGATCTGCTGGACGCCGCCGATCTGCTGCCCGGTGAGCTGGTCCACATCGTCGACATCACCAACGGCGCGCGGCTGGAGACGTACGTCATCGAGGGGGAGCGCGGCTCCGGGGTCGTCGGTATCAACGGTGCCGCCGCCCACCTCGTCCATCCCGGAGACCTGGTGATCATCATCAGCTACGCTCAGGTCACCGACGCCGAGGCGAGGGCGCTGACGCCGCGGGTCGTGCACGTGGACCGCGACAACCGGATCGTGGCCCTGGGGGCCGACGCCTCGGAGCCGGTACCGGGCTCCGACCAGCGGCGCAGCCCGCAGGCGGTGTCCGTCTGAGCGACGCGTCGGCCGCCGAGTCCGTACGCAGCGCACCGGGAGTGCCCATGAGCGACACAGAGATCCGCGACGACCGGGCGGCGGGCCGCCTCGAAGCCGTCGGTGACGGCGGCGAGGTCGTGGGCCGCATCGAGTACTTCGTGCTGGAGTCGCCGGCGCGGGCCCTCGTCCCGGTGCACACGATCGTGGAGCCGGCCCACGAGGGCAAGGGCATCGCGGGCTCCCTGGCCCGCGAGCTGTACGCCACCGCCGCGCGCGAGGGCATCCCGGTCGCCCCGCTCTGCCCGTACGTCGTGAAGTGGGCGGCCCGTCACCCCGAGGAGGCCCCGGTGGCCGACCCCGGGCTGCTGGCCGCCGCCAAGGACTGGCTGCGGGCGCACCCCGGCCGGTTCTGACCGCCGGGGCACCCGCCCGCCGGGAGCCTGCCTGCCGGGCGCCCGCGTGTCGGGGCCGGGAGGCCACCGGCTGGGGCACCCGCCCGCCGGGGAGGGGCACGTGCCAGGGCACCCGCCGGCCGGGGATGCCCTCCGCCGGACGCCCGCCGCCAGGGCCCCCACCCGCAGGGCCCCCACCCGGGTGAGTGCCCGGGGCGGCGCCGGGTACGCGGGGGAGTAGTCCAGAGCCACGCTTCACCACTGGCCGGAGGACACGATGACGAACCCGCAGCCCGACCCCGTCCCGCCCACTCCCGGACCGCCGGACCCGTACCCCAGTCCGGTACCCAGCCCGGAGCCCCTGCCGACCCCCCAGCCGCCCCCCGTCCCGGGCCCACCGCCCGGGCCCTCGCCCTCTCCGGTCCCTCCGGGGCCGGAACCCGTTCCGAACCCGGAACCCGGCCCACCCCTGTCGTGACGACCGGTGGGCGGTACCCGCTTGGACACCGCCCACCGCCCACCATGCCGGGGCGGGCGGGGGAGGCCGAGCCACAAGCTCCCCCGCGCACCCGTACCCGCACCCGCCCCCGGCCCGTCCGACCGCGGATCGTCTCCCGACGCTAGGCGGACACCTCCGACCGGTCCCCGCCCCACAGCGTGTGGAACGAACCCTCCCGGTCCACCCTCCGGTACGTGTGCGCCCCGAAGAAGTCCCGCTGCCCCTGCGTGAGCGCCGCCGGCAACCGCTCCGCCCGCAGCGCGTCGTAGTACGCGAGCGCCGCCGAGAACCCGGGCGTGGGCACCCCCTGCCGCGTCGCCGCCACCAGCACCTCACGCCAGTCGTCCTGCGCGGCGGCGATCTCGGAGGCGAACGTCTCGTCCGACAGCAGGCTCGGCAGATCCGCCCGCGCGTCGTACGCCGAGCGGATCCGGTCGAGGAAGGCCGCCCGGATGATGCAGCCGCCGCGCCAGATCGCCGAGACGGCACCCAGGTCGATGTCCCAGCCGTACTCCTCGCTGCCGGCGGCGATCTCGTGGAAGCCCTGCGTGTACGACACGATCTTCGAGGCGTACAGCGCCTGCTCCACCCGGTCGGCGAAGGCCGCCGCCTCCGCCTCGCCCAGCGCGGCCGCCTTCGGCCCGGCCAGCCCCCGCGAGGCCTCCCGCAGCGCCGCGTGCCCGGACAGCGAGCGGGCGAACACCGCCTCCGCGATGCCCGACACCGGCACACCCAGGTCCAGGGCGATCTGGACCGTCCAGCGGCCCGTGCCCTTCTGTTCGGCCTGGTCCACGACCACGTCCACGAACGGCTTGCCCGTCGCCGCGTCGACGTGCGACAGGACCTCGGCGGTGATCTCGATCAGGTAGGAGTCGAGCCGGCCCGTGTTCCACGTACGGAAGATCTCCGCGATCTGCGCCGGCGTGTACCCGGCTACCTCGCGCAGCAGCTGGTACGCCTCACCGATCAGCTGCATGTCGGCGTACTCGATGCCGTTGTGGACCATCTTCACGAAGTGCCCGGCGCCGTCCGGCCCGACGTGCGTCACACAGGGGGCGCCGTCCGCCGCCTTCGCGGAGATCTTCTCCAGCATGGGACCGAGCGAGTCGTACGACTCCGGCGAGCCGCCCGGCATGATGCTGGGCCCGTGCAGGGCGCCCTCCTCGCCGCCGGAGATGCCCGCGCCGACGAAGTGGAGGCCCTGCTCGCGCAGTTCGCGCTCCCGGCGCCGGGTGTCCGCGAAGTGCGCGTTGCCACCGTCGATGATCATGTCGCCGGGCTCGAGGAGCGGGGCGAACTCCTGGATGACCGCGTCCGTCGGTTCACCGGCCTTCACCATGATCACCAGGCGGCGGGGCCGTTCCAGCGCCGCCACGAAGTCCTTGGCGGTCTCCGCCGCGATGAACGCGCCCTCGTGCCCGAACTCCTCCACCAGCGCGTGCGTCCGCGCCACCGTCCGGTTGTGCAGCGCCACCGTGTAACCGTTGCGCGCGAAGTTGCGGGCGAGATTGCGGCCCATGACCGCGAGTCCCGTCACGCCGATCTGCGCTGTAGTGCTCATAGGGCTGGCTCCTAGGGGGTGGTGCCTCTCTTCTTTCCGGGGCCATCCTTACGCGTTTTCCGGTCTTCGTGGGGGAGCCGGAGCGGCTGATTGACGTCTTGTCACGGCCTGTCGGCGCCCCTTACTTTTTCCCCTCCTGACGCATGTCGAGGGGGATCTCCATGGCCGTACGCGGCCGGCACCGCCGGTATCAGCCGAACAGGATCAACCGGGCCTCGCTCACGGTCACGGCCGGCGGCGCCGGCATGGCGATACCGCTCATCGGCGCAGGCGCCGCCCAGGCGGCCGACGTCGGCACCTGGAACAAGGTCGCCGCGTGCGAGTCCAGCAACAACTGGCACATCAACACCGGCAACGGCTTCTACGGCGGCCTGCAGTTCACCCAGTCGACCTGGGAGGCGTACGGCGGCAAGCGCTACGCCGGGCGCGCGGACCTGGCCACCAAGGACCAGCAGATCGCCGTGGCGGAGAAGGTCCTGGAAGGCCAGGGCCCCGGCGCGTGGCCGGTGTGCTCGGGGCGGGCCGGACTGACCCGGGGCGGCGACACCCCCGACATCCGTCCGAGCGGGACGTCGGGCGGGACCTCCAGCGGGACGCCGAAGTCCGGGAAGACGTCGCTGCGGGACGTGCAGCCGCAGTCCACGCCCCAGTCCCGGGCGGGCAAGGCCGAGATGTACACCGTCGTCCACGGCGACACCCTCTCCGGCATCGCCGACCGCCAGGAGGTGCGGGGCGGCTGGCGTCGGCTCTACGCCGCCAACCGGACCACGATCGGCGCCGATCCCGACCTGATCATGCCGGGTCAGCGGCTGAAACTGCGCGCTCCGGCCGGCACGTCCACCTCCGGGAAGAGGCCGGGCACTTCCCCGTCCCGCACCGAGAAGGACTCCGGGGCCGACGACAAGGCGCAGACCGGCCATTCCCGTGTCGCCCCGGTCGCCGCGGCCACCGGAACGCCGTACCACGCGACCGGCTCCTCCTGGTCGAAGGGCTACCACACCGGCGTCGACTTCCCCGTCCCCACCGGCACCTCCGTGAAGGCGGTCGCGGCGGGCACGGTGGTCAGCGCGGGCTGGGGCGGGTCCTTCGGCTACCAGGTGGTCATCAGACACGCCGACGGCCGCTACACCCAGTACGCCCACCTGTCCGCGATCTCCGTGCGGGACGGGCAGTCGGTGGGCGGCGGTCAGCGCATCGGGCGTTCCGGCTCCACCGGCAACAGCACGGGCCCGCATCTGCACTTCGAGGTGCGGACGGGGCCCGGATTCGGAACGGATGTCGACCCGCTGGCCTATCTGCGGGCCGGCGGCGTCAGGATTTGACGCGCACCCGGTGCCGGTCGACGGCCGGCACCGCGAGGTACGCGGCGCCGTAGAACGGACTGTGGAAGACGACCGGCTGCCCCTCTGCCTGGCCCGCCGGGCCCTCCCCGTAGGGGGGTTCCCCGGCCTGGGCCGGCACGAGCAGCTTCTCCTCGTCCACCTCTTCCCGCAGCGGCGGGGCGACCGGCCGCAGCAGGTCCTCCGGCACCTCCTCGACGGACCGCGTCAGCGCCGCTTCCGCCGGTGCGGCCGGAAGCCCGGCCACAGGGGATCCGCCTGGAAGACGCTCGGTGGTCAGCAGGATCAGGCCGCCCGCCGCCACCACCCCACAGCTCAGGGCGAGCACGGTGCCCGTCGTGCCGTAACGGAAGGTCTCGCCGAACATCGTGATGCCGACCGCGGCCGCCACCACCGGGTTGACCACGGTCAGCGTCGCGAGCGGGGCCGCCAGGCCCGCGCCCCGGTAGGAGGCCTGCGACAGCAGCATGCCGGCCGTGGCCAGCACGCCGATCACGGCCAGGGAGGGCACATCGGCCGCCGAGACGCCGTCGGTCCAGTCGACCGCGACGGTCTTGGTGAACACCGACGACATGCCGAACGCGATGCCCGACGCCGTCGCCAGCAGCATGCTGCGCACCGCCGGGTGCCGGTGCGCGGCCCGCCCGGCGGCCATCAGCGCCACCACCGCACCGGCGGTGACCACGGCCACGCTCACCCGCTGCGGGGTGCTCAGCGACTGCGCGTCGGAGGCGCCGACCAGGGACAGCAGACCGGCCAGACCCACCGTCGCCATGATCGCGCCCCGCCAGGCCGTCGCCCCGGCCCTGCGGCCGACGAACAGCGCGGCCATGGGCAGCGCGAACACGATCGTCAGCGCGCCCAGCGGCTGCACCAGACTCAGGGGACCGTACGCGAGCGCCACCACGTGCAGCAGTCCGCCGAGGCCGTTCAGCGCGACCGCCGCCCACCAGCCGGGTCGGCGCAGCGGCGCGTACTCCTCGTGGGGCGAGGACACCGCGACCTGCTCCTGCACGATCGCCCCGGACGCGTACGCCACGGCGGAGATCAGTGACAGGACCACGGACAACGCGAGGGCGCTCATGAGCTGCTCCTCTGCGTGAGGCCGGAGCTCGGGGCCCGGCGCGGCGAACGGTCGGCTTCCATAACCAACACGATGCCTTGCCGATCTGTTCCCGTCGTCGTCCCTGAGCACGCATTGCGTCCTACTGCCGATGGAGTACGACGGACCCGCCGTCCTCCCTCAGACGGGTGACGTCTAGGGGATCCCCCTGATCGCGGCTCCGGAGCCCCTTGGTACTACTGCGGATCGTGGACCTCGACCCCGATCTCGCCGCGCTGCGCCCGCTCGGCGGCTTCTTCCTCCTACGCGTCGCCGGAGCGCCGCCGCGGCCCCTGCCGACCCTCGCCCAGACCTACGCCGGCCAGTCATCGGATGTTTACGGAAATTCCCTGACTTTCCGCGTCCGGAAGGTGACCCGGGCCCTGCGCGCCTCCGAGGAGCGGATCGGAGCCTCCGTGGCCCAGCAGGGACTCGCGGCCCGGCTGTGGTCGGCGGCGCTGGGCTGCGCCGCCCTGTACGGCGCCCTCCCCGACCTCGATCCACGGCTGCTGCGCTGGGACCCGGACGGCAGCGCGCCCGACGACCTGTGGCTGACCGAGGTCAGGGCCCTGCCCGGCGACGCGGCCACGCTGGCCGCGACCGTCCTGGACGCCCACCTCGAACCCCTGTCGGCGGCCCTGCGCGCCCACCACCCCGTCGCTCCGGGCCTGCTGCGGGGCAACGCGGCCTCCGCCCTCGCCGGAGCCGACCGGCAGCTGCGGCTGTGGGCGCGTACGCACGGCCGCCCCGAGACCGCCGCACGCGCGCGGGCCCTCACCGCCGAGCTGTTCGCCCACCCCCTCCTCGCCGGCACCGGCACCCGCACCGAGACCCCGGCCGGCACCGCCTTCCGCCGCCGCAGCTGCTGCCTCTACTACCGGGTGCCCGGCGGGGGCGTCTGCGGCGACTGTTGCTTCACACGACCCCCGCGCTCTTCCCCGCGCGCCCCGTCTGGGTGACCATGAAAGGAACCAGCCGTTGAGAATGGGGGGTTCCGGGTGCGTGTGGGACTGCTGACCCGGGAGTACCCCCCGGACGTGTACGGCGGCGCGGGCGTCCATGTCGAGTTCCTCGCCCGGGAGTTGCGCCGGCTCGTCGATCTCGACGTGCACTGCTGGGGTGAGGGCTCCCTCAGGGAACGCGCGGAGGGCGTCCGGCGCCACCGTCCCTGGTCCGCCCTCGACGGCGCCAACGACGCGCTGCGCACCTTCTCCGTGGACCTCGCCATGGCCGCCGGACTCGAAGGCCGCGAGCTCGTCCACTCGCACACCTGGTACGCCAACCTCGCCGGCCGGCTCGCCCAGCAGCTCCACGGCATCCCGCACGTGGTGACCGCGCACTCCCTGGAACCCCTGCGCCCCTGGAAGGCCGAGCAACTCGGCGGCGGCTACGCCCTGTCGAGCTGGGCCGAACGGACCGCCGTGGAGGCCGCGGACGCGGTGATCGCCGTCTCCGGCGCGATGCGCGAGGACATCCTCACCTGCTATCCGGCGCTCACCCCGGAGCGGGTCCACGTCGTGCACAACGGCATCGACACCGGGCTGTACCGGCCCGACCACGGCACCGACGCCGTCTCCCGCCTCGGCCTCGACCCCGACCGCCCGTTCGTGCTGTTCGTCGGCCGCATCACCCGCCAGAAGGGCGTGCCCCGTCTGCTGCGCGCCGTACGGGACATCGACCCGGCGGCCCAGGTCGTGCTCTGCGCGGGCGCCCCCGACACCCCGGAGATCGACCGGGAGTTCCGCGACCTCTTCGCCGAGCTCAGCCGCGCCCGCGACGGCGTGCGCTGGATCCCGCGCATGCTGCCGCGCCCCGAGGTGATCCAACTCCTCACCCACGCGGCCGTGTTCGTCTGCCCCTCCGTGTACGAACCCCTCGGCATCGTCAACCTGGAGGCGATGGCCTGCGGCACTCCCGTCGTGGCCTCCCGGGTCGGCGGGATCCCGGAGGTCGTCGAGGACGGGGTGACCGGCCTGCTCGTACCCGTGGACGGCGGCGACGAGGAGTTCGAGGCGGGGCTGACCCGGGCGCTGGACTCGGTGCTGGGTGATCCGGAGGCCGGACGCCGCATGGGGGAGGCCGGGCGGGAGCGCGCGGTGCGGGAGTTCGGCTGGGACGCGGTGGCCCGGCGGACGGTCCGGCTGTACGAGGAGATCGTCAAACAGGCGTAGCGGGCCCCGCAGCGGGGCATTCATGGGTTCCAACAGGTGAGGGGAGCGGCCATGCGTCGTGGCGGACCTTCGGTGCTCGGCATCGTACTCGCGGGCGGTGAGGGCAAGCGCCTGATGCCCCTGACCGCGGACCGCGCCAAACCAGCGGTCACCTTCGGCGGCACCTACCGGCTCGTCGACTTCGTCCTGTCCAACCTCGTCAACGCCGACGTCCTGCGCATCTGCGTGCTCACCCAATACAAGTCGCACTCGCTGGACCGGCACATCACCACCACTTGGCGGATGTCCAGTCTGCTCGGCAACTACGTCACCCCGGTACCGGCCCAGCAGCGGCTCGGCAAGCGCTGGTACCTGGGCAGCGCCGACGCCATCCTGCAGTCGCTGAACCTGGTCTACGACGAACAGCCCGAGTACGTCGCCGTGTTCGGCGCCGACCACGTCTACCGCATGGATCCGCGCCAGATGCTCGCCCAGCACATCGACAGCGGTGCGGGCGTCACCGTCGCCGGCATCCGCGTCCCCCGCACCGAGTCCTCCTCCTTCGGGGTGATCACGCCGGGCTCCGACGGCCAGACGGTCGAGCGCTTCCTGGAGAAGCCCGCCGACCCGCCCGGCCTGGCGGACGACCCGGAGACCGTCTTCGCCTCGATGGGCAACTACATCTTCACCACCAAGGCCCTCATCGAGGCCCTCCAGCGGGACGCCGAGGACGAGGACTCGGTGCACGACATGGGCGGCTCGATCCTGCCCCAGCTGACGGAGCGCGGCGAGGCCGGGCTGTACGACTTCAACGACAACCACGTCCCCGGCGAGACCACCCGCGACCAGGGCTACTGGCGGGACGTCGGCACGCTCGACGCCTACTACGACGCCCACATGGACCTGATCGCCGAGCGCCCGGCCTTCAACCTGTACAACCGCAGCTGGCCCATCTACACCCACTCCTACCAGCTCTCCCCGGCCCGCTTCAACGCCGGCGGCATGGCCAGCGAGTCGATCATCAGCGCGGGATGCCTCATCCGCGGCCAGGTCACCCGGTCCGTGCTGTCGCCGGGCGTCAGGGTCGACCCGGGAGCGGTCGTACAGGGCTCGATCCTCCACGACAACGTCCACATCGGACGGGGCGCGGTGGTGCGCGGGGCGGTCCTGGACAAGAACGTCGAGGTCCCGCCCGGCGCGACGATCGGCGTCAACCCGGAGCGCGACGCGGAGCTGTACACGGTGTCGAGGGCCGGGGTGATCGCCCTCGGCAAGGGGCAGCAGGTGTCATGAACTTAATCGGCTGTTAACTGTGCGTAGCCTGCAGGTGCTTGACCGTAATCACCTCGAAGGGGTTGACTGCTTCCTCACCCGTCGTCGACGCGAGGCAAGCCCTTGTCTGCTGATGATCTCCTGGCACCCCTCGACCTTGCGTTCTGGAACATCGAGTCCGCGGAGCACCCGATGCACCTCGGTGCGCTCGGTGTCTTCTCCGCTCAGTCGCCCACCGCCGGTGCCCACGCGGCCGACCTGCTCGCCGCCCGCGCGGCCGCCGTCCCCGGACTGCGCATGCGGATCCGGGACGTGTGGCGGCCCTTCGGCACCACACTGCCGCTCGACCTGCGCCGGCCGCTCGCCTTCGGGGGCGCGGTGCGCGAACCCGACCCGGACTTCGACCCGCTGCGGCACGTCCGGCTGCACGCGCCCACCGCGGACTTCCAGGCCGAGGCCGGCCGGCTCATGGAGCGCCCGCTGGAGCGCGAGCGCCCGCCCTGGGAGGCGCACGTGCTGCCGGGGCGGGACGGCGTGTCCTTCGCCGTGCTGTTCAAGTTCCACCACGCCCTCGCCGACGGACTGCGCGCCCTGACGCTGGCCGCCGCCGTCCTGGACCCCATGGACATGCCCGCGCCCCGGCCCCGCCCGGCGGAGCCCGCCCGAGGTCTGATCCCCGATGTGCGCAGGCTCCCCGGACTGCTGCGCGGCGCCGTCTCCGACGTGGGGCGCGCCCTGGACATCGGCGCGTCCGTGGCCGTGTCGACCCTGGGCGTACGGTCCACCCCCGCGCTCGCCGCCGAACCCACCGGCACCCGCCGCACCGCCGGCGTGGTCCTCGACCTCGACGACGTGCACCGCGTCCGCAAGGTCGTCGGCGGCACCGTCAACGACGTCCTGATCGCGGTCGTGGCCGGGGCCCTGCGCCGCTGGCTCGACGAGCGCGGCGACGGCAGCGAGGGCGTACGGCCCCGTGCACTGATCCCCGTCTCCAAGCGCCGCCCGCGCACCGCGCACCCGCAGGGCAACCGGCTCTCCGGGTACCTGATACGGCTTCCGGTCGACGACCCCGACCCGCTCGCCCGGCTCGCCCACGTCCGCACGGCGATGGACGCCAACAAGGACGCCGGACCCGGCCGGGGCGCGGGCGCCGTCGCCCTGCTCGCCGACCACGTCCCGGCGCTCGGCCACCGGCTCGGCGGACCGCTGGTCGGCCAGGCCGCCCGGCTCTGGTTCGACATCCTCGTCACCAGCGTGCCCCTGCCCGGCTTCGGCCTGAAGCTCGGCGGGAACCCGGTCACCGAGGTGTACCCGTACGCGCCGCTGGCCCGCGGTCAGTCCCTCGCGGTCGCCGTCTCGACGTACCGCGGCCGCGTCCACTACGGGCTCGTCGCCGACGCCGAGGCCGTCCCGGACCTCGACCGGTTCGCACACGCGCTGACCGCCGAGGTGGAGACACTCATCACGGCCTGCGGTTCCTGACCGGAACGGGTTTGGAGGAGGGGCCCGGCGCTCCGTAGACTTCCCCGTTCGAAAGCGGACGCGGTCGGAGCGCCGCACGGCTCAGCAGGGAACGGCAGCGCGATGACGGTGACAGAGGACGGCTCGGCGATCACGGACGAGGCCGTGGACGAGGTCGTGTACGGGCCCGGCATCGACCCCGAGCGGCTGGCGGTCTGCCTCGGCGTGCTCGAGGAACTCGACAAGCTGGAGGTGGACCACCCCGACGCGATCGCCGTGCGCCGGGCCACCGCCGGCATCTACCGCACGGTCAAGCAGCGCCGCCGCCAGGAGCGCCGGGCCGCCAAGACCGCCCACGACAAGGCGGTCACCGAGTCCACCGCGACCGGCTCCGCCCAGCGCATCGACGACGAGACCGAGGGCATCCTCCCCTCGTCGGTCACCGAGGCGGGGAAGATCGCGGGGATACTCCAGCGCCCCCGCTCCTGCTACACCTGCAAGACGCGGTACGTGGAAGTCGACTACTTCTACCACCAGCTCTGTCCCGACTGCGCCGGCCTGAACCGCGCCAAGCGCGACGCCCGCGCCGACCTCACCGGCAAGCGCGCCCTGCTCACCGGCGGCCGCGCCAAGATCGGCATGTACATCGCGCTGCGGCTGCTGCGGGACGGCGCCCACACGACGATCACCACGCGCTTCCCGAAGGACGCCATCCGCCGCTTCAAGGCCATGGACGACTCGGCCGACTGGCTGCACCGTCTGGAGGTCGTCGGCATCGACCTGCGCGACCCGGCGCAGGCCGTGGCGCTCGCCGACCAGGTCGCCGAGGCGGGCCCGCTCGACATCCTCATCAACAACGCGACGCAGACCGTACGCCGCCTGCCGTCCGCCTACGCCGCGCTGGTCGACGGCGAGAGCGCCCCGCTGCCCGCCGGTGAGCTGCCCGCCCACCACGTCATCGGCGCCTTCAACTCCGGCGCGGTCGACGGCCTGGCCGCGCTGCCCGTCGGCACCAGCGGTCTGGACGCGCAGAAGGTCGCCGACCTCGCCCTCGTCGCGGGCAACGCCAGCGTCGCCCGGCACCTCGACGGCACCGCCATCGACGCGGGCGGCCTGGTCCCCGACGTCGTCGAGACCAACACCTGGGTGCAGACCATCGAGCAGATCTCCCCGGTGGAGCTCCTCGAGACCCAGCTGTGCAACTACACGGCGCCGTTCATCCTGATCAGCAAGCTCCGCCCGGCGATGGCCGCCGCCGCGAGGAAGGCGACGAGCGGGCGCTCGTACGTCGTGAACGTCTCGGCCATGGAGGGCGTCTTCGGCCGCGGCTACAAGGGTGCGGGCCACCCGAACACGAACGCCGCCAAGGCGGCGATGAACATGGTCACGCGGACCAGCGCGCAGGAGATGTTCCAGGCCGACGGCATCCTCATGACCTCCGTCGACACCGGCTGGATCACCGACGAGCGCCCGCACTTCGACAAGCTGCGGCTCGCCGAGGAGGGGTTCCACGCGCCGCTCGACCTGGTGGACGGTGCGGCGCGGGTCTACGACCCCGTGGTGCGGGGCGAGGCCGGCGAGGACGTGTACGGGGTCTTTCTGAAGGACTACGCGCCGGGCAAGTGGTGAGGGCCGCCTCGGCGCGCGGATCCTCAGTCGACCGCGCCGAGGCGTGAGGTGCGGGCGGCCACCAGTTCCAGGACGGTCCGCCAGTCCTCCAGCACCCCCGCGTCGACCCCGGCGGCCCGGCCGTCCTCGTCGGCCTGCCGCAGACGCAGCAGGTCGTCGTCGGCCGGCGCACCGAGCCAGGGGTGCAGAGCGATCAGCCGGGCGACCCGGGCGCCGAGCAGCGGCCGTACGGCGTCGGCCGCGCGTTCCGCGCGCCGGGCGGGGTCGGTGGGGCTCAGGAGGTGCCCGACGGGGTGGACCAGCCCGGTCAGCTGGAGTTCCTTGTCCGCGGGGCGACTTCGGCGCAGCAGCGCCGCCGTCTGCAGCGCGTGGTCGTGCAGGTCGACCCCGCGGGCCGTGCCGCCCGGGGTCTCCCGTACGCCGCGGCACGCGTACAGCAGGTCCATCAGCTCCTCGACGCTGCGCAGCTCCATGCGTCGGTCCTCCCGCGAGACAGCCGTTCGGTACCTCAGCAGATCATGGCGTGCTTGCGACCGGACGAACGGGATCTGAACGCCGTGACGGGGCCGCTGCCGTGTTCACCGTGTACGCCGGACGGGTGAACTCACCGCAGGCAAAAGCGGCGGAAAAACGGCGGAAAGGGTTCAATTCACCTGCGAGGACATGTGGGTGACGCGCCATGGTTACCCCAAATTTTCGGCGCTATCGAGCAGTACCCCGCTCATTTGGTTAATCTGTAGCGACGGACAGCAGGACGGAGTGCCACCCACACCCACCGTCCGTCTGGGACAAGCCGGTTCACAACGGCCAGCTCTCCGAGGAGTCACCGGCACCACCGCGTCGCCACCGACTCCAGCCAGACCCCAGGGAGCGTTCAGCGCCGGACCGCAGACTGGCCGGCCCGCCCCCAGGGTGACCCGACACATAAGGAGTGCGCGGTGACACCGGAGAAGACGAATCGAGAACAGCGCCCCAAGGAACGCGTGGAGCGCGCCCACCGCAGGCCCGGCGAGCTCGGCAGCCTCGACGTGTGGGCGCGCTCCGCCCCGATCCGCCTGGCGGGCTACGAGGAAGACCTGGCCGAGGACCACATCCTGCCCAGCGTGGACTGAGTCCGGACGGACCGGTCCCGCACGAGGACCCCGCCCATGGGCGTGCGCGTACGCGAGCCACGCCCATACGGACCCCGGCCGCTCGCTCTCAGTCGAGCGGCGCCGTCCGCCGCCAGGGACGCAGGCCCTCCAACTGCTCCGCCACCCGCAGCAGTTCCGCCTCCGAGCCCGGCCGCCCCACCAGCTGCACGGCGGTCGGCGCACCGGACGGCAGGGTGCCGAACGGGACGGCCATCGCGGGCCAGCCCGTCAGGTTCCACGGCGGGGTCAGCGGCGAGTAGTTCGTGTTCACCAGGACGTTGCGCAGCCAGCCCCGCTCGTGCCACGGCTCCGACCGGGGCGAGCGCCGCGCCAGCGCCGGCGTGAGCAGCACGTCGTGCTCCTCGAAGAACGGCTCCAGCCGCCGGCGCAGATCCTCCCGCGCCGCGCCGCCCCGCACGCCGTTCAGGAAGCGCCGGCCGAGGGCGGCGTGCACCCGGGTGCGGCGGGTCAGCAGCCGGGCGTCGAGACCTCCCGCGTCCACGGCCGTGCCCGCCGTCCAGTGGGCGAGCGAGGTGACCCCCAGCGAGAGCGGATACCGCGGGTCGGCCCGCCGTACCTGATGGCCCGCCTTCATCAGCACCCCCGCGGCGTCCCGCGCCGCCCCCGCGTACGGGGCGCTCACCGTGACACCGGCCAGCGGGCTGCGCACCGACACCGCGATCCTCAGCGCACGGGGCTCCCCGTCCCGCCGTACGGCCCCGCCGTCCGCCAGGACCGACAGCATCAGCCGGGCGTCCGCCACGGTCGTGGCCAGCGGGCCGTTCTCCGACATCCCGAACCAGTCGCCGTCGCCTATGCCCGCCGGCACCACCCCGTGACCCGGCTTGATGGTCACCAGACCGCAGTTCGCGGCCGGTATGCGCAAGGAGCCCATGCCGTCGTTGCCGAGCGCGACCGGCACCATCCCGGCGGCCACCGCGGCGGCGCTGCCGCCCGACGAGCCGCCCGCCGTGCGCGAGGTGTCCCACGGATTGCGGGCCGTGCCGTGCACGCCCTCCGTGGTGCCGAAGACGCACAGCTCCGGCACGTTCGTCAGCCCCACGACCACCGCGCCGGCGGCCCGCAGCCGGGCCACCGTCACATGGTCGGCGCCGACCGGTGCGTCCGGGGTCGCGGCCGAGCCCACCCGCATCGACTCGCCCCGCACGCCCAGGTTGTCCTTGACCGCCACCGGCACCCCGGCCAAAGGCAGTTCGGCCAGATCGCCCCGGGCCGCCACCTCGTCGGCCTCGGCGAGCGCGGGCTCCGCCCGCACCACCCGGAACGCCCCGATCCGCCCGTCCAGCCGTTCGATGCGCGCGAGATGTTCCGCCACCACCTCGCGCGGCGTGGCCTGCTTGTCCCGCACGGCGGCGGCGATCTCGACGGCGGTCCGGCCGACCCAGGTGGTCACGGCAGCTCCCTCGGTGTGCGTGACGACGGACACGTACGGCGCCCACGACCGGCGCGCACATGTCGTCCACTACTGGCGAGTACGTAGGGAGAACTGTGCCCCGCCCGGGCCCCCGCGTCGAGAGCCCGCCGCATCCCCGCGGCCGTCCGCGTCTACGGCCTGCGCGCCACCGCCGTCAGCCGCGTCGGCGGCAGATACTCGCGCACGTACGTCCGGTCCCAGCAGGCGCCCGTCTCCCTCAGCTCCCGCCAGGTGGTGTACCGGTAGCGGAACAGCCGGGCCCGGACGTAGCGGGGCGGCTCGTCGGGCGGGAAGGGGGAGCGGCGCAACAGCCTCAGTGTGTCGCGGTCGTTCTCCAGCAGCCGTTCCACCAGCGCACCGAACCACGGTCCCGCGTATGCCGGGGAGAGCGCCGCGAACCACATCAGCCAGTCCAGGCGCAGATGGTAGGGGGCGAACTGGCGGGGCCAGTGCCGAAGATCGCCCGGCTTGCCCCGGAATTCGTACTCCCGCCAGTCGGAGTCCTCACGCGGGACGTCGTCCAGCGTGCCCTCGACCACCACCTCGTAGCGGATCCGGCTCACGCTGCCGAACGCGCCGTAGGTGTTGACCAGGTGCAGCGGGTCGAACGAGCGGTTCATGACCTGGCGGCGGGAGAGCATGTTGACCACCGGGCGGTGACTGAGGAAGACGATCAGCGCCGCGGCGGCGAGGACCACCACCTCGTACCAGAGCGGTGTGCTTCCCCCGGCGGCCGGCCGGTGGCCGGAGGGCAGCTCCAGCGCGGGCACGGCGAGGACGACCGTGATCCAGTTCAGCCAGGAGAAGTTGCCCGACAGGATGAGCCACAGCTGGGTCAGGATCATCAGGGCGGCGGCCGCCGTGGCCACCGGCTGCGGGGCGAACAGCAGGAACGGCACGACGAGTTGGGTGACGTGGTTGGCGGCCGCCTCCACCCGGTGCAGCGGCTTCGGCAGATGGTGGAAGAACCAGCTCAGCGGGCCGGGCATCGGCTGTGTCTCGTGGTGGTGGTACAGACAGGTCAGCTTCCGCCAGCAGGCGTCTCCCCGCATCTTGATCAGACCCGCCCCGAACTCCACCCGGAACAGCAGCCAGCGCACCAGGAACAGCACCACGACCGGCGGCTCCACCTCGTCGTTGCCGAGGAACACCGCGAGGAAACCGGTCTCCAGCAGCAGCGACTCCCAGCCGAACGAGTACCAGGTCTGACCGACGTTCACGATCGACAGGTACAGCGCCCACGGCACCAGCCACAGCAGCATGCCCGCCCACAGCGGGAGCAGGCCGTCGAGCCCCGCCAGCAGCGCCGCCGACACCGCGCACCCGGTCCAGGCGCACAGCGCGAACAGGCGGTCGGAGTAGCGCCACTGGAACAAGCTCGGCGCGCGCCTGAACGGCACCCGCTCCACGAAACGGGGGACCGGGAGCATCCCCCGCTCGCCCAGCAGCGGGCGGAACTGCAGGGCCGCCGTCAGGAACGCGACCAGGTACACACCGGCCAGCGCCCGCTGGAAGACGAGACGGCTCAGCCAGTAGTCGGGTGCGGTGAACCAGTCCACGTCCGTGCGCTCCTTCGCTGCGTTCCGGCCATCGTGACGCTGCGTGATTCATGCCCCCGCTCGCGTGACCCGGACGGGTGAAGCGGACCGGGGCGGGCGAACGACCCCCGTCGTCCGGGAGACCGAGGTGCGAGTACCCGTCGCGACCCGCACCGCCCCCGGCGGCCCGGGCCCGCCGGGGGCGCCCGCGCCCGAGGTGACCCGCCGAGGACGACCTGCCGCGGGGCACCCGTACCGCTCCCCGGTCGAAGAATCGGACGAATCCTGGCAAGGTGGCCCCATGGTTGATCGGGGAGCGAGTGCCCTGTCACTCCCGGACGACTGGCCCGCCCACCCGGATCCGATCCTGGCGCTCAACCGCATGGGCAGCTTCGACTGGGACCTGGACTCGGGGCTCTTCCACATGGATGCCCGGGCGTACGAGATCTTCGACCTGCGGCCGGACGAGTACGACGGCAACCCGGCCTCCCTCGCCGTCCGCGTGCCGCCGGCCGAGGGCAGCCGCCTGGACGAACTGGTCGCCCAGGCCATCAAGGACGGCAGCGAGAACTACGGCGCCTACTTCCGTATGCGGCTGCGCGACGGCACGCTGCGCTGGACCCACACCCAGGGCTACATCCGCCGTGACGGCACCGGCCGCCCCCGCCGGATCGTCGGCATCGTCCGCGACGCCACCGACGAGCTCCACGACCTCGCCGACCGCCACGAGGCGGCCGCCCTCGACGACGCGCGCCGCGAGCAGACCAACGTCGTGCAGCTCACCACGGCCGCACTCGCCCACGCCCGGACCGTGCAGGACGTCATCGACGTCCTCAAGGACACCCAGGGCCTCACCCACCTCGGCGCCACCAGTCTCGTCATGGGCCTGGTCGAGGCCGGCCGCATCAGGCTGGTCGCCGAGGGGCCCGAGGGCAGCTTCGTCCCCGGCACCCTGGTCACCCGGATCGACGAGCCGTACCCGATGAGCGAGGTCGTACGCACGCTCACCCCCCGCTTCATCGAGTCCCCGGAGGAGTTCGCGGCGGGCTATCCCGTGCTGTGGCCGCACATCACCGACCTGAGGATCACCTCCGCGGCGTATCTGCCGCTGATCGTGCAGGCCCGCCCGATCGGCGCGATGGGCCTGCTCTACAGCAACCGCGAGGGCTTCTCCCAGGACGAGCGCAACATCCTCGTCGCCCTCGGCAGCAGCATCGCGCAGAGCCTGCAGCGGGCGATGTTCTACGAGCAGGAGAAGGACATCGCCCAGGGCCTCCAGCAGGCCATGCTGCCGCGCACCATCCCCAGCGTGCCCGGCGCCGACGTCGCCGTCCGCTACCGCGCCGCCACCATCGGCGGCTCCCACGGCCGGGACATCGGCGGCGACTGGTACGACCTCATCCCGCTGCCCGGCGGCCGCGTCGGCGCCGTCATCGGCGACGTCCAGGGGCACGACACGCACGCCGCCGCCGTCATGGGCCAGCTGCGCATCGTCCTGAAGGCCTACGCCGCCGAGGGACACACCCCGGCCACGGTGATGGCCCGCGCCTCCGTCTTCCTCCACGAACTCGACACCGACCGCTTCGCCACCTGCCTCTACGCCGAGGCCGACCTGTCCACCGGTGTCGTCCAGGTGGTCCGGGCCGGGCACATCGACCCCCTGCTGCGCGGCCCCGACGGCGCCTGCCGGCGCGTCCCCGTGCCCGGCGGGCTGCCGCTCGGGCTGTCCGCCGAGTTCGGCAGCCTGGAGTACCCGGTCGGCACCATCGAGCTCGACCCCGGCCACACCCTGCTGCTGTGCACCGACGGCCTCGTCGAACAGCCCGGCGTCGACCTCGACGACGGCATGCGCCGGCTCGCCGCCCTCATCGCCGCCGGCCCCGACGACGTACGCCGCCTCGCCGACCAGCTGATCGACGTCGCCGACGAACGCGGCGGGGACGACGACGTCGCCCTGCTCCTGCTGCGCCGGCGCGGCCTGGACACCCCGCGGACCGGCGGCCGGCTCCAGCAGCACGTGGCGCCCGGGGACCCCGAGGCGCTCACCGCCGCCCGGCACATGATCAGGGCCGCCGTCCGGGCCTGGGGCGCGCGCGACACCGCCGACGAGATCGAACTGGTCGCCGACGAACTGATCACCAACGCCCTCATGCACACCGAGGGCGCCGCCATCGTCACCCTGCGGGTCCTCACCGGCGGCGGGGAACGACGGCTGCGCGCCGAGGTCGAGGACTCCTCCAGCGCCCTGCCGCGCCGCCGCGAGGCCGGCGAGTCGGGCGTCTCCGGGCGGGGCCTGCTCCTGGTGGACCTGCTCGCCGACGGGTGGGGCGTGGAGGCGCGGGGCGGCGGCAAGTGCGTGTGGTGCGAGTTCGTCGTACGGGAGGACCGCTGACTCCTCGTGGCACTCTGGACCTATGCCGGAACTCCCCGAGGTCGAAGCGCTGAAGGACTTCCTGACCGAGCACGTGGTCGGCCACGAGATCGTGCGCGTGCTGCCGGTGGCGATCAGCGTCCTGAAGACGTACGACCCGCCCGTCACCGCCGTCGAGGGCCACGAGGTCACCGCGGTGCGCCGGTACGGCAAGTTCCTCGGCCTGGAGACCGCTGACGGTCCGCACCTCGTCACCCACCTCGCCCGCGCCGGCTGGCTGCAGTGGAAGGACCGCCTGCCCGACGGCCCGCCCCGCCCCGGCAAGGGCCCCCTCGCCCTGCGGGTCGCCCTGGAGACGGGCGAGGGCTTCGACCTCACCGAGGCCGGCACCCAGAAGCGGCTCGCGGTGTACGTCGTCCGCGACCCGCGGGAGGTCGCCGGCGTGGCCCGCCTCGGCCCGGACCCCCTCGCCGCCGACTTCGACGAACCGCGCCTGGCCGCGCTGCTGGCGGGCGAACGCCGGCAGCTCAAGGGCGCGTTGCGCGACCAGAGCCTCATCGCGGGCGTCGGCAACGCCTACAGCGACGAGATCCTGCACGCGGCCAGGATGTCTCCGTTCAAACTCGCGGCCTCCCTGACCCCGCAGGAGACCCACACCCTCTACGAGGCCCTGCGCGCCACGCTCACCGAGGCCGTCGAGCGCTCCCGGGGCCTTGCCGCCGGGCGGCTGAAGGCCGAGAAGAAGAGCGGTCTGCGCGTCCACGGCCGTACCGGCGAGCCCTGCCCGGTCTGCGGCGACACCGTCCGCGAAGTGTCCTTCAGCGACTCCTCGCTCCAGTACTGCCCCACCTGTCAGACCGGCGGCAGGCCGCTCGCCGACCGGCGGATGTCGCGGCTGCTGAAGTGACGCCGGGGGACCAGGTCACCAGACGCTGTTGGTGATCGGATACGCGATCACCATGATCGCTCCCACGACCAGCGCGGGGATCGCCAGCAGCCGCGCCGTCCAGACCACCGATCGCGTCGTGCTCGACGAGGACGCCGGGTACCGGCGTGGGTGCGTCTCCAGCTCGTGCCGGGCGAGGGCGCACAGCAGCAGCGCGACCGCCGCGGTGAGCAGCGAGACGACGAGCGCCGTGAGCATGCCCGAGTCGCGGACGTGGGCCCCGAGGTCCCCCTTCAGGTCGTGCAGCGCCTGCAGGGCCGCCCTGGCCTTGAAGACGGCCCGGGCGACGGTGCCGACCGAGGCGACGGCGAAGGCCAGCGCGACGCCCGCGAGCACCGGCGCGCGCCGGGGCGAGCGGTCGGGCGACGGCGTCCGGCGCGGTCGGGCGGGTGGCGCGGACTCCTGACGGACCGGCGCTCGGCCGCCACCGGCGGGCGGCGCCTGGACCGGCCCGCCCGCTGTGCTCCACGGCCGCCGTCCCCGCCCACCGTTCGCCGGCTCACCCTGACCGACGCCCCGGCCACTGCCGGGGGGCCCGGTGCGCACGGCGCGCAGGCCCTCACCGGTCGGTCCGCCGCGGACGGCGTCTCGGCCGGGGCCGGGGGGTCCGGTGTGGACGGCGGCCTGGCCGTCGCTCGTCGGCCCGTGAGGGGTGGCGTCCCGGTCCCTGGCGGGGGGTCCGGTGCGGACGGCGCCTCGGCCGTCGCTCGTCGGTCCGTCGTGGACGGCGTCCCGGTCGCCTGCGGGGGGTCCGGCGGGGACGGCGCCGTGGCCGTCGTCTGTCGGCCCGTGAGGGAGGGCGTTCCGGTCGCCTGCGGGGGGTCCGGTGCGGACGGTGCCCTGGCCGTCAGCCGTCGGTCCGTGCGCGACGGCGTCCCGGCCGCTGCCGGCGGGGCCGTGGCGGAAGTCGTCCCGCCCGGTGCTCAGGGGGCCGTCCCGCCCCGGGCCCATGGGGCCGTGCGCAACGGCGTCCCGCCCGGTGCTCGGGGGGCCGTCGCGGACGGCGACCCGGTCACCGCCCGGGCCGTCATGGACTCCGCCCCGGCCACCCCGGCCGCCCCGGTCCGGCGGCCCGCCGTGGACGGCGCCCCCGTCACCGCCGGCCGGGCTGTCGTGGGCCTCGCCCCGGGCCGGGGCCGGGCCCCGCTCCATGGTGGGCAGGATCTCCTCCACCGGCCGGACCATCGTCGCCGTGGGGCGCGGTGGCTCGGGAGGCGGAGGCTCGGGCTCGGGCTGCGGGACGGGAGCCGGTACGACCTCCGCCTCCACGCACAGCGTCGCCTCCTCGGCGACCCCCTTCAGCCGCAGTTCGCCGCTCAGCCGCCCCGGCTTCGACGTGTCGACGCTGACGTCCAGCCCCTCGGGCGACTCCTCGACGCGCAGCCACTCGCCCGCCGGAGGCGTGGGGTGCGGGGTGCAGGCGCGGGCCAGGGGCGGGCCGAGCAGATGGACGGGCCGGTGCGGGGCCTGCGCGTCCTGCGGCACCCGCCCGAAGTCCAGACGCATCGGATCGGGCCGCAGCACGGCGTCGGCCAGCGCCTTCCTCGCCTCGTCCGAGACCACCCGGATGTCGTTCTGCACGATCTCCTCGAGGGCGTCGCGCGCCCCCAGCGCCTTCGCCAGGTCGGGACTCTCCACCCAGGCGTGCAGCTCCGCCACCGCTCCCAGCCTGGTGTAGAAGTTGGCGGCACCCATGGCCTTGCGCAGGGCGGGCGGGACCGGCTTGGCCACGATGCGCCGGCGCCGGCTGTGCGCGAGGTACATGTCGCCCCGCATGTCGACCGTGCGGCCCGGCGTCTGGTTCGGGCTCTGCTTGCGGACGTGGTCGAAGACGTACTCGTACAACTCGTCCAGGGAGATCTCGCCGTCCGCGTCGAGGTCGGCCTCGCCGGTGGTCAGTCCCTCCACCACCGCGCGGGTGAACACGGAGGGCCGGGGGGCGGCGGTCCGGGTGAGCTGGGTGCCCTCGAAGGCGTACTCCATGGAGTCGGAGGCGGTGATCACGGCCCAGCCCCGTCCGCCGCCGAGCCGCTCCCCGGCGAAGGACTCCAGGACGTGCACGTCCCCGGCGGCGCGGACCGAGGACGAACCACGGGAGAACGCGCCGCCGTAGCAGCAGTCGAGGAACAGCACGGTGCGCCGGGCGCGGGTGCGGAACATGCAGTGGCGGATGAACCGCGCCGAGACCGCCGTCGCCTCCAGCAGCCGGGGTTCCGTGTCACGGGCCGCGAAATACAGGGAACCGGATTCGCTTTTCAGTCCGTGGCACGAGAAGTGCAGCATCAGCGTGTCGTCGCGCCGGCCCTCGGAAAAGAAACGCTCGATGCCCCGCCGGATGGCGTCCACCCGTTCATTTCTCAACACTTCCACATCGAAATCGCCGATCTCCGGATCGCCCAGGACTTCCGCGAGGCAGTCCGCGTCCTGCGCCGGTGCCCGCAATTGTCCGAGGCCCTGGTCGTCATACCGGTCATTGGCGATGATCAGCGCATGCCGGGTGGTGGTCATGGCTCACGCCTCGATGGTGGAATGGCGGCTGACGAAGAGGTCGAAGGCCTGCGACACCTGCTCCGTCGTCGCCTGGGAGATCTCCAGCTCGTCGTCGTCCAAGGTCAGCCGCAGGGTGGGCGGGGAGCCCCGGCAGCGGCCACGCCACTCCCGGATGGCGTTCATCACCTGGGACAGTCCGGCCGCGGAGCTGCCCAGGCTCACCAGCAGGGCGCCGATCGTGGTGATGTCCACGGCCCGGGCACCGGGCGGAACCTCCTGCTCACCGACGACCGTCGTGACGTCGTCCACGTCGAGCTGCAGCAGTTCCGCGCGCAGAAATCCGGTCAGCGCCGCGATGTCCTCGGCTTCCGCGCCTTCCTCGGTCAGGAGGATTCGCAAAGTCTTATCCATCGGTGGCTCCCACGTCCTCGACAATATTTTCTGCCGAAGCGTGGCGCGCCGCAAATCGCGGTCAACGGATTTATTCGACGGAAAGACGGTGGAATCACTGAAGGGGATTTTGGTTGAAATCGGCAGAGAAGTGACCTGAACTCACTCCGGGCCGGTGTCAGCTGGAGGGCAGCGTGACCAGATGCTCGCCCTCGGCCGTGCGCAGCTCGTAGCGGGCCACCTCGTCGGGGTGGTACGCCGTTCCGCCCTTCATCGTGTTGGGGCGGGCGTCGTGCAGTGGAACGTTCCAGCTGGTGACGGTCTGCTCGGAGCCGTCGTGACCGACGGCGATCAGCCGGCAGTCACGCGGGCCCGCCCCGTCCTTCACCTTCAGCTCGATGCCGCTGCCCCACACCTCGTCCTCGATGGTCACCTGCGCCCACACGCCGGACTTCTCGTCGGTGGCGGTGACCCGTACGGCCTCGCTGTCGCCGTCGCCGCCCGACATCATCGCGACCGCGGGGCCGACGAGCGCGATCACCACGGAGGCCGCCAGGGCGAACATCATCCGCCGGCGCGCGGCCCGGCGCCGGACGGAGACCTCGGCGAGCAGTTTGTCCAGCAGGCGCGGCCCGGGCCCCGCGAAGGGGTGCACGGTGCGCGGGGTGGCCCGCCGGTAGAGCATCATCTGCCGCGCGGTGGGGCCGAACTCCGTGACCTGCGCCGCGCATTGAGGACACTCCATGAGGTGGTCCTCGAAGCGGAAGGCCTCCGCCTCGTCCAGCACGCCGAGCGCGTACGCGCCGACGTCGCGATGCCTCTCCAGGGACCTCATGCCGAAACCTCGTGCCGTTGAGTGCCAGTGGGGTTACTCCTTGCTCCCACCGGTACGGACCAGGCACCCGAATCACTCAAGACGCATACCGAATCGTGACCCAAGTGTTCGGAGCGGCCGGGCCCCCGGATTGGTCGGAATCTAGAAAAGATGGATCGCGAGGTGTCCGAGGGGCAGTCCGAGCTGCCAGGCGGGTGTCCAGACCTTGGGTCCCTCGTCCTCGCCGGCCGGCGCGCCGCCCGGGACCGCGTTGAGGTCGGGGGCGAGCAGTTCGGTCTCCTCCAGCCATCGCCAGGCGGCCGCGGCCAGCTCCAGATCGGGAGCGGGCCCCTCCGACTCGGCGGCCTCGGCCGTCAGTTGTTCCATACGTTCGGCGACCCAGTCCTGCCACGGCTGGTCGTACGCCGTGAGCGAAAGCCAGGTCTCCAGCTGGGTGACGACCCGGATGCCGGGCAGTTCGCCGTCGGTGTCGGACAGGAAGATGGTGAGCGCCAGGGCGTCGCGCCCGGCGCGGAACTCGAAGGACGTCGGCGGCATCAGATCGCCGGTCCGCAGCAGTTCGTCGGCGATGTACTCGGCATACAACCAGGCCATGGGGACGGTCAGTTCACCGCCGCCGGCGCCGTCCGTGCTCTGGTGACCTCTGTGCTGCATCCCTTCCTGCCTTCCTCCGGTGCGTGCGCGTCGCCCGTCGCCGGGCCCCTGGAGTCCGGTGGCCGGCCTTCAGTCCGGAACACGGATAAGGACACCCGATTACTCAACCGAGGTCCTCGGCAAGGCGCTTTGCGAAGGCTTGACTCGACCGTGGGTTTCAGCCCAGGTCGGGCGCGTATCCGGGAAGCACCCGGCGCAGGGCGCGCAGCGCGTAGTACGCGCGGGACTTCACGGTACCGGGCGGGATGCCGAGGGTCGCGGCGGCCTCCGCCACACTCGCCCCCTGGAAGTACACCAGCACCAGGACTTCACGGTGTTCGGGAGTGAGTGTCTTCACAGCCTCGCGCACATCGAGGGCCGCGGCGGCCCGCTCGGCGTGGTCGGCGCAGATCGGCGCGTTCTCGAGGACCGCGTCCCCGACCTCCGGGGGCCGCGCCTGCCGGGCCCGCCGCGCGTCGATCGCGAGCCGCCGGGCGACGGTGAGCAGCCAGGGCCGCACGGAGTCGAAGGCGTCGGCGCGCAGGGCCTCGGGATGCTGCCAGGCGCGGACGAGGGTCTCCTGCACGAGGTCCTCGGCGCGCTGGCGGTCGCCGTCGCAGAGCCTCAGCAGCAGCGCGAAGAGCGGCCGGCCGTGCTCGCGCTGCAGTGCGGCGAGTTCGTGGTCGGCGGTCGTCGTCCTGGCGGCGAGGGTGGCTCCGGCGGTCATGGGCGTATGGCACCGCAAGGGGCCGGTTCCGGACAGGGCGCGCACACGGCTCTGCGGCGGACGGTCGATCGCGTCGACGAACGGTTCGACGAACGGTCGGGCCACGCGGATCGACGAGGGGTCGGGCTACGCCGATCGCGCGCATCGGGCCGACCGCAGGGAGCGGCGGGTCGGTCTGTCCGGAGCCATGCGCTAGGAGTGAGAGGTGCGTAAATATGACAATCCATCCGAAGCAGGGGTGATCCGTGATCCTCGCACGCAGACACCTGGTGGCCCTGGCGGTGACCGCCCTCCTCGCCGCGGGCGCCGCCTGCCAGGCCCGTGACCAGCGGCCACCCCAACGGCCGGGCCCCCCGGCCCCCTCCGCCGCCCGCGGCTTCACCCTCGTGGCCTCCGGCGACGTCCTGCCGCACAGCTCGGTCATCGACCGCGCCCAGTTCGACGCCGGCGGCGCCGGCTACGACTTCCGCCCGATGCTCGAGGCCGTCAAGCCCGTCGTCTCCCGGGCCGACCTGGCCCTGTGTCACATGGAGACCGTCTACGGCGCGAACGGCGCCTACACCGGCCACCCCCTCTTCGCGTCCCCGCCGGAGATCGCCCAGGCCCTCGCCGCCACCGGCTACGACGGCTGCTCCACCGCCTCCGACCACAGCCTCGACGACGGCGCCGCCGGTATCCAGCGCACCCTCGACGTCCTCGACGGCGCCGGCGTACGCCACGCGGGCACCGCCCGCTCCGAGGCCGAGGCCCGCTCGGTCACCCTCCTGCGCGCGGGCCCCGCCACCGTCGCCCACCTCGCCTACACCTACGGCACCAGCCGGCCGGTGCCCCAGGACCAGCCCTGGACCGTCGGCCTCATCGACGAGAACCGCATCCGGGCCGACGCCCGGGCCGCCCGTACGGCCGGCGCCGACGTGGTCGTCGTGTCCCTGCACTGGGGCACCGAGTGGCAGGACGCGCCGGACGACCGCCAGCTCGCCCTCGCCCGCACCCTCACCGCCTTCCGCACCGGCGACCGTCCGGACATCGACCTGATCCTCGGCACCCACGCCCATGTCCCGCAGGCGTACGAGAAGGTCAACGGCACCTGGGTCGTCTACGGCATGGGCGACCAGATCGCCGGTGAGATGGTCAACCAGCAGGGCGTGCAGGACCCGCGCGGCAACGAGTCCACCGTCGCCCGCTTCACCTTCGCCCCGCCCGCCCGGCCCGGCGGCCGCTGGGAGGTGGCGAAGGCGGAGTTCGTACCGCAGCAGTTCGACGTCGACGCGGGCCGGGTGGTCGACCTCGACAAGGCGCTCGCGCAGGGCGCCGGCGTGGAGGGCGTGCGCGACCGGATCCGGGACGTCGTGCTCAGCCGGGGCGCGGCGAAGGACGGCCTGGTGATGGGGGAGTAGGCCGCGGCGGGCGGTCAGTCGTCGACGTCGACGTGCTCGAACGTCCTCAGCATCTGCGTCAGGACCCGTACGCAGGCCCGCACCTCGGCGTCCGTGAGATCGCCGCCGACCTGGCGGTTCAGCATGTGCTCGCGGCCCAGGACGAGCGTGATGAGCCGGCGGCCCTCCTCGGTGAGCCGGATCAGCGACGAACGCTGGTGCGCGGGGTTCGGGATGCTCTCCACCCAGCCCCGGGCCGCCGCGTCGTTGACCATGCGCTGGACGAACTGCCGGCTGAGCGCCATGACCCGGCCCATCTGCGGGACCGTCATGTCTCCCTTCCGGTGCAGCAGGTCCAGTACCGAGCGCACCCCCACCGAGGCGCCCTCGACCGCCTCGCCCTGCTCCACCTTGCGCAGGACGCGCCGGTAGAGCGGGCCGACCAGGTCGAAGACCTCGGTGAGGCGGTGGCCGAGTTCGTCGGGCGGGAGGGGGGCGTCCGAGGGGACGGGCGTGCCGGAGGGGAGGGGCTGGGGGCTCTCGTTCACCCGGCCATCATGGCACCCGAAGATGACACCTCGGTTGCCAAAGTCGGCCGAAGGTGACACCTTGGTTGTCATGACAGCTGCTGCGGAACTGACCTGCTTCGCCTCGGCCGACGGCGACCTCGCCTACCGCGAGGCCGGCGCCGGGGACCTCGTCGTCCTGGTCCACTCCGGATTCGCCGACCATCGCGTCTTCGACGCCGTGATACCGGATCTCGCCGGGACCCACCGGGTGATCGCGGTGGACGTACGCGGCCACGGCGCCTCCGCCAACGCGACCCGGCCGTTCCGCTGGGCGGACGACCTCGCCGGCCTGCTGCGCCACCTCGACGCGGGCCCCGCCGTACTCGTCGGCGTCTCGATGGGCGGCGTCATCGTCAGCGACACCCTGCTGGAGTACCCCGAACTGGTCCGCGCGGCCGTCGTGTGCGGCGCCTCCACCGGCGAGTTCGAGGACTCCGACCCCTGGCACAAGGAGATCCAGGCCGCGACCGCCCGCGCCCTGGCGGCCGGTGACGTCGAAGGCTGGCTGAAGGCCTTCCTGAACTACGTGCCCGGCCCCCACCGCACGCTCGACCAGGTCGACCCGGACATCCTGCGCCGACTGCGCGAGATGGCCCTGAACACCCTCTCCAAGCACACCCCCGGAGAGAAGGACTGGCATGTGCCGGTGACCGACACCTGGTCCCGGGTGCCGGACATCGACGTCCCCGTGCTCACCGTGAACGGCGCCCTGGAGACCGCCGACGTCATCGCCGCGGCCCAGCGACTGGCCGACGGCGTCCGGCACGGGCGGGCCGTACTGATCGAGGGCACCGGGCACTACCCGAACATGGAGAGGCCCGCGGAGTTCACCGCCGTGATCCGGGAGTTCCTCCGCACCCTGTGACGCGTGCCGTTACGGCACCACCGTCACCGGCCACCGCCCCGCCTTCACCAGCCGCACCGCGACCGAGCCCACGATCCGGTGCCCGGCCTGCTCGGAGGCGCCCACCACCACCGCGTCGGCCGTCAGGTCGTCCGCGGCCTTCGCCAGACCCGCGTACGGGTCGCCGGGGAAGGTGTGGAACTCCCAGCGCACGTCGAATATCCCGCGCGTGCGCTCGGTGGCCTCCCGGATCTGCGCGACCAGGTCCTCGGCGATCTGCCCGGTCGTCTCCGCGACCGGCACCCCGAAGGCCGCCCCCGCCGCCATCACCGGCTGCACGTACACCACGGCGAGCAGCGCGTGCTGGCGGCGGGCCAGACCGGCCGCGTAGGCAGCGGCCCGCAGGGAGGATTCGGAGCCGTCGACCCCGACCAGGATGACCTTGGGGCCGTCGGTGCCCCGCTCGAACCGCTGCGAGGGCTCCTGCGAGGGCTGCTGCGAGTGCTGTTCCGTCACGGCCCGAGGCTATCGGACCCCCCGGACCCGTCCGGCGCCCAGGCGGCGGGAAGGGTGCCCGGGCCCGCCGGCGGCCGCGCTCCGCGACCCGCCGGCGCTGCGCCGGTGGGAGGAATCGTGTGACCGGTGCGGTGCGCCGCGGGCCGGGCGGGCGACTGATGACTGCATGAAGAAGGATCAGTTGTTCACGCGGCGCCGGCTGTTGCTCTTCGGCGCCACGGCCGCCGCAGGGGCGGCCGGTACGGCCGGACTCTTCGCGTGGGGCCCGGACGGGGAACCGGCCGACCCCGCCGGCCCGGCCGCCGGTGCCCCTGCCCGCCGCCTCGCACTGAAGCCCTCTGCCTACCGTCTCCAGCCGCTCACCGGATACGGCTCCCCGCGCGCCGCGCCCGGCCGCACCCCGGTCCGCCGCGAACCGCTGCTGAGGATGTCCGGCCGGGGCCGCACCATGGTGCTGACCTTCGACGACGGCCCCGATCCCCGCTACACCCCGCGCATCCTGGACACCCTCGCCGAGTACGGCGTCCGCGCGATGTTCTTCGTGTGCGGGGAGATGGCCGTCGGCCACCAGGATCTGCTCGCGCGGATGGCCGACGAGGGCCACGTCGTCGGCAACCACACCTGGTCCCACCCCCTGCTCACCGCCCTGTCCCGCCGCCGGATCCGCTCCGAGATGACCCGCACCAGCGAGGTGATCGAGGCGGGATACGGAGAGCGGCCCCGCTGGTTCCGCGCCCCCTACGGCGCCTGGAACCGCGCCGCCTTCCAGCTGGGCGCCGAACTCGGCATGGAACCCCTCGCCTGGACGGTCGACACCCTGGACTGGACCACCCCCGGCGTCCGCACCATCGTCGACCGGGTCGAGCAGGGCGCCGGCTCCGGCGTCGTGATCCTCTCGCACGACGCGGGCGGCGACCGCACCCAGAGCGTCAAGGCACTGCGCCGCTACCTGCCCCGGCTGCTGGACTCCGGCTACCACCTCACCGTCCCGCAACGGCAGCACACCTGAGCGGGGCCGCCCCGCCCGCCCGGCCGGGATCCGCTCAGCGGACCTCGACGAGGCGGGCGAAGGCGACGACGTTCCCGTCGTATCCGTTCGCCTTGGAGAAACCGCCCCCGCAGGTGATGACCCGCAGTTCGGGCGCGCCCTTCGAGGCGTAGACACGGTCGCCGGGGAAGTTGTTCTTGGCGAAGACCTCGATGCCGTAGATCTCGAACACCGCCGTCTTGCCGTCCCTGCGCGCCACCTCGACGCGATTTCCCTTCTTCAGGGCCCCGAGTCCGTAGAAGACCGCCGGGCCCAGTTTGTTGTCGACATGGCCGACCACGACCGCCGTTCCCTTTTCACCGGGCGTGACGCCCCCGGTGAACCAGCCCGCGAGATTCGGGTCCTCCGGCGGTGGCGCGCCGACCCAGCCGTCCGCGTCGAGACCGACCGGCATCACCGGGGCGTTCACCTGGATCGCGGGAATCACGACCCGGTCGGGCAGGGCGTAAGGCAGCGGGTCCGGCGTCCGGCCGAAGGTGCCCGGGACGGTACGGCTGTCCGCGGCCGCGGCCGAGGCGGGCTGCGGGGGGCCGAAGTCGAACTCCCCCGAACCGTTGCGGATGAGCGCGAGACCGGTCAGCAGAACCAGCGCTATCACTCCCCACGGGGCACGCTTTCTCCGCCGCTCCTCCTCTTCCGCCACCTCGGACAGTTCGTACGCAGACATGCGGCATCCCCTTTCGACGCGGCCGTCGCCACGTCCTTTCGCGCATACCAGAACGCTAAGTCCCCCACCGGAAACCGGCGACGCCTCACGTGCGAACGGGTGGCCGCCGCGCCTTTCGGTGCGCCATCCGAGTCGCCGTCGAAAGGAATTTTTCTGACGGTCCGTGACCTGCGGCGATATCCGATCGCGCGCTTTTCCCCCGGCGTGTCCTCTCACCAGGACGGACCATTCCCGAAATGCGGGCGCGTGCACGGCATCTGAGGGTCGTTCCGGGAGGCGTTCTCTCGCCGACAGACCGGGGACGGGACCCGGGGCGCCTTCCGCGGAGGATCACATGCGCACCACTCGTTCCCTGAGAGTCTCGACGGCCTCGGCGGTCTCGGCCGCCGCGGTCGCCGCCCTGGGCCTCGCCGCCCCCGTGGCCGTCGCGCGCGACGGCATGAACGTCAACCCGACCAACATCGTCGTCCAGCCCAGCGTGATCGCCCGCGGCGGCCAGATCACGGTCACCGTCGACGGCTGCCCGGCCGGCGGCACCATGACCTCGGACGCCTTCGGGACCGCCACCCTGACCTCGATCAACGGCGCCAACCAGACCGCCAGGGGCACCGCGACCATCAGCAACAACGCCCGCCCCGGCAGCTACGACCTCACCGTCAGCTGCTCCGGCCGCACCCTGGTCAGCCCCCGTGCCTTCACCGTCCTCGGCGGGGTCCGCGGCGGTCTCGGCGGCGGCAGCTCCACCGGAGCCACCCCGACCGACATCGCCATCGGCGGCGGCCTCGTCGCCGCGGCCGTGGCCGGCGGCGGACTGTTCTGGATGCGCCGCCGCGCCGAACGCCGCATCTGAGGAGTGCCCCTTCGGAAGACCGCACAGGAAGACCCCGACGAACAGGACCGCACCGGAAGACCTCCCAGCAAGACCGCAACGGAAGTGCACCGACCGGCCTTCGCCCCCTCCCTGCCGGGAACCGGGGCGAAGGCCCCCTTCGCTGCCCCGTCAGGCGGCGTCCGCGCCGTCGCGGCGACGCGACAGGCGGTACGCCGCTCCGAGGGAGCCCGCGATCAGCGCGGCGCCGAGTCCGATCTCCTTGAGGTCGAAGCCGGCGACGGTGCCGCCCTCACCGGCACGCACCCCCTGGGGGACCGGGTACGGCACGGGAGCGGGCCGGCCGGCGGCGATGGTCAGCTCCTTGACGGCGCTGACGCCGCCGCAGCTGAACGTCACCCGGTACATCGCCCCGGCCTTCGCGTCCCAGTCGACCAGCGCCACGGCCGATGACGAGCCCTTGGGGATGGTGACCGCGTCGAACACCCCCGACGAGACCGTCACGGAGCCCCGGCAGCCGCTGGCCGAGCGGTCCACCCGCAGCGTGACCTGGCCGCTGGCCACGACGGTGGCGGGCAGGACGCTGTAGCCGTTGGACATGACGTAGTGGTCGTCACCGTCGCTCGCGACGGCGGCCGGTGCGGTGAGAGCGAGGGCGGTCAAGCCCAGCAGCGCGGCCGAAGCGACGCGTATCGCGCGCATGGTGGATCCTCCGGTCCCCGAGGGGCAGCGGCGGACCTGTTCCGCTCGTGCCGTACATGCACCTCGGTGACCGAAACGCTAGGAACAGCCGTGCGCCCGCGCGATCGCAGTCGCGCGAATGGGGCACACCCGTGGGCCACTCGGGGGACGTCCCGTCCCGCGACCGGGGGACGGCCACGGCGCGGCGGCCGCCTCCGCCCCCCGGGGACGTGCCGGCGCCCGGCCTCACCCCGTGGCGTCCGGGAAGAGGTACAGGAAGGGCTCGGCGGACGCCGTGATGCCCCGGCTGTAGGGCGCGTCGAAGTCCCAGATGAGGAACAGCAGGAAGGCGATCAGGGCGGAGAACAGGCCCGCCAGCACCAGCTCGCGGGGCGTTCGCCGGATCTGCAGCGCGAAGACCATGCCGATGGTGATGACGGCGCCGGCCAGCAGCCCGAACCACACCACCCCGGGCATGGTCGCCCCGGTCGAGCCCGCCCGGGCGTTGCGCGCCTGGTCCGCGGCGGCCATCTGGTCCAGGAGCGGCTGGTACGCCTGCGCCTGGAAGTCGTCCCGGGGCCGGTAGTCCGTGATGCCGGCCCGCACCCGCCGCAGCAGTTCGTCGCCGCGCGGCGTCACCTCGCCCCGGTCCGCCATCGCCTTCCACTCGGTGGTGACGACGTGTCCGACATAGGCGTTGACATCCTCCCGAATGCGGTCGCGGACGTCGGGCGGGTACACCCGCACCCGCTCCGAGATCTCGTGCAGGGCCTGGGCCTCCGCCTGGACGTGGTCCTCGGCGCTGCCCCGGGCGTCCCAGACGCCCGCGATGGCCAGCCCCAGGACGATGGCGTACACCACGCCGATCCACATCGTCATGTACTCGATGACGTCCGGGGTCTCGGAGGGGTCCTCGTCCTCGGCCGCCGTGCGGTCCCGTACGAAGGTCACGACGATCACCACCGCGCAGGCGGCGAGCATCGCGAGGGTGAGAACAAGCCATTCCGGCAAGACATGCCTCCAGGGTGGGCTCTGGGGGGTGTTGCGAAAGTCCTGTGCGGTGCCCCGGGGTGTCCGGTGCGTGCTCCCGGCGTGCCGGACGAAAGCCCACGTACTGGGTGTACTCGGTCTTTCGGCCGGTGCGGCGGTGGGGGTGCCTCCCGCTCGGGCGAAGCCGAGAGTGGGGGAGCGTGCCGGGCGCCGCGGGTGCTGTGCGGGACTTTCGAAAAACCCCCTAGCGGGGCCGCAGCGCGGCGACGGCGGCCAGGGCGGGCACGGTGATGAGCAGGACGTAGGTGACCGGCGGGGTGGGGTCGGCGGGGGGCCTCGGGCGCGGCGGGGAGTGGTACGCCGGGTAGCTCACGGGGGTCGCCGACGGGCGCGGAGCGGGCTCGGGCGGCGTGGGGGACGGCTTCGGCTCGGGGACCTGCCGGGGGAGCGGCGCCACGGGCGCGGGCGGCGGCGGGGGCTTCGCCGCGGGCCTGTGGGGCGGAACGGGGCGCGGCTTCGGGGGAGGTGTGGGCCTGGGTGTCG
Source organism: Streptomyces sp. NPDC000345 (assembly GCF_042898825.1). Lineage (NCBI taxonomy): Bacteria > Bacillati > Actinomycetota > Actinomycetes > Kitasatosporales > Streptomycetaceae > Streptomyces > Streptomyces sp. NPDC000345. Next base: position 148,516 of record NZ_JBIAZE010000015.1, read on the forward strand.
GCTTCGGCGTGGGTGTGGGGGTCGGCTTCGGAGGCGGGGGAGGGGGCGGTGGGGGCGTCGGCGTCGGTACCGGGCAGACCGTGGGCATCACGGGCCCCGGCACTTTCGGGGGTGCCGGGAGGGCCGGCGGCGCCGGCGGTGTCGGCCAGGAGCCGCGTCCCGCGACCGCCACCGCCGCGGTGCCGTCCGGGCCCGTCGAGGCGTACGCGCACGCGTCGGCCGCGGCCACCCCGGCCGGCGCGGCCGTGAGGATCCAGGCCGCGGTCACCAGGCACAACGTCCTGATGACGAGGGCGGATCGGGTCGGTTCGGGTCCATCCACGTCGGAGATCATGCGGCCCGGCGGACGGGCGTACCCCCGCCACCGAGGGGATTGCCCTCGAACGGGGGGAAGTCCGAGTCCGGAGGTTTGGCGGGCGGATGTCGGCGTGCCCCCTTCCCGCACAGGCGTACGATCGCGGCCGCCGCGCCGCGTGTCGCCGCCCCTGCCCACGGCGCGCCCCGCCGCCCGGCCCGAACCGGTCCGTGGGCCCCGGATCACACCGGCGCGAACCCGTCCGTCAGCCCGCGGATCACAGGCGCCGGAAAGAATTTTGTGCCGCGTTTGAACACAACGACCGCCGCCATGCGTACCCAGTGCCGTGCGGCGGCGCAGCAGGGCGCTGCAACACCCTTTGGACTATCGGGGAGTTGTTGACGATGAAGACCTCCTGGCGGAGCGCCTCACTCGTGGCGAGCGCTGTGGGCGTGCTGGCGCTGACGACGGCGTGCGGTCAGGAAAGCGGCACGTCGGCGTCGAGCCAGAACGTCGGCGCCACGGCCCAGGCCGGCGGCATCGGCGGCGTCGGCACCGGCATCACGGGCGGCGCCGGAGCCGGCACCGGTACGAGTGCCAGCCCGAGCGCCGCCGGTGAGGCCGGCGCCGGGGGCAGTGCCGCCGGTGAGCTGGCCATCTCCACGAACACCGAGCTCGGCAACATCCTGACCGACGCGAAGGGCATGACGCTCTACCGCTTCGACCAGGACACCGCCGAGCCGCCCAAGTCGAACTGCGACGGCGACTGCGCGACCACCTGGCCGCCGGTGTCCGCCGACGACGTCTCCGCCGGCGACGGCATCGACAAGTCGCTGCTCGGTGAGGTCACCCGGTCCGACGGCACCAAGCAGCTCACCGTGGACGGCTGGCCCGCCTACTACTACGCCAAGGACGCCAACCCCGGTGACACCTCCGGCCAGGGCGTGGGCAACAAGTGGTTCGCGCTGGCGCCCGACGGCAAGAAGGCCAAGGCGGATTCCGCCCTGGCGGGGCTGTCCGTCCGCAAGGACCCCAACCTCGGTGAGATCGTCGTCGACAAGAACGGCATGACGGTCTACCGGTTCCTGAAGGACAAGGCCTGGCCCGAGCCGGTCTCGAACTGCAACGGCGCCTGCCTGGAGAAGTGGCCCGTCGTCGCGCCGGTCGAGGCCAACGACACCGAGGGCGTCCAGAAGAAGGGCCTGATGAGCTTCACCCGGTCCGACGGCGTGAAGCAGCAGACGGTCAACTGCTCGCCGATCTACACCTTCTCCGGTGACAAGTCCCCCGGTGACATCAACGGCCAGGGCGTGGGCGGCCAGTGGTACGCCGTGGCCCCCGACGGAAAGCTGGTCGGCGCGCCGGGGCAGTAGAGATCACCTCCCCAGGGCTGATCCCCGCAACCGCCCCGGTACGTACGACCCTTGGTCCGCCCCCTCCGCGCCGCACGGAGGGGGCGGACCGCTGTCCGTCCGTTCACGCCTTGTATGCGTGGACTTCCGCTGCCCTCCGGCCGCTTCGGGACTCTCCGGAACGCCCCGGGTACTTTTCGTAGGCCCTTCGAGGATGCCGATCCGGCACGTGCCGCAGGCAGTGACCGGGAACGGACGGTCAATTTCCGTTTCCACTCGCCCCTTTGGCGGGCGATCAGTAGCCTCAGCTCGAACACCGGATCGCCTACGCCTTGGAGAGATAGATGGAGCGTCCCGCCTGGGCCCCTCGGAGCATCGACATCTCGGTGCCCAGCGTCTCGCGGATCTACGACTACTTCCTGGGCGGTTCGCACAACTTCGAGGTCGACCGGGAAGCCGCCCGCCGGGCCATGGAGTTCGCGCCGGGACTGCCGAAGATCATGCAGGCGAACCGGGCGTTCATGCGCCGGGCGGTGCGCTGGGCGGCGGGCGAGGGCATCACCCAGTTCCTCGACGTCGGCTCGGGCATACCCACCTTCGGCAACGTCCACGAGGTCGCCCAGTCCGCGAGCCCCGGCGCCCGTGTCGTCTACGTCGACCACGACCCGGTGGCCGTCGCGCACAGCCAGGCCGTCCTCGAGGGCAACGAGCACGCGGGCGTCGTCGCCGCGGACCTGTGCAAGCCGCAGGAGATCCTGGGCAGTTCGCAGGTGCGCGACCTCATCGACCTGGAACGGCCGGTGGCGCTGCTGCTCGTTGCCATACTGCACTTCGTGGAGGACGCGGACGACCCGTACCGGGCGGTGGCCGAGCTGACCGAGGCGCTCGCGCCCGGCAGCGTGCTCGTCCTCACGCATGCCTCGTACGAGGGAATGCCGCTGCCCCGGGAGCAGACCGAGGCGATGGTGGACGTGTACGAGGACATTCGCAACCCGCTGATCATGCGCACGCGTGACGAGGTCGCGCGGTTCTTCGAGGGGTACGACATGGTGGAACCGGGACTGGTGCCGATGCCCTGCTGGCGGCCGGAGTCGGAGCCTCAGGACGAGGATCCGTACACGTTCTGCGGCTTCGCCGGCGTGGGGCGTACCGCGTGACCGCCGAGCCGGACGGGCCGGAGGACAGACTGCGCCGGTTCGCGACGATCTGGAGCCGGGCCGTGTTCCCGGTGACGTCGACGTCGCTGACCCGGCCCGAGTTCGAGGAACAACTCCTGCCGTCGGCGCGGCGGTTGCGGGAGGCGCTGCTGGCCCGGACCTTCGACGCGGACGCCGGCCGAGCGGTCGGCGCGGCCCTCGTCGAGGCGCACTGCACCGACCCCGAGGCGCTCAGCCGCGCCCTCGACTGCGTCGACGCCTACCTGGTGCTCTACTGCGGCGAGGACGGACCCCAGGAGGACCTGCGCACGCGTGCCGCGCGGCTCCAGCACGCCATGGCCGCCGGGTACGCGCAGGCCCTGCGGGAGCGCACCCTCGCCGAGCAGGAGGCCATCGCACAGGCCGCGTTGCAGGCCCAGGGGGTGGTGGCGCAGGCGCTGCACGCGAGCGAGGCCCGCTTCCGCACCGTCTTCGAGGGCGCCGCGATAGGGATCGGCATGGCCGACCTCGACGGCAGCATCCTCCAGGTCAACGGCGCGCTGCTGCGCATGTTCGGCGTCTCCGAGCAGACCATGCACGGCCGTAACGTGAGGGAGTGGACGCATCCCGAGGACGCGCCGCAGACCTGGAAGCTGTACGACGAACTCGTGCGCGGCGAGCGTGAGCACTACCACCTGGAAAAGGCGTTCTACCGTCCTGACGGAACGGTTCTGTGGACCAATCTGACCGTCTCCCTGCTGCGGGACGCGGACGGCGAGCCGCAGTACCAGCTGGCCCTGATGGAGGACACCACCGAGCGCCGGCTGCTCAACCTGCGGCTGCGCTACGAGGCCACCCACGACGCGCTCACCGGCCTGCCCAACCGCACGCTGTTCTTCGAGCGCCTGGAGAAGGTGCTGGGCGCCGGGGACCACCAGCGCTTCGGTCTGTGCTACCTCGACCTGGACGGGTTCAAGACCATCAACGACAGCCTCGGCCACGCGGCCGGCGACCGGCTGCTCGTGGAGGTCGCCGACCGGCTGCAGTCGTGCGCGACCGCACCCGGGGAGATGGTGGCCCGCCTCGGCGGCGACGAGTTCGTGGCGCTGACGACGGGCTCCGACACCCGCCGCGAGGTCGACGATCTCGCCGCACGCATCCAGAACGCCCTGGTCGCGCCCGTGCGCATCGACGGCCGTGAGCTGACCGTGCGCGGCAGCATCGGCATCGTGGAGGGCCCGGCGGCGGAGCGCAGCGCGGCGGAGGTGCTGCGCAGCGCCGACATCACCATGTACCGGGCCAAGTCCGCGGGCGGCAACCGCTTCGAGCTCGCCGACCCGGAGGCCGACGCCCGCGCGATCACCCGCCACGGCCTCACCACCGCCCTCCCGGCGGCGCTGGAGCGCGGTGAGTTCTTCATCGAGTACCAGCCGCTGGTCCACCTCGGCGACGGGAGTGTGCGCGGCGCCGAGGCGCTGGTGCGCTGGCTGCACCCGCAGCACGGGGTGCTCGGCCCCGACCGGTTCATCCCGCTCGCCGAACACACCGGTCTGATCGTGCCGTTGGGCCGGTGGGTCCTCGAACAGTCCGTCCGCCAGGCCCGTGCGTGGCGGGAACGCGGCGAGGACACCAACCCTCCGGGCAGCCCGCTCCGCATCAACGTCAACCTCTCGCCGTGCCAGCTGCACCACCCCGGTCTGGTGCAGGACACGGTCGACATCCTGGAACGCACGGGCGTCACACCGGACGCCCTCTGCCTGGAGGTGACGGAGTCGGCACTGATCGGCGCCGACGACGACCTGCTCAAACCGCTGCGGCGGCTCGCCGAGATGGGCGTCGACATCGCCCTGGACGACTTCGGCACCGGCTACTCCAACCTCGCCAACCTGCGCCGTCTGCCGGTGAGCGTCCTCAAGCTGGACCGTTCCTTCACCCAGAGCATGCAGCAGTTCCCGGCCGACCCCGTCGACCTCAAGATCGTCGAAGGGATCGTCTCGCTCGCCCACAGCCTGGACCTCGCGGTCACGGTGGAGGGCGTGGAGACCGGCGCCCAGGCCGAACAGCTCCGGATCCTGGGCTGCGACACCGCCCAGGGCTGGTACTACGCCCGCCCGGGCCCGCCGGAGCGGCTGCACGAGCTGGCCCTGGCCGACGCGACGGGCTGACGGAACACCCCGGCCAGGCACGGGCTTTCCGCGGGCGCGGCCGGCTCCCCGGGCGGCCAGGGCGCGCCCGCCTCGGCCCGGTCGGGTCTGCCGGGCCACGGCCCGTCAGTCCGGCGTGCGCTCCCCCCCGTTCTCCGCCGGGGTTCTGCGGGGCGCAGCTGGCTCGCCCGGCCCGCCAGGGGCGCGCCCGCCTTGGCCCGGTCGGGTCTGCCGGGCCACGGTCCGTCAGTCCGGCGTGTGCCCTCCCCGTTCTCCGCCGGGGTTCTGCGGGGCGCGGCCGGCTCGCCCGGCCCGCCAGGGGCGCGCCCGTCTTGGCCCGGCCCGGTCTGCCGGGCCACGGCACTTCGGCCCGCCGTGCGCTTTCCCCGCTCCCCGCCGGGGTTCCGTGAGGAACGGTCGGCTCGTCGAGGAGGTGCTCAGGCCGGCATGAGTCCGTTCACCGCTCCAGCAGCATTCGCTGCAACTCCCGCGCGGCCCGGGGCGGGGCCACATCGCTGCGGTGCGCGAGGGCGATCGTACGGTGCAGTCCGGGTCGGGCGAGCGAGGTGACCCGCAGTCCCCGGCCCGAGCGGGTCGCGACCATCCGGGGCACGACGGCCACCCCGAGTCCGGCCCGGACGAACCCGAGCACCGCGTCCATCTCGCCGCCCTCGACCGCGAAGTCCGGCTCGAACCCCTCCGCCCGGCACGCGGCCACGGTGAGTTCGCGCAGGTCGTAGCCGTGCCGGAACATCACCAGGCGTTCGCCCTCCAGATCGGCGATCCGGACCGTGCGCCGTCCCCCGCCCGGCTTGGGCGCCTCGGGGGAGGACACCACCACCAGGTCCTCGCGCAGCAGCTCCACCGTCGTCAGCGCGGGGGAGGGGGTCGGCAGCGGCAGCACCACCAGGGCCAGGTCGAGCGCGCCCCGGGCCAGCTGCCGTACGAGGTCGTGCGAGCCGCCCTCCTCGACCAGCAGCCGGACGCCCGGGTACCGGTCGTGGAAGGCGCGCAGCACGTCCGGCAGCAGGCCGGTGCACAGACTCGGCGTGGCCCCGAGCCGCACCCGCCCGCTGCGCAGCTGCACCAGTTCCTGCACCTCGTACCGCGCCGTCTCCGTGTCCGCGAGGATCCGCCGGGCCAGCGGCAGCAGCGCCTCGCCCGCGTCGGTGAGCGTGATGTTGCCGCGTGCCCGCAGAAAGAGATCCGCCCCCAACTCCCTTTCCAGCGACCTGATCTGCTGGGAGAGCGAGGGCTGGGCGACATGGACCAGCTCGGCGGCCCGGGTGAAGTGCCGGGTCTCGGCGACCGCCACGAAGTACTGGAGCTGCTGGAACTGCACCCACCCAGCATAGGTCCTTCCTATGGAAACGAGCCGTTTCATGTCTTGGACCGATGGGGCCGAACGGCCCTAGCGTCTTGACCCATGGCTCTGGCAACGCGGACGGACCGACGGCCGTCGATGGCGCGTACCGTGTGGGACTCCTCCGTCGGCAAGAAGACGGTGATGGCCGTCAGCGGCTTGATCATGCTGCTGTACCTGGTCGCCCACGTCATCGGCAATCTGAAGATCTTCTTCGGCCCGGGGGAGTTCGACCACTACGCGCACTGGCTGCGCACGGTCGGCGAACCGTTCATGCACTACGAGTGGACGCTCTGGCTGGTCCGCGTGGTGCTGGTCGTGGCCGTGGTCGCCCACGCCACCTCCGCCTACCAGCTCAGCCGCCGCGACATCAGGGCGCGCCCGAGCAAGTACGTGCACAGGAAGCCCCGGGCGAGCTACGCCACCCGCACCATGCGCTGGGGCGGGATCATCCTCGGCCTGTTCATCGTCTGGCACATCCTGGACCTGACGACGGGCACCGTGCACAGCGGCGGCTTCCAGGAGGGCCACCCGTACCAGAACGTCGTGGACACCTTCTCCACCTGGTACGGCAACGTCATCTACATCGTCGCGATGCTCGCGCTCGGCCTGCACATCCGGCACGGCTTCTGGAGCGCCGCCCAGACCCTCGGCGTCGGCAGCCGCACCCGCGACCGCGCCCTCAAGACCGCCGCCGACATCCTCGCGCTGCTGCTCACGGCCGGATTCATCGCCGTACCCGTGGGCGTCATGACCGGAGTGGTGAGCTGACATGACCTCCTACACGGACTACCGGACCGGCGAACCCCTCGTCGACGGCAAGGCGCCGTCCGGCCCCATCCACGAGCGCTGGGACAAGCGCCGCTTCGAGGCCAGGCTGGTCAACCCCGCCAACCGCCGCAAGCACACCGTGATCGTCGTCGGCACCGGCCTCGCCGGCGGCTCGGCGGGCGCCACGCTCGCCGAACAGGGCTACCACGTCGTCCAGTTCTGCTACCAGGACTCCCCGCGCCGCGCCCACTCGATCGCCGCCCAGGGCGGCATCAACGCGGCGAAGAACTACCGCAACGACGGCGACTCCGTCCACCGGCTGTTCTACGACACCGTCAAGGGCGGCGACTTCCGGGCACGCGAGTCCAACGTGCACCGGCTCGCGCAGATCTCCGTCGAGATCATCGACCAGTGCGTGGCCCAGGGCGTGCCCTTCGCCCGGGAGTACGGCGGCCTGCTCGACACCCGCTCCTTCGGCGGCGTACAGGTGTCCAGGACCTTCTACGCCCGCGGCCAGACGGGCCAGCAGCTGCTGCTCGGCGCGTACCAGGCGCTGTCGCGGCAGATCGCCGCCGGGAACGTGGAGATGCATCCGCGCACCGAGATGCTCGACCTGATCGTGATCGACGGGCGGGCGCGCGGGATCGTGGCCCGGGACCTGATCACCGGAAAGATCGACACGTACTTCGCGGACGCCGTCGTACTCGCCAGCGGCGGCTACGGCAACGTCTTCTACCTGTCGACCAACGCCATGAACTCCAACGCCACCGCGATCTGGCGGGCGCACCGGCGCGGCGCCCACTTCGCCAACCCCTGCTTCACCCAGATCCACCCCACCTGCATCCCGCGCACCGGCGACCACCAGTCGAAGCTGACGCTGATGAGCGAGTCGCTGCGCAACGACGGCCGGATCTGGGTGCCCAAGGCCAAGGGCGACACCCGGCCGGCGAACAGGATCCCCGAGAACGAGCGCGACTACTACCTGGAGCGCGTCTACCCGTCCTTCGGCAACCTGGTCCCGCGCGACATCGCCTCCCGCGCCGCGAAGAACGTCTGCGACGAGGGCAGGGGCGTCGGCCCCGGCGGACAGGGTGTCTACCTGGACTTCGCCGACGCCATCCGGCGCATGGGCCGCAAGGCCGTGGAGGCCAAGTACGGCAACCTCTTCGACATGTACCAGCGGATCACCGACGAGGATCCGTACGAGGTGCCGATGCGGATCTACCCGGCCGTGCACTACACGATGGGCGGCCTGTGGGTCGACTACGACCTGCAGACCACCGTCCCGGGCCTCTTCGCGATCGGCGAGGCCAACTTCTCCGACCACGGCGCCAACCGGCTCGGCGCCTCCGCGCTCATGCAGGGCCTGGCCGACGGCTACTTCGTCCTGCCCGCCACCATCAACGACTACCTCGCCCGCAACCCGCACCAGGGCGAGGTGACCGACGGACACCCGGCCGTGCAGGAGGTGCTGGCCGAGACCCAGGACCGGCTCCACCTGCTGCTGTCCGTGGACGGCGACCGCACCCCCGACTCCTTCCACCGCGAGGTCGGCGAGCTGATGTGGGAGTTCTGCGGCATGGCCCGCACGGACGCCGGACTGCGCAAGGCGCTGGAGCGCATCCCGCAGATCCGCGAGGAGTTCTGGCGCCGCATCAAGGTCCCGGGCACCGGCGAGGAGTTCAACCAGTCGCTGGAGAAGGCCAACCGGGTCGTCGACTACCTGGAGCTCGCCGAGCTGATGTGCCTCGACGCGCTGCACCGCGCCGAGTCCTGCGGCGGCCACTTCCGCGAGGAGTCGCAGACCCCGGACGGCGAGGCGGCCCGCAGGGACGAGGAGTTCGCGTACGCGGCCGCCTGGGAGTTCACCGCCACCGGCGAGGCCCCCACCCTGCACAAGGAAGACCTGGTCTTCGAGTACGTCCACCCCACCCAGCGGAGCTACGCATGAAGCTCACCCTGCGCGTCTGGCGGCAGCGCAACGCCGAGACCGACGGCGCCATGTCCACGTACGAGGTGGACGGCATCTCGCCCGACATGTCCTTCCTGGAGATGCTCGACACCCTCAACGAGGAGCTCATCCTGCGGGGCGAGGACCCCGTCGCCTTCGACCACGACTGCCGGGAGGGCATCTGCGGCGCGTGCAGCCTGGTGATCAACGGCGACGCGCACGGACCCGAACGCACCACCACCTGCCAGCTGCACATGCGGTCCTTCGAGGACGGCGACACCATCGACGTGGAGCCGTGGCGGGCGTCGGCGTTCCCGGTGATCAAGGATCTGGTCGTCGACCGGTCGGCGTTCGACCGGATCATCCAGGCCGGCGGCTACATCACCGCCCCGACCGGCTCCGCGCCGGAGGCGCACGCGACGCCGGTGCCCAAGCCGGACGCGGACTTCGCGTTCGAGCACGCGGAGTGCATCGGGTGCGGTGCATGTGTCGCCGCATGCCCCAACGGCGCGGCGATGCTGTTCACCTCCGCCAAGGTCAACCACCTCAACGTGCTGCCGCAGGGAGCGCCCGAGCGCGAGACGCGGGTGCTCGACATGGTGGCCCAGATGGACGAGGAGGGCTTCGGGGGCTGCACGCTGGCGGGCGAGTGCGCGACGGCCTGCCCGAAGGGCATCCCCCTGGTGTCCATCACCAGCATGAACAAGGAGTGGCTGCGGGCCACCCGCAAGGTGGCCCAGCGGTAGGGCCACCCGGGCACGGAGAACGTTCGCCGAACAGTGCGGACGGGCGGGACCGGGTGTGGTGCTCAGGCCCGGTCCCGTCTCGTGTTCCCGCACCCGCGCGAGCGCCTGGCATTCAACATCCCCACATCCCCTCTCCCGGCACCGGTCACGTACACGCCAACCGGGGTCGGGAGAAACAGGGGGAGCGCCACCGTCCCCGATGTGGCCCGTGCCCAGGAGTGAGCCATGACCGGCGTTTCCACGCTCGACCGCCCCCAGCAGTCCACGGCACCCGTCCGCTACACCGTCACCCTGGCCCGCGACGAGGCCGACGTGCGGGCCGCGCAGCGGCTGCGGCACGACGTGTTCGCCGGAGAACTGGGCGCCCTGCTGTCCTCCCCGCAGCCGGGCCTCGACGTCGACCCGTTCGACGCCCACTGCGACCACCTGCTCGTGCGCGACACGGACACCGGGCAGGTCGTCGGAACGTACCGGCTGCTGCCGCCGGAGCGCGCCTCGGTCGCCGGACAGCTGTACTCGGACGGCGAGTTCGACCTGACCGCGCTCGACGCGATCCGGCCCGGCCTGGTCGAGGTCGGCCGCTCCTGTGTGCACCCCGACCACCGCGACGGCGCGGTCATCGGCCTCATCTGGGCCGGCATCGCCCGCTACATGGTGGACCGCGGCCACGACTGGCTGGCCGGCTGCTGCTCGATCCCGCTCGCCGACGGCGGCGCCCTCGCGGCCGGCACCTGGGACCGGGTCCGCGACCGGCACCTGGCGCCCGAGGAGTACCGGGTCCGCCCGCGGCTGCCGTGGCAGCCGAAACAAGCGGCACCGGCCGCCCGCACCGAACTGCCCGCCCTGCTGCGCGGCTACCTGCGCCTCGGCGCCTGGGTCTGCGGGGAGCCCGCACACGACCCCGACTTCGGCGTCGCCGACCTCTACGTGCTGCTGCCGATGCGCCGGGTCGACCCCCGCTACCTGCGGCACTTCCTCTCCCTCGTCCCGGCCTCATGAGCGTCTGGCTGCCCGGCGCGCCCTGCACCCCGCGGGCGTGCGTCGAGGCGACGGCGTCCCTGACGGCCGTGCCCCGGGCCGCGCTGCGGCTGCTGGCGGTGGCCGCGCTCGTCCTCGCCGGTATCGCCCTGTCACCGCTCGGCCGGAGGCTTCCGGCCGGCGCGGTACGGCGGTGGAGCCGGGCGGTCGTCGGCGCGGCGGGCGTCCGGATCCGGGTGAGCGGCGTGGCCGCCCCGCCCGCCGGCGGGCTGCTCCTGGTCGCCAACCACATCTCGTGGCTCGACATCCCGCTGCTGGCCGCCGTCCGTCCGGCGCGAATGCTCGCCAAGGCCGAGATCCGGCGCTGGCCGGTGGCGGGCGCGCTGACCGCGCGCGGCGGCGTGCTGTTCATCGACCGGGACCGGCTGCGCGCCCTGCCCGGCACGGTCGCCCGGATCGCCGGGGTGCTGCGCGCCGGGCAGGCCGTCGCGGCGTTCCCGGAGGGCAGCACCTGGTGCGGCCGCGCCCAGGGGCACTTCCGGCGGGCGGTGTTCCAGGCGGCGCTGGACGCCCGGGTCCCGGTCCAGCCGGTCCGCATCCGTTACCGCGACAGCCGGGGAGCGGCCAGCACCGCACCGGCGTACGTCGGCGACGACTCCCTGGCGGCCTCCCTGTGGCGGGTGGTGTCGGCGCGCGGGCTGGTCGCGGAGGTCGAGGTGCTGCCGCTGATCGAGCCGGACGGCCACCGCGACCGCAGGACACTCGCCCGCGCCGCCGAGGCACGCTCACTGGGCCGGACGCGTCGGACGCACGTCTTCGCCCCGGGCGGCCGGCACCTCACCACGCGCGCCCCGGCGGGCCGAAGCCTCGACGCGTGAGAGAGGGCGCGCGGGGCTGTGCCCGTCGTGGTGTCCGGCCCGGGCGGGGACCCCCTGCTGGGCATGCCCCGTACGGACGTACGCTTTCTTCATGTTGCTCAAGCATGCTAAGTCCGGACATGTCGTGGCAGGGGCGCCGACCGGCGCGAGTACCCCCGTGTTCGTCGACGCCTCCGGCCGACGCGCCCTGATACTCCGGCGCGCCGGATACGGGTTCGCCGGGTTGGCTGCCTCGTACATGGCCGTGCTGGGGCTGAGCCTGATGGGAGCGACGCCCTTCGCGCCGCAGACGATCCTCCCCGTCCCCGCCCCCGGCGACGCGGCGGCGCCCGCCACACCGGAACGGGATCCGCCCGGCCGGACGCCCGACGCACCCGGCGATCCCCCCGAGCCGGACCGCCCGGGGCTGTACGGTCCGGGCGTCGCCGACGGTCCGGGCACCCTCCTCCTTCCGCAGCTCGTTCCGCCCGCCCCGCCCGGTGCTTCGCCCCTCGCTCCCGCAAGCCCCTCGGTCACCGTCACGCCGGCACCCCCGGCCACCGCCGCGCCGGAGGCGCCGACGTCACCGGTGCCCTCCCCGCCGGACGCACCCACGACCCCGGCCGGCGATCCGTCCGTTCCCGCACCGGAACCCGGCACCGGCGGCACGCCCGCACCGCCCCCGCCCTCGCCCGAGCCCGCTCCAGGAACCAGTGAGCCACCCGCCCCGGCGCCACCCGCGCCCACGCCGCAGCCCACCCCGCCGCCGGCCACCTCCTCCGTACCGTCCGCGGACCCGGGTACGTCCGCGCCCTCCGCCGCACCGGTCGCCGAGGCTCCCTGATGCGCCGGCGCGCCCACCGGCCGGTCCGCCGCTCACCGGCGTCGCCCGGTCCGGGGCGGAGCCGGGGGCCGCTGCCGTCCCGGCACCGCTTCCGCATCGCCGTACCGCTCGTCCTGCTGGCCTTCCTCGTCTCGGTCCTCCTGGTCGAGGCCTACACCACCCGGGGCTTCGCCGGCGACCAGGCGGGGCGCGGCGGGGGACCGGCCGCCGGTGTCCCCCGGGAGGTCGCCGAGGGCGGCCCGATCGTCGACACCACGCGTGATCACCTGCGCACCCACCGCACCCCGGACAGGACGGTGGTGCTGACCTTCGACGACGGCCCCGACCCCACCTGGACGCCCCGCATACGGGCCGTTCTCGACCACTACGGCACCCCCGGCACCTTCTTCGTCACCGGGCAGCAGGTCGCCCGCCACCCCGGAGTGCTGCGCGAGCTCATCCGCTCCGGCCACGAGATCGGCGTACACACCTTCTCGCACCGGGACCTGACCACCCAGTCCGCGAGCGAGGTCGACCGTGAGCTGGCCCTGACGCAACTCGCCCTCGCGGGGGCCGGAGGCATCAACAGCTCGCTCATGCGGATGCCCTACTCCGCGACCCCCGCGGCCCTGGACGGCCCGGCATGGTCCGTGGCCCGGCACCTCGGTGACCAGGGATACCTCCTGGCGTTCATCGACCAGGACACCAACGACTGGCGGCGGCCGGGCGCCAGGGCGATCGTCGAAGCGGCCACCCCGAGCACGCCGGGCCGGGGCGCGGTCGTCCTCCTCCACGACGCGGGAGGGGACAGATCACAGACCGTCGAGGCCCTCAAGACCCTGATCCCCCGGCTCCGGGCGCAGGGCTACCGCTTCACCACCTTCGCGGACGCCCTCGGCACCGACCGTCTCACCGGCCCCGTCGACACGGCGGAGCTGTGGCGGGGCCGGGTCTTCGTGGCCGCCGTGACCGTGTCCAGGACAGCGGTGTCGGTCGCCGGCGTGCTGCTGCTGGTGGTCGGATCCCTCGTCCTCGCCCGGTGTGTGCTGCTGCTCGTACTGGCCCGGCACCACGCCCGCCGGGCCCGGCGATCCCGTACCGACCGCGGCCGGCCCGTCACCCGGCCGGTGAGCGTCGTCGTCCCCGCCTACAACGAGCGGGTGTGCATCGCCAAGACACTCCGCTCCCTCGCGGCCGGCGACCACCCCGTCGAGATCATCGTCGTGGACGACGGCTCCGACGACGGCACCGCGGACGTGGCGGAGTCCCTCGCCATCGAGGGCGTCACCGTCGTCCGAAGGCCGAACGGCGGCAAGTCGGCCGCCCTCGACACCGGCATCCTGCGGGCCTCGAACGACCTCGTCGTCATGCTGGACGCCGACACGGTCTTCGCCCCCTCGACCGTCCACCGCCTGGTACAGCCGTTCGCCGACCCGCGCGTCGGCGCCGTCGCCGGGAACGCCAAGGTCGGCAACCGCCGGCGTCTGCTCGGCCGGTGGCAGCACATCGAGTACGTCATGGGCTTCAACCTCGACCGCCGCGCGTACGACCTGCTGCGCTGCCTGCCCACCATCCCCGGTGCCGTCGGGGCGTTCCGCGCCACGGCGCTGCGGGACGCCGGAATGATGAGCGGGGACACCCTCGCCGAGGACACCGACATCACCATGGCCCTCCACCGGGCCGGATGGGAGGTCCGCTACGCGGAGGACGCCCTCGCGTGGACCGAGGCACCGGCCTCGCTGCGGGAGCTGTGGCGCCAGCGCTACCGATGGAGCTACGGCACCATGCAGGCCGCGTGGAAGCACCGTCACGCGCTGTTCGAGCGCGGTCATGCGGGCCACTTCGGCCGCATCGGTCTGCCGCTGCTGGCCGTCTTCCAGATCTTCACCCCACTCCTCGCCCCGCTGATCGACATCCTGACCGTCTACGGGCTGGTGTTCGGCAACCGGCTCGGCACGATGCTGGCCTGGACCGGCGTGCTGGCGGTGCAGGCAGTCTGCGCCGTCTACGCGTTCCACCTCGACGGCGAAAGGCTCCGCCCGCTCTGGGCGCTTCCCCTGCAGCAGGTGGTCTACCGCCAGCTGATGTACCTGGTTCTCGTCCAGGCGTGTCTGACCGCGATCAACGGCTACCGACTGCCCTGGCAGCGACTCAAGCGCAGCGGAGACGTGATGCTGCCTCCCCAGCCGTCCACCCGCGAACTGTGAGGGTCCGTCGAGCGGTTGTGGTGGGATCATGACCGGGCCGACGATCTGAGGGGAGCGCCTGTGAGAGGGAACCCGGCCGACGGGACGGTCCTGGTGACGGGGGGCAGTGGCTTCGTCGCCGCCCATCTGGTGCGGCAGCTCCTGGAGCGCGGTCACCGGGTGCACACCACCGTGCGCAGTACGGCGAACACGGCGAAGCTCGCCCCCCTGCGCGCCCTCCAGGACGCCCACCCCGGCCGCCTCGACCTCTTCGAGGCGGACCTGCTGGCGGACGGCTCCTTCGACGAGGCGATGAAGGGCTGCTCGGTGGTCTTCCACGTGGCCTCGCCCTTCCTGATGCCGGAGAAGATCAAGGACGGTATGCGGGACGTCGTCGCACCCGCCCTCCAGGGCACGCGCAACGTCGTCGCGGGCATCGACCGCACGGAGACCGTGCGGCGGCTCGTCCTCACCTCCACGGTGGGCGCGATCTTCGGGGACTACTCGGACGTCGACGCGATGGAGGGCCGCACCCTCTCGGAGAAGTACTTCAACACCACCAGCACGGCGGCGAACAACCCGTACCACTACGCCAAGACGGTCGCGGAGAAGGCGGCCTGGGAGGCCGAAGCGGCCCAGAGCCGCTGGCGCATGGTCGCCCTCAACCCCGGTCTGATCCTCGGCCCCTCTCTCACCCCCGCCTCGGACTCGGGCAGCCTCTTCCTCCTGGACGAGCTGTTCAAGGGCTACTTCTTCTACGGCGCCCCGGACTTCAGCTTCACCACGGTCGACGTGCGGGACGTGGCCGCGGCCCACATCGCCGCGGCGGAGCACCCCGAGGCGCACGGCCGGTACATCCTCGCGGCCGAGGAGATGACCTCCTTCCACCGGATGGCGCGGATCCTGCTGGAGCACCGTCCGAGAAACCCGCGCCTGCCCCGAACGGCCCTCCCGCACTGGCCCGTCCGCGTCCTGGGCCCCGCCTTCGGCCTCTCCCAGGACTACATCCGCAACCACCTCGGCATCCGCTTCCGCGTCGACAACCGGCGCAGCACCGAGGAACTGGGCCTCACCTACCGTCCGATCGAGGAGACCCTGGTGGACCACTACGAATCCTGGCGGGAGCAGCGCACCACGCGTACACGTTGATATCGCCGCCGAGCCGAGCCGGGCCGGGCCGCGTCGCGCGCTCCGTCCGCCGGACGGCCCGCCGGTGGTCCCGGCCGTCGTCCCGGTCACCCCCGGTCATGACGTCCCCGGGCCGGCGGCCCGTCCCGCATCGGAACCCCGCAGCGCCCGCCGCAGATAGGGCGCCGTCCTGCTCCCCTCCGCCCCGGCCACCTCCGCCGGTGTCCCCGTCGCCACGATCGTGCCGCCCGCGTCGCCGCCGCCCGGGCCCAGGTCGACCACCCAGTCCGCGCCCGCGACCACCGACATGTCGTGCTCGACGACGACCACCGTGTGCCCCGCGTCGACCAGGCCGTGCAGCTGCCGCATGAGGACCTCGACGTCCGCCGGGTGGAGACCGGTGGTGGGTTCGTCCAGGAGACAGAGGGTGCGGCCGCGGCGGCCGCGCTGCAGCTCCCCGGCCAGCTTGATGCGCTGGGCCTCCCCGCCGGACAGCTCGGTCGCGGGCTGGCCGAGCCGCAGATAGCCCAGGCCCACGTCGAGGAGGGTGGTGAGGCTGCGGGTCACGGCCGGGATGTCGGCGAAGAAGTCCGCCGCCGACTCCACCGTCAGATCCAGCACCTGCGCGATGTTCCGTCCCCGGTACGTCACCTCGAGCGTCTCGGGGCGGTAGCGCGCCCCGCCGCAGTCCGGGCACGGCGCGTACGTGCTCGGCAGGAACAGCAGCTCCACGCTCACGAAGCCCTCGCCCTGGCAGGTCTCGCAGCGCCCTCCGGCCACGTTGAAGGAGAAACGGCCGGCCCCGTACCCCCGCGACCGCGCCTCCTCGGTGGCCGCGAAGACCTTGCGGACGACGTCGAACAGACCGGTGTAGGTGGCCAGATTGGACCGCGGGGTCCGGCCGATGGGCCTCTGGTCGACCGCGACGAGCCGGTCCACACCCGCCAGGTCCTGGGTGATCTCCCCGACGAGCGTCGACTTCCCGGACCCGGAGACACCGGTCACCGCCGTGAGCGCCCCCAGCGGGAACTCCGCCGTCACCCCGCGCAGGTTGTGCCGGGTCACCGGACCGACCGTCAGCCATTCTCGAGCGGTGCGGACGGCCCGGACGGGGACGGGGGAGCGGTCGAAGAGGAACCGTGCCGTCGCCGACTCCCGGACGTGCTCCAGTTCCGGCACCGGTCCGCTGTGCAGCACCCGCCCGCCGTGCTCACCGGCCCGCGGGCCCACGTCGACCAGCCAGTCGGCGGCGCGCACCACGTCCAGATGGTGCTCCACCACGAACACCGAGTTGCCCGCCGCCTTCAGCCGCGCCAGGACCGTGAGCAGGGCCTCCGTGTCCGCCGGGTGCAGTCCCGCCGACGGCTCGTCGAGGACGTACACCACCCCGAACAGCCCGGACCGCAGCTGGGTGGCCAGGCGCAGCCGCTGCAGCTCGCCCGCCGAGAGGGTCGGGGTGGCGCGGTCCAGGCTCAGATAGCCGAGGCCGAGTTCGACGACCGGGGCGATCCGGGCGGCGAGGTCCCCGGTGAGCACCCGGGCGGTCTCGGAACCGGCCCCCTCCCGCAACAGGCCCGTCAGCTCCGTGAGCGGCAGCGCGGCCAGCTCCGCGATCGTACGGCCCGCGAAGGTCACGGCGAGGGACTCCGGGCGCAGCCTTCGGCCGCCGCACCCCGGACAGGGGGCGGAGGTCAGGAAGCGTTCGGCCCGGGCGCGCAGGGCGGGACTCCTGGAGTCCGAGAACGTCTTCAGCACATAGCGGCGGGCGCTCATGTAGGTGCCCTGGTAGGGCCGTTGGATACGGTCGGCGTCCCGCACCGGATGGACCGTGACCACCGGCTGCTCGTCCGTGAACAGGATCCACTCCCGTTGCTCGGCGGGCAGTTCGCGCCACGGGACGTCGACGTCGTACCCGAGCGCGTCCAGGACGTCCCGCAGGTTCTTGCCCTGCCAGGCGCCCGGCCAGGCGGCGATCGCGCCCTCCCGGATCGACAGCGACGGGTCCGGGACCAGGGACTCCTCCGTCGTCCCGTGCACCTCGCCCAGCCCGTGGCACGCGGGGCAGGCCCCGGCCGCGGTGTTCGGGGAGAAGGCGTCCGAGTCGAGGCGTCCGGCGCCCGGCGGGTAGTGGCCGGCGCGGGAGAACAGCATCCGCAGCGAGTTCGACAGGTTCGTGACCGTGCCGACCGAGGAGCGCGCCGAGGGCGCGGAGCGGCGCTGCTCGAGCGAGATCGCCGGGGGCAGCCCGGTGATCTCGCCCACCTTCGGCGCGCCCACCTGGTGGATCAGCCGGCGCGCGTACGGCGCGACCGACTCGAAGTAGCGCCGCTGGGCCTCCGCGTAGATCGTCCCGAACGCCAGCGACGACTTGCCGGAGCCGGACACACCCGTGAACACGGCCACCACGTCCCGGGGGATGTCGACGTCCACGCCCCGAAGGTTGTGCTCCCGGGCCCCGCGGACCCGTACGTACGGATCCCGCGCGGAGGGGTCGTGTGCGCTCGGCATGGGGTGCGGCTCCGTACGGCTCGTGGGGTCGGCGGCGGGATGCGTGCCGGGTGGACAAACCCCGCGATTCTATGCGCGCGGTCCGTCACCCCGGCCGGAAGGCCCGAAGGCCCACACGTTGCGGCGGACCAGGGGCCCCCGGGCCGCCTCCCCCTTCAACGGCTCGTGGACGACGGCTCCGTGGGCCCGTAGCGGACCCGTACGAGCGGCCCGTCCCGCTCGGTGACCACACCGGAGGCCCACAGCAGGTCTGCCGGCGCGAGGCCGCGCGGCCGGTTGTCGTACTCCGACAGCGGTGCTTCCGCGGTCACCCGGTGGCGTTCTCCCCGTTCACGATCCCGGCCAGGCGCCGGTAGGAGTCCAGCAGCGCCTCACGGTCGTACGTGCTGGTCGTGACGAGGATCTCCTGGGCCCCGGTCTCCTTCAACAGGGTTTCCAGCTCGC
This sequence comes from Streptomyces sp. NPDC000345, assembly GCF_042898825.1. Taxonomy (NCBI): domain Bacteria; kingdom Bacillati; phylum Actinomycetota; class Actinomycetes; order Kitasatosporales; family Streptomycetaceae; genus Streptomyces; species Streptomyces sp. NPDC000345. The sequence continues at coordinate 167,198 of NZ_JBIAZE010000015.1, forward strand.
CGGCCACCTGCTCCTCGGTGCCCGCGACGTGCCCGGTCAGGCCCAAGGCGTAGAAGCCGCGCTCCTTCGCGGTCATCGCGCGCGCCTCGACCCGCCGGGCGGGCGGCAGCGGCGGGAAGGTGCCGTGGGTGCGGGAGTACGCCATCGACCAGGCCTCCGGCAGCAGCAGGCGGCGGGCCGCCTCGGGGGTGGCGGCCACGGCGACCGTGCCGGAGACGACGACGTAGGGCTCGGCCGCCCAGGGGGAGGGGCGGAACAGCGCGCGATAGGTGTCGATCCCGCGCCGCATCCTGTCCCGGTTCCGGAGGTCGCCGATGACCATCGGCAGGCCCGCCCGGGCGGCGATCGCCGCCCCCTCGCCCATGGCCAGCACGAACGGCGGAACGGTCAGACCCTCCGCCGGGTAGGCGTGCACCCGTGTCGGGGAGGTGCCCCGGAACCAGCCGAGGAGTTCGTCCAGCTGGGCCGCGAAGTCGCCGGCGTCGTCCTTGTCGCGCCCGAGCGCCCTGCGCACTCCGTCGGTGAAGCCGACCGAGCGGCCCAGACCCATGTCGATCCGGCCCGGGAAGAGGGACTCCAGCACCCCGAACTGCTCGGCCACCACCAGGGGCCGGTGGTTGGGCAGCATCACCCCGCCGGTGCCGACCCGGATCGTACGGGTCGCGCCGGCCACGGCGGCCGCGAGGACGGTGGGCGCCGCACCCGCGACCCCGGGGACACCGTGGTGCTCCGAGACCCAGAACCGGTGGTACCCGAGCCGCTCGGCCTCCCGTGCCAGCGCCACCGTGTCGCGCAGCGCCTGCGCCGCGGTGTGGCCCTCGCGGACGCGGGAGCGGTCGAGCACGGAGAGGCGGGCCGAGGCGATCACGGAGCTCATGCCTCGTTCAACACGTGAGGGCCCACAGGATTCCCGGGCTTCCGGGCTTCTCCGGGGACGGCGTCGTGAGGGGGGAACCGGGGGAGGGCCGGCCGGGTGCTCCACCGGAGGGTGCCGCGTGGCCGGGCCTGTCTAGGGTGGACGCGTGACCGACAGCAGCACACCGGCGCTCGCCGTGTTCGACCTGGACAACACGCTCGCCGACACGGCCCACCGGCAGCGGTTCCTGGAGCGCAGACCGCGCGACTGGGACGCGTTCTTCGCGGCCGCGCCGCAGGACCCGCCGATCCCGCGGGGCGTCGCGCTGGTGCGGGAGAGCGCGGCGGAGTGCGAGATCGTCTACCTCACCGGCCGGCCCGAGCGCTGCCGGCGGGACACCGAGGAGTGGCTCGCCGCGCACGGGCTGCCCGAGGGGCGGGTGTACATGCGGCGCGACCACGACCGCCGGCCCGCCCGGCGCACCAAGCTGGAGATCCTGCGCCGGCTCGCCCGGGACCGCGAGGTGCGGGTCCTGGTGGACGACGATCCGCTCGTGTGCGAGGACGCCGAACGGGCCGGTTTCACGGTCGTCCGGGCGCGCTGGACGGCCCCGTCGTCCGCACTGCGCGAGGCGCAGGAGCGGGAGGGCCGTACCTGACCCCGGCGGTCAGTCCGACTCCTCCAGGCGGAAGCCGACCTTCAGTCCCACCTGCCAGTGCGCGATCCGGCCGTCCTCGATCTGCCCGCGCACCTGGGTCACCTCGAACCAGTCGAGGTTGCGCAGCGTCTGCGAGGCGCGCTCGATGCCGTTGCGGACGGCGTGGTCGACGCCGTCGGGCGAGGTGCCGACGATCTCCGTGACCCGGTAGGTGTGGTTCGACATCAGGTGCTCCTCTCGGCCGTGACGGCGGCGTCACGTCTGTCACACGTCACTCCACCGTGCCGCAAAGGGCGGCGCACCGCCATGCCACACCCCGACATAAAAGCCTATTTTCTTACCCACATGGTGATATAAGGATCATGTGAGGATTGTGATCTGTGAGTGGGGGTTCGAGGGAGACCATGCGCCGGTTCAGAATCGCGATGTCCCGACAGGCGCCGATTCCCGTGGTGCGTCACCCCGTCCATCGTGAGGAGACACGGGCGCGCTGGTACGGCCCCTTCTCGGTCTGTGTGGACCTCGTCGCCGCGGCCCTGCCGGTCGCGGCGACGATCGTGGAGGTCCACGAGCCCCACCCGCTGCGTCTGGCGGCCGCCGCGGCCCTGCTGTGGCCGCTGACCGGGGTGGTGAGCAACCGCTACACGCCCGTGGCCTGGGGCGACGGAGGCGGTCTGCGGGCCGTCGTACGGGACTGGCTGGTCCTGGTCGGCGCCCTGGCGACCCTGCGCGTGGTCTGTGGACTGGACAGCGTGCCCGCCGAGGCGTTCACGGCGCTCATCCCCGCGCTGGTGTGCACCGGCGTCTGCCAGAAGGTGATCCACCGTCATCTGCTCGCCGCCCGGCGCAACGCCCGCGCCCTGCGCCACGTCCTGGTCGTCGGCGAGACCTCGGCGCTCGACGCCGTGGTCGAGCAGCTGGCCCAGCGCACCGACCACGAGTACGTCATCGTCGGCGCCTGCCCGGTCGGCGAGGACGAGGTGACCTCCGGGGTGCCGGTGTGCGTACGGCTGCCGCGCGAGACGCCCGAGACACCCGAGTCGGACGCCGCCGCCGTCCTCGGCGCGGCCGACGAACTCGGGGCCGACCTGGTCTTCGTGGCGCCGGGCCCGCACCTGTCCGGTGAACGGATGCGCCGGCTGTCCTGGGCGCTGTACGACAGGGGCCGCTCGCTCATGGTGCTGCCCGGCATCACCGACGTGTCGCGCCGGCGGGTACGGCTGACCTCGGCGGCCGGCCTCACCCTGCTGCACATCGCCCCGCCGCCGCAGCGCGGCGTGCACACCGCCGCGAAGACGGTGCTGGACCGGGTGGGCGCCCTGCTGCTGATCCTGCTGTTCTCGCCGCTGCTGCTCCTGCTGGCCCTGGCCGTCCGCCTCGGTTCACCGGGCCCGGTCCTCTACCGCCAGACCAGGGTCGGCCGGCACGGCATGCGGTTCGCCATGTGGAAGTTCCGCACGATGGTGGTCGACGCGGACCGGCTCAAGAGCGGTCTCGAGGCGGAGAACGAGAACGACGGGCACATGTTCAAGATGCGCCGGGACCCCCGGGTCACCCGGGTGGGGCGGGTCCTGCGCCGCTACTCGCTGGACGAGCTGCCCCAGTTGTTCAACATCCTCTTCGGCCACATGTCCCTGGTCGGCCCCCGCCCGCCGCTGCCCGAGGAGGTCGTCAAGTACAACGGGGTCGAGATGCGCAGGCTCAACGTCCGGCCGGGCCTGACCGGCCTGTGGCAGGTGAGCGGCCGCTCGGACCTGTCCTGGCGCGAGACGGTCGCGCTCGACCTGCGCTACGTCGACAACTGGTCGCTGTCCGGGGACGTGAACGTCATGGCCCGCACGGTGCGGGCGGTGCTCGACGGTCAGGGCGCGTACTGAGGACGGGCACGGCCTCCCGCCGGGGCCGCGTCCGCCATCCGGGCAGGTCTGCCACCAACACGCCGTTCACCGGCGGTGATCCGTCCCCGGTGGCATGAAGGATCGCGTCATGGTAGAGACCACATCCGTCCGGGACGCGACGCCACGCCCCGTCGCGGCACGGCACCTGCGCGGTTTCACGGGCGCGGGATACGACAAGGGGCGGCCCCTGCTGACGCAGGCCGCCTGGTTCGCCGCCCTTCATCTGCTCTTCGTCAAATGGTGGTTCCCCGCCCGCTGGCGGCCGGCCCTGCTGCGCGTCTTCGGCGCCCGCGTCGGACGGCGGGTGCTGATCCGGCGCGGGGTGCGCGTCCACTGGCCGTGGAAGCTGGACGTCGGCGACGACGTCTGGATCGGCGAGGACGCCTGGATCCTCAACCTCGAACCGGTCGTCATCGGCCACGACTGCTGCGTCTCGCAGAGCGCCCTGCTGTGCACCGGCAGCCACCGCCGCCGCAGCGCCACCTTCGAGTTCGACAACGGACCCATCCGGCTGGAGCCCGGCAGCTGGGTCGCGGCCCGCGCGGTCGTGCTGCGCGGGGTCACCGTCGGCCCGGGCGCCGTGGTCGGCGCCGGCGCCGTCGCCCATCAGGACGTTCCGGCGCACTCGGTCCTGACCACGGGAGGCGCGGCATGAGAGTCGTCCATGTGGTCACGCTCGTCAGCGACGACGGGGCCTTCGGCGGCCCCACCAGCGTGGCGGCCGCCCAGCTGGAGGAGTGCGCCGCACGCGGTCACGACGTGACACTGGTGGCGCTGTGGCGCGCCGCCGACGGCACGGCCCGCGCCCCGGAACGTGTCGGAGCCACGGGCGCCGTCCCCTTCGCCTCCCGCCCGGCCCTGCGCGTCGTCCCGGGCCGGGGATGCCTCGGGCTCATGCACCCGCTGCTGCTGTGGGACCTGTGGCGGGCCATGGGCCGCGCCGACGCCGTCCACCTGCACGCGGGCCGGGACCTCGTCTCCCTCGCCGCGCTCGCCGTCGCCCGGTTGCGGCGCAAGGACTTCGTCACACAGACCCACGGCATGGTCGAGCCCCGCACGGCCGGCGTGGCGCGCATCTTCGACCGGCTGTTCGTGCCCCTGCTGCGCGGTGCCCGCGCCTGTCTCGTGCTCACCGACCGGGAACGGCGCGCCCTGTCCGCCGTCCTCGGCCCGGACGGACCCCCACTGGTCCATCTGCCCAACGGACTGCGCGTGTCCGCCGGGGGCGACGCCGCCGGGACGCGCGGCGACCACGAGGTGATCTTCCTGGCCAGGCTGCACCCGCGCAAACGCCCCGAGGTGTTCGTCGAGATGGCCGCCCTGGTCCACAAGGAGTTCGCCGAGGCGCGCTTCACGCTCTACGGAGCCGACGAGGGATCGCTCCCCGGGGTGCGGCGGCTCATCGGGGACCGCGGGATCGGCGAGGTGGTCTCCTACGGCGGCGCGCTGGACCACCGTGGCGCGCTGGAGGCCTACCGCAGGGCCGCGGTGTACGTCCTGCCGAGCGTGCGGGAACCGTTCCCGATGACGGTCCTGGAGGCGCTGGCCGAGGGAACTCCCGTGGTGTGCACGGACAGCAGCGGCATCGCGGCCGAACTGGCCCGCAGGGAAGCGGCCCTGGTCACCGACGGCAGCCCGGAGGCCCTGGCCGACGCGGTGGGCCGGCTGCTCGCCGACGCGGAGCTGCGCCGCCGGCTGGCCGAGGCGGGCCGGCGGGCCATCGACGAGGTCTTCTCCATCGGCGCGGTCGTGGACCGCCTGGAGGAGCTCTACCGGGACCGCCCGGGACGAGGGTGACGGGAGCGGTTCGGCCGCGGGCGCGGCCGAACCGCCGTTTCTCCGCGGCTGGTTCAGCGCCGCCGGTGCGGCGCGGCGGGGGAGCGGCTCGCCGTACGGAGGATGTCCTCGAAGCGCGAGGCACAGTCCTGCAGCGCGAACTCCCGCTCGGCCAGCGCACGGCTCTCCTTGCCCAGCGACTCGGCCCGCGCCGGGTCGGACAGGATCTCCGCCGCCCAGGATGCCGCCTCGTCGAGCGCGGACTCCTGCGGCGGGAACACCGCCGACCCCGCCCGGCGCAGCAGTTGCGCGGCCAGGTTCCCGGCGGGCATCAGACCGAGCACCGGGCGCCCGGCGCACAGGTACGACAGCGTCTTGGACGGCACCGAGAACTCCCCGGCGTCCGCGCCGAGCAGCACCACGAGGAGGTCGCCCGAACCCAGCACCTCGGGCAGCCGCCTGTACGGCTGGAAGGGCAGCAGGGTCAGGTCGACGTCCCGCGCCGCCGCCTCCTTCCTGAGGACGGGCACGGCCGGACCGTCGTTGACGACGACCAGCCGCACCGGGGTGCCCCGCTCGCGCAGCCGCTCGGCGAGCCGGACCAGCAGGGCCGGGTTGTGTTTCAGGCCCAGCGTGCCGGAGTACAGCACCGTGCGCACCCCGTCCAGGCCCTGCTCGGTCGACCAGGCGTTGGCCCGCTCCACCGGCACGATCTCGTCCAGCGGCGCCCAGTTGGGGATGACGGTGACCTTGCCGGCCGTGCCCCACTCGCGGTGGATGCGCACGAACGACTCGGCGATCACCACGACGGCCGCCGCCTGCCGCGCGGACCACTTCTCGCCGGCCCCGAAGACCTTGGCGGCGATCCCCATGGACCGCGCGACACCCTCGGCGGCGAAGCTCTTCAGCGCCACGGCGGTCACGTCCTGGTGCCACAGCACCCAGGGGATGCCCATCCGCCGCAGCACGCCCGCCGCCACCACCAGCACCGGGATCGGCAGGTTGGACAGCAGGGCCACGTCGGGCCTCTCCTGCCGTACCTGCCGGGCCAGTTCGAGGCCCAGCAGGGTCTCCTGGCGCAGCCGGCGGACATAGGCGTCCTTCTTCAGCGCGGTGCCGTCGCCGATGGTGACGAAGCGCAGCCCCGGGGTGTCGGCGGTGAGATTGCCCTTGCCGGAGACGTAGGCCGTGCAGGTCGAGTGGACGACGTCATGACCGCGGCGCGCCAACTCCCGGCTCAGCTGGGCCTGGAAGGGGTGGCCGCTGTAGTCGTGGACGAGGATCCTCATGCGTTCTCCGTCTCCTCGTGCTCGGTCGCGCGTCACTGCTGGGAGCGCTTGACCTGGTCGTAGACCCAGGCGTAGGTCTTCTCCAGGCCGTCGGCCAGGGTCACCGAGGGCTCCCAGCCGTGGATCTCCCGGATCAGGCTGTTGTCGGAGTTGCGGCCGCGCACGCCCTGCGGGGCGTCGAGGCGGTAGGCGCGCTCGCAGCGGACACCGGCGATCTCCTCGACGATGTCGACCAGCTGGTTGATGGTGACCAGCTCCGAGGACCCGAGATTGACCGGGACCCCGCTGTCGCCCTTCATGATCATCTGGCTGCCGTGCAGGCAGTCGTCGATGTACATGAACGAGCGGCTCTGCAGTCCGTCGCCCCAGATCTCGATCCGGTGGTCGCCGCTCAGGGCCGCCTCGGCGACCTTGCGGCACACCGCGGCCGGTGCCTTCTCCCGGCCCCCGGTCCAGGTGCCGTGCGGGCCGTAGACGTTGTGATAGCGGGCGACGCGGGTGACGAAGCCGTAGTCCTCGGCGTAGTGCCGGCACATGCGCTCGGAGAAGAGCTTCTCCCAGCCGTAGCCGTCCTCGGGCTGCGCGGGGTAGGCGTCCTCCTCCTTGAGGGCGGTCACGTCCGGGTCGGTCTGCTTGCCGGCGGCGTACACGCAGGCGGAGGAGGAGTAGAAGTAGCGCTCGACCCCGGCCTCGTGCGCCGCCTGCAGCATGTGGGTGCTGGTCAGCACGGACATCATGCAGGCGGCCTTGTTGTTCTCGATGAAGCCCATGCCGCCCATGTCGGCGGCCAGCATGTACACCTGCCGCGCACCCCGCACGCCCGTGCGGGCGGCGTCCAGCAGCGACAGGTCGGCGACCACGTTCTCGGCGTCCGGGTGGACCTGGTACCACTCCTGCCGCGGCTTGATGTCGATGGAGCGGACGCTCAGCCCCTGAGCGAGAAGGTCGCCCACGAGGTGACCGCCGATGAATCCCCCGCCCCCGGCGACGACGACGTCTACCTGCTGGCTCATGCACAACTCCTCTGTGAATCGGGAGATCTGATGGCCGATAAGCTATGCAGACTTGTCATGATTTGGGGTAATTGGCGCGCCGAGAATTTATCGATTTCTGCGCGCCTGGGGTGATTAGCGCGATCTAAGCGCTATATATCCTTCAGTGATGTTTCAGCCTAAATATTCGCTCGACGGAGAGGCCGGGATGCAGGACGCTCGCGTCCGCAGTGTGGCTGCGGTCTCCCTCTGGGCCGTGGTGCTGACGGTCCTGCTGCCGGGGCTGATCCTCCAGTCGCAGGGTGTGCACCTGTCGGCCGCGCTCGCCCTCCAGGGCGTCGTCGTGGTGCACGCCGGGGGCGCGCTCGCCCGGGTGCTCACCGCGTCCCGGGTGCGGTTCGTCGCCCTGGGCTTCTGGGTCTTCGCCTACATCTGGCTGGGTCTGGCGGCGCTCGCGATGCTCGCCACCGACACGTACCCCTGGTCGTACCGGACCGGCGAGACGACCGCCCTCGGGGCCGTGGCCCTCGTCGAACTCGGGCTTCTCGCCTACAGCGCGGGCACGGCGCTCGCCGCCCGCCGGGAACACGCCCGTGCGGACACCGCACCCCCGGGCTTCCTGGAACGCTTCCTCGCCCGCCGGATCGCGCCCTGGCGCCTGCTGGCCCTGTGCGGGCTCGCCCTCGGCCTCGCCGCGGTGCTGATCGCCGGCCAACCCGGCCGACTGGGCGCGTACTTCACCAGCCGCCAGGCCATCACCGAGGCCGGGGGAGAGGACGCCTCGATGCGGTCCCTGCTCAGCTGGTCGCTGTCGGTGCCCGCGTTCTGGGCGCTGCTCGGCCTGCTGCGGGTCCCGCGCCGGCCCGGCGGCGACCGCTGGCTGCGCGCGGTGCGCTGGCTGCTGCTGCCGGTGCTGCTCGCGCTCAACGTCGTCGTCAACAACCCCATCAGCAAGCCGCGGTTCTGGGCCGGCATGGTCCTGCTGACCCTGCTGTTCTCGGTGCCCCGGCTGTGCCGGCTGCGCGCCTTCCGGGCCACGGCGGCCGCCCTCCTCGCGGCGCTGCTGTTCGTCTTCCCCTACAGCGACTACTTCCGCTACAGCGACCGGGAGGACTTCGCCGTCGTCTCCCTCGCCGACCAGTTCACCGGCAACGGCGACTACGACGCCTTCCAGCAGGTGCAGACCGGCGTCGACTACGCGCACGACAACGGCTTCTCCCCGCAGAACGTGCTCGGCCCGCCGCTGTTCATGGTGCCGCGCTCGGTCTGGCCGGGGAAACCCTCGGACACCGGCATCTCCCTGGCCGAGTACGCCGGCTACGACTTCCACAACCTCTCCGCGCCGCTGTGGATCGAGAGTTACCTGTGGGCCGGCCCCTTCGCGGTGGTCCTCGTGTTCTGTCTGCTGGGCGTCCTCGGCCGACGGGTGGACGACATCCGCCACCGGCTGCGCGAGAGTCCGGGCGCTCTCGCGGCCCTGCTCGTTCCGGCCTTCGCCTTCTACCAGATGGTCTTCCTGCGCGGCAGCCTGCTCGCCATCGCGGGGCCGCTGAGCCTGCTGGTGGCCGTCCCGCTGCTCATCACCTCCCCCATCGCCCGGGCATCCCGGTTCCGCTCATCGGCGATGCCGACCGCATCCCCCCGTCACGCATCGATCCCCGGAACAGGAGGGCACCCGTGACCGGCCCCATCCACCTCGACGACCGGTACGACGAGCCGGACCAACTACGCGACCAACTGCGCCGCATCCTTCGCCACCGCGCCCTGATCGCGCTGGGCCTCCTCCTGGGACTGCTCGGCGGGCTGGCGCTGGCCCAGTACCGCGCGAACACCTACTCCGCGACCAGCGAGGTCCTGGTGCGCTCCACCGCCGACCCGTTCGGCGCGGTCGGTGTCTCCGCCGACAACCAGGTCAGCATGACCACGGAGCAGCAGATCGCCACCAGCGCGGAGGTCGCCCGGCGCGTGGCGCGCGCTCTGGGCCGGCCCCAGAGCCAGGCGAACGGACTCGCGGCCCGGCTGCGGGTCACCAACCCGATGAAGTCCCGGGTGCTGCGCTTCGAGTTCACCGCCGGCACCCCGCTGCGCGCGGCACGCGGCGCCAACGCCTTCGCCGAGGCCTACCTCGCCGACCGCAAGGCCCGCAACGACTCCGCCGTGCGGCGCGCCACCGGCGCCCTGGACGAGCAGATCGGCGTGCTCAACCAGCAGCTGGCGAAGGACCAGCTGGAGCGCCCGGACTCCAAGACGGCCGCGCAGAGCCAGCTCTACAACCTGCAGAAGCGCGTCCTGGACATCAAGTCCCGGGACACCGACGCCGGTGACGTCGTCCGCCGCGCCTTCGCGCCCCGCCTGCCGGTGGGTCCGGGCCTGCGCACCCTGCTCGCCCTGGGCCTGGTGTGCGGTCTCCTGCTCGGCGTGGTGCTGGCCTGGCTGCGCTCCGCGCTGGACTCCCGGATCCGCTCGGTCGGCGAGCTGCGGGCCGCGCTGCGCGCGCCGGTGCTCGGCATCCTGCCCGACGACGAGACGGGCGAGGAACTGCTGAAGGTCGGCCGCGTGGGCGGCGTCCGCACGGAGGCGTTCCGGGCCCTGGCCTTCCGTCTGCGCAAGGCGGTCGGCACGGAGGGCCCCGGCCGGATCCTGGTCGTCGCCCCGCGTGACGCCGAGCCCGCCGAGGAGGTCGCCGCCAACCTGGCCGCGGCCCTCGCCGAGGACGGCGCGGAGGTGCTGCTGATCGACGCCGACCCCGACACCTCCGGGCTCGCGGACCGGCTGCCGCTGATGCCGTACGAGGCGCCCACCCTGGAGGAGGCGTTCCTGCCCAGCGGGAGCGTCCTCGTCGACACCGAGGTGTCCGGGCGGTTCGCCTTCCGCTCCGGCGGCGGCATGGGCCCGCTCTCCCGCTCGGCCGTCTCCGAGGCCGGCCGGGGTCTGGCGGGCGCCGACTCCTGCACCGTCGTGGTCACCGGGCCGTTCCTCGCGCACGCCGACGCGCTCGCCCTCGCCCAGCGTGTCGACGGCGTCCTCCTGGTCGCCGGCCTCGGCGCCACCCGGCAGGACGACCTGCGGCAGGTGCAGGAGCTGATCGACTGCTCCGGCGGACGACTGCTCGGCACCGTGCTCGACGCCGCGCGGCCCCGCCGGCGCCTGAGTCTGCCGCGCCGCCGCCCGAAGTACCGTCCGGCGTCCCACACCACCACGCCGATGGAGCTTCCCGCGCAGGACAGCACCCTCACGGTCTCCCGCCGATGACCGCTTCCGAAGCGACCGCTCTCCCCCGCGCCGGGGCCCAGGCCCCGCGCGGGGTGGCCGCGGTCGCCCGGGGAGGGTGGTGGGGGATGGCGGGGTCCGCCGCGAACGCCGTCTTCTCCTTCCTCCTGGTCGGCCTGGTCACCCGTGCCGTGGGAGCGGACGGGGCGGGCGTGATCTTCACCGGCGTCGCCCTGTTCACCATCCTCAGCAACACCTGCAAGCTCGGCGCCGACGCCGGGCTCATCCGTTTCATCCCCCGGGACCTCGCCCTCCACGACGGCCGCTCGGCAGGTGCCCTGCTGCGCATGGCCGTCCTGCCCGCGGCCGCCGTCTCCGCCGCGGCCGCCGCGCCCCTGCTGCTGTCGTCCACCGTGGCCACCCTGCTCCTGCCCCAACTGCCCCCGGCGGACGCCGTCGCGCTGGTCCGGCTCTTCGGACTCTTCCTGCCCGTCGCCACCGTGGGCATGGTCCTGCTCGGCGCCACCCGGGGATACGGCACGGTGGTGCCGTTCGTCGGCGTCGAACAGATCGGCAAGCCGGCCCTGCGCCTGCTGATCGCCTTCCCCGTGGCCTGCTTCCTGCCCGGCCTGACGGCTCTGGCCTCCGCCTGGCTGCTGCCGGCGCTGGCGGGATCCGTGGCCGCCTGGTTCGCCCTGCGCCGCTGCCGGGCCGGCCGCGACGCGAGGCACCCGGCCGCACAGGAGCCCGTGTCCTGGCGGACGTTCTGGGCCTTCGCCGCGCCCCGCGCGGTCTCCTCCGTCTTCGACATCAGCGCGGTCTGGGTCGGTGTCATCCTGCTGTCCGCCCTGGCCACGGCCTCCGAAGCGGGCGTCTACACGGCGATCGGCCGGGTCGTCACCGCGGGCACCCTCCTCCAGCTCGCCGTCCGGCTCGCCGTCGCCCCCGAGATCAGCCGGCTGCTCGCCCTGCGCGAGGACACCGAGGCGCACTCCCTGCACCGCGTGTCGACCTGCTGGATCGTGCTGTTCTCCTGGCCGCTGTTCGTCCTCGTCGCGGCCTTCCCCGAGACCTTCCTGTCCGCCTTCGGACCGGAGTTCGTCCAGGGCGCGCCCGCCCTCGTGGTGCTGTGCGCCGCCGCCATGGTCAACGTCGCCGTCGGCAACGCCCAGACCGTGCTTCTCATGGCCGGCCGCAGTTCCTGGCATCTGGCCGTCACCGCGGTCGCGTTCACGGTGCAGCTGTCCGTCGGCGTGCTCGCCGTCCCCGTCTGGGGCGTGCTCGGCGCCGCCGTGTCCTGGGGCGCGGCCATCGTCGTGGAGAACCTCGCGGCGGCCCTGCTCATCCGGCTGCGCCTCGGCTTCACGACCGTGGACCGCGGTTACACGACCGCGCTCGCCGTGGCCCTGACCGTCTCCGTGGTGCTGGGAGCCGCCCGCACGAGGGAAGGTGACAACCCGTCAGGACTCGCCGTGGGGATGGCCTTGGGAATGTGTGTATTTGCTATTAGTTTGTGGCGATATCGGACGTCGCTGAGGGTGAGCGAGCTGGTCGGAGTGCTGCGCCGCCGCGCCGCATGAGACCGGCCGCGGCCACAGCGTTCCGGCACCCACCCGGCGGAGGTCCCTCCCTCCGTCCCACTCCCAACCACTGTCACCCGGGGTTCCCTTGCACCTGAGAAAGCTCCGCTCGAAGCCGGTCACCAGGGTCGCCGCCATCGCCCTCGTGTGCACCACCGCCCTGCTCGACGCCTCCCTGGCCGCGGCCGCCGACGGCGGCCCGAAGACGCTCGCCGCCGACGCCCTGCCCACCTGGCAGACCGAGGGCATCGTCTGGTCGCTGGCCGCCGCGAACGGCGTCGTCTACGTCGGAGGAACCTTCGACGCGGTACGGCCGCCCGGTGCCGCGCCCGGCCAACGCCTGGTGGCGCGCCGCAACTTCGCCGCGTTCGACGCCGCGACCGGCAAACTCCTGCCCTGCGCCCCGGCCTTCACCGGCCACCACCACACCGTGCGGGCCATGAAGGCCTCGGCGGACGGACGCGTGCTCTACGTCGGCGGTTCCTTCGACAGCGTCGGATCCGCCAAGGCGGCCAACGTCGTCGCGATCAACACCGCCGACTGCTCCGTGCGCAAGGAGTTCAAGCCGACGGTGTCGTCCACCGTCCGGGCCATCGAGACCACGGGCCGGGCGATCTACCTGGGCGGTGACTTCGGCCGGGTCTCCGGGCAGGCCAGGAGCCGTGTCGCCGCCCTCTCGCCCAAGGGCGCGGTGCTGCCCTTCAAGGCGGACATCGACCAGCCGGTGCGTGCCCTGTCGGCCGCGCTCCCGCACGGGCGGCTGTTCGTCGGAGGTGACTTCGAGCAGGTCAACGGACAGACCGCGCGCTCCCTGGTGGCGCTGAACCCCGTCACCGGCGGCACGGTGCTCACCTACCCGGGCTGGTTCCCGACCCAGTCGTCGGTGAAGACCATCGCCCAGGACAACACCCGCTTCTTCGTGGGCGCCGAGGGTCATGGGCCGGGCATCTACGACGGCCGGATCGCGGGTCGGCTCGCCAACGGGACCATGATGTGGAACGACACCTGCCGCGGCGCCACCCAGTCCGTGGTGCCCTTCAGGGGCGTCCTCTACAGCGCCTCCCACGCGCACGACTGCAACGAGACGCCCGGCGGGTTCCCCGACCGCGGCGACCGCCAGCACTTCCTGGCCCAGCGGGTCGAGGACCGCAGGATCCTGCACTGGTTCCCCGACACCAACGGCGGGCTGGGGGAGCAGGTCGGTCCCCGCACCCTGGTGGTGTCGCGGGGCTTCCTGTGGGCGGGCGGCGAGTTCACCGAGGTCAACGGGCGGACCCAGCAGGGCCTCACGCGCTTCGGGGACAAGGACACCGGTGCCCCGGAGGTGCCCGCCCTGTCCCTGGCCTCCACCGAGCCCGGCAAGGTCACCCTCGCCTGGCGCGCCGCCTGGGACCGCGACGACGCCTCCCTGACGTACCGGATCTACCGCGACGGGAAGCTGGTGGCGCGGCGGACCAAGTCGTCCACCTTCTGGGACCGTCCGAAGATGACCTGGACCGACTCGGTGCCCGCCGGATCGCGCCACCGCTACGCCATCGAGGTCACGGACGGCTCGAACACCTCGGCCAAGTCCCGTTCCCTGGCGGTGAGCGTGCCGAAGAAGCCCGCGGCGCAGACCGCGGCCGCGTCGGCGGAGACGGAGCAGCGAGCGGCGGGTGAGTCGAGGTGACCCGCATCGGATTCGCGCCCGGCGTCTACGACCTGTTCCACATCGGCCACCTCAACATCCTGCGTGAGGCCCGCCGGCACTGCGACCGGCTCGTCGCGGGGGTCTCCTCCGACGACCTGACGGCGCGGCTGAAGGGCAAGGTCCCGGTCGTCCCGCTCGCCGAGCGGCTCGACATCGTCCGCAGTGTGCGGTACGTCGACGACGCCATCGTGGAGACGGAGACCGACAAGCTGAAGACGTGGAAGCGCGTCGGCTTCCACGTCATCTTCAAGGGCGACGACTGGCGGGGCACGCCCAAGTGGGAGGAGTACGAGCGGCGGTTCGGGGAGGTCGGCGTCGAGGTCGTCTACTTCCCGTACACCATGCACACCTCCAGCACCCTGCTGCGCAGTGCCCTGCGGATGCTGTCCGCGCACGAGCCGCCGGCGATCCCGTCAGCGCAGCTCGCGGAACCACTTGACCAGGAAGGCGGCCATGAACAGGACGTGCGCCAGCAGCAGCGCGCAGTACACCGCAAGGAAGACGTCCTGGCTGCCCAGGAATAGGAAACTGAGGCAGGTCAGGCCGTAGTCGACCGGCAGCAGCAGGACGGCACGCAGTGCCGGGGGCGAGCCGGGCGGAACCTCGCCCGGCGTGCGCCGCCTGAGCTTCTCGGTCAGGATCCCGGCGAAGAAGATCACCACGGCGGCGAGCTGGAAGACCATCGGCGCCAGCAGCCAGTGCGGGCCGGGCAGGCTGAAGAACCGGTAGAACGACACCAGCACCACCAGGTGCAGGGCGAGGATCTTGACGCAGTCCAGGACATGGTCGAGCCACTCGCCCGACGGGCTCCCCGAGCGCTGCCCCCGCGCCAGCTGACCGTCCGCCGAGTCCAGCACGAACCCCACGGCCAGGGCCGCGCTCACGCAGGCCGCCATCGTCGGCGCGGGCGGCAGCAGGGCCACCGCGGCAAGGGCCGGGAAGGTGAACAGGGCGCCGAGGACGGTCAGCTGATTCGGCGTCGCCCCCACCTGATAGGCCAGCGCGGCCAGGACCCGGCCGGCCGGACGGTTGACGAACCGGGTGTAGAGCGAGACCCCCTTCGCGGGCTTCTGTGCCGCCGACAGCTGCCTGAGAACCTCGGCAAACTCGGTCATTACCCTCCTTAAGTGAAAAACCGCTGGAAAGAAGGCAATTATGGCAGAACGGGGAGGCGGGAAGTCCCCTGTCAGCCGTCGGCAGCTTCTGCGTGGCGGAGCGACCCTGATCGGCGCGACAGTCCTCACCGCCCACAGCGCGTCCGCCGCGTCGGGACCCGGAGTCGGCCCCGCCGCACCGGTCGGCCCCGCCGGCCCCGGGCAGGGGCCGGGCTCGGCCGGCCTGCTGTCGCGCGTCATCAACGTCCGCGACCTCGGAGCGGTGGGCGACGGACGCGCCGACGACAGCGCGGCGTTCGAGTACGCCTACCAGCTCGCCGCCGCCCGGGTCTCCCGAGGTGTCGGCCGCACCGTGATCGAGATCCCGCCCGGCGAGTTCCTCATCACCCGCCCCTGGGCCCTGCTGAACGGAGCCGCGCCGCTGCGCCCCTCCAACGGGCTGCGCTTCTCCGGCGCGGGCAAGCGGATGACGACCCTCGTCTTCCGCCCGCCCGTCGGCCCGGGCTCCTACCTCTGCCGCAACGAGGACATCTGGTCCAACCTCTCCTTCGAACGCATCCAGTTCCGCTCGGCCACCCCGGGCGCCTCCTTCCTCAGCTCCTATTCCACCGGGCAGGCGCAGGACTACCGGTTCTCGGAGTGCGAGTGGATGGGGGAGTGGGAGTACGGCGTCTCCCTGGACGGCACGGACACCAACTCCGAGATGCGCTGGGAGGCCTGCCGTGTGGGCGGCGCCTACCGCAGGGCGTTCCTCTACTCGGGCCTCACCGGCCGCGGTCAGCAGCCCAACGACCAGGACCAGTTCCTCAACTACTGGTTCACGGACATGAAGGTCGAGTACGAGTGGGGCAACTTCCTGGAGTTCCCCTACGGCGGCTCCATCACCTGCCGGGGCGGCTCGTACATCATCACCGGCACCCGGCCGCCGAGCCAGGAGTACGGCACCACCAGCACGTTCTTCCGCTTCCCCGTCGCCCAGCACCACGACTCGGTGCAGCGGTTCCACGCCCAGGACATCCGGTTCGAGGTGCGCAACCCGGACGCGCGGATCATCGACTGCGTGTGGAAGAGCGGCACGGTCCACTTCAGCGACTGCGACGACACCGGGCAGGCCTTCAAGGACTTCGCGGCCGAAGCCCGGCCCCACCGCTACGTCGTGGGCCCGCGCGGACCACTGGTCCGCTACGACTCCTGCCAGCTGGTCGGCCGCCACGAGTACCGGACGGACGGCGCGCGCGACACCCTGCCCAACGTGGCCCGCTACGACATGTGTCTGCTGCGCAACCACCCGGAGGCCGAGTTCGCCGTGACCGACGGCGCCGGCCGGCCCGGCTTCGTCACCTTCGTCGACTGCCTGGACGGAGCCGGCGCCGCCGACCCGGTCGGCTCCCGGACTCCGGAGGCGGCGGACGGCTCGCCGAAGACACCGGCCGGTCCGCAGGCGCAGTCGCCCGCGAACCCGGTCAGGCCCGCGAACCCGGTCAGGCCCGCGGAGCCGGTCAGGCCGGCGAACCCGGTCAGGCCCGCGGAGCCCGTCCGGCCCGCGAACCCGGTCAGGCCCGCGAATCCGTCACCCGCCGCCCCGGGCAGGCCCGCCGGCCCGGCGCCGGCGCCCGCGCGGACGTCACCGCCCGCGACGAGCCCTTCGCCGGGCTGACGGTTCCCGCGCGGCGCCTCAGCGCACGGTGCTCAGCGACAGCGCGAAACGGCCCGCGCGGTCCGTCCACCAGTGGGTCAGCTCCAGCCCCGCGTGGGCCAGTTCGGCCCGCACTCCCTCCTCGCGGAACTTCGCCGACACCTCGGTGCGCAGTTCCTCGCCGGCGGCGAAGTCCACGGCGAGGTCCAGCGCCGGGATCTTCACGGTCTGCCCGGTGCGTGAGCGCAACCGCATCTCGATCCATTCGTCGCGCGGGTCCCACAGGGCCACATGGTCGAAGGCGGCGGGATCGAAGTCGGCGCCCAGTTCGCGGTTGACCACGGTCAGGACGTTCTTGTTGAACGCGGCCGTCACCCCGGCCGCGTCGTCGTACGCCCGGACCAGCACCCGCTCGTCCTTGACGAGGTCCGTGCCGAGCAGCAGGGCGTCGCCCGGGGCCAGCAGTGCGCGCAGCGAACCCAGGAAGTCCGCGCGCTCGGCCGGCAGCAGATTGCCGATGGTGCCGCCGAGGAACGCCAGCAGGCGCGGGCCGGGAGTGTCGGGCAGGGCGAGGTCGCCGGTGAAGTCGGCGATGAGGGCGTGCACGGCCAGGCCCGGCCGCTCGGCGACCAGGGCCTGTCCGGCCTGGGTGAGGGCGCTGTCGCTGACGTCGACGGGCACATAGGTGTGCAGGCCGGTCAGCGCGTCGAGGAGATGGCGGGTCTTCTCCGAGGAGCCGGAGCCGAGTTCGACGAGCGTGCGGGCGCGGGCCGCGGCGGCGATCTCACCGGCGCGGTCCCTGAGGATCTCGCGCTCGGCGCGCGTCGGGTAGTACTCCTGGAGCTCGGTGATCTGCTCGAAGAGCTCGCTGCCGTGGGCGTCGTAGAACCACTTCGGCGGGAGGGTCTTCGGGGTGGTGGTGAGGCCCTGGAGGACGTCGGCGCGCAGGGCGGCGTCCGTGGCGTCCTCGGGGAGGGTGCGGGTGATCTGGAACGGGCTCACGTGCGGGTCTCCTTGGGTGGTACGGGTGCCGCGTCCGTGGTCGGGTCCTTGAGCGGGGTCAGCAGCACCTCGGTGCGGCTCGCCACCAGCAGGGTGCGGTCGGGAACCTCCTGCCAGCGCGGATCGTCGTCGTACGGTTCGGAGGCCACGACCGTGCGGCCGCCGGGCTCCGTCAGATACCAGAGGGTGTCGCCCCAGGCCGTCGCGGTGATCGTCCGGCCGTTGGTGAGCAGCAGGTTGAGCCGGGAGCCGGGGGCCGCGGCGGCGACCTCCGGCACGGTGTCCGCCAGCGCCTGGCTCTCACCGTCCCCGGCCCGCAGCCGGGCCAGGACCAGCGCCCACACGAACGCGGAGTCGTTGCGCGCCTCCATGGACAGCAGGTCGGCCGGGGGCAGGCCGTGCGCGAGGGGCTCCAGGGAGGTCGGCCAGCCCGTCACCGCCCCGTTGTGGCTGAACAGCCAGGGCCCGGTGGCGAACGGCGCCGCGGCGGCCTCCGCGTCGGCCCCGGCCAGCGTCGCGTCCCGTACGGCGGCCAGCAGCGCTCCGGAGCGCACCACCCGCGCCAGGTCGGCGAAGGACAGGTCCGCCCAGACGGGGCCGGCCCGGCGGTAGCGGGCCGGCACCGGGTCGCCCTCGGCGTACCAGCCCACGCCGAAACCGTCGGCGTTGACCGTCCCGTACCGCTGCCGGCGGGGCGCCCACGACTGGCGGTACAGGCCGTGCGGGGGCTCGACGAGGACGCGGCCGAGCGGTTCCACCGGCCCGAGGCAGGCGATATGACGGCACATCAGACGGCCCCCGAACGGGCGGTGCGGAAGCCGGAGAAGATCTGCCGCCGGATCGGGTAGTCCCAGTTGCGGAACGTGCCCCGGCAGGCCACCGGATCCACCGCGAACGAACCGCCGCGCAGCACCTTGTACTCGGGGCCGAAGAACACCTCCGAGTACTCCTTGTACGGGAACGCCCGGAACCCGGGGTACGGCAGGAAGTCGCTCGCCGTCCACTCCCACACGTCGCCGATCAACTGGCGTACCCCGAGCGGGGACGCACCGGCCGGATAGCTCCCGGCGGGGGCGGGCCGCAGATGGCGCTGGCCCAGGTTGGCGTGTTCGGGGGCGGGGTCGGCGTCGCCCCACGGATAGCGCATCGAGCCGCCGGTCGCGGGGTCGAAGCGGGCCGCCTTCTCCCACTCGGTCTCGGTGGGCAGCCGGCGGCCCGCCCAGCGGGCGTAGGCGTCGGCCTCGTACCAGCACACGTGCAGCACCGGCTCGTCGGGCGGCACGACCTCGGTGATCCCGAAGCGCCGGCGCAGCCACTGGCCGCCGTCGCGGTGCCAGAACAGCGGGGCGTGGATGCCGTGCCGGCGGATGTGGTCCCAGCCCTCCGTCGTCCACCAGCGCTCGTCGTCGTAGCCGCCGTCGTCGATGAACGCCTGATAGGCGGCGTTCGTGACCGGGGTGGTGTCGATGTGGAAGGGGGCCACCTCGCGCTGGTGCGCGGGGCGTTCGTTGTCCAGTGCCCACGGTTCGCCGGAGGTGCCCATCGTGAACGGGCCTCCGGGGACCAGGACTTCGGCCGGACCGGTGAACAGCGGGACCGGTTCCGGATCCGGGGCGGTGAGGACCTGCGGTCCCGTGCGGAGCTGATGGGTGATCAGCATCGTCTCGTCGTGCTGCTGTTCGTGCTGGGCGATCATCCCGAAGGCGAAGCCCGCCTCGGTGAGCCGGGTGCCGTGGAAGTCGGCCGCTTCCAGCACGTCCAGCACCCTGCCGCGCACCTCCGCCGCGTACCGGCGGGCCTCGGAGGGCGGCAGCAGGGGCAGCGAGGGCCGCTCGGCGCGCGGGTGCTCGAAGGCGTCGTACAGGCCGTCGATCTCGGGGCGCATCGCCTCCCGGCCGGCCACCGTGCGCAGCAGCCACAGCTCTTCCTGGTTGCCGATGTGCGCGAGGTCCCACACCAGCGGGGACATCAGCGGGGAGTGCTGGGCGGTGAGGTCGGGGTCCTCGACGCAGCTCGTCAGGAGGGTGGTGCGCTCGCGTGCGGTGGTCAGGGTGGTCAGCGCGCGGTCGCGCAGTGTGTCGCCGTCCAGGACGGGCTCGGTGGTCATGGGCGGAGGTCCTTCCCGTACGCGCGGGTGTCCGTGCCGCGCAGGCGGTCGAGCTGGTCGTCGGCGGGGGTGCGGCCCTTGAGCACATAGCGGTCCCGGTACGCCGAGACGGCGTCCACGACGTCGGCGGAGGCGCCGAGCCGGGGGAGGGCCTGCAGGGCCGTCGTGAAGCAGGCGACGGCGGTCTCGTGCAGTTCGGGGTCGGCCAGGCCGTGGCGTGCGGCGTCGATCCACAGCGGATTGTGCGGGGCGGGCCGCGGCAGTGCCCGCTCGGCGAGGGGCTTGACGGCGCGGTAGGCGGACTCGGCGGCCTCCGGGTCGTCGAACAGTGCCGTCGTCACGGCCACCGGCACGATCCAGCCGTCGTCGCCCGGCTGTGCGTCGATCATGCGCAGCTCCAGGTGGCCGCGCGGTCTGACCGGCGGGAACAGCGTGGTCAGGTGGTATTCGAGGTCCGCCCGGGTGGGCTGCCCCGTCCTGGTCCACTCGCGGAACGTCAGCCGCTCGGGCACGTCCCACGGTCCGCTGTCGCGCCGTACGCACATCACCGGCGCGTCCAGCACGTGCCGGGCCCAGGCGTCGCGCGGTTCGCCGTCCAGGGCGGGGGCGCCCGCGCGGCCGGCGCCGATCTCCATCCACAGCAGCTGCCGGGTGGAGCACCAGCCGGTGGGGTCGCCGCGCAGCAGCGGGGAGTTGGCGAAGGCCGCCGTCAGCACCGCGCCCAGGGTGTGCGCGAGCCACCAGCGCCGCCCGTGGCCCAGCGGACCGGGCTCCTCGTACCCGGCGTCCAGGCAGACCTGCACGGAGGCCGAGGTGCACATCATGGCGCGGCCGGCCGGGCCGGTGCGGTCGAGGCAGGCCTCCATGGCGTCGTAACGCGGCTCGCGCAGGAACCGGCGAGGGGTGTGCCAGGGGTCCGTGCCGAGGCCGGCGAGGACGAGGCCGTGCTCGCGCAGGACCGCGCGGACGGCGTCCAGGTCGGCGGAGAGGGTGTCCACGCACTCCATCAGGGAGCCGGCGGGCGGCGAGCTGAGTTCCAGCTGGCCGCCGGGTTCGACGGTGAGCGCCGACCGCACGGGCACGGTCTCCAGAGCGGCGTAGACCGCCGCGAGCCGTTCGGGTGTCACGGGGAGCTGCGGCTCGCGCAGCTCGTGAATCAGCCATTCCAGTTCGACGCCCACGGTCCGGGGTGGACCGGTCTTGAAGCAGATGCCCCTGACCAGGGCCTCCACCTCGGCTTCGGAGAGGGTGTCGCGATGCTCCGTACAGTCGGTGGGGCTGTCGGTACAGTCGCTGACCGAATCGGACATGTCGGGATCCTCCTGAGGTTCCACCATGCCACCGGACCGGCATCCGGGCCGCCGGACCGGCATCACATCTGTCCCACCCAAGACCCTCGACCCGAAACGCACAAGGGTGCAAATCGGAGTATATCGATCAGGTGGCCTTCGAATCCGTGCCGCTTGCACGCTGTTGGCCCAGAATTCCCCGGGCGTTCCCGGCGCCGGGAAAATCTCGTTGCACCGCCTGTCCGTCATCGCTCACGATGCGTGCGTGAACACGACGACGGGGGAGACCGGGACGCTCATGGGGTGCACGGGGGTGGCGCCGTGAGCGCGCGGCTGCGCGGCATCGCCCGCGAGACGGAGGAGATCGTCGCGGCGGGCGCCTACCGGGTGTCCGACGGACGGGAGGTGTCCCTGGCGGCGGCCGTCGAAGCCGCCCGGGCGGGCACCCGGATGGTCGGACCGGAACCGGTCCCGGTGCCGGACCCGCCCGCTGCCGCCCCGTCCGCCGGGGCCACGACCGTCGAGGTCACCGGAGAGAGCAGCCTGGAAGCCGCCCGCCGGCTGGCCGGCACCCCGGTCGCGGTGCTCAACTTCGCCTCCGCCCGCAACCCCGGCGGCGGCTTCCTGAACGGCGCGCAGGCGCAGGAGGAGGCCCTGTGCCGCGCCTCCGCGCTGTACACCTGCCTGCTGCGGGCCCGCGGGTTCTACGAGCACCACCGCGCCCACCGCGACCCGTTCTACACCGACCGGGTCATCCACTCACCGGCCGTGCCCGTCTTCCGCGACGACCGGGGCCGGCTGCTGGACGAGCCGTACACCGCCGGTTTCCTCACCGCCGCCGCGCCGAACGCGGGCGTGGTGCTGCGCACGGTGCCCGAGCGGGCGCCGGAGCTGCCGCGCGCCCTCGCCGTCCGCGCCGAGCGGGTCCTGGAGACGGCCGCCGCGCACGGCTACCGGCGGCTGGTGCTGGGCGCGTGGGGCTGCGGCGTCTTCCACAACGACCCCGCGCAGGTGGCGGAGGCGTTCCGGGCGCTGCTCGCTCCCGGCGCGCGGTTCGGGCGGATCTTCGAGCACGTGGTGTTCGGGGTGCTGGACCGCACGCCGGGGAGCGCGGTGCGCGGCGCCTTCGAGCGGGCGTTCGACGTGGGGCGGGTTCAGGTCCAGCCGTAGCGCTCGTGCAGCCGGTGCCGCACCAGGCTGAACCGCATCCGGTCCAGCGCGCACGCCTCCCGGCGCATGCCGTCCTCGTGCAGCCGCAGGACACGGTCGACGTCCACCCAGGAGTCCCGCCCGGAGCGGTCCCAGGGGCCGCTGCCGATCGCCACCCAGTCCCGGTCGTCGTCGTGGCGCCTGCTGGAGAGCTGGACGGCCAGGAAGGTGCCGCCCGCCTCACGGGCGACGACGAGCACCGGGCGGTCCTTGCCCCGGCCGTCGTTCTCCTCGAAGGGCACCCAGGTCCACACGATCTCACCGGGATCCGGGTCGCCGTCGTGCGCGGGCGAGTACTCCGTACGGACCCGGCCCACCTCGCGCGGGTCGGCCTCGGTGGTGGCGGTGCGGCCGAAGCGGCCGGGAACGTTCTCATCGGTAAACGCGGTCACGGAGGCACCTTAAGGGCTGCCTCCGTGACCGCGTCCCTTCACCTGTCCTCGACGGGCACCTTCTCCGACGGCGGGGCGGCGGACCCGTTGACGGACGGAGGTCCGCCCGGCGCCTGCCCGTTCTGGTTCATGGACGCCAGCAGCTGCCGTGCCAGCCCCAGCCCGGTCCCGCCCATGGTGAGCGCCTTGGCGAACAGATCGGCCATGCCGTCGGCGCCGTTGAGCAGCACCATGTTGTCGACGTTGCCGAACGCGGACGCGCCGGCCTGGACGATCTCCGGCCACTTCTCGGCGAGTTGCTGGGCGACGACGGCCTCCTGGTTCTCGGCGAGGGCGGCGGCCCGTGCCTTGATGGCCTCCGCCTCGGCGAGCCCCATGGCCCGGTTGGCCTCGGCCTTGGCGAGACCCTTCGCCTGTGTCGCGGCGGCCTCCGCCTCACCCGTGGCCCGGGTCTCCGCCGCCTTCGCCTCGGCCACCGAGATCCGGGCGTCGCGCTCGGCCTCGGCCAGTGTCCGCTTCTCGTACGCCTTGGCGTCGGCCGGCTTGCGCACGTCCGCCTGGAGCTGCTGCTCGCGCCGGCGCGCCTCGAGTTCGGCGACCCGTGTCTCCTGGACCACGACCTCCTGGCGCGCCGCGGCGTCGGCGAGCGGCCCGGCCTGCCGCGCCGAGGCGGCGGCCTTGTCCTGTTCGGCCTGGTAACCGGACTTGAGGATCTCGCTGTCCCGGGTGGCCTCGGCCATCCGGGCGAACGCCTGCTGCTCGGCCTCGGTGGCGAACCGGTCGGCCTCCGCCTGCGCGATGCGGGCGTCCCGCCGTACGGCCGCCAGGTGCGGGGCCGACAGGTTCTTGATGTACCCGGTCGGGTCCTCGATCTCGTGGATCTGGAGCGAGTCCACGATCAGGCCCAGCTTCTCCATCTCGGTGCCGCACGCGGCACGGGCCTGGCCGGTCAGCTTCTCCCGGTCGCGGATCATGTCCTCGACCGTCAACCCGCCCACGATGGCCCGCAGATGGCCGGCGAACACGGTGTGCACCCGCTCCGCCATCAGCTTCTGCTGGTCCAGGAAGCGGCGGGCGGCGTTGGCGATCGACACGAAGTCGTCGCCCACCTTGAAGATGACGACGCCCCGCACCTTCAGCGGAATGCCCTGGTGCGTCACGCAGTCCACGTGCAGTTCCGTCTGGTTCAGGTCGAGCGAGAGTTTGCGGACCGCCTGGACACCGGGCAGCACGAGCGTGCCCCGCCCGGTGACGATGCGGAATCCCATCCCCTCCTCGAGGCCTTCCAGCCGGTGCTTCGAACCGGAGATGATGAGCGCCTCGTTGGGCTCCGCGACACGCCACATCAGCTTGAAGAGACCGATCAGAACGAGGGCGGCACCGACCACCGACCCCGCGATGAAACCGACATCCATCGGCATGCACTCCCCCAGTGCAGGGTGCCCGCGGGCACCGAACGTAACGGGAGTGTGGGCCCGCGCACGAGCCGTGTACAGACGTCGGGGAACCCCTGTTGCCCGCTTGGTACACACGGCGCCGCACGGGCCCGCGCGGCCTCAACCGCCGTACACCGCCGAGACGTAGACGGTCCGCGGCGCCAGGTACTCGACCACGGTGACCATCGTCCCCCGCTCGATGCGCTCCGTGCCGGAGGCGGGGTAGGCGAGAAAGTGCTCGGCACCGCCGCGCACGCGGACGATCACCTCGCCGACGAGCCCGGGCCCGACCGTTCCGGTGACCCGTCCCATGAGCCCGACCATCGTATCGTCCATGGTCACAGGGTAGGGGCGGGAACGCCGTTACACCGCCGGGGTTTGCACACCGGCCGTTTCCGGCGGGCGTGTCTCGTACCAGCGCAGCTCCGCCTCCAACTGCGCGGCGAGCGAGAGCAGCAGCGGTTCGCTGTGGGCCGGGCCGAGCAGTTGCGCGCCGACCGGCAGACCGTCCGGCGTGAAGCCGGCGGGCACGTTGACGCCGGGCCAGCCCAGCACGTTCCACGGCCAGGCGTAGGGACAGGCCGCGATGATCGCGCGGTCGGTGGCGAACCCGCTCAGGTTCATCATCGCCCCGATGCGGGGTGGGGGAGCGGCCGTGGTGGGCGCGAGGACGACGTCGTACGACGCGAAGAAGCCGCCGATACGACGGTGCAGGACCGCCTCCGCGCGGCGCGCCGCCCGCAGTGGTGCCCCGCCGAGCAGCCGGCCCAGCCGGGCGGCGCCGCGGGTGCGGGGGTCCAGGAGGGCGGGGAAGGGCGCCTCGGCCACCCATTCGGCGATGCCCGCGGTCGCCCGGGGCACGAAGGTGAGCCCGATCCGCCCGTACGGCGGGTCGGCCTCCTCGACCTCGTGTCCCAGGCCGGCGAGGTGCGAGGCGAGTTCGACGACCCGCGCGCGGACCTCGGGCGCCAGCCGGGCGGGCACCGCGGTGAACGGCGGCTTCAGCGCGAGCGCGATCCGCAGCCGGCCGGGGTCGCGGCCCACCGCCGCCGAGGCGTCGATCGCGGGCGGCCGGTGCGGGTCGAGGTCGTGGTTGCCGCTCGCCGCGTCGAGGAGCAGGGCCGCGTCGCCCACCGTGCGGGCGAGGGTGCCGTTGACGGTGATGCCCTGGAAGGATTCGCCGCGCGGCCAGGTCGAGACCCGCCCGCGCTGCGGCTTGATACCGACGAGATGCGTCCAGGAGGCCGGGATGCGGACCGAACCGGCGCCGTCCGACCCGAGCGCGGCCGGCACCAGGCCCGCCGCCACCGCGGCCGCCGAACCGCCGGAGGATCCGCCCGGGGTGTGCTCGGGGTTCCACGGGTTGCGGGTCGCGCCGAAGGCCGACCCCTCGGTGAAGGGCCACTGCCCGAGTTCGCAGGTGTTGGTCTTGCCGACGATGACGGCCCCGGCCGCGCGCAGCCGCCGCACCGCCTCCCCGTCCCGGGCGACGGCGGGGTGGGTGCCCGCGCAGCCGAAGGCGGTCGGCTCACCGGCCACGTCCATGTCGTCCTTGACGGCCACGGGCACGCCCAGCAGGGGCCTGCGCGTGCCGGCCGCCAACTCCCGGTCCGCAGCGTCGGCTTCGGCGAGCGCGGCCTCGGTCCGGACGATCCGGAAGGCGTTGAGGGTGCCCTGCGTGGCCTCGATCCGGGCCAGGGTCCGCTCGACCAGCGTGCGCGAGGAGACCTCCCCCGCGGCCAGCGCACGGGCGGTCTCGGCGAGGCCGGCGGCACGGTCGGGTGTCATACGGGGGCACCTCCGGGACGACGTCGTCTGCCACTACCGAACGGTAACGTCTCGCGGGCCGATGGGGGAACGGCACGCGGGGACGGGGCGATCGGCTGCCCGGCACAGCGGTACCACAGGCGTCTTCCGTTCCTGCGCAAAGCATTGACGTGCTCCTGTCCCACCCCTACCTTCTGATCGACTTTCCGAACCTTGTTCGGTATGTCGGACCACTGAGCCGCAGTGAAGAGAGCCGACCATGACCTCACCCCGCCCCGCCGCCTCCCCCTCCCGCCGTGCCCTGCTGCGTGCGATGGCCGTCCTGCCCGCTTCGGCGCTCGTCCTCGGCGAGCTGCCCGGTCTGCTCGGCACCGCCCTCGCCGCCGCCCCGCCCAGCGGCTCCGCCACCCGCTACACCATCGTGCCGTTCCTCAACAGCAACGACGGCACGGTGAACGTCTACCAGTCCGACGACGCCACCGACTTCCGGCTGGTGCAGTCCTCCGCGTACACCCCGCCCGCGGGCCGCATCCGGGACGCGAGCATCTTCAAGCACACCAACGGCTACTACTACCTGACCTACACCACCCACACCTGGCAGGACGTCAGCACCACGATCGGCTTCGCCCGCAGCTCCGACCGGGTCAACTGGACGTTCCTGTACGACTACACGGTCCCGATCACCAACCTCTCGCGGGCCTGGGCGCCGGAGTGGTTCGTCGACAGCGACGGCAGTGTCAACGTCATCGTGTCCTGCTCGCTGACCAGCGACGAGTGGATCTTCACGCCGTATCTGCTGAAGGCCACCAACTCCTCTCTGACCGCGTGGAGTTCGCCGGTCGCCCTGTCCGGCATCGGGGCGAACCACATCGACACGTTCATCGTGAAGACCGGCTCGACCTACCACGCCTTCACCAAGAACGAGACGACCAAGTACATCGAGTACGCCACCGCGACCAGCCTCACCGGCCCCTACACGATTTCCAGAACCGGTGACTGGGCCGGCTGGGGGAGCTACCGCGAGGGCCCGGCCCTGGTCCAGCTCGACAACGGCGCCTGGCGGATCTTCTTCGACGGCTACGGCGACGGCAACTACTACTACAGCGACAGCTACGACTCCTTCGCCACCTGGAGCGCGCCCAAGGCCCTGCCGGCCATCTCGGGCACCGCCCGCCACTTCACCGTCGTCAAGGAGACGGTGTCCGGCGGCGTGAGCATCACGAAGAACGCCACCCGCTCCTTCCAGTCGGCCAACTACACCACGCGGTACTGGCAGGAGCAGTCCTCGCTGCTCAACCTGCCGGTGGTCACCGGCTCCAGCACCACCGCGGAGAAGCAGGCGTCCACCTTCACGGTCGTGGCGGGACTCGCCGACTCGAACGGCTACTCCTTCCGGGACGCCGCCGGCAACTACCTGCGCCACTACTCCTTCCGCGGCCGCTTCGACGCGAACGACGGCACGGCGACCTTCGCCAAGGACGCCACCTTCGTCGCCCGCACGGGCACGACGAGCGGCTCGGTGCGCTTCGAGTCGTACAACTATCCGGGCTACTACCTGCGGCACTACAACTACCAGCTGCGCGTGGAGCAGTCGGACGGGACGGACCTGTTCCGGCAGGACAGCTCGTTCACGCCGGTGACGGCCTGGGCCTGACGGCCCGCACGCCGGACGGGTCAGTCGGCGATGTCGACGCCGTAGCCGCGGGCCAGGGCGTCGAGGCCGTGGTCGTAGCCCTGGCCGACGGCCCGCAGGCGCCAGCGGGGGCCGCGGCGGTAGATCTCCGCCAGGAGCAGGGTGCGTTCGGTGGTGGCGGCGTCCAGGGTGGCCTGGACCAGGGGCGCCGCGCTGGTGCCGGGGCCGGCGCTGATCTGGACGGCGCCGACGTCGCCGAAGGTGGACGTGCCGTCGATGGCTGCGGCGACGACGACCTTGCGGGCCGAGGGCGGCAGCATGGCCAGAGCGATGCCGACGGTCTGCTCGGTGGGCCCGTCGCTGTGGAGCCGTACCGTCCCGCCGGGGTTCTCCGGAGCGCCGTAGAAGACGAAGTCCTCGTCGAAGGCGACCTGGTCGTCCTCGTCCACCACGAAGGCGACGACGTCGATCTCGCACACCGTCTGCGCCGCCCAGGAGGCGGTGACCGTCCACCGGGCGGTCGCCGCCCCTCCGTCCGGGTACGGCAGGTCGACGACCCCGCCCCGCGGCAGGACGTGGGCGGCCGTGCGGGGCTCGCCGGCGTCCGGCCGGTGTGCCACCACCGGCGCGTCGAGCCATTGCGGCGTGCGGGTGGGCAGCGCGAGCGTGATGATCCGGCACATGCGGCGGTCGCTGTCGCCGCCGGCCAGCAGGACGACGTCGGTGACGCTCGCGGACAGGTTGATCGCGGCCGCCCCGCCGAGCTCGACGACGCGGGCGCGGGCGGCGACGGCTTCGGGATGCGTGCCGCCGAGAACGAGGACACGCCGGCCGGTCAGGGGCCCGCCCGGCCTCGCGGGGCGCCGGGGCGGTGCCGGTGACGGGAGCGGGGCGGTCGGCTCGGTCCGCGACTCGGGCCGGGGGACCGGGGCGGACGGTGCGGCGGGTGCGGGCGGTCGGGGTGCCGGCGCCGGGGATGCGGCCGGTGGCAGGGGCGCCGACTCGGACAGGGGTGCGGGCGGTGCGGGTTGCGGTTGCGGGTGTCCGGCCGGGATGGGCCGGACGGAGTCGGCCGGGTCCGGCTTCCGGGGGGCGGGTACGGCCTCCACCGGGGACGGGGGAGCAGGGGCCGGAGCGGGGGCGGGGGCCGAACCCTCGTGGGGGGTTCCGGGGCGTACGTCGTCCAGCAGGCGCAGGAAGCTGTGCTCGTCGACGACGGGCACGCCCTCGGCCAGGGCACGGCGGACCTTGGCGGTGCCGGAGGCGGGGTCGCCCGCGACCAGGACACTGGTGTGCCGGCTGACCGACGTCACCGTGTTCAGCCCCGCGGCGGCGGCCCGTGCCACCAGCTCGGCCCGCGCGGTCCGGGTCTCCCCGGTGACGGCGACCTTCATGCCCTGCACCAGCGCACCGCCCGCCGCGAGCCGGCCGGGGTTGACGAACGCGCAGGCGGTCTTCGCCGGTCTGGGCGCGAACCGCGGGTCCTGCCGGGGCGGACAGGCCACGAGCGGCAGGGGGAGATCGAGCCGCCCGGCCTCCCGCAGGGACGCGCGCAGCACCCCGGCCAGGACGCGTGTGTCGTCGAGCGCGTCATGCGCCCTGGTCCGCGGGACGCCGTAGTGCGCCGCGAGCGTGCCCAGCCTGAGGTCGCCTACGGGCGGATCGACCCGCCGGTTCAGCGCGAGCGTGCACAGCCGCTGGGAGACCGGCAGCCACAGCCCCGCCCGCGCGAACTCGTGCGCGAGGAAGTCGTAGTCGAACTGCGCGTTGTGCGCGACCATCACCCGGTCCTGCAGCATCGCGCCGATCTGCCCGGCCACCTGGTCGAACGTGGGCGCCCCGTGCAGCCGTTGCGCCGTCAGACCGTGCACATGGACCGGTCCCGGATCGCAGCCGGGGTTCAGCAGGGTGGAGAACTCCCCGGTCTGCTCCCCGTCCGGACCCAGCGTCACCACCGCCACGGACAGCACCCGGTCGCGGCGCGGCGTCAGCCCGGACGTCTCCACGTCCACCAGGGCCCAGTCGACGGCGTAGCCGCGCAGGTCGGACAGGTCGGGGACGGGGGCCGTGAGAGACATGAGGGCAGGATGCTGGACATAGTCCCGTCCTTCAACCCGGATGCCTCTTCATCCCCATTCCTCCCCGGGGCAGTTGGGCCGGCTGACGGTCATTCCGGCCGGCGCAGTCCCGCGACCAGGAGCTCGATCAGCCGGCGTGCGTCGTAGCGGGGATCGCTCTCCGCGCCGATGCAGAGGTTCCCGACGCCGCGCATGAGCGCGTAGGCGGGGATGCCGGAGCGGATCTCGCCGGCGGCGGCCGCGGCGTCGAGCAACTCGCCGCACACGGGCACGAGCCGGTCGAGGAAGTAGGTGTGCAGGGTCTCGAAGCCGGGGTTGTCGGACTGCAGCACGGCGGCGAGGCCGTGCTTGGTGACCAGGAAGTCGGCGAAGAGGCCGATCCACTGCCCCAGCGCGGCGTAGGGGGTCGGGGCGCTCGCGAGCAGGGCCGGTCCGGCCTCGGCGCAGGCTTCGACCTGGTGCCGGTAGACGGCGATGACGAGGTCCGCCCGGGTCGGGAAGTGGCGGTAGATCGTGGCCGTGCCGACGCCGGCCCTGGCCGCGATGTCGCGCACCGGCGCCTCCACGCCCGACGCGACGAAGACCGCGGCGGCCGCCTCCAGCAAGGCCTCCTTGTTGCGCCGGGCGTCCGCCCTCCTGGGGCGTGCCGCCTGCCCCGCGCCACCGTCGCCGTCGTTCACCGTGCGTTCCCTTCCTGACAGGTTTGATAAACGGGACACTGTTCCGTATCGTCGAAACGGGACGTCGTTCCGTTTGCTCATGATGGCAGAGCGGCGGGGTGACGGCCAAGTCGTGCCATGTCGACACGCCTCATCCGCAATGGAGGAACACGGTCATGCAGTACCGCACCTTGGGCCGCACCGGTGTGCAGGTCAGCTCCCTCGCGCTCGGCGCGATGAACTTCGGCAGGATCGGGCGGACCACCCAGGACGAGGTCACCGCCCTCGTCGACACCGCCCTGGAGGCGGGGGTCAACCTCATCGACACCGCCGACATGTACGGCGACGGCGAATCGGAGGAGATGGTCGGCAAGGCCGTCGCCGGCCGCCGTGACGACATCGTGCTGGCTACCAAGGCGGGCATGCCGATGGGGCAGGAGCGCAACCACCGGGGCGGTTCGCGCCGCTGGCTGGTCACCGCCCTGGACGACAGTCTGCGCCGGCTCGGCGTCGACCACGTCGACCTCTACCAGATCCACCGATGGGACCCGAGCACCGACGACGAGGAGACCCTCTCGGTGCTGACCGATCTGCAACGCGCGGGAAAGATACGCTACTTCGGCTCCTCGACCTTCCCCGCCCATCGCATCGTGCAGGCCCAGTGGGCCGCCCGCGAGCACCGCCTCGGCCGTTACGTCACCGAACAGCCCAGCTACTCCGTCCTGCAGCGCGGCGTCGAGGCCCATGTGCTGCCCGTGACCGAGCAGTACGGGCTCGGTGTGCTGGTGTGGAGCCCGCTGGCCTCGGGCTGGCTGTCGGGCGCGGTCCGCGCGGGCCGGGAGGTCACCACCCACCGCTCGGCGTTCATGCCGGAACGCTTCGACCTCACCGTCCCCGCCAACCGGGCCAGGATGGACGCCGTCGAGCGGCTGGCCGAGGTCGCCGACCAGGCGGGTCTGACCATGATCCAGCTCGCGCTGGGATTCGTGACCGCGCACCCCGCCGTGACCGGTGCGCTCATCGGGCCCCGCACGCTCGACCACCTGCACGCGCAGCTCGCCGCCGCCGACACCGTGCTCTCCGCCGACGTCCTGGACGCGATCGACGCCGTCGTCGCCCCCGGCACCGACCTGGCCGCGCACGAGAAGCACGACACCCCGCCCGCGCTGCTCGACGCCTCGCTGCGCCGACGCTGACCGCCCGCAGCGCCGTCCGCAACACCACCCTCGCCGAAAGGAGCGGCCGCCCCATGTCCCACCCGTCCCGGCCCCGCTTCGGGATCACGACCGCGCCCATGCAGGTCGACTACCCCGACGTCCTGCGGGTCTGGCGGGACGCGGACGTGATCCCGGAGATCGAGCACGCATGGCTGTTGGATCAGCGCATGCCGATCGGGGGCGACCCGGACGGACCGGCCTACGAGGGTGGACGCTGCTCTCGGCCCTCGCCGCCCGGACCCGGCGACTGCGGCTCGGCGTCATGGTGACGAGCGACCGCTTCCGGCCGCCCGCGATGCCGGCCAAGATCGCCACGACCGTCGACGTCGTCTCCGGCGGACGGCTCGACTTCGGCATCGGCGTCGGCTCGCGCCCCGGCCTTCCGGCGGCCCGCCGTGCGTACGCGGCACACGGCCTGCCCTTCACCGGCACCGCGGAGGCCGTGGAGAGCCTCGCCGAAGCCTGCACGGTGATCCGGCGGTTGTGGACCGAGGAGGCGCCGTTCGACTTCCAGGGCACCCACGTCCGCCGGTCCGCCGGCCGGTGGCCGGCGTCGGCCGCGACCACGGGACCGTCGCCGTCGGCCGGGACACCGTGTCGCAGGACTCGTCGCTACTGCCGCAGCAGGTAGTGCGTCAGCAGTGACTCGGCCCGGTCCGGGGTCAGCCCCAGGGCCGTGCCGATCCGGTCCCACGGCACCTCGTCCTCCTGGATCGCGTACGCCGCCTCCTGCGCGATGTCGGCGGTGATGCGTTGGAGCGCGGTGGCGGCCCGGAGGGCGGCGACCGGGGCCTGATCGGCCAGTGCGGCCAGTTGGTCCTCCAACGCGTGCATCAGGTAGGTGAGTTCGTCGGGAAGGGGCACGGTACGGCGTTCCACGCCTCGGATGTGCTCACTCCAGTCGCGGTAGGCGTCGCCGGTGTCCGGATCGGGCCGGCGGCCGTCCGTCAACTCCTCCCAGTCGATGGGATACGGCTCGCCCCGCCAGCCGCACGCGCACGCCGCGCGGAAGGCGGCGGCCCTCGGGCGGCCCGACCGGCCGTCGTAGGCCCACCATTCGCCGGTCTCCGCACCGCTGTCGGTGCCGCTGCCGAAGTCCAGGTACACCGGCTTGGGTTCGTCGCCCCCGGCGAGAACCGCGCCCGCGATCCCTTCGTGGGACTCCCCGAACTGCTCGGTCATCCACCCCACGGATCTTCCCCCCTGTGTCGGGTCGGTAGGTCCGAGTTCCCCCGGACACCCTGCGGGGCGCCGTACGGTGACGAGTGCCCCGGGAGCGAGCATGCCCCGGGCCGCCCGCCCGCGAACGGTGCTTCCCCCGGCGCCCGGGGCGCGCAGGTGAGATCATCTTCACCATGGACAGGGGACCGCAGCACCGGATGATCGCCGTGCCGCCGGGGAAGGTGACGCTGTCGGACCGGCGTTCGCGCCGCGCCTGGACCGTGGAGGTGGCGGGCTGCCTGCTCGGGGCCCATCCCGTCACCCGGGACCTGTACGCGCGCGTCACCGGTGCGCCGGCGGACGCCCGCGGGGAGGACCGGCTGCCCGTGGCGGACGTGTCCTGGTGGGACGCGGTGCGCTTCTGCAACGCCCTGTCCCTGCGCGCCGGTTGCACCCCCGTGTACGAGCTGCGGTCCGACGGCGAGACCGTCGTGCAGGACGCCTCTGCGGACGGATACC
Organism: Streptomyces sp. NPDC000345; assembly: GCF_042898825.1. Taxonomy (NCBI): domain Bacteria; kingdom Bacillati; phylum Actinomycetota; class Actinomycetes; order Kitasatosporales; family Streptomycetaceae; genus Streptomyces; species Streptomyces sp. NPDC000345. The sequence goes on from NZ_JBIAZE010000015.1 coordinate 200,367, forward strand.
GGCTGCCCACCGAGGCGGAGTGGGAACACGCCTGCCGGGCCGGCACCGAGGGTCCGCGCTACGGCCCGCTGGACGACATCGCCTGGTACCGCGAGAACTCCGGCGACCGGATCCACGAGACCGGCGCCAGACTCCCCAACGCCTGGGGCCTGTACGACATGCTCGGCAACGTCTGGGAGTGGTGCTGGGACGTCTACGACGCCGAGGTCTACGGCACCTACCGCGTTCTGCGGGGCGGCGGCTGGTTCGACGAGCACTGGAGCTGCCGGGCTTCCGTACGGCGTCGTAGCCACCCGACGTTCCGGGTGGACGACGTGGGGTTCCGGCTCGCTCGAAACGCGGGATGAACCGCGTACGCCGCCGGGGGTCCCCCCTCTGGGGGAGTGCGTGCCGGACCCCGCGTCCGCGGCGTGATCCGAAGGACAGGCCCTAAGGGCGCGGCCACGGGCGGCCGCCGATCGCCTCGATGCCGTTGTTGAACCGGCGCAGATAGCCCGCGAAGGCGGCGATGTCGTCGTCCGACCAGTCGTGCATCACCCGCTCCAGGACGTCGACGATCCCCTCGCGCTCCGCGTCCAGCAGCCGCGTGCCCTCGTCGGTGAGCCGGAACTTGCGCGCCATCCCGCCCTCGGGGTCGGGGATGCGTTCGATGAGGCCCGCCCGCATCGCCGCAGCGGTCTGCCGGTTCAGGGTGGAGGCGTCCAGGCCGAAGGCCTCGCTGAGCTCGCCGATGGACATGGGCCCCTGGACCCTGATCCGGCTCAGCAGGATGTAGGCGCTGCGTTCCATGAGGCTGTTCTTGCGGCGGCCGCCCCGTTGGTTCAGGAACGTGTGGCGGCTGAGCAGCATCTGCTCGTACTCGACCTCGTGGGCGGGCGTCTCCATGCGCCCCATCCTGGCATACCGGTGTGTATGGACCACGCCATGTGCTTGATGCATAAGGCATGTACGATGCACATCCTTCGTACTCTTCCCGAGGAGTCCCTCATGGGCGCCCCCGCTCGACAGCCCACGGCCCGCCCGGGCGCCGTGATCGCCACGCTGGCCTTCGCCGGCACCACGGCGGCGATCATGCAGACGCTGGTCACGCCCCTCATCGCCGAACTGCCGCAGATCCTGGACACCACGTCCTCGAACGCGGCCTGGGTGATCACGGTCACCCTGCTGGTGGCGGCGGTGTGCGTGCCGGTCGTCGGCCGTCTCGGCGACCTCGTGGGCAAGCGCCGCATGCTGCTCGCCTGTTCCGTGCCGCTGGTCGCGGGCTCGGTGGTGTGCGCGTTCGCCTCCGACGTCGTGACGATGATCGTCGGGCGCGGTCTGCAGGGCATGGGCATGGGCATGGTGCCGCTCGGCATCGCGCTGCTGCGGGACGTCGTACCGGCCGAGAGGCTCAGCGGCTCCATCGCGCTGGTCAGCGCCTCCATGGGCATCGGCGGCGCCATCGGTCTGCCGCTGGCCGCCGCGGTCGCCCAGTACGCCGACTGGCGTGCGCTGTTCTGGGGCTCCGCCGCCCTGGCCGCCGTCGTCGCCGTCCTGATCTTCCTGCTCGTCCCGGACGTCCCCGCCGGCGCCAAGGGGCAGCGCTTCGACCTGCCCGGGGCGATCGGCCTCGGCGCCGGTCTGGTGTGTCTGCTGCTCGCGGTCTCCAAGGGCGCCGACTGGGGCTGGGGGTCGGCCGTCACGCTCGGGCTGTTCGCCGCCGCCGTCGTGGTGCTGGCCGGCTGGGGGGTGTGGGAGGTGCGCACCACCGACCCGCTGGTCGACCTGCGCACCACGGCCCGTCCCCGGGTGCTCCTCACGAACGTCGCCTCGGTCTTCGTCGGCTTCGGCATGTACGCGAGCATGCTGGTGATGCCGCAGCTGCTGCAGTTCCCGGAGGCCACCGGCTACGGCCTCGGCCAGTCGATGCTCGCGGCCGGTCTGTGGATGGCGCCCGGCGGTCTGACGATGATGCTGGTCTCCCCGCTCGGCGGAAAGCTCACCAACGCCCGCGGCCCGAAGTTCACCCTGATCTGCGGCGTCCTGGTGCTGGCCGCCGGCTACTTCGCGTCCATGGCGCTGATCGGCTCCGCGTGGGGCGTCATGCTGGTCACGATCATCACCAGCAGCGGTGTGGGCCTCGCCTACGGCGCCATGCCCGCCCTGATCATGAGTTCGGTCCCGCTGACGGAGACCGCCGCCGCCAACGCCTTCAACACCCTCATGCGCTCGCTCGGCACCTCCATCGGCTCCGCCGTCATCGGCGTGATCCTCTCCCAGATGACCACGACCATGGGCGGCCACACCTTCGCCTCCGAGGACGGGTTCCGTACCGCGCTCCTCGTCGGCGGCGGCCTCGCCCTGGTCTCCGCGGGCATCGCCGCCGTGATCCCGGCGGCCCGCGCCGCCGCCTCCGGCGCGGGCGAGTCCGACCCGGCGCCCGAGCCCGAGCAGGCCAAGGTCTGAGACCGTCCAGGAGGGGGCGTCCGTGCGGCGGACGCCCCCTCCTGCGTGTCGACGCCGGTTCGGGCAACCACCCGCCGCCCACCGCCTCGGGCCCTGCCGCCGCCCGGTCGCCCGCGCCCGGGGTGCGGTGGACCCGTGCCGGGCGAGCCCGGCTCGCCCCCGATGCCCGGTACCGGCCGGAGCGCGGGGGCGGCAGCGCCTCGTACGGCCGGCCGAGCCGATGGCGTACGCGCGCCGGAGGCGGGGCCCGGGGGTGGGTGCTGAAGGCGGGTCCGCGGGAGGAGATGGTCCTGGGCGGGACCGTCCTACGGCCGTGCCAGCCGCCGCATCGTCAGGGCGAGGTGCAGCCGCAGCCGGCCCTGGGGGGTGCGCACCGGCCAGCCCAGCAGGTGTTCGGCGTGCACCAGCCGGTCCTGGAGCGTGGAGTGGTGCACGTTGGCCTCGGCCGCGGCCGCCCGCAGGCTCGCCGTCGCGGTGACGGCGTACAGCGTGGTGAGCAGCCAGGGCGCGTCCGCGGCGGCGGCCTCCACCGCCTGGACGTCCGGCGGCGGCTCGGCGCCCGGCGCGACGAGGTCGGCCAGCAGGGCGATCCCGCCGAGTTCGTCGGCGTGCACCACCCGGGGGCCGGGGTCCTGCGCGGTGCCCTCGGCGGTGAACCGCAGCGCGGTGCGCGCGGCGTTCCAGGAACTCGGCAGGCCGAGCACGGGGACGGCCGGACCGACACCGGTCCGCACGCCGGGCGGCTCGGCGGCGGGCCCCTCCGGCGGGACCGTGCGAGGCCGCCCGCCCGGCGTGGCCGGCGCGGGGACGCGCGCCGGGCCACCGACGCCGTTGCCGCCCGCGGACACGGCGGCGCCGTGCTCCTCCCCGGTCGCCGGGACGACCCGGGGCCGTCCGCCCGGGGTGGCGAGGGCGCGGGCGGCGGCCGACGGGTCGAGGCCGAGGCGGCGGGCCGCGTGCAGGCGGGCCGGTTCCGGGGCCGTGGCGTCCAGGAGCGTCTCGACCAGGGCGGGATCGTCGAGCGGGGCCCGTCCGCGCGTACGGTCGAGCACGAGGCGCGCGGCTCCGGCGGCCCGCTCCAGGATCACCGCGTCGACCACGCTGGGCGCCGCACCCGAGCGTTCCAGCCACAGGGCGGGCGCCCCGTCCGGGGTCAGCGCGGCGGACGGCCACTCCGCATCCGGCGGCAGGTCCGAGTCCCGGCGGGTGCCGTCGGCCTCGACCCGGACCCGCACCCGCCGGTCGGCGTCGACGAGCCGCGCGGGCACCCCGGCCAGGACGGCGGCCCCGCGCACCAGCGCCTCCACCCCGGCCCGGCCCTCGGCCAGCCGGTCGAAGTAGGCGATGACCCGTACGGCGGCACCGGCATCCGGATCCAGCGCGGTCAGGCGCCCGGCCAGCTCTTTCATACGGCCATGATGCGGCACGCGTCCGCCGGTGAGGAGAGCCGCGGGCCGCCCGTCCCGTCGGGGGCGCCCGGCGTTTGGGCCGCAGGCCCCGGGGAGAGGCGGGTCACTCGGCGAGCAGCCTGCGCAGCCAGTCCACGTGGGCCGCCCGCGCCGACCTGGACAGCGCGGCCTGCGGGGCGAACCCGTCGAAGCCGTGGAAGCCGCCCGGCCAGACATGCAGCTCGGCGATCCCGCCCGCCTGCCAGATCCGGGAGGCGTAGGCGACGGCCTCGTCCCGGAAGGTCTCCGCGGAGCCGACGTCGAGGAAGGCCGGGGGCAGCCCGGACAGGTCCTCGGCGCGGGCCGGCGCCGCGTACGGGGAGACGTCCGGGCCACCGCGCAGCTCGCCGAGCAGCGCGCCCCAGCCGGTCTCGTTGGCCGTGCGGTCCCAGACGCCGAGGCCCGCCATCTGGTGTGCGGAGACGGTGTCGTTGCGGTCGTCCAGCATCGGGCACATCAGCAGCTGGCCGATCGGGCGCGGGCCGCCCCGGTCGCGCAGCAGCAGGGCGAGCGCCGCGGTGAGGCCGCCGCCCGCGCTGGCCCCGGCGATCACGATCCGCTCCGGGTCCCCGCCCAGCTCCTTGGCGTGCTCCGCCGTCCACAGCAGACCGGCGTAGACGTCCTCGACCGGGGCCGGGTGCGGGTGCTCCGGCGCCAGCCGGTACTCCACGGACACCACGATCATGTCCAGCTCGCGCGCCCAGTCCAGGGCCACGTCGACGCCGACCCGGTTGTTGCCGATGACCATGCCGCCGCCGTGCACGTGATAGACGACCGGGCGCGGCCGGTCGGAGGCCGGCGAGGCCGGGCGGCAGATCAGCAGCGAGATGTCGGGAGCGCCCTGCGGACCCGGCACCGCCCGGTCCTCGGCCTCGAAGGCACCGCCCGCCGTCAGGTCCAGGTCGGTCAGCAGCGCGAGGCCCGGCCCCTGACGGACGGCCTCGATGTCCTCCGGGGCCATCCCGGGCTGGACCACGTCCTTGATCAGCTCCAGCGCGGCGGCGAGTTCGGGATCGAACGGCGGCGGAACGGGCGTCATGGCTTCTCCTCACGCGGAATCGCGACTCGTGCGGCCATGATCCGCGCAGCCCGGGCCCGCGGGAGCACCGCCGTCCGGCGGAACCTCCCCGCCGTCCGGCGGGTGGCGCCCGCCGGGAGCGCGCGGCCTCGCTCGCGCGGGAGCGCCCCACGACGCCGCACGGCCGCCCTTCGGGCGGCGACGGGAAGGTGACGGCCGGACCTAGGAGGCCTGCTCGGGTGCCGCCTGCGCGCGCATCATCACGCAGTCGAACTCGATCACGCGACCCGTGGTCGCCTCGCGGGTCACCGGGTACATCCCGGTGATGCCGAAGCCCTCCGCCTCGTACACGGCGACGGCCTCGCCCATCCCGGGGCTGCCCTCGTACAGCCGCAGACAGGCGACCTCGGACTGCAGGCCCACGAAGTCCGCGACACGCTTGCCGGCCCCGGCGAACACCTCCAGGTCGTAGCCCTGGGTGTCCATCTTCAGATACGGGACGGGGTCGGCGAGGCCGTCCAGCGCCTCGTCCATCACCTCGTCGAGGCGGCGGATGCGGATCTCCTCGGTGTCGGACTTCTTGAACCTGCTGTAGCGCTCCTTGCCGTAGTCGCTCGGCGGCAGCAGGGAGTTCATCGTCATCCAGCTCTTGTGGATCTCGGCGGTCGTCTCCTCGCGGCCCAGTCCGCACGGGAAGACCAGCCAGTCGGGGTCGTTCTCGGCGGCCTTCGCCAGCCGGGCGAACGTCTCGGACGTGGGCTCGAAGGACACGATGCGGCCGGTGTAGCCGGCCCTGCGCAGCCGCTTCGCGTACTGGCCGGTGTTGGCGCCGACGTCGAAGACGCAGTTCACGCCGTACAGCCCGAGCATGGCGGTGACATGCTGGACGCACAGGTACTCGGCAGCGGAAAGCTGCAGCTTGCGCTCGTCCTGGTGCTCCGGGTCCTCGATGAGCAGCATGGCGCCGGTGTCCCCGAGCGGCACGACACCTTTCTCGGCGACCTCGGTCCGGACACCGCCCCGCGTCCGCCGCAGGATCCAGGTGTCCTTGTCCACGCCGGTCACCCGGTAGGGGCCGCCGCGCCGGGAGAGCACCTTCGTCCCCTGGCCCACGTCGGTCACCTCGTACGGGCCGCCGCGCCGGGACACCACCGCCGCCCCCGGGCCGAGGTCGGTCACCTGAACGCCGATTCGGGGCATCAGGTCGAGCAGTCGTCGATAAAGGGTCTGCATCTCTCAAGCCTTATCAGACCGGGTGGGCGGCGGTCTGCGGGTTGAACGACTTTCGACAGTCGTTACCCGCGGGAAACGACGGGCCGGGCCGTCCGGCGGGCGGTACGGCAGGGGGCCGCGGCAGTGGTGCCGCGGCCCCCTCGTGACGTACCGGACGCCGGGGACGTGCCCGAGGTCAGGCGGCGAGCTCGCCGGCCTGGCCGTGCAGACGGGCCACGACCTCGGTCAGCTGGGCGGCGACCTCGGCGTCGTCGACCGGGTGGGTCTCGGCGAAGCGGGTCAGGGAGCCCGGGATGGAGAGCTTGAGGTCCTCGATGACCTTGCCGCCGGCGATGCCCACGGCCTTGCGGGCCTCGTCCTGCGCCCACACGCCGCCGAACTGGCCGAAGGCGGTGCCGACGACGGCGACGGGCTTGCCGCCGAAGGCGCCGGCGCCGTACGGGCGGGACAGCCAGTCGATGGCGTTCTTCAGGACGGCGGGGATGGTGCCGTTGTACTCGGGGGAGAAGAGCAGGAAGGCGTCGGAGGCCTGGGCGGCCTCGCGCAGCTTGACGGCGGCGGCCGGGACGCTGCCCTCGACGTCGATGTCCTCGTTGTAGAAGGGGATGTCGGCCAGGCCCTCGAAGAGCTCGACCTCGGCGCCCTCCGGAGCGACCTTGACGGCCGCCTCGGCGAGCTGGCGGTTGGTCGAACCGGCGCGAAGGCTGCCGACGAGCGCAAGGATGCGGACAGACATGGGTACTCCCAAGGGCTGAAACATTGCGTTTACGATCCGGACCGGGGTCCGTTTAATGTTCTAGCACCCTAACCGGACCGCGGTCCAGTTTCATTCCCGGTGCTTTACGCTGAGTTCATGTCCAGCGTTCTGCCCCCGTGTCCGGAGCCCGAGGAGAGGATCGGCGAGCCCCAGCAGCTGCTGCGGCTCGGGCCCGCCGGCGACGAGCCGTGCCTGCGCGCCGACGCCGCGCGCAACCGCGCCCGGCTGCTGGACGCCGCCGCCCGGCTGATCGCCGAACACGGCGCCGCCGGGGTGACGATGGAGGCGGTGGCGGCCGCGGCGAACGTGGGCAAGGGGACGGTCTTCCGCCGCTTCGGCGACCGCACCGGCCTGCTCACCGCCCTCCTGGACCACTCCGAGCAGAAGATGCAGGCCGCCTTCCTGAGCGGCCCCCCGCCACTCGGGCCGGGCGCACCGCCCGTGGAACGGCTGCGCGCGTTCGGTACGGCCATGCTGAGGCGCTGCGTCGACGAGATGGACCTGCTGCTGGCGGCCGAACCGGGCCCGGAGCGCCGCTACGCGGTGCCCGCCCGCCGTGTCCACCACAGCCACCTCGCGCTGCTGCTGCGCCAGGTGCTGCCGGACGCGGACCACGAGCTGCTCGCCCACACGCTGATGGGCTACCTCAACCCGGGTCTGGTGCACCATCTCACCCGGCAGTGCGGGGCGCCGCTCGAGCGTCTTGAGCGGGGCTGGAGCGACTTGGTCGACCGGGTGACGGGCGCCTGACGGCGGGTCGCGAACGGCCCTCCTGGTCAGAGGGCCCGACCATCTGGTATGTTGACGGTTCATCAATCTTGGGTGTCCCCCGCGCGTACCGCGGGTCACAGCTTCTGCCAAGATGCCGTACGTCATGGTGCAGATACCCAACACGCCCGCGCCGACGAAGTCGCCGGCGCCGCGCTCCGTGCCCACGAGCGCCGACGTGGCCCGTCTGGCCGGCGTCTCACGCGCGACCGTCTCCTACGTCCTGAACAACACCAGCGCCGTACGCATCAGCGAACCCACCCGGCGCCGCGTCCACGAGGCCGCGAAGGAACTCGGGTACGTGCCGCACGCGGCCGCCCGCAGTCTGCGCGCCGGGCACAGCCGTATGGTCCTGATGCCCACGCTGCCCGTCCCGGCGGGACCGCTCTACAGCCAGTTCGTGCACGAGTTCCAGGGCGGACTCAGCCGCCTCGACTACACCGTCGTCCAGTACGGGGCCACCGGGCTGCGCGGCGACGACGCCGCCCGGGCCTGGGCCGAACTGCGGCCCGTGGCCGTGCTCGTGCCCACCCCCGGCATCGGTCCTGAGGGGGTCGCCATCCTCAAACGGTCCGGGGCCCGGGCCGTGGTGACCCTCAGCCCCGAGGCCGTCGAGGGCGCCCACGCGCTGCTGCTGGACCACGCCGGCGTCGGCCGCAGCGCCGCCGGGCACCTCTACGCCCGCGGCAGACGGCGGATCGGCGTCGTCGTGCCCGAGGAGCCCGGCCTGGAGATCTTCTCCGCGCCCCGCCTGGCCGGCGCCCGCGAGGCCCTGCAGGGCACCGACGCCACCGTCACCGAACTGCCCCTCGCCTACACCGAGCAGTCCGCGGCCGCCCTCGCCGCCCGCTGGAGCGAACTCGGCCTGGACGCCGTCTTCGCCTACAACGACGAATACGCGATGCTGCTGATGCGGGCCCTTCAGGACGCGGGGGTGCGTGTCCCCACGGACACGGCCGTCATCGGCGCCGACGACCTGATGCTCGGCCGGCTGCTGCGGCCCCGGCTCAGTACCGTCCGCATCGCGCTGCCCTCCGGCCGCGACCTCGCCTCGCTGGTCGACCGCGCGGTGCGCAACCCGGGCGCCGAGCCCGAGTCGCACGACCTGTTCGGAGCAACTGTCGTGCAGCGCGAAACCAGTTGACCCGAGGAGGGCGCGTCCGACAGGACTAGGATGTTGCATGCTCAACCAGATGGGACCGCCGCCCCCTGCGCGCCGTGCGTCCCGCGGGTCACCGATCGGAGAGCCATCCATGCCGCTGCTCGACCCCCAGACCTGGCAGACCTCGCCGTCCCGCGCCCTGACCGGCGGGCAGCACACCGTCACCGAACCCGCCACCGGCGACCCGCTCGGCACGGTCACCCTGGCCGCCGCCGAGGACGTGGCCCCGGCCGCCGAGGCCGCCCGGGCCGCCCAGACCGAGTGGGCCCGCCTGCCCCACTTCGTCCGCGCCGGCGTGCTGCGCAAGGCCGGTGACCTGTTCACGGCGCACGCCGGTGAACTGCGCGAGTGGATCGTCCGCGAGTCCGGCTCCATCGCCGGCAAGGCCGACTTCGAACTGCACGTCGCCGCCCAGGAGTGCTACGAGGCCGCCGCCCTCGCCTCCCGTCCGGCCGGCCAGGTCCTGCCCAGCGAGGCGCCCCGGCTGTCGTACACCCGGCGGGTCCCGGTCGGCGTGGTCGGCGTGATCTCCCCGTTCAACGCCCCGCTGATCCTGTCCATCCGCTCGGTGGCGCCCGCCCTCGCGCTCGGCAACGCGGTCGTGCTCAAGCCGGACCCCCGCACGGCGGTCTGCGGCGGCCTCTCCCTGGCCGCGGTCTTCGCCGAGGCGGGACTGCCCGAGGGCCTGCTGCAGGTGCTGCCCGGCGGTGCCGAGACGGGCGCCGCCCTGGTCGCCGACCCGCTCGCGCCGGTGATCTCCTTCACCGGCTCCACCGCCGCGGGCCGCGCGGTCGGCGAGGCCGCCGGACGCCACCTCAAGCGCGCCCACCTGGAACTGGGCGGCAACTCCGCCCTGATCGTGCTGGAGGACGCCGACCTCGACGCCGTGATCTCCACGGCCGCCTGGGGCTCGTTCTTCCACCAGGGCCAGATCTGCATGACCACCGGCCGGCACCTGGTCCACGCCTCGCTCTACGAGGAGTACGTCGAACGGCTCGCGGCCAAGGCGGACTCCCTGGCCGTCGGCGACCCGCACCGCGCGCAGGTCCACCTCGGCCCGCTCATCGACGGCGGCCAGCTCGCCAAGGTGCACGGCCTGGTGGAGGCCAGCACGGCGGGCGGCGCGAAACTCGCCGCGGGCGGCACCCACGAGAACCTCTTCTACCGGCCGACCGTCCTCGCGGGCGTGGACGACGCCACACCCGCGTACGCGGAGGAGGTCTTCGGGCCGGTGGCCCCCGTGCGGCCCTTCACCGGCCCCGACGAGGCCGCCGCGCTGGCCGCCCGCAGCGCCTACGGGCTCTCCCTGGGCATCGTCACCCGTGACGCCGCCCGCGGCCTGGACCTCGCCGAGCGCATCCCCACCGGCATCGTCCACATCAACGACCAGACGGTGAACGACGAGGCCGTGGCTCCCTTCGGAGGCGTCGCCGCCTCCGGCACCGGCGCCCGCTTCGGCGGCGAGGCCAACCTGGACGCCTTCACCGACGTGCGCTGGACGACGGTGCGCGGGGACGTGGCGCCGTACCCCTTCTAGTTCCGCGACGGGCGGCGTTCGCCCGTCGCGCAGACGTGGCCTGCCGCGGTACCGGATCCGGGCCACGCGCACCGGGTCCGGGACTACTCGCCGGCGGCCTCGGCCTGCTGGGCCTCGACGGCCTTGCGGACCTCGTCCATGTCCAGCTTGCGCGCCTGTCCGATCACGTCCGCCAGGGCGGGCTCGGGCAGGGCGCCGGGCTGGGCGAACACCGCCACCCGGTCGCGGACGATCATCAGGGTGGGGATGGACTGGATGCCGAAGGCCGCGGCCAGCTCCGGCTGCGCCTCGGTGTCCACCTTGCCGAAGACCAGGTCCGGGTTCTCCTCGGCGGCCTTCTCGTAGACCGGGGCGAACTGACGGCACGGCCCGCACCAGGACGCCCAGAAGTCGATCAGGACGAAGTCGTTGTCGGTGACCGTCTGGTCGAAGTTCTCCTTGGTGAGCTCCACGGTGCTGCTCATGACCTGAATCCTTCTTCCCGGTGCTTCCTGCCGGGTGCCTCCCGGCATGGGGTGAAGCCGTCCGCACAACACGGGCGGCCTGCCGCGTATTCCGCGCCCCTACCCGTGTGGCCACCCCGCACACCACCCACCAGACTGACCCCATGACGGAAACGGAAACCATCGCGTACGACGTCGTGGTGCTCGGGGCCGGGCCCGTGGGGGAGAACGTCGCCGACCGCACCCGCGCGGCCGGTCTCACCACCGCGGTCGTGGAGAGCGAACTGATCGGCGGCGAGTGCTCGTACTGGGCCTGCATGCCCAGCAAGGCCCTGCTGCGACCGGTCATCGCCCGGGCCGACGCCCGCCGCCTGCCCGGCCTGCGCCAGGCGGTACAGGGCCCGCTGGACGCCGCGGCGATCTTCGCCCGCCGCGACTGGTACACCGGCGACTGGACGGACGACGGCCAGGCCGACTGGCTGAACGGCATCGGCGCCGACCTCTACCGCGGCCACGGCAGACTCACCGGCCCCCGCACGGTGACGGTGGGGGACCGCACGCTCACCGCCCGCCATGCCGTCGTCGTCTCCACCGGCACCCGCGCCGTCCTGCCCGATCTGCCGGGCCTCGCCGAGGTCAAGCCCTGGACGAGCCGCGAGGCGACCAGCGCCCGGTCCGTGCCCGGCCGGCTCGTCGTGGTCGGCGGCGGGGTCGTGGCCACCGAGATGGCCACCGCCTTTCAGGCCCTCGGCGCGCAGGTCACCGTGCTGGTGCGCGGCAAGGGCCTGCTGAACCGCATGGAGCCCTTCGCCGGCGAACTCGTCGCCGAGGCGCTGAGCGAGGCAGGAGCGGACGTACGGACCGGCACCTCGGTGAAGTCGGTGACCCGCTCGGACGGCACCGTCGTGGTCGTCACCGGCGACGGCGACCGCATCGAGGCCGACGAGATCCTCTTCGCCACCGGCCGTGCCCCGCGCACCGACGACATCGGCCTCGACACGGTCGGCCTCGAACCCGGCTCCTGGCTCACCGTCGACGACAGCCTGCGCGTCACCGGCACCGACTGGCTGTACGGGGTCGGCGACGTCAACCACCGTGTGCTGCTCACCCACCAGGGCAAGTACCAGGCCCGGATCGCGGGCGCCGCCATCGCCGCCCGCGCCGCCGGCACCCCCCTGGACGGGACCGAGCCGTGGAGCGCCCACGCCGCGACGGCCGACCACGAATGCGTCCCCCAGGTCGTCTTCACCGACCCCGAGGCGGCCGCGGTCGGCCTCTCCCTCGCGGAGGCCGAACAGGCCGGCTACCGGGTGCGGGCCGTCGACGTCGACATGACGTCGGTGGCCGGGGCCGGCCTGTACGCCGAGGGCTACAGGGGCCGCGCCCGGATGGTCGTCGACCTGGACGAGGAGATCCTGCGCGGGGTCACCTTCGCCGGCCCGGGCGTCGGCGAACTCATCCACTCCGCGACCGTCGCCGTCACCGGCCAGGTCCCGATCGCCCGCCTGTGGCACGCGGTCCCGTCCTACCCGACGATCAGCGAGGTCTGGCTGCGGCTGCTGGAGGCCTACCGCGACAACTGACCCCCTCCGCCGACCGGCCGGGGGACCGGTGTCCCTCGGCCGGGGTACGGGCGGGGCGCGGGCCGCCGGGAGTGGCTGGTGCGCTCCGGCGGGGGTGTGCGCGGGAGGGGCGCGCCGGGTCGTCCGGCGTTCCACGGCCGATGTGCGCGGGGCGGGGGCGCGTCGGGGCACGCGGTGTTCCCCGGCTGATGTGCGCGAGGCTGCGCGCCGGGTTGAGCGGCGATTCCCGGCTGATGTGCGCGGGAGGGCTGCGCGCCGGCCCGGTGCCGATGCCGCGCGGCTGCCCGGCCACCGTGGAAGGAGGCCGTGCAGGCCGGGTGCGGGGCCCCAGCCACGCGCCCACAGCAGCCGCCGCCCCGGTCAACGGCCCCCGCACCCCACCCGCCGCGCCGCGACGAGGGGCCAGGCGTTAGGGCTCTCGGCCGCCGGGTGCGCGGGGCCGGGGCGGGCCGGTGCCCCTCGGCCGTGACGTGTGCGGGTCGCGCGTACCTCCCGCACCGCCCCACCCGACGACGGCCGCCACGCCCCTGGCACGCCCGACCCGCGCCCACGGCTGCCGTCGGGGGCGGCGGGGTGTGGCTGCGGGCGGATCAGTGGGGCAGGTCGAATGTCAGCGCTCTTGCCGCATCCGCCGGGGTCGGCTGTGACCACCGTTCCAGGACCGCCTGGTTGGCGGCGAGCGAGCGGGGTTCGGCCCGGTCGAGGTAGAGCATGCCGTCGAGGTGGTCCGTCTCGTGCTGGACGATGCGGGCGGGCCATCCGGCGAACACCTCGTCCAGCGCCCGCCCCCGCTCGTCCTCGCCCGTCAGGCGGACCTCGGCGGGGCGGGCCACCACCGCCTGGTACCCGGGCACGCTCAGACAGCCCTCGAAGAACGCGGCACGGGCCGCACCGACGGGCTCGTACGACGGGTTGACCAGCACCCGGAACGGCTGCGGCACCCGGCCGCGGGCCACCCGCACCTCCTCCGGCACCGGTGCCGGATCCTCGATCACCGCGATCCGCAGCTCCACGCCGACCTGCGGCGCGGCCAGACCGACGCCGGGAGCCGCGTGCATGGTGGCGCGCAGCGCCTCGACGAACCGGGCCAGCAGCGCCGGGCCGAGCTGTCCCTCGTAGCGCTCGGTGCCGCGCCGCAGGACCGGGTCGCCGGCCGCGACGATGGGCAACGGGCCGCCGGGGGCGAGGAGTTCCTCGATGCGGTCGACCAGGGGCGTGCGGGGAGGGGGAGCTGCCATCGGGCCAGCATGCCACGGCCACAGTCCATGTGACGCAGGTCACTGGAAGTGGCGGGAACTCGGCCCCGGCCCGGTCCGACTACTGGACCGTCACGGCTCAATACGTCCCCCTGACCCCGGAGAAGCCCGCCGATGTCCACCGCCCCCCCGACCACCACCCCGGACGAGGCCCCCGAGGCAGCCGCAGCGCCCGCCCCGAAGTCCCCCGGTCCATGGGCCCCGTTGCGCCCCCTTGTCCTGCGCCTGCACTTCTACGCGGGCGTGTTGGTCGCTCCGTTCCTGCTGGTCGCCGCCGTCACCGGTTTCCTGTACGCGGGCGCGTTCCAGGCCGAGAAGATCGTGTACGCGCACGAGATGACCGTCTCGGTCGGCGACGCCCGACTGCCGATCTCCGAACAGGTGGCCGCGGCGCGCAAGGCGCACCCCGAGGGCACGGTCGCGGCGGTCCGGCCCTCCCCGGAGGCCGACGCCAGCACCAGGGTGATGCTGTCCGGCGTGGAGGGAGTCGACCCCGAGCACACCCTCGCCGTGTTCGTCGACCCGTACACCGGCAAGGTGCGCGGCGCGCTGGAGCAGTACGGCTCGACCGGCGCGCTGCCGCTGCGCACCTGGATCTCCGGACTCCACCGCAACCTGCACCTCGGCGAAACCGGCCGCCTCTACAGCGAGTTCGCCGCGAGCTGGCTGTGGGTCATAGCCGCCGGAGGCATCGTGCTGTGGTTCTCCCGCCGCCGCGCCCTGCGCAAGGTCCGCGGCACCAGCGGCCGCCGCCGCACGCTCGGCCTGCACGGCACCGTCGGCGTCTGGGCCGCCGCCGGCTTCTTCTTCCTGTCCGCGACCGGTCTGACCTGGTCGGCCTACGCGGGCGCCCACATCGACGAGCTGCGCACCTCCCTCAAGCAGGCCACCCCGTCGATCTCGGCCACGGTGAGCGGCGGTGAGCACGCCGGCCACGACGCGGCCTCCGGTGCGGGCGGCGACGGCGAGCACGGCGTCGGCCTCGACAAGATCCTGGCGGCCGCGCGGGCCGAGGGGCTGGGCGACCCGGTCGAGATCGTCCCGCCCGCCGACGCGACCTCCGCGTACGTCGTGAAGCAGGTGCAGCGCAGCTGGCCCGAGAAGCAGGACTCCGTCGCGATCGACCCGGCCACCGGCGAGGTCACCGACGTACTGCGCTTCGACGACTTCCCGCTGCTCGCCAAACTGACCCGCTGGGGCATCGACCTGCACACCGGCGTCCTGTTCGGTCTCGCCAACCAGATCGCGCTGATGCTGCTCGCGCTGTCCCTGGTCCTGCTGATCGTGTGGGGGTACCGCATGTGGTGGCAGCGCGGCCGCGGCGGCGCCTTCGGCCGCCCGGTCCCGCGCGGCGCCTGGGCGAAGGTCCCGCCGTACGTCCTGGTCCCGCTGCTGGCGGTGATCGCCGTGCTCGGCTACTTCGTCCCGCTCCTCGGCATCCCGCTCGCCGGGTTCTGGGTGCTGGACGTGGTGCTCGGGGAGATCGCGCACCGGCGGGGGCGGCCGACGGCGGCGTGAACCCGCGCCGGCGGGTGGGGCCGGCGAAGGTCCCGACGCCCGCACACGGGAGCGGCCCGGCGGCGAAGTCCGCCGCCGGGCCGCTCCTTCCGTGCCGGTCAGTCCTGCGGGAAGTCCCCCGCCAGCGCCGAGGCGATCCGCAGATGCGGTGCCGCCTCCGCGTGCCGTCCCTGCCGTTCCAGGGTGCGGCCCAGCATCAGCCGGGCGTAGTGCTCCACCGGGTCGTGCTCGACGATCCGGCGCAACTCGGTCTCGGCGCGGCCCAGTTGGGCCGAGTGGTAGTAGGCGCGGGCCAGCAGCAGCCGGGGACCGGTCTGCTCCGGCACCTCCTCGACCAGCCCGTCCAGCACCCGCGCGGCCGCGGTGTAGTCCCGCGCGTCGAAGAACAGCCGCGCGCGCTCCCAGCGCTCGGCCGGAGTGCCGTGGGAGTAGTACCCGGACTCCTGCGCCGTGTCGTACGCCGTGGTGTATGTCATGTCCACTCGTGACCTCCTCCGCGGCCGTCAACCGCGCCGGGTGGCCGCCTATTCCGCTGCCTTCCCCGGGGTCTCGGCGAGATCGAGCGGTACGTCGAGCAGGGCGGTGAGTTCGGCGGTGAACGCCTGCGTCCGGGCGCTGTCCAGACCGCCGAGGGGCTCCAGCAGCCGCTCCAGCAGCCCCTGGACGACCTTGATCGCCCGTCGGCCGACGTCCTGGCCCTGCTCGGTGAGCGCGAGCTGCACCGCGCGCGGGTCCCGGGGGTCCCGGGTCCGCTCGATCAGGCCGCCGGCCTCCAGGGCGCGGGCCAGCTTCGAGACGTAGAGCGGCTCGAGACCGGTGTGGTCGGCCAGCCGGCGCTGGCTGGGGCGTTCGCCCCGGCGCTGCATGCCGTACAGCGACGTCACCAGTGCGTACTGCGCGTGGGTGAGGCCGAGCGGAGCCACCGCCCGGTCGACCGCCACGCGCCACTTCGTCGACAGACGCCACACCAGGAAGCCGGGCGTGGCCTGCGCGGGACCCTTGCTCATGGCCGATAGGTTACATGGCTACCATGTCCATGGCTGCTTTCTCCGTCCGCGAGGAAATCGGTCGCGCCCCGTGAGGCGAGCCGTTACCTTCCGCCTGAGCGCCACGAGGTGCCGGACGTGAGGGTGAGGGGAGCCTGGCATGCAGACCGGGGGCACGCGGACGGACCGCCTGGGCTTACTGCTCCAACAGTTCGACCAGGCCAGGGAGATGGCCGAGGTGCGGCTGACGGGTCTCGGCGACGAGGAGTACCTGTGGGAGCCGGTGCCCGGCTGCTGGTCGGTCCGGCGCAGGGGGGAGGCGGCGACGCCCAGGGCCTTCGGGCCGGGGGAGTGGGTGCTGGACCTGGGGGCCCCGGACATCCCGGCGAGCGAGTACGCCGAGGTCGCCCGGCAGGCCGCCGGCGGCATGACCGTCGCCAGGATCGCCGAGGACTGGAGCGTGAGCGTCGAGCGGGTCGAGCAGGTCCTCGCCCACACCGGCACGCCGGAGCCCGACACGACGCCGGTCACGACCATCGCATGGCGGCTGGCGCACCTGCACTTCTGCTTCGCGGGCGGCTGGGAGTGGACCTTCGGCGCACGGCGGCAGGATCCGAAGCTGCTGGTCGACTTCACCCCCTCCGCCACCCTGGCGCTCGAGCGGTTCTGGACCGTGATCGACCGCTGGCGCGAGAGCGTCGGCGCCGTCACCGACGAACAGCTCGACACGGTCGGCTTCCCGCAGTACCCGTACGGCTCGGATCCCGACGACCCGTTCGTCGACGTGCTGGCGGGATCCAACCTGGAGTTCATCCACCACATGGCCGAGATCGCGCTGCTCCGCGACCTGTGGCGGACCCGCTTCACCGCTTCCGGGTAGTCCGGGAGGGGTCCGGAGAACCCCGCGGGCCGTCAGGCGTCGGGGGCCGCGTGGACGCGGCGGCCGTCGACGTGGGTGAGGCGGACGCGGGTGTCGGCGATGGCCTCGGGCGGGGCCGCGAAGGGGTCCCGGTCGAGGACGACGAGATCGGCCCGGTTGCCCGGCGCGGGCTCCCGGGCCCCACGTCGGGAGGCCCGGCCCCGACGGCCGGGCGTGCCGGCCGCGCAGGGCGTCCCCACGGCCACGCTCACCGGCGGCACCGGTGCCTGGGCCGCAGGAGGACACGACGTGCACACGCCGGTCGCCTGCGGCTCCCGCGCCGGCTGGAGCATGGAACGCCCGGTCCGCTTCACCGCGGGCAGCCCGGTCCTGACCGGCATCGTCCTCGGTCTGCTCGTGCGCTCCTCCAGCTGATCTCGGCCGGGTATCGCGGGCGGCCCGGTCTTCTCGCGCTCACGAACACCTGCGGCATGGCGGCCCTCCTCGGCAGGCTGCCCCACAACCGCCCCCGGGCGGCCGACCTCGACACCGCGCTCGCCGCCC
>NZ_JBIAZE010000016.1:0-207870 GCF_042898825.1 Streptomyces sp. NPDC000345
ACCAACTGCTTGATCAACGAACCCAGATCATCACTCGACCCACGCGAATCACGCTGCAACGTCGACAACGTCTGCGCACCCATGTCGAACTTCATGTCGAACCCGCCTCCCCCGGTGAGGTCTGTCTGTCATGTCCGTACGGTCATGTCCGCACGGTCACGTCCGTACTGTCGCGTCTGTGCGTGTCACGACTGTACGCATCTCCATCTGTAGCAAGTCCCCGATTGCCGATGCAATCGCGAAGCGGCTGTAGTTACAGGGGTGGCACAAACGGACGGCCAAGTCACCGTGCATACCGGGGTATTGGGGACGAAAGGTCAGTGGGCGAGGGCCGCTGCGGTCGCGGTCGGGCCTTCGCGGCAGATCAGCAGGAGGGCCCGGTCGTCGTTGACGTCCTTGGCCACCGCCTCGATCAGGTGCCAGGCGGCGCCCTGGAAACCGCCGGCGACATAGCGGTCGGCCTCGCCGGTGAGGCGGTCGATGCCCTCGACGATGTCGCGGTCGGAGGTCTCCACCAGGCCGTCGGTGAACAGCATCAGGACGTCACCGGGGCGCAGGGATCCCTTGACGGGGTCGAACTGGGCGCCCTCGTACACGCCGAGCAGCGGGCCCTCGGCGGCCTTCTCCTCCCAGCGGCCGCTGCCCGCGCTGAGCTGGAGGCCCGGCGGATGGCCCGCGGAGTAGAGCTCGTAGTCGCCGGAGTCGAGGTCGAGGACGAGGTGGATGGAGGTCGCGAAACCCTCGTCCCAGTCCTGGCGGAGGAGGTAGCCGTTCGCCGCCGGGAGGAAGGCGTGCGGGGGCAGGGACCCGAGGAGGCCGCCGAAGGCGCCGGAGAGCAGGAGCGCGCGCGAGCCCGCGTCCATGCCCTTGCCGGAGACGTCCGTGAGGACGACCTCCATGGTGCGGCCGCCGTTGGTGCGGGCCGCGACGACGAAGTCACCTGAGAAGGACTGGCCGCCCGCCGGGCGCAGGGCCATCTCGCGGTGCCAGCCCGGTGGCAGCTTCGGCAGCTTGCTCTGCACGCGGATGCGCTCGCGCAGGTCGAACAGCATGGTGCCGCCGCGTCTCCAGGGCACGCCGACCCGGCTGCGGAACTGGGCGATGAGCAGTCCGAAGAAACCGCATGCGGCGACGACCAGGACCACGCCCGGGGTGACCCGGGAGGGGCCCTGCGTGTAGGGGCCGAGCTGGACGGACTCCACGATCAGGGCGGTGGCCGCCGCCGCGTACAGGCCCAGCAGGCTGGACGGGCGCAGCAGCAGGCCGCCGGCGACGATCGGCAGGACCAGGGCGGCCGGGGAGCACCACACCGAGTTGGCGAGGGTGGTGGCGGCGATCAGCGGGACGGTGAGCAGCAGAAAGGCCAGCGCGATCCAGTCGGAGCCGTCGCCGCGGAAGTAGTCGACGGCGCTTCGGCGCAGGCCGGTGCGGACCCGGTGCAGGAGATGCTTCAACCGGGCCGTCAACGTCTCGGCTTCCGCGCGCCGCTGTCGTCCTTCTGCCATTAGTTCGGGACCCTATCCATCCAACCCACCGCTTGGCACGGGAGGTCCCACTTGTCCCCCGTCCGAGGTTCAACTTCACAGTGAACTTCACGGAAAGCGCTCACGTGGCCCGGAGGGAGAAATTCCCTGGCTCGTCCCGCATTGGCCTGCTAGGCATGGATCCATGACGACTGGGGCGACGACGACCGGGCCGACGGGCCGCGCGACCTCTTCCGCGGCCGCCGCGGCCGAGCTGCGGGTGCTGCGACAGGACGACTGGGACAGGTGGTACGACACCCTGCTGCGCGCCTTCGGCGGGGTCCCGGAGTCGGCCGAGGAGCGCGAGATGTGGTCGCGGCTCCTCCCGTACGAGCGCTCGGTGGGGGCGTGGGACGGGGAGGAGCTGGTGGGTACGGCGGGGGCGTTCGGCTTCCGGCTGACCGTGCCGGGCGGGGCCTCGGTTCCGGCGGCGGGCGTGACGATGGTGGGGGTGAGCGCCACGCACCGGCGGCGCGGGGTGCTGACGTCCATGATGCGGCGGCAGTTGGACGACGTACGGACCTGGGGCGAGCCGCTGGCCGTCCTGACCGCGTCGGAGCCGGTGATCTACGGCCGGTTCGGCTACGCGGCGGCGTCCTTCGGCCTGCACGCCGAGATCGACACCAGCCGGGTACGGCTGTCCGTCCCGGCCGGCACGGACGGCGTACGGCTGCGGTACGTCGATCCGCGCGCCGGGCTGGACGTGTGCGAGGCGGTGTACGCGCGGACGGTGGCCCGGCGGCCGGGGACCCTGGCCCGGCGGCCGGGCTGGGAGCGGCTGGGGGTGCTGGAGGCGGAGGCCGCGCAGGACGGGGCGTCGCCCTTGCAGTGCGTGCTCGCCGAGCGGGACGGGGAGGTGACCGGGTACGCCCGCTACCGGGTGCGGCCCGAGTACACGGACGCCGGGCACAACGGGCAGGTACTGCTGCAGGACCTGGCGGGGCTCGACCCGGTGTCGGAGGCGGCGCTGTGGCGGTTCCTGTTCGGGATCGATCTGACGACCTCGGTGAAGGTGCGGGGGCGGCCGCTGGACGAGGCGTGGCAGTACCAGGTGTCCGACATCCGGCGGTGCGGGCTGAAGGTGCGGGACTCGCTGTACGTGCGGCTGGTGGACGTGGGCGCGGCGCTGGAGGCGCGGACGTACCAGGCGCCGGTGGATGTGGTGCTGGAGGTGGAGGACGTCTTCTGCCCGTGGAACGCGGGGCGTTGGCGGCTGTCCGGCGGTCCGAAGGGCGCGGTGTGCGAGCGTACGGCGGACGCGGCCGACCTGGCACTGTCGGTACGGGAGTTGGGGGCGGCGTACCTGGGCGGGGTGAGCCTGGCGGCGCTCGGTGCGGCCGGCCGGGTGGACGAGCTGCGGCAGGGTGCGCTGGCGGAGGCGGCCGTGGGCTTCGGGTCACCGGTGGCGCCCTGGCTGCCGCACGGCTTCTAGATCGTGGGCAAGCGTCAGTTCTTCTGGCAGGTGGGGCACCAGAAGAGGTTGCGGGCGGCGAGGCCGGCGGTGCGGATCTCGTCGCCGCACAGGTGGCAGGGCTGCCGGGTGCGGCGGTAGACGTACACCTCGCCGCCGTGGTCGTCGACGCGCGGCGGGCGGCCCATCGCCTCGGGCGTGTGTTCGGGGCGGACGGTGTCGATGCGGTTGTTGCGGACGCCTTCGCGCATGAGGGCGACGAGGTCGGCCCAGATCGCGTCCCACTCGGTGGGGGTGATGTCCCGGCCCGGGCGGTACGGGTCGATGTGGTGCCGGAAGAGGACCTCGGCGCGGTAGACGTTGCCGACGCCGGCGATGACCTTCTGGTCCATGAGGAGGGCGGCGATCGTCGTACGGCTGCGGGAGACGCGGGCGTAGGCGGCCCGGGGGTCGGCGTCGGCGCGCAGGGGGTCGGGGCCGAGCCGGGCGTGTATCGCCTGCTTCTCGGTGTCCGTGATGAGGGCGCAGGTCGTCGGGCCGCGCAGGTCGACGTAGGCGGTGCTGTGGGCCAGGCGGAGGCGGACGGTGTCCGTGGGCGGGGGCGCGGGGGCGTCTCCGAAGGCGACCTTGCCGAAGAGGCCGAGGTGGATGTGGACCCACTCGCCGTCGCGGAAGCCCAGGAAGAGGTGCTTGCCGTGGGCCTCGGTGCGGGTGAGTCCGGCGCCGTCCAGGAGTGCGGCGGCGTCGGAGAACTTGCCCTGGGGACTGGTGACACGGGGCGCCGTGCCGGAGAAGCGGTCGGCGTAGTCCAGCGCCAGCCGGTGGATCGTGTGCCCCTCTGGCACGGCTCCTGTTCCTTTCCAGCCCCCGCCGTCGGCCCCCGGCCGCGGCGGGAAACGGTGCCTCAGTCCTGCTGCGGGTGGTGCGCCGGGATCGCGGGGAGGTCGCCGGTCGTCTCGTAGTCGGCCAGCATGTCGATCCGCCGGATGTGGCGCTCGTCACCCGAGAACGGGGTGTTCAGGAAGGTCTCGACGAACTTCGTCGCCTCTTCCGTGGAGTGCATGCGGGCGCCGACGGCGACGACGTTGGCGTCGTTGTGCTGGCGGCCGAGGGATGCGGTCTCCTCGCTCCAGGCCAGGGCCGCACGGACGCCCTTCACCTTGTTCGCGGCGATCTGCTCACCGTTGCCGGAGCCGCCGATGACGACGCCGAGGGCGTCCTTGTCGGCGGCCGTCCGCTCGGCGGCGCGGAGGCAGAAGGGCGGGTAGTCGTCCTGGGCGTCGTAGATGTGGGGGCCGCAGTCGACCGGGTCGTGGCCCGCCGCCCTGAGCCATTCGACGAGGTGGTTCTTGAGTTCGAAGCCGGCATGGTCCGAGCCGAGATACACGCGCATGGGATGAGTGTGACATGTGGGTTGCGGGGTAGCAGCGCCGGGTGCGAGCGCCGAAAACACCCGGCGACACCATGGAAGCTCAGGAAAACCTCAAGTAACGATCCGGAATCAGAGGTTCACGAATCCGTTCGCCTCCGTTTCACTGGTCCGGCCTGTTACATGGCACCCCCAGCGGCGCAAAGGAAATCCATCCCCATGACTTCGCAGCCGACCCTTCCGAAGGCCGACCGCGGCCCCGGAGGCCCCGGAGATCCCGGTTCCGGCCTTCAGGCAGGGCTCAAGAACCGGCATCTGTCGATGATCGCCATCGGCGGCGTCATCGGCGCCGGACTGTTCGTCGGATCCAGCTCCGGCATCGCCACCGCCGGGCCCGGCATCCTCCTCTCGTACGCCCTCGTCGGCACGCTCGTGGTGCTGGTGATGCGGATGCTCGGGGAGATGTCCGCGGCCAACCCGACCTCCGGCTCGTTCTCCGCCCACGCCGACCGGGCGCTCGGCCGCTGGGCCGGCTTCTCCATCGGCTGGCTGTACTGGTTCTTCTGGGTCGTGGTGCTGGCCGTCGAGGCCACCGCCGGCGCCAAGATCCTCGAAGGGTGGATCCCCGCCGTACCGCAGTGGGGGTGGGCGCTCATCGTGATGGTGGTGCTGACCGCCACCAACCTGGTCTCCGTCGGCTCCTACGGCGAGTTCGAGTTCTGGTTCGCCGGGATCAAGGTCGTGGCGATCGGCGCGTTCATCGTCGTCGGCGGTCTCGCCGTGTTCGGCGTGCTGCCGGGCGTCGACAGCGACAAGGCGGGACTGGACAACCTCACCGGGCACGGCGGCTTCCTGCCCAACGGCCCCGGCGCCATCCTCACCGGCGTGCTGCTCGTCGTGTTCTCCTTCATGGGCAGCGAGATCGCGACTCTCGCGGCCGGTGAGTCCGAGGACCCGCAGCGGGCCGTGACCAAGTCCACCAACAGCATCATCTGGCGGATCGGCGTCTTCTACCTCGGCTCGATCTTCGTCGTCGTCACGCTGCTGCCCTGGGACGACAAGGCCATCGCCGACAAGGGCTCCTACGTCGCCGCCCTCGACTCCCTCGGCATCGCGCACGCCGGTCAGATCATGAACTTCATCGTGCTGACCTCGGTGCTGTCCTGTCTCAACTCCGGCCTCTACACGGCCTCCCGCATGGCGTTCTCGCTCGGTGCGCGGGGCGACGCGCCGAAGTCGTTCGCGCGGGTCAACGGCCGGGGCGTGCCGCGGACGGCGATCCTCGCCTCGGTGGTGTTCGGCTTCGTCGCCGTCTTCTTCAACTACCTGTCCCCGGACACGATCTTCCTCTTCCTCGTCAACTCCAGCGGCGCGGTGGCCCTGTTCGTGTGGCTGGTCATCTGCTTCTCGCAGCTGCGCATGCGCCGGATCATCCAGCGCGAGGCGCCGGAGAAGCTGGTCGTGCGGATGTGGCTGTACCCGTACCTGACCTGGGCGACGGCCGCGCTGATCGTGTTCGTGCTCGGCTACATGCTGACCGACACCGAGGGCGAGAGCAGCGGTCGTACGACCGTGCTGCTGTCGGTGCTGGTGGCCGCGGCGGTCGTCGCCATCGCCTTCGTGAAGGAGAAGGTGGCGAAGGACCGGGCGAGGGACGGCGCGCAGGACGGCGCGCAGGACGGGTCCGAGGCGCTCACAGCACGGTAAAGCTCTCCTTCACCTCGTCGTACGTCCTCAGGGCATCCGCCTCCACTTCCGGCTGGTACCAGGTGTTGATCTGGTACGACTTCCCCGCTTGGTCGAAGCCGAGCAGCCGGGCGTGCCAGCGGATGCCCTGAAGACTGAAGGCGTACTCCCAGACGACCGCCGGGCGGCCCCGGAACGTCGTCCTCTCCAGGCGGATCTTGCGGTAGTCGCGGCCCTGGTGGGCGTTCTGCTCGGAGGTCCGCCAGGTGTCCATCAGGTCGCCGCGGGCCAGGGAGGACTTGGCGACGAGTTCCTGGGTGCCGTCGGGGGCGGTGTAGTGCACCTCCGCGCCCGTCTTCACGTCCCGGCGCCAGCCGGTGGGCGTCGCCCAGGCGAAGCCCCCGGCCTCCTGGTGCGCGCCCGGCGGCAGGCTGGGCGGGCGGGACGTCCCCTCGACGGTGGGCGAGGGGCTGCCGCTGGCGGACGGGACCGAGGACCGCGACGGGGACGGCGTCGGCTTCGGCTTCGGCGTCGGCGAGGAGCCGCCGGCCGCCCGGCCACCGTCCTCGCCCGAGCCGGGGGCCACGGCCAGCACGACCGCGACGACGATCCCGACGGCGGCGGCACCGACACCGGCCACGATCCGGCCCCTCCGGCCCACCCGGCGGCGGGAGGGGACCGCGGGGCCGGGAAGTCCACCGCCCGGGGGGACGGCCGCGGGACGGGGCTGGAAGAGGGGAACCGGAGCCGGCCCCCGCTCGGTCGGCACCTGCGCCGGACCGAAGGAACCGGCCCCGGACCGAGCAGGGGAGCCACCGGAGCCACCGCCGGAGGCACCCGCCCCGTCGGCGGAGAACCCCGGCCCGTCGGCGGAGACACCCGGCCTGACACCAAGCCCTGGCCCGCCACCGGCGGCATCAGGCCCGCCGCCGGAGACACCCGCCCCGGCACCAGACACACCCGGCCCGCCGACGTGGGCCCCTGGGCCGCCGGAGGACGCACCAGGCCAGCCACCAGGGACACCCGCCCCGTCGGCGGAGACACCTGGCCCGCCGCCCGAGGCACCCGTACCGCCGGAGGAGACGTCCGACCCGGCACCCGGCTCCTCGGATGAAGGGGCCGGGCGGGTGAGGGGGATGCCGGGGTGGGTGGGGGTTCGCAGGGGGCGCGTCGGGAAGGCCACGGGGTGGAGGGCGGACTCCAGGTCGGACAGGGAGGCCCGGACCGCAGGTTCCTTCGCCAGGAGGCTCTGCAGGATCCCGGTCAACGGGCCCGCTCCGGCGGGGAGTCGGGGTTCTTCGTAGAGGACGGCGTGCAGGGTGGCCAGAGTGGTGTCGCGGGAGAAGGGGGAGTGGCCGGCGAGGGCCGCGCAGAGGGTCGCGCCGAGGGACCAGACGTCGGACGGCGGCCCCTGCGGGCGGCCGGAGATGCGCTCGGGGGCCATGTAGTCGGGCGAACCGACCAGCATGCCGACCATGGTCAGCGCCTTGGCGTCCTGGATCGCGGCGATCCCGAAGTCCGTGAGGACGACCCGCCCGCCGCGCTCCACCAGCACGTTCCCCGGCTTGATGTCCCGGTGCAGGACGCCCCCCGCGTGCACCTGCCGCAGCGCCTCCACCAGCGCGAGGCCGATCCTGGCCGTCTCGCCCGGCCCCAGCGGGCCCTCCTCGGCCACGACCTGTTCCAGGGAGCGGCCGGGCACCAGCTCCATGACGATCCACAGGCGTTCGCCCTCGTCGACGACGTCGTAGACGCGCACCACGTTGGGGTGGTCGATGCGGGCGGTGGCCCTGGCCTCGCGCAGGGTGCGTTCGCGGCGGGTGCGGCCGTCCTCGGGGCCGAGGCCGTCGATGCGCATCTCCTTCACCGCGACCTGCCGGTCGAGTATGTCGTCGGTGGCCCGCCACACCCGCCCCATTCCTCCCTGGCCGATACTCTCGACCAGCCGGTAGCGCCCCGTCACCAGCAGACCCGGAACACCGCCGCTCACTGAATTCCCCGGCAATTCACTGCACCCCCTCCAATTCCCGGCCCTACCAATTCATGCCGTACCAGCATAGTGCGGAGAAATCTTGTGGTACCTCTTCAAGTACTGCGAATTCAGGCGCAGCAAAGGGGGGCGAACATGAGTTCTCGTCATGCGGCGGCCATCGCCGGATCACTGGTCGCGGCATCTTTCTCGGCGGTGCTGCTCCTTTCCCTCCCGGCCGGTGCGGACGACACCGGGCCGGGGAGCGCCGAGGGAGGAAAGGTGGTGGAAGAGGCGCCGGCCGGGGTGAAGCTCACCACGCTGCTGCCGGAGAGGATCTCGGTCGACAACGCGTCGGAGAAAACGGCGATCACCGCCACGGTGAAGAACGAGGGGACGGAGGACAGCGGAAAGATCAGGACCCTGGTCGTCGGATTCGACGGCCTGACGGTGAAAAACGTCGAGGGGTGCACCGCCCTCGCGAAGAAGGACCTTCCGGAAGGTTCGAACAGCGGTTTCTCCTGCCCCATCGGCAATCTCGCGGCGGGGGCGTCGAAGTCCTACGCCGTCGACGCGACATTCGATCTGAGCAAGACCGGGAAGATCTGTCTGCCCGTCCAGACCGGGGACGGGAAGAAGACGTTCTGGCAGCAGGGCCCGGTGCCGTTCGGTACGGCGAACCCGTCGCCGAACGCCCCGGCCACCCCGCTGCTCCTCGGCACCGACAACTCGCCCGCCGCGCCCAGCGGCGACGAGCTGCCCCGGACGGGCGTCGGGCGGGACCTGCTGCCGCTCGGCGCGACCGGGGTGTCCCTGCTCGTGGCGGGGACGGCCGGGCTGTGGTGGGCCCGGCGGCGGCCGGAGAGCTGACCGGCGCGGAGCGTGCGGCCCGCCGCCGTCGTCGCCGCCGACGTGTCCGGTGCCGTGCGGTACGCGGCCGCCCGGGGCTGCCCTTACGGGTCCAGGCCACCGGACACGGGCTGCCCGGTGCGCCGGGGCCGCGGGGGCGGCGGTACGTGCTGTCGGTGCGGGTGGCGTACACCGGGGACGACGGGGACGCGCCGGTCGCGCCGGTCGCGCCCCTGCGGCGGCTCGGGCCGGTGCTCGCCGACTCGTTGCGGGAGATGCCGTACGCCGAGAACCACACCATCCGCAGCGATCCGGACTTCCCGCACGTCTGCTACGGAGAGGCCGCCGTGCTGAGCGGGCTGGACGCCGGGCGGGGCGGCCGGCTGCTCGGGCTCACCGGGCCGGACGCCGGGGCGATGTGCGTCGTGCAGGTCGGTCGCCTGGGCGGGTCGCCGGGGAGAGCCTCCGAACGCGGTGCCGTACCGCGAAGGGCGTCTTCCGGTGCGGCTGTTGACCGTGGGCGGGCCGGAGAGGGCGCGGGCGCTGCTCGCCCCGGCCTTCGAGGTGCTCGCCCCGCACACCCTCGGGCGGTCCGCCGGCTTCGCCTTCGGGGCCGGTGACCTGGCCGACGGGCTCTTCGACCCGGAGACGCGGAAGAGGCTCGCCGAGGTCAGGTCGCGGTACGACCCGGCGAGCCTCTTCCGGCACGACCAGGAGCGGTTCTAGCGGTCGGCGAACTTCCATGCGGTCGGCAGCAGGCCCATCGCCAGGGCCGCCTTGATCGCGTCGCCGATCAGGAACGGGGTGAGACCGACCGCGATCGCGGTGGAGAAGGGGAGGTCGGCCGCGTAGGCCAGGTACGGGACGCCGACGGCGTAGATGATCGCCTCGCCGATCAGCATCGCGCCCGCGGTGCGCCACACGCTGCGGTCCGCGCCGCGGCGGGCCAGGGCGCCCACGGCGGCGGACGCGAGGATCATGCCGAGGATGTAGCCGAAGGAGACGGAGACGCCGGAGGAGCCGCCGGCGAACCACGGCAGCCCGGCGAGGCCGGCCAGGGCGTACACGACGAGCGCGGACACGCCGCGCCGGACACCGAGGGACGTGCCGACCAGGAGCGCGGCGAAGGTCTGGCCGGTCACCGGGACCGGGGAGCCGGGAACCGGCACCGCGATCTGGGCGGCGAGACCGGTGAGCGCGGCGCCGCCGAGCACCAGCGCGACATCACGGACGCGGGACGCGGGCAGGAGGTCGGCCAGGACCTCTCCGGGGCGGGCGCTGGCGGCGGCGGTGCTCATGGGGACTCCGCGGTGAGAAGGGCGGTTGGGGACACCGCGACGCTATCCCAGCGCCGGTGAGCCCCCCACCGTCAGCGCTCGACAAAGAGGGTGACGGAAGGTTGGTGGGCTCCACACAAAGGATGCCGGTTACACCGGCCGGGGCGTGACAACGATCACTGAGGTGAAGAGGTTTCACTCACCTGGCATCACCTCGGCGGATTGTGAACTCTCACCAAAGGAATCCTAGCGCTCTGGTCGGATTCACCTTCCCTGCCCTACTCTTCCAGCCATGGTTGCCCAGGCCCGGAACTTCACGTCGCGTCGCTATGTCGACCTGCGACGCCAGGGCACGGCCACCTGTCGCCGCCCGGTCTGAGGCGCGGCTGTGACGCGCCTCGGCTTCCGAGACGTGTCGGCCCCGTTCCCGAGGACGGTCAACCATGCCCCGTACCGCGGCACCCCCTGTTCGCAAGTCCCCCGTCCCCCGCGTCGCCGACAGCGACCGGCGGCGCACCAGCGCCAGCGTGATCCTGCGGTCCGTGCTGGAGCACGGACCGGTCGCGCGCTCCACCATCGCCCGGCTGACCGGGCTGTCCCCGGCCGCCGTCACCGACCACTGCACCCGGCTCACCGCCCTCGGTCTGATCCGGGAGGCGGCCGCGCCCCGGCGCAGCAACGGGGCCGGCCGGCCGCACGTCCCCGTCGACCTGGACGACTCCCGGTTCGTGGTCGGCGGGGTGCACGTGGCCGTGCCGTACACGACGGTCGCCCTGCTCGATCTGCGCGGACGGGTCCTGGCGCGCCGGGAGTCGAAGCACCGCGGCACCGCACCGGGCGAGGTGCTGGCCCGGGCGGCCGACGGGCTGGCGGCGCTGCTCGCCGAGGCGGCGGGCAGCCGGCCGCTGGGCGTCGGGTTCGCCGCCGGGGGCTGGGTGGACCGGGACTCCGGGACCGTCGTCGAGCATCCGCTCCTCGGCTGGCGTGAGGTGCCGGTGCGCGAACTCCTCGAGGGGCGCACCGGGCTGCCGGTCCATGTGGACGGGCACGCGCGGGCGCTGGTCAACGCGGAGCGCCTGTTCGGGCGGGTGCGCGGCAGCCGCAGCGTGCTGCACCTGTTCGTGGGGAACGTGGTCGACGCGGCGTTCGCCACCCACGGCGAGGTGCACCACGGCCCCCGGTCCCAGGCGGGGGCGGTCGCGCATCTGCCGCTGGCCGGCGGCACCGAGCCGTGCGCCTGCGGGCGGATCGGCTGCCTCCAGGCCGAGTTGAGCGAGCGGACGCTGTGCCGGCGGGCCCGCGAGGCGGGGCTCATTGACGGGACGAACCCGATGCACGTGGTCGCCGCGGCGGACGCCGGGCATCCGGTGGCCGTCCGGCTGCTGCGGGAACGGGCCCGGATGACGGGACGGGCGGCGGGGCTGCTGCTCGACATCCTCAACCCCGAATCCGTCGTCGTCACCGAGGTGGGCGTGCTCCACCGGGAGGACTGCCTCACCGCGCTGCGCGACGAGGTCGGGGCGGAGCGGGCGGGGTGCGTCGTGCCGACCGGGTTCGCGGACTCCGTGCTGGCCGTGGCGGGCGGGGCGGTGGCCCTGGACGTGCTCTACCGGGATCCGCTCACCGCGTCGCCCCAGCGGAATTAATTCAGAAACTCCGAATGTTGACAGGCCCCGCACGAGAACAGGACCATCGTTCCATGAGCTGTCGCACTCTCTGTTGCTGACGCCCCGGTGCGCCGGGAGCGCGCCCTTCTCTCCGTCTTTTCAGACGCGGTCTCTCCACGCGTGAATTCCCTTTGACGGGCCCTGCCGGGCCCGGGATTCCGCCTGCATTCGTCACTGCTTTCCCCTGAGGGGTTCTCCCATGCCTTCGACCCATGACCGTCGGACGTTTCTCGCCTCGCTGCTCGGTGCCGCCGCCGGTGTCGCCGGTCTGAGCGGCTGCGCCGAGAGCAGCGCCGCCGCCGGTGGCAGGGGCGCCTCCACGGCTCCGCTCGCCACCGAGGTGCCCGCCGGCACCAGCCTGAAGATCGCCTCGTACCAGAACACCCAGCAGTTGCAGTTCAAGCTGGCGAAGCTGCCCAAGTTGCCTTTCACGGTGTCGAGCTGGGTGAACATCGGGGCCGGCCCCGATGTCATCAACGCCTTCCGGGCGAAATCCCTGGACCTCGCGAACAACGCCGGCATTCCGCCGATCCAGGCGCATTACCAGGGTTACGACGCGAAGATCGTCGCGATCAACGTCACCCGCAAACCGAACTATCTCTTCGCCACCAAGCCCGGCAGCGACATCCGCACGGTCGAGGGCTTCAAGGGCAGGAAGCTCGCCTTCTCGCAGGGCCAGGCGCAGGGTGTCGTCCTGCTGCGGGCGCTGAAGCAGGCCGGCCTGACGTACGACGACGTGAAGCTCGTCCCGCTGACCAGCAACCAGTTCCTCACCGCCCTGCAGTCCGGCCAGGTCGACATCGCCCCGCTCGCCAACAGCCAGGCCCCCGCCTATCTGCAGCAGTACGGGTCCAGGGGCGCCCGCGTCATCACCACCGACGTCGTCGACCTGCTGAACCTGCTGTGGGCGCCGGCGACCGTGCTGAACGACAAGGCGAAGGCGGCCGCGGTCGCCGCGTACATCCCGCAGTGGGCCAGGGGCCAGGTGTGGCAGTACGAGCACCCCGACGTCTGGAACGAGGAGTTCTACGTCAAGACGCAGAACCTGACCCTCGCCCAGGCCCGCGCGGTCTCCGAGCTCGCCAACAAGCCGCTGTACCCGCCGAGCTGGGACGAGGCCGTCGCCTGGGAGCAGGAGACCGCGGACCTGCTCGCGGAGGGCGGTTTCGTGAAGGAGTTCGACGTCTCCTCCCTCTTCGACCACCGCTTCGAGGCCATCGCCGCGCAGTCCGTGCCCGCCGAGTACCGGAGTTGATCCCGTCATGACCACCACCGTGCCGGTCACGGCCGCCCCCGTGGCCGTGGCCGCCGAGCAGCCGCGCAGGCGCCGTCGCAGCCTCGCGCCCGGCAAACGCGTCCCCGCCGCCCGTCTGGCCGGCCCCCTCGTCCTGCTCTCCCTGTGGGCGGCCGCCTCCGCCGCCGGCCGGCTCGACCCCGGCGCGGTCCCGGCGCCGTGGACGGTGCTGAGGACCGGCGTCCGCCTGTGGTCCGACGGGACCCTGCCCACCGACGTCCTCACCTCCCTCGAACGCGCCGGGTACGGCTTCGCGATCGGCCTGACCGCCGGCGTGGTGCTCGCCCTCGCGTCCGGGCTCAGCC
This sequence comes from Streptomyces sp. NPDC000345, assembly GCF_042898825.1. NCBI lineage: Bacteria > Bacillati > Actinomycetota > Actinomycetes > Kitasatosporales > Streptomycetaceae > Streptomyces > Streptomyces sp. NPDC000345. Next base: position 13,351 of record NZ_JBIAZE010000016.1, read on the forward strand.
GGGCCGGGGAGGCGCTGATCGACGGAACCGTGCAGCTCAACCGGGCGATCCCGGTCCTCGGTCTGATTCCGCTGTTCATCCTGTGGCTGGGCATAGGCGAGACCTTCAAGATCGCGATCATCGCCATCGTCGTCTACATCCCGATCTACCTGAACACGCATGCCGCGCTGTCCGGCATCGACCACCGGTTCGTCGAACTCGCCGAGGTGCAGGGCCTGTCGAGGGTCCGGTTCATCCGCCAGATCGTGATCCCCGGCGCGCTGCCCGGATTCTTCGTGGGACTCCGGCTCGGCGTCACAGGGTCCTGGCTCGGCCTGGTCGTCCTGGAGCAGATCAACGCCACCAGCGGCCTCGGCTACATGATGTTCCAGGCCCAGAACTACGGCCAGTCGGACGTCATCCTCGTCGGCCTCCTGATCTACGGCGTGTTCGGCCTGGTCTCCGACAGCGTGGTCCGTCTCATCGAACGGAGGGTGCTGTCGTGGCGCCGCACACTGAGCAACTGACCCGGCCCGCCGTGCGATTGCGCGGTCTGACCCGGTCCTTCGACGGGCGTACCGTCCTCGACGGCATCGACCTCGACATCCCCGCCGGACAGTTCGTCGCCCTGCTCGGGCACAGCGGCTCCGGCAAGTCCACCCTGCTGCGGGCGGTGGCGGGCCTGGACCACGAGGTCGCCGGGAGCGGCCGGCTGACCGCCCCGGAGCGGGTGTCGGTCGTCTTCCAGGACTCGCGGCTGCTGCCCTGGCGCCGGGTGCTGGACAACGTGCTCCTCGGGCTCGACGGCAGGCAGGCCGGGCGGCAGGGCCGCGAGGCCCTCGCCGAGGTCGGCCTGAAGGGCCGCGAGCGGGCCTGGCCCAGCGAGTTGTCCGGCGGCGAGGCGCAGCGCGCCGCGCTGGCCCGCTCACTGGTCCGGGATCCCGAACTCCTCCTGGCCGACGAGCCGTTCGGGGCGCTCGACGCGCTCACCCGGATCCGGATGCACGCCCTGCTGCGCGAGTTGTGGGAGCGCCACCGGCCCTCTGTGCTGCTCGTCACCCATGACGTGGACGAGGCGATCGTGCTCGCCGACCGGGTGCTCGTCCTCGAACACGGCCGGATCGGCCTCGATCTGACCGTCGACCGTGACGCGCGGGCGCGCGGGGAGTACCGCTCGCGGCTGCTGGCGGCGCTCGGGGTGACGGAGGACATGAGGTGACCGACTGCCGGGGGCTGCCCCCGGCCCTGCGCTGAGGCCCTGAACGGGCCTCGTCCTCACCCGCCGGACGGGCTGCATGCACCGACCGGCGCGCGAAAGCCCCCGCTCCTGCCCCACGCGAAGGACATTCATGACCCGGCGACTCCACCTCAACGCGTTCCTGATGAACACCGGCCACCACGAGGCGTCCTGGCGGCTCCCCGAGAGCGATCCCCACGCGCACGTCGAGCTGGACCACTACGTCCGGCTCGCCCGCACCGCCGAACGCGGTACCTTCGACTCCCTCTTCCTCGCCGACGCGCCCCAGCTGTGGGGCTCCATCGCCCAGCGCCCCGCCGGGGCCCTGGAGCCGCTCACCCTGCTCACCGCGCTGGCGACGGCGACCGAGCACATCGGTCTGATCGCCACCGCCTCCACGTCCTACAACTCCCCCTACAACCTGGCCCGCAGGTTCGCCTCGCTGGACATCATCAGCGGCGGCCGGGCGGGCTGGAACATCGTCACCACGGCCGGCGCGGAGGCCGCCCGCAACTTCGGGCTCGACGCGGAGCCCGCACACGCCGAGCGGTACGCCCGGGCCGCCGAGTTCCTCGACGTGGCGCTGAAGCTCTGGGACAGCTGGGAGGACGACGCGATCCTCGCCGACAAGGCGGGCGGCGTCTGGGGCGACGACGACAGGATCCATCCGCCCCGGCACCGGGGGACGTACTTCGGCGTGGAGGGCGCCCTCAACGTCCCCCGCGGCCCGCAGGGTTACCCGCTGCTGGTGCAGGCCGGGTCGTCGCAGGACGGCAGGGCGTTCGCGGCGCGGTACGCGGAGGCGGTGTTCACCGCGCAGCAGACGCTCGCCGACGCGCAGGCCTTCTACGCCGACCTCAAGTCCCGTACGGCGGCGGCGGGCCGCGACCCGGAGCACATCAAGGTGCTGCCCGGCATCGTCCCGGTGCTCGGCTCGACGGAGGCCGAGGCGCGGGCGAACGAGCGGGTGCTGGAGGACCACATCGTGCACCGGCACGGGGTCGTCCAGCTGGAGCGGCTGCTGCACCTGCCGGCCGGATCCCTGGAGCTGGACGCCGGGCTGCCGGCCGACCTGCCCTCCGAGGACGCCATCGAGGGCGCCAAGAGCCGCTACACCCTGGTGGTGGAGCTGGCCCGGCGCGAGCGGCTCACCGTGCGGCAGCTGATCGGGCGGCTGGGCGGCGGGCGCGGGCACCTCACCTTCGCGGGCACGCCGGAGCAGGTCGCCGACACGATCGAGACCTGGTTCACCCGGGGCGCCGCCGACGGCTTCAACATCATGCCGGCCGTCCTGCCCTCGGGCCTGGACGCCTTCGTCGACCACGTCGTCCCGGTCCTGCGCGCCCGCGGCCTGCTCAGGGACGCGTACGGCCCCCGCCGGACCCTGCGGGAGCGCTACGGCCTCCCGCGCCCCGCCAACCAGTACGTCACCGCCGGACCGCACGCACCCGCCCTCGTCTGAAAGGACCCGGTCATGACCATCGACATCCGCAAGGTCACCGCGCACATCGGCGCCCACGTGTCAGGCGTCGGTCTCTCCGAGCCGCTCGGCGAGGAGACCCGCTCCGCCCTGCGCGAGGCGCTGAACGTGCACAAGGCGCTGGTCTTCGACGGGGTGGACCTCGACGACGCGGGCCAGCAGGCCTTCGTCCGCCACTTCGGCGACATCACCACCGCCCACCCCACCGTGCCCTCCGTGGACGGCACCCCGAACGTGCTGCCCGTCGACAGCGAGCGCGGCCGGGCCGCCAACCACTGGCACACCGACGTGACCTTCGTCCTCAACCCGCCCCAGGCCACCAGCCTGCGCAGCCTGACGATCCCGCCGTACGGCGGCGAGACCCTGATCGCGAACTCCGCGGCCGCCTACCGCGACCTGCCCGAGCCGCTGCGCCGGCTGGCCGACACACTGTGGGCGGAGCACACCAACGACTACGACTACGCCGTGCCGGAGGAGGCGGTGGACGAGGAACAGGCCGCCGCCCGCGCCCAGTTCACCTCCATCAAGTACCGCACGGTCCACCCGGTGGTCCGCGTCCACCCTCTGACCGGTGAACGCGGCCTGTTCATCGGCGGGTTCGCGCAGCGGATCGTGGGGCTGTCGGTCGGCGAGTCCCGCAAGATCCTCGATCTGCTCCAGTCGTACGTGACCCGCCCGGAGAACATCCTGCGGCACCGCTGGTCGGAGAACCAGCTCGTCCTGTTCGACAACCGCATCACCCAGCACTACGCGGTCGACAACTACGACCACCTGCCGCGCCGGCTGCACCGGGTCACCGTCGCGGGTGACGTGCCGGTCGGTGTCGAGGGCAAGGAGAGCTACTCGATCGAGGGCGACGCGGCGCACTACACCTCCGTAGCGGCGTAGGCACGGTCGGTACCGGGTCCGTCCGGATCGTGGTCAGCCCCTCCGCGGGAACGGAGGGGCTGACCAGACTGTGGGCGTTTTTGCCCGTCTCACGCATTGGACGCACCACGCCCATGCCCAGCACCACCGTCAGGACTCCACAAGAGTCGGACGCCCCGCTCTCCCACGGTCTCAAGCAGCGCCATCTGTCGATGATCGCCCTCGGCGGCGTCATCGGCGCGGGTCTCTTCGTCGGTTCGGGTGCGGGGATCGCCGCGGCCGGTCCGTCGATCGTCCTCGCCTACACCCTCTCCGGTCTTCTCGTGATGCTGGTGATGCGGATGCTGGGCGAGATGTCGGCCGCGTATCCGTCGTCGGGTTCGTTCTCGGCGCACGCCGAGCGGGCGTTCGGCCCCTGGGCGGGCTTCACCGTCGGCTGGGCCTTCTGGGTGCTGCTGTGCACGGCCGTCGGCCTGGAGGGCATCGGTGCCGCGAAGATCGTCGCGGGCTGGCTGCCGGGCACGCCCGAGTGGGCCTGGGTCGCGCTGTTCCTGCTGGTGTTCTGCGGGACGAACCTGGCCGCCGTGAAGAACTTCGGCGAGTTCGAGTTCTGGTTCGCGGCGCTGAAGGTCGGCGCCATCACCCTGTTCCTGGTCCTGGGCGTGCTGGCGATCGCCGGGCTGCTGCCCGGGACGGACGCCCCGGGGACGTCGAACCTCGGCGACCTCCTCCCGAACGGTGGCGAGGGCCTGGTGGTCGGCCTGCTCGCCTCCGTCTTCGCGTACGGCGGCCTGGAGACGGTGACCATCGCCGCGGCCGAGTCGCAGGACCCGGTCCGGGGCGTGGCGGGCGCGGTCCGTACGGCGATGTGGCGCATCGCGCTGTTCTACGTCGGCTCGATGGCGGTCGTCGTCACTCTCGTTCCCTGGGACTCCACGGCGGTCGTCGAGAAAGGCCCGTACGTCGCCGCCCTCGACCATCTCGGCATCCCGGGCGCCGGCCAGGTGATGAGCGTGGTGGTGCTGGCCGCGTTGCTGAGCGCGATGAACGCCAACATCTACGGCGCCTCGCGCATCGCCCACTCGCTGGTGGAACGCGGCCACGGCCCGAAGGCGCTGGGCCGGGCGCCCGGCGGTGTCCCGCGCCCCGCGGTCCTCGCCTCCGGTGTCTTCGGGCTGGTCTGCGTGGTGCTGAGCCACTGGCGGCCGGACGATGTGTTCCCCTGGCTGCTGAACATGATCGGCGCGGTGATCCTGGTCGTCTGGATCTTCGTGGCCGTCTCCCAGCTGCGGCTGCGCCGCCGTCTGGAGCGGGAGGAGCCGCAGCGGCTCGCCGTGCGGATGTGGGCGTTCCCGGTGCTGACCTGGTGCGCGCTGGCGGGCATGGCGGCGGTGTTCGTCCTGATGGCCCGGGAGCCGGGCACCCGGGTGCAGCTGTACTCGTCGGGCGGGATGACGGCGTTCCTGGCCGTGGCCGGGTACGCGTGGCAGCGGCGGCGCGCCGCGGGCTGACGAGGCCTCCGCGGGTCTCGGTGCGGGCCCTCCGGCCGCGTTCCACGCCTGTTCAGGGCTTGCGGCCCACGCCGCCGTGCTGGCCGACCGGCGTCGGTCGGGTGCCCGGCTCCGGGCGCCACAGCGGGACGGAGACGACGCCCGGCTCGACCAGTTCCAGGCCCTCGAAATAGCCCTCGATCTCGTCGACGGGGCGCAGGAAGTACGGGACCGCGCCGGTCTCGTTGTAGGCGTCCTGAGCCTCTTCGTAGGCGGGGTCGGTGCCGCGGGAGCCCTCGTTGAGGGAGAGGTGGCTGCCGGAGGGGAGGCCGGCCAGGAGCGCGCGGACGAGGCCGCGGGCGCGCTCGTAGCCGTCGACGTGCCCGAGGATGCCGCTGAGGATCAGGGCGGTGGGGCGGGTGAGGTCGAGGGTCCTGGCCGCGGCCTCCAGGATGCGATCCGGTTCGTAGAGGCTGAGGTCCTCGTAGGCGGTGGCGCCCTCGGGGGTGGAGGTGAGCAGGGCGCGGGCGTGGGCGAGGACCAGGGGGTCGTTGTCGACGTAGACGACCCTCGACTCGGGAGCGTGTCGCTGGGCGACCTCGTGGGTGTTGTCGACCGTGGGAAGTCCGGTGCCGACGTCGAGGAACTGGCGGACGCCCGCCTCCTGGACCAGGTACCGGATGCTGCGGCCGAGGAAGGCGCGGCTGCTGCGGGCGATGGTGACGATGCCGGGGAAGACGGCGGTGTAGGCGTCGCCGGCCGCCTCGTCCACCGGGTAGTTGTCCTTGCCGCCGAGCCAGTGGTTCCAGATGCGGGCCGAGTGGGGCACCGTGGTGTCGATCTCCGTCATGCAGGCCATGGTGCCCCCGCGAGGGCGGCTCGCGGGGGTGTTCCCGTACGGGAGTCGTCACAGGTTGCTGAAGTCCGGGCCCTTGGTGCGGGTGCGCTTGATCTCGTAGAAGCCGGGGACCGAGGCGACCGCGAGGGTGCCGTCCCACAGGCGGGCGGCCTCCTCGCCCTGCGGGGCGGGGGTGACGACCGGGCCGAAGAAGGCGATCTGCTCGCCGTCGGGGCCGGGGACGGCGATGACCGGGGTGCCGACGTCCTGGCCGACCTTCTCGATGCCCTCCTTGTGGGAGGCGCGCAGCTGGGCGTCGAACTCGAAGTCCATCTGCTCGGCGTACTCGATCAGGGAGGCGGGCAGACCGGCGTCCTTCAGCGCGCCCGCGATGGCCTCGACGGTCGCGCCCTCGCCGTTGTTGTGGAAGCGGGTGCCGAGGGCGGTGTAGAGCGGGCCGAGGACGTCGGCGCCGTGCAGCTGCCAGGCGGCGGTGACCACGCGCACCGGCTGCCAGGCCTTCACCGCGAGCATCTCGCGGTACTCCTCGGGCAGCTCGTCGAGCTTGTTCTCGTTGAGGACGGCGAGGCTCATGATGTGCCAGCGCACCTCGATGTCACGGACCTTCTCGACTTCCAGGACCCACCGGGAGGTCATCCAGGCCCAGGGGCACAGCGGGTCGAACCAGAAGTCGACGGGGGTCTTCTCGGACATGTGTCTCCTCAAGAGATCTTCAAGAGAAAAGGCCTTTCCCCCGTCAACACCGTCGTCCGTGCGGCACATTCCCTGCTGCTCCGGGTCAGGGGCGCATGGCAGGATCGCTCCTGTCCAAGAACGTCTGGCCACTGACGAGGGAGTACCGCCCGTGCCCGGTGAGAACCTGTCCCGCGACGAGGCCCGGGAGCGGGCCGCCCTGCTGTCCGTCGACGGGTACGACGTGTCCCTCGACGTGCGGTCGGCGGTGGGCGACCGGGACGACGAGGACGGGTCGGGTCCGCGCACCTTCCGCTCCGTCACCACGATCCGCTTCCGCTGCAACGAGCCGGGCGCGTCGAGCTTCGCGGACCTGGTCGCGCCCGGCGTGACCTCGGTCTCCCTCAACGGCCGCGACCTGGACCCGGGGGAGGTCTTCGACGGCACCCGGATCCTGCTGGAGGACCTGGCCGCGGAGAACGAGCTGGTCGTCGACGCCCGGTGCGCCTACTCCCGCACCGGCGAGGGCCTGCACCGGTTCGTCGACCCGGAGGACGGCGAGGTCTACCTCTACACGCAGTACGAGCCGGCCGACTCGCGCCGGGTCTTCGCGAACTTCGAGCAGCCCGACCTCAAGGCGCCGTTCCGCTTCGAGGTGCGGGCGCCCGAGGAGTGGACGGTGTGGAGCAACGGCGCCGGCGAACGCACGGACGGGGTCTGGCGGTTCGCGGAGACGAAACCGATCTCGACGTACATCACCTGTGTGGTGGCCGGCCCCTACCACTACGTCACGGACTCCTACACCCGTGACCTCGGGGACGGCACGACCCTGGAGATCCCCCTGGGCGCCCTGTGCCGCAAGGGTCTGGCGCCCCACTTCGACGCCGAGGACGTCTTCCTGATCACCAAGCAGGGCCTGGACTTCTTCCACGACCACTTCGACTACCCGTACCCCTTCGGGAAGTACGACCAGGCGTTCGTGCCGGAGTACAACCTGGGGGCGATGGAGAACCCGGGGCTGGTGACCTTCCGGGAGGAGTACATCTTCCGGGGGAAGGTGACGCGGCTGTCGTACGAGAGCCGGGCGAACGTCATCCTGCACGAGATGGCGCACATGTGGTTCGGCGACCTGGTCACCATGGAGTGGTGGGACGACCTGTGGCTGAAGGAGTCCTTCGCGGACTTCATGGGCTCCTTCTCCCTGGTCGGCGCCACCCGCTTCACCGAGGGCTGGATCACCTTCGCCAACCGCCGCAAGGCCTGGGCGTACCGCGCCGACCAGCTCCCCTCCACCCACCCGGTCACCGCCGACATCCGCGACCTGCAGGACGCCAAGCTCAACTTCGACGGCATCACCTACGCCAAGGGCGCCAGCGTGCTCAAGCAGCTGGTGGCGTACGTCGGCCGGGACGCGTTCCTGGAGGGCGCCCGCCGCTACTTCAAGCGGCACGCGTACGGCAACACCCGGCTCGGTGACCTGCTGTCTGTCCTCGCGGAGACCAGCGGCCGGGACATGGCGGCGTGGGCGCGCTCCTGGCTGCAGACGGCGGGCGTGAACGCGCTGACGCCGCAGGTGCTGCTGGACGCGCAGGGCCGGATCGCCGAGCTGGCGGTGGTCCAGGAGGCGCCGGAGTCCCACCCGGAGCTGCGGCCGCACCGGGTGGCGATCGGCCTGTACCGCCGGGAGGAGGGCCGTCTGGTGCGGTACGCGCGCACCGAGGCGGACGTCGACGGCCCGCGCACGGTCGTGGCGGACCTGGCGGGCCGGGAGGCACCGGAGCTGGTCCTGGTCAACGACGAGGACCTGACGTACTGCAAGATCCGCTTCGACGAGACCTCGCTGGACACGCTGCGCTCGCACCTGGGCGACATCGCCGACCCGCTGGCCCGCGCCCTGTGCTGGTCGGCGCTGTGGAACCTCACCCGGGACGCGATGCTGCCGGCGCGGGACTTCATCGCTCTGGTGCTGCGGTTCGCGGGGCGGGAGTCGGACATCGGGGTGCTGCAGATGCTCCACGCGTGGGCGGAGTCGGCGCTGGTGCACTACGTGGCGCCGCCGCTGCGCGCGACCGGTGCGCGGCTGCTGGCGGAGGGCGCCGAGCGCGAGCTGTACGCCGCCGAGCCGGGCAGTGAGCACCAGCTGGCGTGGGCGCGGTTCTTCGCGCAGACGGCCGAGGACCAGGCGGGCTTCGAACTGCTGCAGGGTCTGCTGGACGGCACGTCGGTCGTCGAGGGGCTGGAGGTGGACCAGGAGCTGCGGTGGACGTTCCTGGAGCCGCTGGTCGCGCACGGGTACGCCGACGAGAAGGCGCTGGAGGCCGAGCTGGCCCGGGACGACACCGCCTCCGGCAGGCGTCATCAGGTCCGCTGTCTGGCCGCCCGCCCCTCGGCGGCGGTCAAGGCGCAGGCGTGGGCGCAGCTGGTGGAGTCCGAGGACCTCTCCAACGCCCTGGTGGAGGCGACCATCGCCGGCTTCAACCAGCCCTCGCAGCGGGAGCTGCTGGCGCCGTACGCGCAGAAGTACTTCGCCTCGATCGGGCGCGTGTGGTCCGAGCGGTCCATCCAGATCGCGATGACCATCGTGAAGGGCCTGTTCCCCTCCCTCCAGGACTCCCCTCAGACGCTGGTGGAGACGGACGTCTGGCTGGCCGCCCACGACTCGGCGCCGCCGGCGCTGCGCCGGCTGGTCCTGGAGGCGTGGGACGACCTGGCGCGGGGACTGCGCGGACAGGCGTGTGACGCGAGGGCCGAAGAACACCACTAGCTCTGGCCATGGATTCCGCCGACGGTGATCGTTACGGAATCCGGGCAATCGCCCCCGTAACCCCTGGCCCCGTCCGTCGGGACCAGGGGTTTTCGATGCCTACTCGGCATCCGAACACCCGTCCTTTAGGGCGAGCTTGTCCAGGTTTGCCGACAGGCGTGTAACAGCGGTTAAGGGACGGATCGAGTGCGGAATGCCCGTTGCATGAACCACAACCCGCCGCTCCCCCCGGCCTCCTCCCGCCCGCTGCGCCACCTGTCCCGCACCGGCCGGCACCGTGTCCTGACGGCGGCCCAGCTCCGCTCGCACGGCGTCTCCCCGGCCGAGACCACCGAGCAGTGCCGCCCCGGCGGCCCCTGGCAGCAGATCCTGCCGGGCGTGTTCCTGCTCCACCCGGGACCGCCGACCAGCGAGGAGCGGCTGCACGCGGTACTGCTGTACGCGGCCCGCGAGGTGCCGCCGGCGACCGGGGTGCCGGTCCAGCCGGACCCCGCCGCCGGCGACCGCCCGCACGGACCGGCGTACCAGGCGGCGATGATCACGGGCCTGGCCGCGCTCACCCTGCACGGGTTCACGGCCGCTCCCCCGCTCCCGTCCCTGGAGCGGATCGACGTCCTGGTCCCGCGGCTGCGCCGGCTGCGCTCGGCCGGCTGCGCCCACGTCATCCGCACGGCCGGCCTGCCGGCCCCCGTGCAGGCCACGGGAGTTCCGGTGGCGCCCGTCCCGCGGGCCCTGGCCGACGCGGTGGCGGGGCTGACGGACGCGGGAGCGGTACGGCGTCTGCTGTCGGAGGCGGTACGCGCGGGACACTGCGAACCGGCGGCCGTGGTGCGGGAGCTGAACGACGCGAAGCTGCTGAGCCGCCCGCACGTGGTGGACGCGGTGGACTCGCTGCTGGCCGAGGGCCGCTCGATCGCGGAGGCCCGTCTCTACCGGATGGTGAGCGAGTACGGCCTCCCCGACCCGGTCTGGAACGTGGACCTCAGGCTGCCGGGCGGACCGCACCTCGGCGGCCTGGACGCCTACTGGCCCGAGCAGGCGGTGGCGATCGAGCTGGACACCCGCGCGCCCCGCCGGGGCCACCGGCAGGACGACGACGCGACGTGGTCGGAGTACGCCCGCAAGCGTGAGCACCTGGAGCGGCTGGGCATCACCGTCGTGTACATCTCACCGAAGAAGCTGAGGGACGCGGCGGAACAGCAGGCGGCCGTGGTCCGCACGGCCCTGATGGCCTCGGGGGACCGCGACCCGGCCGCGTATGTCGCGGTCCTGCCCCGATAGTCGCGGACCGGGTGACGACGTGCGGGTCACCGCTCCTTTCGGGGCTTCGGGAGCACCAGCTCGGTGTTGCGGTCCTTCGGCTCGCCGCCGAGCCGCGCGCCGTCGGAGCGGGCGTTCGCCGACAGCTCCCGGTAGAGGGCGGCCAGGCCGGTCTGGGAGAGGTCGGTGAAGTCGGTGCGGTGGGGGGCGGCCGACTCGACGAGCGTGGTGTGCAGGGAGAGGGTGCCGTCCTTGTTGTCGACCAGCTCGATCACCCTCGCCAGCTGCGGGAACTCCACGTGGGAGGCCGTGGAGACCTCCCAGAAGGGGCCGCCGCCCGCCGAGCCCCGGTGCGGGGTGATGTCGTTGCGGTGGATGTGGCCGTTCACCCAGGCGACGACGTTGCGGTGGCGGCCGAGGAGAGCCGTGAGCTCGGCGCCGGTGTGCCGCCGCTCCCCGGGGCGGGCCGGGTCGGGGCGGGTGTTGGACATGCTCTCGCCGGTGTGGTGGCTGAAGACGATCGCGTACGCGTCCCGGTGGGCGCGCAGGGTCGCGTCCAGCCACTTCAGCTGGGCGGTGCCGATCGAGCCGTTGTAGTGGCCGCCGGGGTCGGTGGTGTCGAGGCTGATGCCGAGGACGTTCTCGGCCACGCGGAAGGTGTAGTACTGGGTGCCCTCGGCCAGGTTGCCGGCCGTGTAGCCGTGGCCGACCGGGCCCGCACCCCGGTGGGCCGGGTCCAGGTGGGCCCTGAGGTGGTCGGCGGGGGTGTAGGGGGCGCGGCGCTCGTCCGGGGTGACCGTGCGCAGGGCGCGGGTCCTGGACTTCAGCAGGTCGCGGATGACCGTGCCCCGGGGGTCCCGGTCCTGGCTGATGCTCCGCTGGAGCCTCGCGGCCTCGGCGGCGGTCAGTTCCATGAGCTTGCGGCCGCCCACCGCGAACTCGGCGAGCCAGGAGTCGCCGTGCGCGTAGCAGCCGAGCGGCATCGCGTCGTGGTTGCCGACGGTGGAGTACCAGGGAAGGGTCAGGCCGGGGCTGTTGACCTCGCGGATCGCGGCGTCGAGGAAGCCGTCCAGGTGGGGGAAGCCGCGCTGCTTGTAGGAGTCGCGGGTGGCGGAGTCGGGCTGCCAGTACAGGGGGATGCCGCTGTTCTGGACGCCCTCGTAGTGGCGCGGGTCGCCGGAGTTGGGGGTGATGCGGCCGCCGCTCATCACCGTCAGGTACCAGTCCAGCTCGGTGTGGGCGTTGTTGTCGGTGTTGTCGCCGGTGGTGACGACGAAGTCCAGCGGGGCGCCGGTGACGGGGGCGGCCCGCAGCGAGTTGACCCGTTCGATCAGCGAGACGGCGCCCTGCACGGTCAGCGCCTCGTGCGGCCGCCAGGAGATCTCGCTCGCGGCCCGCAGGTACTCCAGGCGCAGCGGGTGCTGACTGTCGATCAGGTGCAGGTCCGTCATCTGCACGAAGGCGGCGAGTGTCGTACGGCGGCCCGCACGCCCGGACTTGGGGGCGGCGAGGTCGCCGCGGACGACGCGCTGCCAGCCGGCGGCGCTGCCGAGGCGGCGGTAGCCGGAGCCGGCGCGCGGGGCGGCGACGGAGGCGAGGGTGGTGCCCCTGGTGTAGGGGGCGAGCGGGGCGGCGGAGGGCCCGGCCGCGGCGGCGGCCTCCCGGACCGGGGCCGGGGGCCGGCCGGACGCGGCCTGGCTGTCGGTGGGCCGCAGGGCGTAGCCGACGCCCGCGGAGGCGGAGACGGCCGCGGTGGCGGCGAGGACGGTACGACGGTCGACCCCCAGCGCGGAGGACATGACAGAGCGTGTGCGCGACATGGCGCGATCTCCCCGAGTGCGAACGCGTCGGCAGTGGACGCGGGCCGGCCGCAGCCGCGGACGTCCCGCTCGTACCGGATGCTCGACACCGGGCATGGCCTGCGCGTGAACGCCTCGGCAACGCGAAACGCCGATCGCCGTACGTGGATCACGGGCGCCCCCGGCCGACCCCGGCCGCTCCTCGCACGGCCGGGAACCGGTCACTCCGTGTTCATCCGACGGGGTGACCGGAGAGGCGAGCCGGGGACCGGCTAGCTCTCCGTGGGGACGAACGCCCTTCCGTCCACGGGCCGTTCGCGCCACAGGCGGAGTGCCACGTCGACCAGCCGCACCCGGGTGAGGCCGGGCACCGCGTCGAGGTCGTGCCAGGCGGCCATGTCGGTGGAGCCGTTCACCTCGTTGCGGAGTTCACCGCCGACGACCCGGCCCTCGTAGACGATGCGGAGGCCGTGGTGGTCGACGGGGCCGTGCAGGCCCTCGCGGCCGAAGACATGGCGGGAGGAGTCCAGCCCGAGCAGGCCCGTCACCTCGACGCGGTAGCCGGTCTCCTCGTCGAGTTCCCGCACGACCGTGTCCAGCGGGTCCTCGCCGTGTTCCATGCCGCCGCCGGGCAGCACCCATTCGAAGCCGCCGCCGTCCGCCGGTGAGCGGGCGAGCAGCACCTGGCCGTCACGGACGCAGACGGCGTAGGCCGCCACCCTCAACCTCTTGCGCACACAGGCACGTTAGCCCGCGAATCGTCCACAGCGGACGAAAATTTCTGACACAGGGTTCTCGTAGAGGGTTTTCCCCATACATCCATATCGATTCGGTCAACACTCCCCAAACAACCGCCCCTTGCGTAAAGCTTTGCGGTCGTCCGGGATCGCATTCCGGACGTTCGCGATCAGGCATGACCAGCCCGGTCGCCTGTTCCTTTACCTACAAGGGATGCCGATGACTTTCACCCCCCAGCGCGAACCGATATCGGGCGCCAGACGCGCGGTCCGCATCGCCGTGGCCGCCGGTCTGGTGGCCGCGCTGTCCGCGGCCGGACCGATTCCGATGGCGTTCTCCGCCGACGCCGGCCAGGCCCCCGCCGCCGACCCGGGCGTGAAGTCCGCCCACGACAAGCTCGGCTCCGACGACGCCGGCCTGCTCGCCGAGGCGAAGGCCGACGGCGACCGGACCGTGACGATGATGGTCGCCACCGCGCCGGGCAAGACCGAGCAGGTCGCCGAGCAGCTGGACGCGGTGAGCGGCGGGATCGTCGGCCGGACCTTCGACAAGGTCGGCTACGTCCGCGCCACCGTTCCCACCGCCAAGGCGGACGCCGCGATCTCCGCCGCCGCCAAGCTGTCCTCCGTGCACGGCATCGACCTGCGGCAGGACATCGCGCTGGACGACCCGACGCCGAGCGCGGACACCGCCAAGGACGCCGCGTCCCCGGCCACGGCGAAGACCTACACCGGTCCGGGCAGGAAGACCCCCGCCAAGAACCCGTACAACCCGTCCTTCGAGACGGGCGCCGTCGACTTCGTGAAGAAGAACCCGAAGGCGGACGGCCGCGGGGTCACCATCGGCATCCTCGACTCCGGTGTGGACCTGGCGCACCCGGCGCTGCAGAAGACCACCACCGGCGAGCGCAAGATCGTCGACTGGGTGACGGCCACCGACCCGGTCGCCGACGGTGACGCCACCTGGCGCCGGATGCTCACCTCGGTGAGCGGTCCGCAGTTCTCCGCGACCCCGGCCAGTACGGGCGTCGCCGAGACGTTCAACGCTCCGGCCGGCTCGTACACGTTCAACTACTTCTACGAGTCCATCACCGCCGGCGGCGACGAGAAGGGCGACGTCAACCGCGACGGCGACACCACGGACGCCTTCGGTGTGCTGTACGACGCGGCCACGGGCGCGGTGCGCGTCGACGCGAACGACAACCTCGACTTCACCGACGACGCGCCGATGAAGCCGTACAAGGACGGCTACCAGGTCGGCTACTTCGGGACGGACAACCCGGCGACCGACGTCGCCGAGCGCATCCCGTTCGTCGTCGAGACCCGCAAGGACGTCGTCTACAACGCGGACGGCGCGAAGGCCGACTACGTCAACATCGGCATCATCGAGTCCGAGCACGGCACCCACGTCGCCGGCATCACCGCCGCGAACAGCCTGTTCGGCGGAAAGATGAACGGCGCCGCGCCCGGCGCGAAGCTCGTCTCGTCGCGGGCCTGCACCTGGACCGGCGGCTGCACCAACGTCGCGCTCACCGAGGGCATGATCGACCTGGTCGTCAACCGCGGTGTCGACATCGTCAACATGTCGATCGGCGGTCTGCCGGGCCTGAACGACGGCAACAACGCGCGCGCCGAGCTGTACACCCGCCTCATCGACACCTACGGCGTCCAGCTCGTGATCTCCGCGGGCAACGAGGGCCCGGGCGCCAACACCATCGGCGACCCCGGTCTGGCCGACAAGGTGATCTCGGTCGGCGCGGCCATCTCCAAGGAGACCTGGGCGGCCAACTACGGCTCGCGGGTGACCAAGAAGTACGCGCTGCTGCCCTTCTCCTCGCGCGGCCCGCGTGAGGACGGCGGCTTCACGCCGACGCTCGTCGCGCCCGGCGCCGCCATCAACACCACCCAGACCTGGCTGCCGGGCGCCCCGGTCGCCGAGTCGGGCTACACGCTGCCGGCCGGCTACTCGATGCTGCAGGGCACGTCGATGTCCTCCCCGCAGGCCGCCGGCGCCTCGGCGCTGCTGATCTCGGCCGCCAAGCAGAAGCACGTCGCCCTCACCCCGGCGACCCTGCGCACGGCCCTGACCTCGACCGCGGACCACATCAAGGGCCTTCAGGCCTACGAAGAGGGCGCGGGCGCGATCAACATCGTGGACGCCTGGAAGTCCATCAGGAAGGGCGCCACCGCCCACGAGTACACCGTCAAGGCCCCGGTCGACACCGCGCTCGACCAAGCGCTGAAGACGCCGGGCTTCGGCACCGGCGTGTACGACCGTGAGGGCGGCCTCAAGGCGGGCCAGAAGAAGACGTACAAGGTCACGATCACCCGTACGTCCGGCGCCGACAGGGCGGTCCGCCACACGCTGCGCCTGGCGAACAACGCGGCCGGCACCTTCCGGATCCTCGGCTCCGACAAGGTGAAGCTGCCGCTGAACAAGCCGGTGACGGTGAAGATCCAGGCCGCGCCGAAGTCCGCCGGGCTCAAGAGCGCGATCCTCGAAGTGAACGACCCGAAGACCGAGGGCACCGACAAGCAGATCCTCAACACGGTCGTCGTCTCCACCCCGGTGCACTACGCGTTCCACGCGTCGAACACCGTGCAGCGCAACAGCTCGCAGCACTACTTCCTGACCGTGCCCGAGGGCGCCAAGGCGCTGGAGGTCGCGATCCGCGGGCTGAAGGACAAGAGCCAGACCCGGTTCATCTCGATCCACCCGTACGGTGTCGCGGTCGAGGACAGCGCCACCATCTACTGCTACAACAACTACCTCGACGGCAACGGCTGCAAGCCGGACGTCCGCTCCTACGCCGACCCGCAGCCGGGCGTCTGGGAGATCGAGGTCGAGTCGCGCCGCACCTCGCCGCTGCTCGACAACCCCTACAAGCTGGACGTCACCGTCTACGGCGCCGCGTTCGACCCGGCGACCGTGACCGTGCCCGAGGCGAAGGTCGGCACCCCGGCCGCCGCCTCCTGGAAGGTGACGAACAACTTCGCCGCCATCGACGGCAAGCTCGTCGGCGGCCCGCTCGGCTCGTCCAAGACGACCCGCCCGACCATCAAGAACGGCGAGGACCAGACCACCACGGTCGACGTCCCCGAGGGCGCCAAGTCGCTCGACGTGGCGATCGGCGACGTCTCCGACGCCTCCGCCGACCTGGACCTGGTGGTCCTGGACTCGGCCGGCAAGCAGGTCGGGATCTCCGCCGACGGCGACTCCGAGGAGGCGGTCTCCATCCCGTCGCCCGCCGCCGGCACCTACACGATCGTGGTCTCGGGCTACTCGGTCCCGGCCGGGACGACGGAGTACGACTACTTCGACGTGTTCTACGCGTCGTCGCTCGGCACCATCGCCGTCGACGAGTCGGCGCCGGTGAAGCTGGCCACGGGCGCCTCGGCGCAGGTCTCCGCGACCGTCACCGCCGCGGCCGCCGCGCCGGAGGGCCGGGCCTTCTTCGGCCAGGTCCAGCTGGTGAACGCCCGCGGCACCGTCACGGGATTCGGCAACGTGGCGATCGAGAAGGTCACCCCGTAACAACGTATGAGACGGGCGAGGGGCGGGTGTCCGGGGGGACACCCGCCCCTTCGTCATTCGCAGGACACGCCCGCCGTGTCCGGCAGGGCGCGGGCCAGCGCGTCCCGCTCGGCGGCGATGCCGGCCTCGCCGACCGCCCACACGTCCGGGGAGGACGACCCCTTCGGGAGGGCGACCAGGACGTGGTCGCCCTCGGCCACCAGCGGGTCCATGTCCCGCGCCAGCACGAAGCGGACGTCCCGCTGCGTCCTCTCCGGCTTGTACGCGCGGGTCACGCGCAGGGTGACGCGCTCCTCGTCCGTGCCGGGCACCGGGTCCACGGCCGTGACGTCGCCCTCGACGACCAGGCGGACGCAGGCGAGGTAGCCGGGATCGCCGAGCGGGCTGCCGGCGTCCTCCGCGCCCGACGCGGCCTTCGCCCCGCTGTCGGAGCTCGACTCGATGCCCGCCGCCCCCTGCCCGACCTGGACCACCACCCAGCCGGCTCCGAACACCAGGGCTCCGGCGGCGGCGGCACCCACCGCACGCAGCGCCAGGGGGCGCAGCCGGCGCCGGGACGGCCGCGGCGGCCGGGCGCGTGCCGGTGCGGGCTCCTCGACGGGCCGTGTGAGCGCCTCCGCGACCAGGCCCAGCTGCTCCCTCAGCAGCGCCACGTCGGCCGTCGCCGAGCGGTGGGCGGCGAGGAGGGCGGGGTCGGCGCGCATCTCCTCGGGCAGCGGGTCGCCGGTGATCGCGGCCATGAGGGGATCCATGCCGTCGTACCCCTCGGGCTTCTCGTGCCGCTCTGCGGGCATGTCACACCACCTCGTCCTCGTGCAGGCGGGCGCGCAGCGCCCGGACCGCGGTGTGCAGGCGGCTCTTGACCGTGCCCTCCGGGACGCCGAGCTCCTGGGCGATCGAGCGCACCGGCAGGTCGGCGAAGAAACGCAGGACGACGACCTGGCGCTGCGCGTCGGGCAGGTCGTCCAGGCCCTGCGCGACGGCCAGGGAGAGCACGCTGGTCTCCTCGCCGGAGGGGTGCTCGTGCTGGCGCAGGGAGGCCAGCCGCTCGCCGAGGCGTTCCTGGCGGCGCTTGGCGCGGTGCCAGTCCATGGCGAGGTTGGAGGCGACGACCGCCGCCCACGCGGAGACGTCCCGCGGGGCCTCGTACCCCTTCGCGGCCCGCTCCAGCAGCCGCAGGCGGACCTGCTGCACCCCGTCCGGCAGGTCCGCCTGCGGCACCCCGCCGAGCGCGAGCACCGCCCGCACCCGGCGTTCCTGCGCCGCGTCCAGGGGATCACCGTGCACGGTGCCGTCCCCCTGGCCGCGGCGGCTCGTTCTGCGCAGCAACAGCCACCCCTCCCCCAGCCGCGTTTCTCCTACGACGCGTGCGGGCGCGGAAACGTTCGGCGCGGCGGTGGGGAATCCCGGGAGATCCCGCAGAGGCGTACGTCACATCGCGCGGCGGGGCAGCACAGCTTGCGGCGCGCGGCCCCGGCGGGGGGAATTTCTCCAGTTCGGAGGGGTGTGGGAGGAATTTCCGCAACCGTCGGTCATCCTCGGGCGTCCCAGTCCTCGGGCATGCCGGGCAAAGAATTGGACAGGCGGGCCGGGGTCGGCCGCATGATGGAAAAGCCACGGCCAGGCAATGCGTACGCAACGAGACAGAGGGAGTCGCCGTGAGGGTCGGAATCGTCGGAGCCACCGGTCAGGTCGGCACGGTCATGCGCAGGATCCTCAAGGAGCGGGCTGCCTCTTCCCCTCTGGGCCCGGTCACGGAGCTGCGCCTGTTCGCCTCGGCCCGCTCGGCGGGGACGGTCCTGGACGGGGTCACGGTGGAGGACGCGGCCACGGCCGACTACACCGGCCTGGACATCGTCCTGTTCTCCGCGGGCGGCGCGACCTCGAAGGCGCTGGCCGAGAAGGTGGCCTCGCAGGGCGCGGTCGTGATCGACAACTCGTCCGCCTGGCGCAAGGACCCGGAGGTGCCCCTGGTGGTCTCCGAGGTGAACCCGCACGCGATCGCGAACCGCCCCAAGGGCATCATCGCCAACCCGAACTGCACGACGATGGCCGCGATGCCGGTCCTGAAGCCGCTGCACGAGGAGGCGGGCCTGGAGGCGCTGGTCGTCGCCACCTACCAGGCCGTGTCCGGCTCCGGCCTCGCGGGCGTGGCGGAGCTGCACGGCCAGGCGCAGAAGGTCGTCGCCGACGCGGACCGGCTGACCCACGACGGCGAGGCGGTCGACTACCCCGAGCCGCAGGTCTACCAGCGCCCCATCGCCTTCAACGTGGTCCCGCTCGCCGGCTCGATCGTCGACGACGGCCTGAACGAGACCGACGAGGAGCAGAAGCTCCGCAACGAGTCCCGCAAGATCCTGGAGATCCCCGGGCTGAAGGTCTCCGGCACCTGTGTGCGCGTCCCGGTCTTCTCCGGCCACTCCCTCCAGGTCAACGCCCGCTTCGCGCGTCCGCTGTCGGTGGAGCGCGCCACCGAGCTGCTGTCCGGCGCCGAGGGCGTGGTGCTCACCGACATCCCGACGCCCCTCCAGGCGGCCGGCAAGGACCCGTCGTACGTGGGCCGCATCCGTCGTGACGAGACGGTGGACAACGGCCTCGCGCTGTTCGTCTCCAACGACAACCTGCGCAAGGGCGCGGCGCTGAACGCGGTGCAGATCGCGGAGCTGGTGGCGGCGGAACTCGCCGCGAAGTAGGACGTCCGGCTGTTCAGGGGGCGGTCACCCGGTGGTGGCCGCCCCTTTCGCGCGTCGGGAACGTCGTCGCCCCGCACGCCCCTCACGTGGAAGGATGGCGCAACCCACCCATGACGAGGAGATGACCGCGTGCCTGGCACAAACCTGACTCGCGAAGAGGCTCAGCAGCGGGCGAAGCTGCTCACCGTTGACTCGTACGAGATCGATCTCGACCTCTCCGGCGCGCAGGAGGGCGGCACCTACCGGTCCGTGACCACGGTGCGCTTCGACGTCGCGGAGAACGGCGCGGAGTCCTTCATCGACCTGGTGGCCCCGGCCGTCCACGAGGTCACGCTCAACGGCGACCCGCTGGACGCGGCCGAGGTCTTCAAGGACTCGAGGATCGCGCTGCCGGGGCTGCTGGAGGGCCGTAACGTCCTCCGTGTCGTCGCCGACTGCGCCTACACCAACACCGGTGAGGGCCTGCACCGCTTCGTCGACCCGGTCGACGAGCAGGCGTACCTGTACACGCAGTTCGAGGTGCCGGACGCCCGGCGCGTCTTCGCCTCCTTCGAGCAGCCGGACCTCAAGGCGACCTTCCAGTTCACGGTGAAGGCGCCGACGGGCTGGACCGTCATCTCCAACTCCCCGACG
Source organism: Streptomyces sp. NPDC000345 (assembly GCF_042898825.1). Lineage (NCBI taxonomy): Bacteria > Bacillati > Actinomycetota > Actinomycetes > Kitasatosporales > Streptomycetaceae > Streptomyces > Streptomyces sp. NPDC000345. Next base: position 33,356 of record NZ_JBIAZE010000016.1, read on the forward strand.
CCCGAACCCGAGGGCGACGTCTGGGTGTTCGAGCCGACGCCGCGGATCTCCACCTACATCACCGCGCTCATCGTCGGGCCGTACCACTCCGTCCACAGCGTGTACGAGAAGGACGGCCGGTCGGTCCCGCTCGGCATCTACTGCCGGCCCTCCCTCGCCGAGTTCCTCGACTCGGACGCGATCTTCGAGGTGACGCGGCAGGGCTTCGACTGGTTCCAGGAGAAGTTCGACTACGCGTACCCGTTCCAGAAGTACGACCAGCTGTTCGTGCCGGAGTTCAACGCGGGCGCGATGGAGAACGCGGGCGCGGTCACCATCCGCGACCAGTACGTCTTCCGGTCCAAGGTGACCGACGCGGCGTACGAGCTGCGCGCCGAGACCATCCTGCACGAGCTGGCGCACATGTGGTTCGGCGACCTCGTCACCATGGAGTGGTGGAACGACCTGTGGCTGAACGAGTCGTTCGCCACCTACACCTCCATCGCCTGCCAGGCGTACCACCCGCAGTCCCGGTGGCCGCACTCCTGGACCACCTTCGCCAACTCCATGAAGACGTGGGCCTACCGGCAGGACCAGCTGCCGTCCACCCACCCGATCATGGCCGAGATCCGCGACCTGGACGACGTCCTCGTCAACTTCGACGGCATCACCTACGCCAAGGGCGCGTCCGTCCTGAAGCAGCTCGTCGCCTACGTCGGCATGGACGAGTTCTTCAAGGGCGTGCAGGCGTACTTCAAGGCGCACGCCTTCGGCAACACGCGCCTCTCCGACCTGCTCGGCGCCCTGGAGAAGACCTCCGGCCGTGATCTGAAGGCCTGGTCGAAGGCCTGGCTGGAGACCGCCGGCATCAACGTCCTGCGTCCCGAGATCGAGACGGACGCCGACGGGGTCGTCACCTCCTTCGCGATCCGCCAGGAGGCCCCGGCGCTCCCGGCGGGCGCGAAGGGTGAGCCCACCCTCCGTCCGCACCGCATCGCCATCGGCCTGTACGACCTCGACGCCGGGTCCGGCAAGCTGGTGCGCGCCGAGCGCGTCGAGCTGGACGTCGACGGCGAGCTGACCGCCGTACCGCAGCTGACCGGCACGCGCCGGCCGGCCGTGGTCCTGCTCAACGACGACGACCTGTCGTACGCGAAGGTCCGCCTCGACGAGCAGTCCCTCGCCTTCGTCACCGAGCACCTCGGCGACTTCGAGTCCTCGCTGCCCCGCGCCCTGTGCTGGGCGTCGGCCTGGGACATGACCCGGGACGCCGAACTGCCCACCCGCGACTACCTGTCCCTGGTGCTGTCCGGCATCGGCAAGGAGTCCGACATCGGCGTGGTCCAGTCGCTGCACCGTCAGGTCAAGCTCGCCATCGACCTGTACGCCGACCCCACCGCCCGCGAGGCCCTGCTCACCCGCTGGACCGACGCCACCCTGGCCCACCTGCGGGCGGCCGCCGCCGGCAGCGACCACCAGCTGGCGTGGGCGCGCGCGTTCGCGGCCACGGCCCGTACGCCGGAGCAGCTGGACCTCCTGGAGTCGCTGCTGGACGGTTCGCAGACGATCGAGGGCCTGGCCGTCGACACCGAGCTGCGCTGGGCGTTCGTGCAGCGCCTCGCGGCGGTCGGCCGGTTCGACGAGGCGGAGATCTCCGGCGAGTACGAGCGGGACAGGACGGCCGCCGGTGAGCGGCACGCGGCGACGGCCCGGGCCGCCCGTCCGACGCCGGAGGCCAAGGCGGAGGCCTGGGCGTCGGTCGTCGAGTCCGACAAGCTGCCCAACGCCGTCCAGGAGGCGGTCATCGGCGGTTTCGTCCAGACCGACCAGCGCGAGCTGCTCGCCCCGTACACGGAGAAGTACTTCGAGGTCGTCAAGGACGTCTGGGACTCCCGTTCGCACGAGATCGCCCAGCAGATCGCGGTCGGCCTCTACCCGACCGTCCAGGTCTCCCGGGAGACCCTGGACAGGACGGACGCCTGGCTGGCCGCCGCCGAGCCGAACGCGGCCCTGCGCCGCCTCGTCTCGGAGTCCCGCTCGGGCGTCGAGCGCGCGCTGAAGGCCCAGGCGGCCGACGCGCGGTAGTCGTTCGTGCGGTTGTCCTCACGGTGGCGTGGGCGCCCGGTGTCGCACCGGGCGCCCTCGCTCATGTCCCGGTGAGGTGGCTGCGCGCGCACGCGCGGAAGGCGGTCACCAGGCGGCTGCGGTCGCCGGCCCGGATGGCGAGGGCGACCTGGCTGGGCTCGACGCCGTGCAGCGGGACCGTGGTGAGGTCCGGGCGCAGATGGTGGCCGCGGATCCCGGCCGTGATGACGATGGCCCGGCCGTCGGCGACGACCTCCAGCTTGTCCTCCAGGGCCTGCACGAACGGGCCGCCGGGCGCCGGGCTGCCGTCCGGGCGGGGGTCGATGCGCCAGAAGGCGCTCCACTCCGGATCGGCTCCGGTCACCTGGGGCAGCGGTTCGCCGGCGATGTCGTCGACGGTGACGGACTCCTTGCCGGCCAGCCGGTGGTCGACCGGGACGACCACGACCCTGGGTTCCTCGTAGAGGACGGTCATGTCCAACTGGTCGCCGGCGAAGGGCAGTCGGACGACCACCGCGTCCACCGTGCGGTCGAGCAGGGCCGCGCGTGCCTCGGTCCAGTCCAGGTGCATGGTCCGTACGTCCGCGTCCGGGTGCAGACGCCGCAGTTCGCGCACCGCCGGGGTGACGATCAGCCCGCTGGAGAACCCGACGGTGATCCGGCCGGGCTCGGCCGCCGACCGGACCTGCGCGGCGGCCCGAGCGGCGGAGCGCAGCAGCGCCCGGGCCCCGGGCAGGAACACCTCGCCCGCCTCGGTGAGCCGGGTGCCCCGCGGAGTGCGGTCCAGGAGGCGGGCGCCCAGTTGCCGTTCGAGCCGGCGGATCTGCCGGCTCAGTGAGGGCTGGGTGATGTGCAGGGTCTCGGCGGCACGGCCGAAGTGGCGGTGCTCGGCGACGGCGGCGAAGTACCGGACCAGTCGGAGATCGAGGTCGGCCATGCCTCCAGCCTATCCACCTGCCGTGATGCCCGAAGCGTATCGCGCCATACCCAAGAGGCTTTGGACGCGCGGGACCGCTCCCTCCGAGGATGGAGTCACCGCCGCTCGCCTCCTCTTCGAAGGGCTTCGCCATGCGTGTTTTCGTCACCGGTGCCACCGGTTTCATCGGTTCCGCCGTCGTCCGTGACCTCCTCGACGCGGGTCACCAGGTCACCGGGCTCGCCCGTTCGGACAGGGCCGCGGCGGCGTTGGCGGCCGCCGGGGCCGGGGTGCACCGCGGGGACCTCTCCGACCTCGACAGTCTGCGTGAGGGGGCGGTCGCGGCCGACGGCGTCGCCCACCTCGCCTTCATCCACGACTTCTCGGACTTCTCCGCGGCGTGCGCGACCGACCTGCGGGCCGTGAGGGCGATCGGGGCGGCGCTGGAGGGCTCGGGGAAGCCCTTCGTGATCTCCTCGGGGACGGCCGGCCTCGCCCAGGGAACGGTCGGCACGGAGGAGGACACCGTGGATCCCTCGTCGTTCGGCGCGCTCCGGGCCCGGGCGGAGACCGCGGTCGTGGAGATGGCCGGGCGAGGGGTGCGGACCGCGTCCATCCGCTTCGCGCCGGCCGTGCACGGCCGGGGCGACCACCTCGGTTTCGTCCCGCGGTTCATCTCCCTCGCCCAGGAGAAGGGCTTCGCCGCCCACATCGGTGACGGCGCCAACCGGTGGCCCGCCGTGCACGTCTCGGACGCGGCCCGGCTGGTCCGGCTCGCGCTGGAGTCGGCACCGGCGGGCAGCCGTCTGCACGCCGTCGGCGAGGAGGGCGTACCGCTGCGCGACATCGCCGCCGCCATCGGCCGCCACCTCGGTCTGCCGGTCGCCCCGGTCGCCCAAGAGGACGCACCGGCGCACTTCGGCTGGTTCGCCATCGCCACCGCCCTCGACGTCCCGGCGTCGAACGCGCTGACGAGGAAGTGGCTCGGCTGGGAGCCGACGGGTCCGGGTCTGCTCGCGGACCTCGAAGAGGGGCACTACTTCAGGGCTACGGCCGGGAACCCGTGAGGAGCGACAGGCTCACCCTGACGCCGTCGGCCTCGGGCATGCCGAGCCCGGAGTAGAGGGCCAGCGCCCGCTCGTAGCACCGAACAGCCCGGGCGGTGTCGTCGAGGGCCCGGTGGGCGTCGCCGAGTCCACTGTGGGCGCGGGCCTGCTGGCCCGGGTTGCCGATGTCCTCGGCGATGGTGAGCGCGTCGGTGTGATGGGTGAGGGCGTCGGTGTGGCGGCCGCCGATGAGGTAGCGGTACAGGATGAGGGACAGCCGGATGGCGTGGGTGGGCCGGCCGTGGGTGGCGGTGTGCGTGGAAACCGCCGTCAGACACGGCCGTTCGGTGTTCAGCCAGGCGCGCGCGGCGTCCGGGTCGGACAGGTCGGGGGCGGGGGTGGCGGGCTCGGGCACGACGGGCCGCAGGTGGGCCTCGGCCGGGTGGAGGCGGTTCCGCATCAGCGCCACGACGACGTCGACTCCCGGCTGCGGAAGGCCGCGGCGGACGAGGACGCCCTGCGCGCACTCGGCCGCGACGAGATCCGCACGGCCCGCGCCGACGCGGACTGCCAGGTCGCAACGGGGGCTCTCCGAAGCCGTCCGGAACGTGCAACGGGCCGTCGAGAAGCGCCTGCTGACGGCAAGTGACAGAAGGACCGTGGCGAGCTGCGCGGCGGACAGACGCACGGCACTCGCCGCCACGGAGACATGAGCGGCAGCGTGCCGTACAGGGGCGGCACGCTGCGCACCTCAGCCGACGTGGGCGGCCAGGGCCGCCTCGACCGCGCTCGCGTCGGCCGTGCCGCAGGCCCAGGCCACGTATCCGTCGGGCCGCACCAGCAGGGCTGTACGACGGTCGCTCGCCCAGCGCTCCACGGCGAGCCGGTCCTTGCGGGCGGCGCCCCGCTCGTCGTCGTACGCGTCCGGGGTGATCAGGACGAAGCGGCCGCCGCGCAACGCCTCGTGGAGGCGGCCCCCGCCGGCCAGGGCGACGTCCGGGACCCGGGTGCCGGTGAGGCGGTGGGCGCCGCGGGGGGCCGGGTAGCGGTAGCCGATCCCGGTGAGTCGGCCGACCGCCCTGCGGCGGGCCGGGGCGGCGGTGCCGAGGAAGGCGGTGAGGGCGGCACGCAGGGCCAGGGTCCAGGGGCGCCTGGCCATGGCCAGGCGGACGATGCCGCCGCTGCTGCGCAGGACGGACCGGCCGACCGGGTGCCGTTCGGCCTGGTAGGTGTCGAGCAGCTCCGGGCGCGCGTGGCCGTGGATCACCTGGGCGAGCTTCCAGCTCAGGTTGGCCGCGTCCTGCAGACCGGTGTTCATGCCCTGGCCGCCGGCCGGGGTGTGCACGTGCGCGGCGTCGCCGGCCAGGAAGACGCGGCCGACGCGGTAGGCGGGCGCCTGGCGTTCGTCGCTGTGGAAGCGGGACATCCAGCGGGCGTCGTGCATCCCGAAGTCACGGCCGAGGGCGCGGCGGGTGACCTCCCTGACCTCGTCGAGGTCGAGGGGCTCGCTGTCGGGGACGTCACGGGCGCGGTTCCAGCCGATCACCCGGTAGTAGCCGTCTCCGAAGGGCGCGAGGAAGGCGAAGGCGTCCCCGACGGCGTTGACGGTGAGCAGGGTCTCGGGCTCCTCGGCGAGCCGGACGTCCGCGAGGACGACGGAGCGGATGACGGAGCGGCCGGGGAAGTCCAGTCCGAGGGCGTTCCGTACGGCGCTGCGCATGCCGTCGGTGCCCACGACGTAATCGGCGCGCAGCTCCTCCGCCTCTCCTGCGGGGGTACGGACGGTGACGGTCACGCCGTCCGCGTCCTGCTCGACGCCGGTCACCTCGGTCTCGTACCGGAACTCGGCCCCGGCCTCGGCCGCGCGCCGCCGCAGTGCCTTCTCCACCTCGTACTGCGGGATGACGAGGAGGTGGTTGAAACGGGAGGGGAGGGTGTCGAGGGCGACGGTGAGACGTCCGAAGAGACGGAGGCGGTCGAGGGGGCGGCCGGCTTCCTCGACCTCGTCGGCGAGGCCGCGGGCGTCGAACTGCTCGAGGGTGCGGGCGTGCAGGACGAAGGCGCGGGAGAGGTTGCCGAGGTCGGCGGAGCGCTTTTCGAGGAGGGTCACCGGGACGCCGGCGGTGGCGAGGTCGCCGGCGAGGAGGAGGCCGGTGGGGCCGGAGCCGACGACGATCACGTTGGGGGTGGTGCCAGTGGTGCCAGTGGTGCCGTTCATACGGGCCTCCTGGGGTGCCAACGGTCGTTGGCCAACACCGACTTGTCAACGCTTGTTGGTCAACGCTTGTTGGCAAACATAGGACTGCCACCTGAGGGTGTCAACGGTTGTTGGCAAACACTTGTTGACCCACGCCCATTGACTGACCCACCCCGCCGACCCACCCCCGTTGACCTACACCTGTTGGCCTACGTTTGTTTGCCAACGCCCGTTGGCCTACGATCGTGGGCATGAACGGCAGCGACATCAGCAAAGCGGATTCCGCTTCGGGCCCCGCCCGCCGGCGCTCCGACGCCACCCGCACCGCGATCCTCGATGCCGCCCGCGAACGCTTCGCCGCCGACGGCTACGAGCGGACGACCATCCGGGCCATCGCCAAGGACGCCGGCATCGACCCCTCCATGGTCATGCGCTACTACGGCAACAAGGAGGGCCTGTTCGCGGCGGCCGTCTCCGTCGATCTGCGGCTGCCCGACCTCACCGCGCTCCCCCGTGCGGACGTCGGCCACGCCCTCGTCACCCACTTCCTCACCCTGTGGGAGGAGAACGAGCAGCTCACCGCCCTGCTGCGGGTCGGCGCCACCCATCAGGCCGGCGCCGAGCGGATGCGGGGCGTCTTCCGCGACCAGCTGCTCCCGGTGGCCTCGGCGGTGTGCCCGGACCCCGAGCAGGTACCGGCCCGCGCGGCGCTCTGCGCGACCCAGCTGCTCGGCCTCGCCCTCACCCGCTACGTGCTGCGCCTCCCGCCGACGGTGGCGCTGCACCGCGAGGAGATCACGGCCTGGCTGGCGCCGACGGTCCAGCGCTACCTGACGGCGCCGCATCCGTAGGTCCACACGGAAACGACCGGGTCACGCGGACACTTCACGCGGTCACCGGGGCCGCCCGGAAACGACCGAGGGCGCCGTACTCGGCGACGGCGCCCTCAGAGGTCGTGGGTGGTCCGGCGGATCAGGCCTTGGCCTTCCCCGGCTTCACCACGCGGTGCTCGGTCTTGGACTTGTCGAGCACCATCACCAGGCCGGTGATGAGCGCGAACAGCGCGATCGGGAGCACGACGTAAAGGCCCAGCGTCTCGGCGACGCTCAGGCCGGTGCCGGGGTCGTCGCCGTCGTCGCGGGTCAGCGCGAGCGCGGGGGACGACATGAGCAGCATCATCAGCGTCGTACCGGCGGCCAGGGCGCCGGCGCGCAGGGCGTTCTTCTTGTCCACAGAGCAAACGTAGCGAACGCCCTGAAGGGCCGCGCGCCCGGGGTGCCGTACGAGCACGCCCTACCCCTCGGGAACCGCCGGGACCTCCCGCGGCTCCGGGGCCTTCGGCGCCTCCCGCAGGACGTCGATCAGCGCGTGCAGTCTCGGTGACGCCGCCAGTTCCTCCAGGGTCACGGGCCGCCCCTCCCCGTCGGCGATCGGCAGCCGCCAGTTCGGGTACTGGTCCCAGGTGCCCGGGAGGTTCTGGGGACGGCGGTCGCCGACCCCGTCCGGGAGCCAGACGCCGATCATGCGGGCGGGGGTGCGCACCAGGAACCGGTGGACCGCCTGGACCTGCGCCTCCTCCGAGGAACGGTCACCGCCGCCGCCCGTCCCGGCCAGCAGCCCCAGCCGGGTGAGCAGGTCCAGCCACTCCCCCGCGTCGGCGGCGGCCTCGGCGCGCTCCTCCTCCAGGGGGCGGGTCAGCAGACCGAGCCGGTCGCGCAGTTCGACGTGCTCGCCGGTCAGGCGGGCGGCCGTGGACGGCAGGTCGTGGGTGGTGGCGGTGGCGAGGCAGTCGGCGCGCCAGCGGTCCGGGGGCAGGGGGCGCCCGTCGCCGTCCCAGTCCCGTTCGAACCACAGGACGGACGTCCCGAGCACCCCACGCTCCCGCAGCGCCTCGCGCACCCCCGGCTCCACGGTGCCGAGGTCCTCCCCGATCACCACGGCACCGGCCCGGGACGCCTCCAGCACCAGGACGGCGAGCATGGCCTCGGCGTCGTACCGGACGTAGGTCCCCTCCGTGGGCGCCTCTCCCTGCGGCACCCACCAGAGCCGGAACAGCCCCATGACGTGGTCGATGCGCAGGGCGCCCGCCGAGCGGAAGAGGGCTGCGAGCACGCGCCGGTAGGGGGCGTAGCCGGACGCGGCCAGCCGGTCGGGGCGCCATGGCGGCAGCCCCCAGTCCTGACCGCGCGCGTTGAAGGCGTCCGGCGGGGCGCCCACCGACATCCCGGCGGCGAAGAAGTCCTGCTGCGCCCAGGCGTCGGCGCCTTCCGGATGCACGCCGACCGCGAGATCGTGGACGATCCCCACGGCCATGCCGGCCTCGCGCGCGGCGCGCTGGGCGGCGGTGAGCTGGGTGTCGGTGAGCCAGGCGAGGCGGGAGTGGAAGTCGACGCGGTGCATCAGCTCGCGCCGGGCACGGGCGGTCTCGGCGGAACGGGGGTCCCTGAGCCCCTCGGGCCACCGGTGCCACCGCGCCCCGTGCACCTCGGCGAGCGCGCACCAGGTGGCGTGGTCCTCCAGGGCCTGGCCGTGTTCGGCGAGGAAGTCGCAGTAGGCGGCGCGCCGTCCGGGGCCGAGCGGCACTCCGGCGACCAGTTCCAGGGCCTGCCGCTTGGCCTCCCACACGGCGTCCCGGTCGATCAGCTCCCCCTTCTCCAGCACGGCTTCCCGCAGCCGCGCCGCCCGCTCGGCCGGGGCGCGCAGCCGGTCGTCGTCGACGTACGCGTACTCGGGCACGTCCTCGACGCGCAGATGCACCGGGTCGGGGAAGCGGCGCGAGGACGGCCGGTACGGGGACGGATCGGTCGGCGCCCCCGGTACGGCCGCGTGCAACGGGTTGACCTGCACGAACCCGGCCCCGAGCACCCGCCCGGCCCAGTCGGCCAGCTCCCGGAGGTCACCGAGGTCCCCCATGCCCCAGGAGCGGCGGGAGAGCAGGGAGTACAGCTGGACGAGAAGTCCGTACGAGCGTCCCGGCGGCGCGGGCAGCCGGGGCGGGGCCACGACGAGGTGGACGCGGGTGGTACGGCCGTCGGGGGCGGTGGCCGTCAGCCGGTGGACCCCGTGCGGCAGTCGCTCCGCGGTGTCCCGGATCTCGCCCTGCTCGGTCTCGACGCGCAGCCGGGTGCCCTCGGGGAGGGCGGCGAGCGCCTCGCAGGGGCTGCCGCTCCACTGGACCACCGTCGGCGGCAGCAGCCGCTCGGCCAGCTCGCGCTCCCGGGCGTCGAGCGCGTCCCGGACGGCCCGCGGGCTGCCCGCGTCGACACCGAGCGCGGCGAGCGCGCGTGTGACGGCAGCGGGCGAGGCCGTGACCGTACGGTCCGGTGCGGGCTGGTAGGACACGGCGACGCCGTGCAGACCGGCGAGCCGGGCGAGCTCCTCGCCGAGGGGTGCGGTCATCTACGGCCTCGTGGAGTCGGAGTCCGCGGCGGCGAGCGGCGGCTCGCTGGTGAGGGGCTCGGCGTCGGGCAGCGGGGGCTCGCTGGTCAGCGGGACCTCGGCACGGGCGCCTTCGGCGCTGAAAGCGCACAGGTGGGGCTCTTCGAGCGGGTCGGCGGAGGGTTCCGCCGGGCGTTTGGAGTGGGCCGGTGCGATCACGGGGGCCTCCTTGTGGGGTGCGGTGCCGGTATCGCAGGCCTACCCAGCGGACGCGAGGACAGACGTCCCCGCCCCGTCCCACGCTGCCACACGCCCCGCGGAAGATCCCGGCACGCGCGCGGGCCGTTGCCCCGGCGGCGTGAACCGTCGGCGCGGAGCCGGTCGATAGAGGGGGTGTGAGACTGTTCCGCCCCATGAGGGGCCACGGGGAGAGTGACACGGACGCGGCGCTGCTGCGGGCCGTGGCCGACGGGGACGCGGGGGCCCTGGGCGCGCTGTACGACCGGCATGCCGGGTGGTTGTACGCCCGGCTGGTCCGGCGGTGCGCGGATGCCGAGGTGGCGCGGGAGGTGGTGCAGGACACCTTCGTGACCGTGTGGCGGTCGGCGGCCGGGCACCGGGGCGGGGAGGCCGGCGGATGGCTGTGGACCATCGCCGCGCGGCGGCTCGTCGACGCGCGGCGGGTGCGGGAGCGGGCCGGGAGGATCGAGACGGCTCCCCTCGACACCGTCGCCGGCTCCGTCACCGCCGAGGCGCCCTCCGCCGAGGAACGCGTACTGGCCGGGCTGGAGTACGGCGACGTCGGCACCGCCCTCGACCGGATCTCGCCGGAGCTGCGGGAGGTGCTGCGCGCGACCGTCGTCGACGGGCTCACCACCCGGGAGGCGGCCCGGCTGCTCGGCATACCCGAGGGCACGGTCAAGACCCGCGCGATGCGGGCCCGCGCCGAACTCCGTTGTGCGCTGGCCCAGTTGAGTCCGACCCCGACAGCCGCTCCGGCGGGAGGCCAGGCATGAGCACCGACCACTGGCATGTGAGCCACGACCTCGCCGCCCGGTACGCCGACGGCACGCTCCCGGAGGCCGACGCCTGGTCCCTGGAGAAGCATCTGGAGCGGTGCGGGGGGTGCGCGCGGCGCGTCTCGGCGGCGGTCGGGCAGGTGCCCGCGGCCGCCCTGGTCCTGGCGGAGGTGCGGGAGGCCGTACTCGGCGGGGCCGCGCTGGAGGACGCCGTACGCGGCGAGGCCGTGGCCCGCGGCATCGCGCTGGACAGCGCGGGGCTGCGGAGGGCCACCACACCGGAAGGCGCCACATCGGAAGGCGCCACGCCCGCAGGCACTGCTCCGGCAGGCGCCACACCGGCAGGCGCCTGGCCGAAGGGCGCCACCCTCAAGGACACCCTCCCGCACCACCCCGGACGGCGCGAAGCCGCGGTGCCGGCGAACGCCGTACCGGACGACGACGGCGTACGGCAGCAGGAGACCGTCGCGCCCCGCCCGCCCGTCGCCGTGCCGCCCGCCCCCCGTGCCCGCCTCTGGTCCTCGTTCATCGCCCGGGCGCTGTGGGCCGCCGGGCCCGCCGTGCGCGGTGCCTGGCTGCCCGCGGTGCTGCTGGTGGCGCTCGGGGCGCTCGGCCTGGCGTACGGGGCGGACGTCGAGGCCGCCCGGCCGCTGCTCCTCGTCCTCGCGCCGGTCGTGCCGGTCGCCGGGGTCGCCCTGTCCTACGGGCCGTACGCCGATCCCCTGCACGAGATCGCGGCGGCCACGCCCTCCGGCGGGCTGCGGCTGGTGCTGACGCGGACGGCCGCCGTCCTCGGGGTCAGCCTGCCGCTGCTCACGCTCACCGGTCTGCTGCTGCCGGCCTCCGGCGCCCCGGGGGCGGCCGCCTGGCTGCTGCCGGGTCTCGCGCTGACCCTGGCCTCGCTGGTTCTCGCCGGTTTCGTCGGCTGCCGCGCCGCCACGGCGGTGATCGGCGGGGGCTGGCTGGGTGCCGTCCTCGTCCCGGCGCTGACCGCCTCCGGCGGCCCCGCGCTCGCCGGGCTGGCCGAGCAGCTCGGCCGCTGTCTCGACGGCCCCGTGGCCCAGGGCGGCTGGGCGGCCGCGGCCGTGCTGAGCGCCGCGCTGCTGGCCGCCCGCCGTTCCGCCTACGACCACCTGCCGGCCCGGTGAACCGGATTTCGCGGCCGGCCCCGCAGTCCCCGCACGCACCACCTGGAGCAGACGTGAGCACGATACGCGTGAGCGGACTGCGCGTCCGCCACCGCAGGACGGTCGCCCTCGACGCCGTGGATCTGGGCCTCGGCCCCGGCGTGCACGGCCTGCTCGGCCCCAACGGCGCCGGGAAGACCTCCCTGATCCGGGTGCTGGCCACCGCGGCGCGGCCGGACGCCGGCCGGGTGGAGATCCTGGGCGAGGATGTCGGCGATGCCCGGCGGCGCGGCGCGGTCCGCGCCCGGCTCGGCTATCTGCCGCAGGAGTTCGGGCACTACCCGGGCTTCACCGTGCGCGAGTTCGTCGCGTACGTGGCGTGGCTGAAGGAGATGCCGGCCGCCGGGACCGCGGCCGCCGTGGAGCGGGCAGTCGAGCGGGTCGGTCTCGGGGACCGGATCGACGCGAAGGTGCGGACGCTGTCCGGCGGCATGGTCCGCCGGGTCGGCATCGCGCAGGCCCTCGTCAACGAGCCGGACGTCCTGCTCCTCGACGAGCCCACCGCGGGCCTCGATCCCGAGCAGCGCGTCGAGTTCCGCGCGCTGCTGCGCGAACTGGGCGCCCGGTCCACGGTCGTGGTCTCCACGCATCTGGTGGAGGACGTGGCGGCCGCCTGCACCGAGGTCACGCTCCTGGACGCGGGCCGGGTCGCCCACCGGGGCACTCCCGCGTCCCTGACCGCGCTGGGCGAGGGCGCGGACGCCGTGGGCGACAACCCGATCGAACGCGGATACACGGCGGCCCTGCGCGCCCATCGCGCCGGCCGCGACGGTCTGGAGGCGGCGCGATGACCCTCGTGGCGGAGCGAGAGACCGGGCGGCGCGCGCCCGGGCACCCCCTGCGTGCCGAGGCCGTCCGCGGCTTCGCGCCCTGGGCCGCAGTCGCCGGCTTCCTCGTCACGGCCGTGCCGCTGGGCGCCGGGGCCGAACGCTGGCAGGGCGGCTGGGCCGAGACCCGTACCGAGCTGCACAGTGTGCTGCTGATCCTGCTGCCGCTCGCGGCGGCCGCGGGCTGCCGGCAGGGCGGCCGGGAGCGGCGGCGGGGCACCGAGGAGCTGTGGGGGACGGCCGTGCGCGGCCCGCTCGCCCGGTTCCTGGCGTCCGCGCTGCCGGTGGCGCTGTGGGTGACGGCGGGGTATCTGCTGGCCGCGGCCGGGGCGATGCTCGCGACCTGGCCGTACGCCACGGGTGACCGGCCGTACCTGGACCTGCTGCCGGCGGACGCGGTGGTGCTCACGGCCGCCGCGGTGGCCGGTCAGGTCGTGGGGCGGCTGGTTCCCTGGCGGGTGGCGGCGCCGCTGGTCGCGGCGGGCGGGTATGCCGGCCTGGGCCTGTCCGGGCGGTCGGGGACCGGCGCCGGCCGCCGGCTGGACCCGGCGTTCCCGGTCGCCGAGGGCCTGGCGCCGGTGGGATGGCAGCCGGCGGCGATGACGGTGTGGGCGGTGGGCCTGACGGCGGCCGCGGTGCTGGCGTACGCGGCCCGGCGGCGGTGGACGGCGCTGGTGCCGCTGGTGGCGGCCGTGGCGGCGGGCGCGCTGCTGGTGGGGAGCGGGGACGGGCTGTGGCGGGAGAACCCGGCCGCCGGCCGTCAGGTGTGCGACACCTCGACCACGCCCCAGGTGTGTGTGAACGCCCGCTACGGCGAGCTGCTGCCGCAGGTCACGGCCGCGCTGTCGGGGGTCACCCGGCGGCTGGAGGGCGTACGGAACCTGCCGGCGCGGTTCGAGGACCACCGGGGCGAGCCGCGCGACGGCGAGGTCCAGCTGCCGATGCTGACCCCGATCGGCTGGTCGGTGGTGCGGGGGCGGCTGACCGATCCGGAGCAGTACGCGTGGGAGGCGGTGATGATGCTGGAGGGCCGGGGGGACTGCCGCGAGCTGGACCCGGACCTGCGCCTGGCGGACGACGCCGTGCAGCACTATCTGGCGCCGAGCCCCGCCGAGCGGACGTTCGACGAGCTGGACGCGAAGGGCGATCAGGAGCGGCGGCGCGAGCTCGCCCGGCGCAAGGCGGCCCGTGCCGCGCTGGCCGCGATGGGCGACGACGAGCGCCGGAGGTGGCTGTCGGCGTACTTCGCGTCGGTGGGCGACTGCGGCGCGGGCGAGGTGCCGGCCCTGTGAGCGGTGTGCTGCTGTACGCCCGGTCCAGGGCCGTGCCCGGCGCGCTCGCCGCTCTCGCCGGGACCGCCGTTCTCGCCGGGCTCGCCGTGGGGGCCGCCCGGACGGGCGCCGGAGCGGACCCGGACCGGCTGTCGGCGGTGGTGGCGCTGGCCCCGCTGCCGGCCGTCTCGGTGCTGGGCCTGAGCCTGTACGCGGCCTCCGACGAGCTGGACCGTACGGCCGTGCGTCCGTGGTGGCCGCGCCGGCTGGCGCACCTGCTCGGTCTGACGGCGGTGGCGGCGGCCCTGCTGGCGCTCGTCGTGCTCGGGGACGGGCTCGGCTTCGGCCCGTCGGCGATGCTCCGCAACGTCCTGGGCTGCACGGGGGTGACCGCCGCCGCGGCGGCGGTGGTGGGCGCACGGATGAGCTGGCTGCCGGGGTGCGGTTACGTGGGCGCGGTCTGTCTGGCGTCCACCGGGGTGCACGGGCGGGCGGTCACGGTGTGGGCCTGGCCGGTGCAGCCGGGGCAGGTGACGGCGGCGTGGGGGGCGGCCGCGGTCGCGTTCCTGCTGGGCACGGCCCTGTACGCCGTACGGGGTGCCCGCCCCGAAGGGCCCCGTGGCTGAACCGGACCGGCGCCGGTGCCACGGGGCACGAAGAAGCCCGGATCGTCAGGCGGAGATGCCGTCGATCCGGGCCAAGGCGTCGTCCGCGCCGTAGGGCTGCAGATAGGGCAGCCAGCGCGGGTCCCTGTGGCCCGTGCCGATGATGCGCCAGGCGAGGCCGGAGGGAGGGGCGGGTTTGTGGCGCAGCCGCCAGCCGATCTCGACGAGGTGCCGGTCGGCCTTGACGTGGTTGCAGCGACGGCAGGACGCGACGACGTTGTCCCAGACGTGCTTGCCCCCGCGGCTGCGCGGGATGACGTGGTCGACGCTGGTTGCGACGCCACCGCAGTACATGCACCGGCCCCCGTCCCGCGCGAAGAGCGCACGACGGGTGAGAGGAACGGGCCCCCGATAGGGAACCCGGACGAATCGCTTGAGCCGGACCACGCTGGGCGCGGGGACTGTGACGGTCGCGCTGTGCAGGAAGGCGCCTGACTCTTCCAGGGAGACGGCCTTGTTCTCCAGGACGAGGACGAGCGCGCGGCGGAGCGGTACGACGCCGAGCGGCTCGTACGACGCGTTGAGGACCAGGACATGCGGCACGGATGCCTCCTTGGGCGTCGGCGGCGCGTGGCTCGCGCCGGGACGAACTGCAGTCAGTCTCTCCTCTGGCCTGGTGGACGCGCCACCATGTCCCGGTAACGGGCTGGGAGTGTTTTCGACCACACCCTGATGCATCCCCCGGATCATGGCCTGTTCAAGCGCAGGTGAGCACCGTCTCTCCTTGCCGCATCGGGCGGACCCACACACAATGCCCCGTTAGTGTGGTGGTTCTGCCTGTCCGGTGACCGTTCCGTGACCTTGACGACCTTGACCATCGCACCGGAGGCGGACCGCTGCACCTGGAGGTACCTGCCGTGTCCCTGCCCGCCGTCCTCATGGCCGCCGGCTCCTCGCCGACGCCGACTCCCTCGGAGTCGCCGACCGTGGCGGTCCCCTCGCTCCAGGACGCCCAGGAGAGCGCCACGAACGCGGCCAGCTGGGTCGAGCAGAACTGGTCGACGTGGCTCGCGATCGGGCTGAGGGTCCTGCTGATCCTGGTGATCGCGGCCGTGCTGAGAAAGTTCGTGCTGCGGGCGATCAGCAAGCTCATCGACCGGATGACCCGGTCGGTCGAGTCGACCGAGGGCTCCACGCTGGGCGGTCTGCTGGTCAACGCCGAGCGGCGCCGACAGCGGTCGCAGGCGATCGGCTCGGTGCTGCGCTCGGTGGCGAGCTTCCTGATCCTGGGCACGGCGGCCCTGATGGCCCTGTCCGCCTTCGAGATCAACCTCGCCCCGCTGCTGGCCTCCGCCGGTGTCGCGGGCGTGGCCATCGGTTTCGGCGCGCGCAACCTGGTCACGGACTTCCTCTCCGGCGTCTTCATGATCCTGGAGGACCAGTACGGCGTCGGCGACCAGATCGACGCGGGTGTGGCCACCGGCGAGGTCATCGAGGTCGGGCTGCGCGTGACCAAGCTGCGCGGCGACAACGGTGAGATCTGGTACGTGCGCAACGGCGAGGTCAAGCGGATCGGCAACCTCTCCCAGGGCTGGGCCACGGCCGGTGTCGACGTCACGGTGAAGGCGTCCGAGGACCTCGACCGGCTGAAGGCGACGCTGGACGAGGTCGCCGAGAAGATGAGCAAGGAGGAGCCCTGGAACGAGCTCCTGTGGAGCCCGATCGAGGTGCTGGGCCTGGACAGCGTGCTGCTCGACTCGATGGTGGTGAGGGTCTCGGCGAAGACGATGCCGGGCAAGTCCCTGACCGTCGAACGCGAGCTGCGCTGGCGCATCAAGCGCGCCTTCGACGCGGCGGACATCCGCATCGTCGGCGGCGCCACGGCGCCCGCCGAGGAGGACACGGCCGACCCGACGGCGACGGTCGCGGCCCCGTCGGCCTTCGCCAACGCGGACTCGCCCCAGGCGGTGGCGGCGTCCCCGCTCACTCCGCAGCGGGCGGCGGCACCCGCGCCGAAGTAGCCGGGGGGGCGGCTCGCCCTCCCCGGGCACCTGTGAACGGCCGCCCCACATCCCCATGATCTTCACAGGTGCCCCACCCTTCCCCCGCGTCACACCACCCCATATCGTCGCTCTGATACCGGGCCCTTGTTCTGGAGCTCAACGCCCAGGGGCCCGGCTCGAATGTGGGGATACATGAGAAGACTCGCCATAGGCACCGCTCTGTCCGGCGCCCTGGCCCTGGGGGTCCTGACCGCACCCGCCGCCTCCGCGGACTCGCCGGATCTGACGTTCACCGGCGTCAAGGTCAACAACGGCAAGGCGATCGTCGTGGGCACCACGGCCAAGGTGAAGGTGCCGGTGACGTACACGCTGGCCCGTCCCGCCGACCTGACGATCGACTACAAGACGACCTTCGCGGGCGTCATGCTCTACCGCGGCTCCCTGGCCGAGCAGGACAACTCGATCGAGCCGGACACGGCGCCGGCCTGCACCACGACGGCCACCAGCGACACCCGGGTGATCGAGTCGTGCACCGAGACGCTGGTCATCGACCCGTGGGACCACCTCTACGAGGCCGCGGACGCCGGCACCTGGAAGACTGCGGGCTTCTACGGCCACGGGGCCACCGACCTCGACGACTCCGACGGCCACATCAGCTTCGAGTTCGGCTACGACATGTGGGCCGGCCCGGCGACCGCGAAGATCAAGCGCGCCGCCAGGCTGACCGTCAACGCCACGCCCGAGCCCGTCGTCAAGGGGCGGACGCTCACCGTCAAGGGCAAGCTCACCCGCGCCAACTGGGAGAGCGGCACGTACAGCGGTTACACGAACCAGAAGGTCACCCTGCAGTTCAGGGCCAAGGGCGCGACCGCCTACACCACGGTGAAGACGGTCACCTCCGGCACCGGCGGCGCCCTCTCCACCACCGTGAAGGCGAGTAAGGACGGTTACTACCGCTTCACCTTCGCCGGCACCTCCACCACCGCGGCCAGGACGGCCGCCGGTGACTACGTCGACGTGAAGTAGCCCCGCCGGGCCGCCCGGGCCCACGGCCCTCGCGCACCCCCGCACCGCCCCCGAGGTAACGACTGCGTTGCCTCGGGGGCGGTTTCCGTTTTCCCGCCTTGACGCCCGCTTCGCGACGGGCTTACCGTCCCTTCCAGCCGATAGGAAAGTTTCCTAACAGTGGCTGGAAGTGGACTCATCTCCCACGTCACTGGGAAGCTGTGCAGTTCAGAGAGGCAGGTGTCGACCCATGGCAGGAACCGCCGGTACGCCGGGCACCCCGCGCGTCCTGCGCGCCATGAACGACCGCGCCGCCCTCGACCTCCTGCTGGCGCACGGCCCCCTGTCCCGCACCCGCATCGGCAAGCTCACCGGCCTGTCCAAGCCGACCGCCTCCCAGCTCCTCGCCCGGCTGGAGGCGGCGGGCCTGGTCCTCGCCACCGGCACCACCGAGGGACGACCCGGCCCCAACGCCCAGCTGTACGAGGTCAACCCGACCGCCGCCCACGCCGCCGGACTGGACGTCACCCCCGAACGCGTCCTCGCCGCCGTCGCCGACGTCACCGGCCGGACCGTGGGCACGTACGAGGTGCCCGCACCCGCCAGGAAGACCCCGGGGGCCGTCGTACGACAGGTCACCGAGGCCCTCGACGGCGCGGTGAAGGCCGCGGGCCTCACCCGGGACGACGTGCGCCGGCTCGTCGTCGCCACCCCCGGCGCCTTCGACCCCACCACCGGCCGGCTGCGCTACGCCTCCCACCTGCCCGGCTGGCACTCGCCCACGCTGCTCGACGAACTCGCCGCAGCCCTGCCGATGCCCGTCGAGTACGAGAACGACGTCAACCTCGTCGCCGTCGCCGAACAACGGCTCGGCGCGGCGCAGGGGCACGACGACTTCGTCCTGCTGTGGAACGAGGGCGGTCTCGGCGCCGCCCTCGTCCTCGGCGGCCGACTGCACCGCGGCTGGACCGGCGGCGCGGGAGAGGTGGGTTTCCTGCCCGTCCCGGGAGCACCGCTGGTCCGGCAGGTGACCAAGGCCAACAGCGGCGGCTACCAGGAGCTGGCCGGCTCCCAGGCCATCCCCCGGCTCGCCCGGGAACTCGGCATGACCGGCATCCCGGACGGGCCCTACGCCGAGGTCGCCGCCGCCCTCGTGGAGCGCGCCGCGGCCGAGGACACGGTCCTGCACCGACTGCTGCTCCAGACGTACGCGACCCGGCTCGCGACCGGTCTCGCCTCGCTCGTCTCCGTCCTCGACCCCGAACTCGTCGTCCTCAGCGGCGCCTCCCTGACCGCCGGCGGCGAGGTGCTGCGCGCCCTCGTCCAGGCCGAACTGGAGGAGCTGGCCGCGTCCCGGCCGAAGCTGGTCGTGGGCGACGTCACCGAACGGCCCGTGCTGCGCGGCGCGCTGGAGAGCGCGCTGGCGGCCACCCGCGACGAGGTCTTCGACACCTCGCGCTAGACGCACCCCCGCGCGCCCCTCACCTCACCCCGCACAGCCCTTCACCTCACCCCGCCCTGTCCCCAGGAGGCCTCGCCATGTCCACACGTGTACCCGAAGTCGCCCGAAAGGCGGCCTTTGCCCTGACCGCATCGACCGCCCTGCTGCTGAGCACCACCGCCTGTACCGGTCAGGCGTCGTCCTCCGGCGCGAGCGACGACGCCTCCAAGGAGCAGACCATCACCTTCTGGCACGCCTGGAGCGCGCCGAACGAGGTCAAGGGCGTCAAGGCGCTGGTCGCCGGCTTCGAGAAGGCCCACCCCAACATCCACGTCCGCGTCGTCGGCAACATGACCGACGACAAGATCAACCAGGCGCTGCGGGCGGGCGGCAGCAAGGCGCCCGACGTGATCTCGTCCTTCACCACCAACAACGTCGGCAAGTTCTGCTCCTCGGGCGCCCTGGTCGACCTCGACCCGTTCTTCGAGAAGTCGGGCATCGACCCGGGCACCACCTTCCCGAAGGCGATGAACGAGTACACCCAGTACGACCTCGACCGCTGCGCCGTGCCGCTGCTCGGCGACGCCTACGGCCTCTACTACAACAAGACCGCGTTCGAGAAGGCCGGCATCACCAGCCCGCCGAAGACCTGGTCGGAGTTCGCGACCGACGCCAAGAAGCTGACCATCACCCAGGGCGACACGTACAAGCAGCTCGGCTTCATGCCGAACTACCACGGCTGGGAGACGACGACCGAGCACTACATGGGCCAGTTCTCGCCGACCTACTTCAACAAGTCCGGCAAGTCGACGATCGCCACCGACCCGGCCGTCGCCGACGCCCTCACGCTCCAGAAGAGGCTCGTCGACGAACTCGGCGGCTTCAAGAAGCTGGAGAGGTTCCGGGCCGGCCTCGGCGACGAGTGGGGTCCCAAGCACCCCTTCCACACCGGCCAGGTGGCCATGCAGCTGGACGGCGAGTGGCGCCTCGGGATGGCCCTGGACGCCAAGCCCGGCTTCGAGATCGGCGTCGCCCCGCTGCCCGTGCCCGACGACCAGGCCGGCCAGTACGGCAAGGGCTACATCACCGGCACCATCGCCGGCATCGCCGCCACCAGCAAGAAGCAGAACGCGGCCTGGGAGTTCGTCAGGTACATCACCACGGACACCGACGCGGTGGTCGGCTTCTCCAACGCCATCCACAACGTGCCCTCCACGCTGGCCGCCCTCAAGTCCCCCGACCTGAAGTACGACCCGCGCTTCAAGACCTTCCTCGACATCGCCGCGAACCCGAACTCGACCACCTCCCCGGCCTCGGTCAACGGCGGCGTCTACCTCACCACCATCCAGCAGCTCGGCTACGACTACGAGAGCGGCAGGCTCACCGACCTGCAGGCCGGCCTGAAGAAGGCCGCCGCGCAGATCGACACGGACATCGCGCAGGCGAAGTAGCCATGAGCGCGGTCACCTTGCGGGCGAAGCGCCGGAAGTCGGCGCTTCGGACCCTCGCCTTCCTCTCGCCCTGGCTGATCGGCTTCGCGGTCTTCTTCGCGTACCCGATGATCTCGACCGTCTACTTCTCGTTCATGCACTACGACGGCTTCAGGCCGCCGGCCTGGAGCGGGGCGAAGAACTGGACGTACGTCTTCGAGTCCTACCCGTTCTTCTGGCCCGCCCTGCGCAACACCCTCTGGCTGGTCGTGATCATGGTGACCCTGCGGGTCCTGTTCGGACTCGGCGTCGGGATGCTGATCACGAAGATCAAGACGGGTACCGGTGTCTTCCGCACCCTCTTCTACCTGCCCTACCTCGCCCCGCCGGTGGCGGCCACCATGGCCTTCGCCTTCCTCCTCAACCCCGGTACGGGCCCGGTCAACTCGATCCTGGAGAGGATCGGCATCCCGGCCCCGGGCTGGTTCAACGACCCGGACTGGTCCAAGCCGGCGCTGACCCTGCTGGCCCTGTGGGGCGTCGGCGACCTGATGGTCATCTTCATGGCCGCGCTCCTCGACGTACCGAAGGAGCAGTACGAGGCGGCCGAACTGGACGGGGCGTCGCCGTGGCAGCGGTTCCGGTACGTCACCCTGCCGAACATCTCGCCGATCATCATGTTCGCCGTCGTCACCGGCGTGATCGGGGCCATGCAGTACTACACCCAGCCCCTGGTCGCCGGAAAGGTCGCCTCGGGGGTGATCCAGGGCGCGGGCACCCTGTTCGAGCCCGGCTACCCCGAGCACTCGACCCTCACCCTCCCCCAACTCGTCTACAACCTCGGCTTCCAGCGCTTCGACTACGGCTCCGCGTGTGTCGTCGCCCTGGTGCTGTTCGCCCTGTCGATGGCGTTCACCGCGCTTCTGATGCGGCGCCGGGGCGGTCTCATGCAGGCAGGTGACTGACATGACTCACGTACTGGACCGGCCGGTGGAGGCGCGGACCCCCGCCTCGCCCGCCGGGCGCACCGCGCGCCGCAGGGCGCTCCTGGAATGGATCGCGGTCCACTCCCTCGGGGTGGCCGCGGCCCTCTTCTTCACCCTTCCCTTCGTGTTCGTGTTCCTGACCTCGCTGATGAGCGACTCCCAGGCGCTCAGCCGGGACCTGGTCCCGCACACCTGGGAATGGGCCAACTACCGCAAGGTCTTCGACACCCCCGGCTTCCTCACCTGGTGGAAGAACACGCTGCTCTACGCCGGACTGGGAACGGTGTTGACCGTCGTGTCCTCCGTCCCCGTGGCGTACGCCCTGGCCAAGTTCCGCTTCCGGGGCCGCAGTCTCACCCTCATGCTGGTGATCTCGATGATGATGCTGCCCCCGCAGGTGGTCGTCATCCCGATGTACCTGTTCTGGGCGAAGCAGCTGGACCTGTCGGGAACGCTGTGGCCGATGATCGTCCCGCTGGCGTTCGGCGACGCGTTCTCGATCTTCCTGCTGCGCCAGTTCCTGATGACCATCCCGAACGAGTACGTGGACGCGGCGAAGGTGGACGGCTGCGGTGACCTGCGCACCCTGCTGAAGGTCATCCTCCCGATGGCCAGGCCGGGCATCGCCGCCGTGGCGCTCTTCCAGTTCTTCAACGCCTGGAACGACTATTTCGGCCCGCAGATCTACGCCTCGGAGAACCCGGGCGCCTGGACGCTCTCCTACGGCCTGGAGTCCTTCAAGGGCGCCCACCACACCGACTGGAACCTCACCATGGCGGCCACCGTGCTGGTCATGGCCCCCGTGATCCTCGTGTTCTTCTTCGCGCAGAAGGCGTTCGTCGAAGGTGTCACCCTCACCGGAGTAAAGGGTTAACAAGCCATGAAACTCACCGTGGTCGGCGGCGGCTCGACCTACACGCCCGAACTCGTCGACGGGTTCGCCCGGCTGCGCGGCACCCTCCCGCTGGAGGAGCTGGTCCTGGTCGACCCGGCGGCCGAACGCCTGGAACTGGTGGGCGGGTTGGCGAGGCGCATCTTCGCCCGCCAGGGTCACCCCGGGCGCATCGTCACCACCTCCGACCTGGACCGGGCCGTCGACGGCGCCGACGCCGTGCTGCTCCAGCTCCGCGTCGGCGGCCAGGCGGCCCGCGAACAGGACGAGACCTGGCCCCTGGAGTGCGGCTGCGTCGGCCAGGAGACCACCGGCGCCGGCGGCCTGGCCAAGGCGCTGCGGACGGTCCCGGTGGTCCTGGACATCGCCGAACGGGTCCGCCGCGCGAATCCGGACGCCTGGATCGTCGACTTCACCAACCCGGTCGGCATCGTCACCCGCGCCCTGCTGCGGGAGGGCCACCGGGCGGTCGGCCTGTGCAATGTGGCGATCGGCCTGCAGCGCAGGTTCGCGGCGCTGCTGAACGTCTCCCCGCCGGAGGTCCACCTCGACCACGTCGGCCTCAACCACCTCACCTGGGAGACCGGCGTACGCCTGGGCGGCCCGGAGGGCGAGGACGTCCTGCCGGGGCTGCTGGCCGGCCACGGCGACGCCATCGCCGCCGACCTGCGCCTGCCCCGGCCCCTCCTCGACGGCCTGGGCGTGGTCCCGTCCTACTACCTGCGCTACTACTACGCCCACGACGAGGTCGTACGAGAACTGCGGGCGAAGCCTTCCAGGGCGGCGGAAGTGGCCGCCCTGGAACGGGAGCTGCTGGAGCTGTACGCCGACCCGGCGCTGGCGGAGAAGCCCGGGCTGCTGGCCAAGCGCGGCGGCGCGTACTACTCGGAGGCCGCGGTGGACCTGGCGGCGTCGCTGCTCACCGGGACGGGCAGCCCGTACCAGGTGGTGAACACCCACAACAACGGCACGCTCCCCTTCCTCCCGGACGACGCGGTGATCGAGGTCCAGGCGGCGGTGGGCTCCAAAGGCCCCTCCCCGCTCCCGGTGGCCCCCGTGAACCCGCTCTACGCGGGCCTGATGGCGAACGTGACGGCGTACGAGGCCCTGGCCCTGGACGCGGCCCTGCGCGGCGGCCGCGACCGGGTCTTCCAGGCCCTCCTCGCCCACCCCCTGATCGCACAGTACGAGTACGCCGAAGCCCTGACCGACCGTCTGATCGCACACAACCGGGAGCACCTCGCGTGGGCCTGACCGCAAGCGTCCTCGCCATCGACGCGGGCAACAGCAAGACCGACGTGGCGGTGGTGGCGGCCGACGGGGAGGTGCTCGCCACCGCCCGCGGCGGCGGCTTCCGGCCGCCCGCGGTGGGCGTCACGGCGGCCGTGGACACGCTCGCCGGCACCGTCGCGCGCGCGTACGGCTCCGCCGGTGTCACCTCGGTGACCCATGTCTCCGCCTGCCTCGCCAACGCCGACCTGCCGGTGGAGGAGGAGCAGCTGGCGGCCGCGCTGCACGCCCGCGCGTGGGGCACGACCGTGGAGGTCCGCAACGACACCTTCGCCATCCTCCGCGCCGGCGTGCCCGACCCCCGGGGCGTGGCCGTCGTCTGCGGCGCCGGCATCAACTGCGTCGGCATGCGCCCCGACGGCCGCACCGCCCGCTTCCCCGCCCTGGGCCGCCTCTCCGGCGACTGGGGCGGCGGCTGGGGGCTGGCCGAGGAGGCGCTGTGGCACGCGGCCCGGGCCGAGGACGGCAGGGGCGGCGACACGGCCCTGGCCCGCACGCTGCCGGCCCACTTCGGCCTGCCCGGCATGTACGCCCTGATCGAGGCACTGCACCTGGCCCGCATTCCGGACGCCCGCCGGCACGAACTCACGCCGGTCCTCTTCGCGACGGCGGCGGAGGGCGACACGGTGGCCCGCGGGATCGTCGACCGCCTGGCGGAGGAGGTGGTGACGATGGCGGCGGTGGCCCTGACCCGGCTGGAGCTGCTGGAGGAGGAGACGCCGGTGCTGCTGGGGGGAGGTGTCCTGACGGCGGGTCACGGCCGGCTGGACGACGGGGTGCGGGAACGGCTGGCGGCACGGGCGCCGAAGGCGGTGGCGCGGGTGGTGCGCGCCCGCCCCGTGCTGGGGGCGGCGCTCCTCGGCCTGGACCGGCTGGAGGCGGGCGCCGCGGCACAGGAAAGGGTGCGCGCGCATTTCGACGCGGAGTAGGCGCCCCCCGGCCGCGGCCCCCACCCCCGGCGAAGGAACCGAACACACACCCGCAGCGTATTGATGAGCAGGGGTGACTGCGATCTGATCAAGATCCAGGGAAGCCGGTTCGCATTGTCACTCCCGCCAGCGATACTTGCGGCGAGGCATGACCATGGGGGAGGTCAACAACGTGGCAGAACCGGCAACACTCACTCCACCGCCGACCCGTCGTACGGCCTTCGCCGAGGGCGTCGACAAGGCGCGCGCCGCCGCGACCACGGAACCGGGCCGGCTGCGTGTCATCGGCGCCCTCCTCGCCCTCCTCGTGGTCGCCTTCGGGGCGGTCACCGCCTGGCAGACGGCCGACCGCGAGGCGGCGGCCGACGACGTGCTGCACAAGAGCCAGCCGCTCAGCGCCGCCGCGGCCGACATCTACCGCTCCCTCGCGGACGCCAACACGGCGGCGTCCAGCGGCTTCCTGGCGGGCGGGCAGGAGACGCCCGCCTCCCGGCAGCGCTACGAGGACGACATCGACAAGGCCGCCGCCAACCTCGTCACCGCCGCCAACAACTCCGACCCGGGCTCCCCCTCCGCCGCGGCGATCACCAAACTGAACAAGCTGCTCCCGGAGTACAAGGGCCTGGTCGAGCGCGCGCGCACCTACAACCGCCAGGGCTTCCCGGTCGGCGGCGCCTACCTGCGGTACGCGAACCAGAAGATGCAGGACGACATGCTCCCGGCGGCGGAGGACCTCTACCAGAAGGAGAACCAGCGCCTGGAGGACGACTACGCCGACGCCACCCCCTACCCCTGGGCGGCGATCGCGCTGGGCGTCCTCGCGCTGGCCGGTCTGGCCTGGGCCCAGCACCGCAACTACCGCCGGACGAACCGGGTCCTGAACCACGGTCTGGTCGCGGCCACGGCGACCGCCACCGTCGTGCTGCTGTGGCTCGTCATCGGCCACAGCGTGGCCCGCGCCGCCCTGAACGACTCCTACGACCACGGCGTGCGCTCGCTGAACGTGCTGCACGACGCGCGGATCGCCTCCCTCAAGGCGCGCGGCAACGAGAACCTCACGCTGGTGGCGCGCGGCGCGGAGACGGTGAAGGTCGGCAGCGGCACGGACGCGACGACCCTCGACAAGTACGACCACGACTTCACCGACGACATGGACGACCTCGGCAGCGGGCTCGCCCTGGCGGCCCGGTACGCCGACGACCAGGCCGGCGAGAAGCCGGTGACCTCCGCCGAGGGCAACATGGCGGTGTGGAAGAAGCGCCACACCGCGGCCCGCGCCGAGGACGACAACGGCAACTACGAGCAGGCGCTGGCCCTGGTGATCGGTGACAAGGGCGCGACCGCCGAATGCTTCGACAGCGTCGACAAGAACCTGGACCTCGCTCTCCAGCACGAACGGGCCGAGTTCCAGCAGGCGGCCGGCAACGGTCTGGACGCGATGACCGGGCTCTCGGTCGGCGCCGCCGTCCTCGCCGTACTGGGCGCGGCGGGCGCGGTCCTCGGCATCGGCCGCAGGCTGTCGGAGTACCGGTGAGAGGGGGCGTGACGATGCGTGCGCGACGTGTGCGGGACGGTCTGAAGGGCTGGGGCGGCGTCGGGGCGATGGCGGTCGTCTGCGCCCTCGCGCTGGCCTTCGTGCTGCTGCTGCCGCTGACCCAGCGCCAGGGCGACGGCTCCACGGGGCTGGGCGGCCCGCGGGTCGCCGCGGGCACCCAGGCGGCCGACGACGACTGCACGGACCCGGAGAAGCAGACGCTGTCGCCGTCGGGCGCGGACGGACCGGCCATCGCCGCGATCAAGGCCCGGCAGGGCGAGAAGCGCAAGCTGATCGTCGGCGTCGACCAGAACAGCTACCGCTGGGGCTACCGCGACCCCAACAACAGCAGCGCCCAGCTGGAGGGCTTCGACATCGACCTGGTCCACCGGATCGCCCAGGACATCCTCGGCGACCCGGAGGCGGTCCAGTTCAAGGCCATCCCGACCAACCAGCGCATCCCGGCCCTCCAGGAGGGCCGGGTGGACATGGTCGTGCGCACGATGACCATCACGTGCAGCCGTCTGAAGGAAGTCGCTTTCTCCGCGCCCTACTTCAAGACCGGCCAGCAGGTCCTCGCCCCCAAGTCGTCACCGGTCAAGGGCTACGACGACACCCTGGCGGACAAGAAGGTCTGCACGGCGGCCAGTTCCACGGCCAACGGGCAGCTGACCAAGGACCGCGACGCGGGCGTGATCCCCGGGAGCGTCGACCTCGGCACCGTCGTCCCCAACCAACTGGACTGCCTGGTACGGCTGCAGCTCGGCGAGGTCGACGCGGTGGTCACCGACGGCGCGCTCGCGGCGAGCCAGGCGGCCCAGGATCCGACCCTGGCGCTCAAGGGCGACCCGTTCACGACCGAGTACTACGGCGTGGCGATGAACGTGAAGGCGGACGACCTGGTACGCCGGGTCAATCAGATTCTCGTGGACTACCGCGCGAGCGGCTGGCAGACGTCGTACGACCGCTGGCTGTCGGCCACACTGGGGAGGGACGCGGCGACGTCGCGGCCGCCCTCGCCGCAGTACCTGCGCAAGAGCTGACGGGCCACCGGGGCGGGCAGCGAACGGACGAACGACACAGCAGCGGAGAGGTGATCGATGGGCGTCACGGGACCGCCCGGGCCGGTGATGGACCGGGACGAGGTCGACCGTGCGCTGGCGCGGCTCGGCGCGGAGCACGAGGCGATCGAGACCTCGCTCCTCGCCCTGCAGGACCACGCGGGCCGCCGGCTCCTCGAGGGCGCCGAGCTCACCGGCGTCACCAAGGAGCGCTGGGCGGCCGCGGAGGCGTCGATCACGCTGCTGTGGGCCTACTTCGACGCGTACACGGACGCGTTGCGCTCCGCGCGGGAGATCCGCTCGCGCCGCCGCTGGTCCAGCCGCGAGGACCTGGTGGAGCTGACGGAACTGCTGCGCGGCGAGTCCGTCACGGTCGCCGGCTCGGCCACCGCCACGGCGAACGCGCCCACGCTGCACGGCACGGGCAAGCTCAGCCAGAGCTTCTCCCTCGCCACCCTCGTCGACCGGATGAACGAGCTGTACGCCTCGTCGCTGGACATGGTCGTCGCCGCCGACGCGGTGTGGTCGGCGCTGCCCGCGCGGATCGATTTACTGGCCGCCGAGCTCCAGCGCACCCGCCGGCTCGCGCACTCCGTGGGCGTACGCCCGGGCGAGCACCCGGCGGGTGACGACCTGGAGCGCATCACGGGCACGCTGACCCGGCTGCGCGAGGAGGTGGTGTCGGACCCGCTGGCGTACTGGGTGCCCGCGCAGGGCAGTTCGGCGCCCGGCGGCGGCCGCCCGGACACCACGGTGTACGACCGCGAGGCCCGCGCGCTGGAGGACGTACGGCGGGAGATCGACGCCGTGCTGACGGTCCGTCAGGACGCCGAGCAGCGGCTGGTGAAGCTGCGGGACGTCCTCAGCCGCGCCGACCGCACGCTCGCCGAGGCGCGCACCGCGCGCGGTGAGGTGCTCGCCAAGATCGCCGCGACGGAGGTGCCGGTGGTCAGCGGCCCGCCGACCGTGCTGCAGGAGCAGCTGGCGACGGCCGCCGAGTACCGCAGACACGGGCAGTGGCACCGGCTGTCCCCGCTCCTGGAGTCCCTGGAGCGGAAGGCGGAGGACGAACTGCTGCGCGCCCGGGAGTCGTTGACCGCGGTCACCGCGCCGCTGGCGGTCCGCGCGGAGCTGCGCGGCCGGCTCGACGCGTACAAGGCGAAGGTCGCCCGGCACGGCCTCGCCGAGGACCCGTTCCTCATCGAGCGCTACGACGCGGCGCGCCGCATGCTGTGGAGCGCGCCCTGCGATCTGCGCGTCGCCGAACAGGCGGTGCTGCGCTACCAGCAGGCGGCCGCCGAACTGCTGTCCGCCCCGCGCGTGCCGGACCAGGGCGGGCCCGAGGACCACAGGGGGGAGCGGTAGCCATGAGTCAGGCAGGGCAGACATGTCAGCGGCCGGGCTGCGAGGGGTCGTACGAGGACGTGGGCGGCGGCGAGCTGTACTGCGACACGTGCGGCCTCGCCCCGGTCGTCTCCGCCGGAGGTCCCCCCGCCGGGGGAGGCCCGGTCGGCTCGTCCCCGACCGGGGTGACCCGCGGCAGCTCCAGCACCCCGGCCGGCTCGTCCCGTACGTCGTCGCAGTCGTCGAAGTCGCGCCGCTCGGTCTCGGGACGGCTCTCGCGCTCCCTGTCGGGCAGGTCGACGGGCCGTTCGGTGTCGGTGCGCAGCTCCGGCTCGTCGGCCGGTTCCTCCGGGCGGGCCCGGCTGGGCGTGGGCCTGGTGTCCGTGCCGCAGGTGCCGCGCCCCGACCCGCGCGCGATGGTGCTGGAGAACCCCGAGGTGCCCGAGCGCAAGCGGTTCTGCTCGCGCTCCGACTGCGGCGCGCCGGTGGGCCGCGCGCGCGGGGACCGGCCGGGGCGCACGGAGGGCTTCTGCACCAAGTGCGGCCACCCGTACTCCTTCGTCCCGAAGCTGAAGTCCGGCGACGTCGTGCACGGCCAGTACGAGGTCGCGGGCTGTCTGGCGCACGGCGGTCTGGGCTGGATCTACCTGGCGGTGGACCGCGCGGTCTCGGACCGCTGGGTGGTGCTGAAGGGCCTTCTCGACACCGGTGACCAGGACGCCATGGCCGCGGCCATCTCGGAGCGGCGCTTCCTCGCCGAGATCGAGCACGCCAACATCGTGCGGATCTACAACTTCGTCGAGCACCTCGACCAGCGGACCGGCTCGCTCGACGGCTACATCGTCATGGAGTACGTGGGCGGAAAGTCCCTCAAGGAGATCGCCAACGCCCGCCGCACCTCCGACGGCAAGCGGGACCCGCTCCCGGTGGAACAGGCCTGTGCCTACGGCATCGAGGCGCTCGAGGCGCTCGGCCACCTGCACAGCCGCAACCTGCTGTACTGCGACTTCAAGGTCGACAACGCGATCCAGACCGAGGACCAGCTCAAGCTGATCGACATGGGCGCGGTGCGCAGGATGGACGACGAGGAGTCGGCCATCTACGGCACGGTCGGCTACCAGGCGCCGGAGGTCGCGGAGACCGGCCCCTCGGTGGCGTCCGACCTGTACACGGTCGGCCGCACCCTGGCGGTCCTGACCTTCGACTTCCAGGGCTACACGACCGTCTTCGCCGACTCGCTCCCCGACCCGGACACCATCGACGTCTTCCGCCGGTACGAGTCCTTCTACCGGCTGCTGGTCCGTGCCACCGACCCCGACCCCGCCCGCCGGTTCGGCTCCGCCCAGGAGATGGCCGAGCAGCTCACGGGCGTGCTGCGGGAGGTCGTCTCGCTGCAGAGCGGCCGGGCCCGGCCCGCCCTGTCGACGCTGTTCGGACCCGAGGTGAAGGTCACCGACACCGAGCTGTTCCCGAAGCTGGACGGGGAGGTGTCACGGCTGGGCGCACGGGACGTCAGGACCCGTCGGGGGAAAGGGGTTTCCCCCGTCGCGGCGGCGTCCGGCGCCGCCACCGCGCAGGCCGCCACCGCCCGCGGTCTGGTGAGGACCGTCCCCGCGTCCCCCGCCGGCCTCGCGCTGCCCGTCCCGCACGTCGACCCCACCGACCCCAACGCGGGCTTCCTCGCCGGCCTGATGACCTCCGCGCCGTCCGAGCTGATCACGGCCCTCGCGGCCGCGCCGGCGCCGTCCGTGGAGACCCGGCTGCGGCAGGTCCGCGCGTGGCTGGAGAACGGCGACCACCAGGCCGCCCTGCAGTCCCTGGAGAAGCTGGAGGACGAACGGCCCGACGACTGGCGGGTCGTCTGGTACCGAGGCGTGGCCTCCCTGGTCACCGGCGACCACGAGGGCGCCGCGCTCGCCTTCGACGCGATCTACGACGCCTTCCCGGGCGAACCCGCGCCCAAGCTGGCGCTCGGCCTGTGCGCCGAGGTGCTGGGCCAGTTGGACAACGCGGCGGAGTACTACCGCCTCGTCTGGTCGACCGACCCGAGCTATGTGAGCGCCGCGTTCGGCCTCGCGCGCGTGCAGCTCGCGGCCGGGGACCGCCGCAGTGCCGTACGGACGCTGGAATCTGTGCCGGAGTCGTCCATCCACTACACGGCCGCCCGCGTGGCGGCGGTGCGGGCCCGGCTGCGGCAGCGGACCGCGGCCGCCGCCGACGTACCCTTCCAGGAGGACCTCACCGCGGCGGCGGCGCAGGTCGAGGCGCTGGACGCGTACGGGCTCGACCCCACGCGGCGGGAGCAGTTGTCCGCGGAAGTCCTCGGCTGCGCGCTGGACTGGATACTCTCCGGTGGCCAGGGTGCCGGCCCGGACGCCCGGCGGGCGCTGCTCGGCAGCCAACTCGACGAACGGGGGCTCCGGTTCGGCCTGGAGCGCTCGTACCGCACGCTGGCCCGGCTGGCGACCGGCGGTGAGGAGAGGATCGACCTGGTGGAACGTGCCAATCGTTACCGCCCCCGGACGTGGGTGTAGTTGATGTCCCAGATGCCCCGGCAGGCCGCCCTGCCGACGTGTCCGAGCTGCGCGGAGCCGCTCGACGCGGGTGACCGTTTCTGCGGCGCGTGCGGATACGACCTGTCGGTCGTACCGCCCCGCCCGCAGGACCACCCGACCCTCACGATGAACGGCGCGGCCGTGCCGGCTCCCCCGGAGGCGCTCGCCGGCTGGGCCACGCCCCCGGCCCCGCCCGCCGCCGGCGCCCCGGCCCCGCCTCAGGCCGCCGGTCCCGCCGGCTCCGTGCCCTCCCCCGGTTCTCCCGCCTCCCCCGCCTCCGGGGTGCGGTTCGACCGGCCCGCCGAGCCCGAGGAGTATCCGTTGCAGGCACCGGATCCGCGGGTCGCCGCCGAGGCCGTCACGGTGAGCGGGCCGGCCAAGGTCTGTGTGGCCTGCCGGGCCGGACGGGTCGACGACGACGGGTACTGCGAGAACTGCGGCCACGCCCAGCCGCGCGAACGCGACCACATGGAGCTGGAGTCGGGCCCCGTGGCCGCCGTCAGCGACCGCGGCCTGCGGCACCACCGCAACGAGGACGCCTTCGGCCTCGGCCACACCACGCTGCCCGACGGCTCTCCCGCGCTCGTCGCGGTCGTCTGCGACGGCGTCTCCTCGGCGACCCGCCCCGACGACGCCTCCATGGCCGCCTCCCGGGCGGCGAGCGAGTCGCTGCTGGCGGCCCTCCCCCAGGGCGCCCACCCGCAGCAGGCGATGCACGAGGCGATCGTCGCCGCCTCGCACGCGGTCAACGCGCTGGCCGACGAGCCCGCCACGGCCCGCGAGCACGCCCCGCACCAGAACTCCCCGGCCTGCACCCTCGTCGGCGCGGTGGTCACCTCGGGTCTGCTGGTCGTCGGCTGGGTCGGCGACAGCCGCGTCTACTGGGTGCCGGCCGACCGCGGCGCACCCCCGGCCCGGCTCACCGAGGACGACTCCTGGGCCGCCCAGATGGTGGCCGCCGGCCTGATGAGCGAGGCGGAGGCCTACGCCGACGAACGCGCCCACGCGATCACCGGCTGGCTCGGCGCGGACGCCTACGAACTGGAGCCGCACACCGCTTCCTTCAAGCCGGACCGTCCGGGTGTGGTGGTGGTGTGCACCGACGGCCTGTGGAACTACGCCGAGGCGGCCGAGGAGATGGCCGAGGTCGTCCCCCTCGACGCCGCCGTACGGCCCCTGCACTGCGCCCAGGTCCTCGTCGGTCATGCCCTGGACGGCGGGGGCCACGACAACGTAACAGTGGCCGTCGTACCGTTCCCCGCACCCCCGCAGGGGGCAGGAAACGCCTGAGGGCGCACACGGGGAAACCATGGGTGACACGCCCACGGGCCGGAGGGGACCGGTCCGTACCCAGCGAGGGGGATTCGATCAGGCATGGCCAATTTCTCGAAGTCGAACGTGCCGCAGTTCTCGGTGGACGTCTACCAGAACGAGTACCTGCCGGAGGACGGCCGCGAGGTCAACGCGATCGTCACGGTGACCGCGACCGGCGGCGGCACCGTCGGCGGCGCGGTCGCCGCACCGCACCTGTACGCGCCCGGCCGGAGCCCGTCCGCGGCCGTGGCGATCATGGTGGACTGCTCCGGTTCGATGGACTACCCGCCGGCCAAGATGCGCAACGCCCGTGACGCCACGGCCGCCGCCATCGACACCCTGCGCGACGGAGTGCACTTCGCGGTGATCGGCGGCACGCACGTGGCCAAGGAGGTCTACCCGGGCGGCGGACGCCTCGCGGTCGCCGACCCCACCACCCGGGAGCAGGCCAAGCAGGCCCTGCGCCGGCTGAGCGCGGGCGGCGGCACCGCGATCGGCACCTGGCTGCGGCTGGCCGACCGTCTGCTGTCCTCCGCCGAGGTCGCCATCCGGCACGGCATCCTGCTCACCGACGGCCGCAACGAGCACGAGTCGGCGACCGACCTCAAGGCCGCCCTCGACGACTGCGCGGGCCGTTTCACCTGTGACGCCCGCGGTGTGGGCACCGACTGGGAAGTGAAAGAAGTCACAGGGATCGCCACCGCCCTGCTCGGCACGGCCGACATCGTCGCCGACCCGTCCGGTCTCGCCGCCGACTTCACGCAGATGATGGAGACGGCGATGGGCAAGGAGGTCGCGGACGTCGCGCTGCGGATGTGGACGCCGGTGGGCACCACCATCAAGTTCGTCAAGCAGGTCGCGCCGACCGTCGTGGAACTGACCGACCGCCGCACCGAGGCGGGTCCGCGCGCGGGCGACTACCCCACCGGTTCCTGGGGCGACGAGTCCCGCGACTACCACGTGTGCGTCGAGGTCCCGGCCGCGCACGTGGGCCAGGAGATGCTGGCCGCACGGGTCTCCCTGGTCGTTCCGCAGCCGGACGGTACGGTCCACAACCTCGGCGCACAGGGTCTCGTACGGGCCGTGTGGACCGACGACATGGCCGCCTCGACGTCGATCAACCCGCAGGTCGCGCACTACACGGGACAGGCCGAACTGGCACAGGTCATCCAGCAGGGCCTGGACCTGCGCAAAGCGGGAGACATGGACGGAGCCACGGCCAAACTGGGCCGTGCCGTACAGCTCGCGAGCGTCTCGGGAAATGCCGATACTGCGAAACTGCTTGCGAAGGTGGTGGACGTGGTCGATGCCCCGACAGGTACTGTGCGACTGAAGGCGAAGGTCGCCGAGGCGGACGAGATGACCCTCGAGACCCGGTCCACAAAGACTGTTCGTGTAAAGAAGTGACGTAACCACTAGGTCACCGAAGGAGAGGGGGACGCGCCGACATGCCGACCTGCCCGAACGGACACCAGTCGGGTTCCGACGACTGGTGCGAGGTCTGCGGTCACCGCATGGCCGGTGCCGTACCCCCGCCCCCGCCGCCTCCGCCCACGGCCGGCGGCTACGGCTTCCCGCCCCCGCAGCCGACTCAGCCCGGCCCGCCCGGAGGTCAGCCCGCGGGCCAGCCGGGTGGCCGGCCCGGTGGGCGGACGCACCTGTCCGGTGCACCGGGCCACGAGCCGGAGCTCTGCCCGCAGTGCCGTACGCCCCGCGAGGGCGGCGCGCCCTTCTGCGAGGAGTGCCGGTGGAACTTCCTGACCAACACCGCGACCTCGTACACCCCGGCCGCCCCGCGCCCGCCGGCCCCCGGCCCGGGCGGACCCGGCGGCGCGGGCGGCCCGGGCGGTCCCGGGGCGCGCTTCCCGGCACCGCCCCCGTCGTTCGGCGGCGGTGACTCCTTCGAGTACCAGGGCTCCCGCCCGTCGCAGGTGAACCGTCCCGCCGAACCGATCCCGCCCGGCCCGCCCTTCGGCAGCGAGCCGCAGGGTCCCTCGGGACCGGGGGGTCCGGGCGCGTTCGGGCGCGAGCCCGGCGGTCAGGGCGGCCCCGGCGGCCCGGGTTCTTTCGGGCGTGAGCCCGGCGGTCAGGGCGGCGGCCCCGGCGCGTTCGGGCGCGAGCCCGGCGGTCAAGGCGGCGGCCCCGGCGCGTTCGGGCGCGAGCCCGGCGGTCAGGGCGGCCCCGGCGGCCCGGGTTCCTTCGGGCGTGAGCCCGGCGGTCAGGGCGGCGGCGCGTTCGGGCGCGAGCCCGGCGGTCAAGGCGGCGGCCCCGGCGCCTACGGGCGCGAGCCCGGCGGTCAAGGCGGCGGCCCCGGTGCCTACGGGCGCGAGCCTTCCGGTCCTCCGAACCCTCCCGGTCCTCCCGGTGGTGCCTTCGGGCGGGAGCCCTCCGGCCCCGGTGGCGGTGGCCGGCCCTCCGCCGACCCCTTCGGGCGCGAGCCGTCGGGTCCGTCCGCGGACCCCTTCCGGCGTGAGCCCACCGGCCCCGGTGGCCCCTCCGGGGGGCCGGGCGGTCCCTCCGGCTTCGGCGCCGACCCCTCCCGTCCCGTCCCGCCGCCGCCCGGCCAGGGTGGTCCGGGCGGTCCTGGTGGACCCGGTGGTCCCGGTGGTCCCGGGATACCGCAGGCCTTCCAGCCGCCCGGTCCGTCCGGTCCGTCCGGTCCCTCCGGCTACCCGCAGGAGACGGGGCGGCCGCAGCCCGGCGCCGGGCCGTTCGGCGGTGCCGACGACGACTGGGTGATCTCCCCGCCGTCGCACCACGGTCAGGGCCAGGGCCCCGGTGGCCCCGGCTCCGCCCCCCAGGGCGGCGGCTACGGCTACCCGCAGCCCGGCTCCACGCAGGCGCCGCCCCCGTCCGGCCCGGCGTTCCCGCAGCAGCCGGCCACCTGGACGGCGACGATCGGACCGGACCGCGCGTACTTCATGGCCATGATGCAGCGCTCGGGTCCCGAGGCCGCGGGGCTCAACCTGCCCGCGTACTCGCCCGAGCAGCAGCGCACGCTCACCGGCAACCAGGTCACCATCGGCCGCCGCCGGCACTCCACCGGCGAGACCCCCGACATAGACCTGTCGGTGCCGCCGGAGGACCCGGGCGTCTCGCACCAGCACGCGGTCCTGGTCCAGCAGCCGGACGGCACCTGGGCGGTCGTCGACCAGAACTCGACGAACGGCACGACGGTCAACGGCGGGGAGGAGCCGATCCAGCCGTACGTCCCGGTGCCGCTGCAGGACGGCGACCGGGTCCACGTGGGCGCCTGGACGACGATCACGATCCGCCGGGGCTGACCTGCCCGGAGGTGTCCGGGGACGGGGGGTCACGGCTCGACGAGCCGCGCCCCCGTCGAACCCGGCAGGGGCCAGGCGTACGGGCCCTCCGGTTCGTCCAGCCACGCCCACGCGTGCTCCGCGCCGACCGTGACGCCGTAGCGCCGCCGGTCCGGCATGCCCTCGCGCTCCCACAGGGCGTACGCCTCCTGGGGGTCGAGGGTGCCCCGGGTGAGGTCCAGCAGGAAACGGAACAGATCGCTCTCCCTGGCCCGGCGCGGAACCCCGCCGAGCGCGACCGGCTCGGATGCGGGCCGGCCCTGCCCGCGCAGGGGGACGAAGTAGGCGGGGGTGTGCAGGAAATGCCCCTCGGCGTGCTCCCGGTCCCGTACCGTCAGCGCGACCAGGCCCGTGGCCAGCGGGGTCAGGACGATCGCGCCCGGCCTGCACTGGGCGATCCAGGCGCGCGGCACCGACGCCAGCCGGCAGGTCGCGACGATCCGGTCGAAGGGCGCCCGCTCCGGCACCCCGCGCGCCCCGTCCCCGGTGACGACGGCCGGGTGGTAGCCGGCAGCGTCGAGGTGCCGCCGCGCGGACTCGGTGATCTCCGGGTCCAGGTCGACGGTCGTGACGTGGTCGTCGCCGAGCCGGTACGACAGCAGCGCCGCGTTGTAGCCGGTCCCGGCCCCGATCTCCAGCACCCGGTCGCCGTCCTCGACCCGCAGCTCGGCCAGCATCAGCGCCATCAGCGAGGGCTGGCTGCTGGAGGAGAGCAGCTCGCCGTCGCGCAGCCGGGTGGCCAGCGGGGTGTCCTCGTAGGCGCCGCGCACCCACCGCTCGCGGGTGCGCGGGTCGGGACTCTCGCCCCAGCGCCGTTCGCATCCGCCGACGCCGCTGACGTAGTAGTACGGCACGAAGAGGTGGCGCGGGACCGTCGCGAAGGCCTGTTGCCAGCGCGGGTCGGCGGCGAAGGCACCGCTCGCCGCGACGGCGCGCACCATCGCGGCCCGCGCCGTGGCGGCGAGGTCCTCGAGGCCGTGGTCGAGGGCGTGCGCGCTCATGCCTCCACTGTGCGGCCGAACCCGCGCCGGGGCGAACCTGGTGGTCCCGGGGCCGGCGTCCTCGTGGTCCTAAGCCCTCAGTCCTCGGTCTCCCCGTCTGAGACCATGGGGTGGTGAAAGAGATTCGGCGCGGCACGCTTCAGGAGCAGACCTTCTACGAGCAGGTCGGTGGGGAGGAGACCTTCCGCCGGCTGGTCCACCGTTTCTATGAGGGAGTCGCCGAGGACCCGGTCCTGCGGCCCATGTATCCCGAGGAGGACCTGGGCCCGGCCGAGGAGCGCCTCGCGCTGTTCCTCATGCAGTACTGGGGCGGCCCGACGACCTACAGCGACAACCGCGGCCACCCGCGGCTGCGCATGCGGCACGCGCCCTTCGTGGTCGACCGGGCCGCGCACGACGCCTGGCTGAAGCACATGCGGGACGCGGTGGACGGGCTCGGGCTCTCCGAGGAGCACGAGGAGACCCTGTGGAACTACCTGACGTACGCGGCGGCGTCGATGGTGAACGCCCCGGAGTGAGTCCAGGACGTCCTTCGGGGTGACCGCGTCAGGGTTTGCCGCCGGCGGACTCTCACGGGGTGCTGCCGGCCGACGTCCAGCAGGTGCGGTGGCGTCGGCGCAGGACGCTCAGGGATGCCGGGGGCGGACGCTGAGGGACGGCGTCCCGAGCCCCGCCCCCGCCCGGCGTACGGCGATCGACCCGTACGGCGTGCGCAGCCGCAGCCACGCACCGGACGAGAGCAGCGCGAGATCCGCCCCGGCGCCCGCGGCCCGCAGGAAGCCCAGCGACTGGGCCGCGTGGACGGCCCGTACGGGAAGCCCGGTGTCCGCGACCGTCCGGGACCAGATCTCCCGACCGATCCGGTCGAGTTCGGCCCGCTGACGGCTCTCGGCCGGCAACGCCTCGCTGCGGCGCCGGAACTCGCCGACGGCCGCGGCGACCGTCGCGCGCAGCGCGTCCGGCTCCGGCAGTCCCTCCTGCGGACGCCAGCCGCCGCGCGGCGGCAGCACACCGGCCCACGGCGGCCCGGTCACCGCCCCCGGCACGGCGGCCGTCGCCCCGGCCTCGTCCACACCCTCCAGCAGCTCGCCGGCGGACACGGTGACGTCCAGGGTGGCCTCGAGTCCGTCCTCGTACGGCTTGGCCAGCCGCACGGCGCGGATCGCGAGGACCTCGAAGGAGGGCGGCCGGCCGAAGACGGCGAGTGCGGTCCCGGCCGCCTGCAGCCTGACCGCGGCTCCACGGTCGTAGTGGAGCAGCCGGGAGAGGAAGGCCGCGAGGTCCGCCGCCTCCCCCTCGTCGGCGAGGTGGAGCACCGTCATGCGGCGACGGCCTCCTCGGCGTCGTCCCGGTACTCCTCCAGGAACTCACGCTCCTCGGCGGTGAGCCGGCGCGGGCGCTGCGCCTCGAAGTCGAACGGCACGATGACCGTCGACGCGGTGACGTAGACGTGGTCGCCGTCCTTCACCTCGTAGGTGATGGTGAAGGACGCCGCCCTTATCTGCGTGACCCACAGCTCGATGTCCACGGGCGAGTGCCGGTGGACGAGCTGGCGCTTGTAGTCGATCTCGTGGCGCGCCACCACGGACCCCTGCTTGAAGTCCTTCTCCGGGCGGAACAGGAAGTCGATACGGGCTTCCTCCAGGTAGCGGAGGAACACCACGTTGTTGACGTGGCCGTAGGCGTCCATGTCCGCCCAGCGCAGCGGGCAGCGGTAGATGTGCCGCAAGATCGATCAGCCCCGGGTCAGCTTCTTGTAGGTGGCACGGTGCGGACGCGCCGCGTCCGGGCCCAGCCGCTCGATCTTGTTCTTCTCGTAGGACTCGAAGTTGCCCTCGAACCAGAACCACTTGGAGTCACCCTCGTAGGCGAGGATGTGCGTGGCGACCCGGTCCAGGAACCACCGGTCGTGGGAGACCACCACGGCGCACCCGGGGAACTCCAGCAGCGCGTTCTCCAGGCTGGAGAGCGTCTCCACGTCCAGGTCGTTGGTCGGCTCGTCGAGGAGCAGCAGGTTGCCGCCCTGCTTGAGCGTGAGCGCGAGGTTCAGACGGTTGCGCTCACCGCCGGAGAGCACACCGGCCGGCTTCTGCTGGTCGGGACCCTTGAAGCCGAAGGCCGAGACGTACGCCCGGCTCGGCATCTCGACCTGACCGACGTTGATGTAGTCGAGCTCGTCGGAGACGACCGCCCAGAGGGTCTTCTTCGGGTCGATGTTCTCGCGGCTCTGGTCGACGTACGAGATCTTGACGGTGTCGCCGACCTTGATGTCGCCGGAGTCCGGGGTCTCCAGACCCTGGATCATCTTGAACAGGGTCGTCTTGCCGGCGCCGTTCGGCCCGATGACCCCGACGATGCCGTTGCGCGGCAGGGTGAAGCTGAGATCGTCGATGAGGACCTTCTCGCCGAAGGCCTTGTTGAGCTTGCTGACCTCGACGACGACGTTGCCGAGACGCGGGCCCGGGGGAATCTGGATCTCCTCGAAGTCCAGCTTCCGCATCTTCTCGGCCTCGGCGGCCATCTCCTCGTAGCGGGCGAGGCGGGCCTTGGACTTGGCCTGACGCCCCTTGGCGTTGGACCGCACCCACTCGAGCTCTTCCTTGAGCCGCTTCTGCCGCTTGGCGTCCTTCTGGCCCTCGACCTTGAGCCGGGTGGCCTTGGTCTCCAGGTACGTGGAGTAGTTGCCCTCGTACGGGTAGGCGCGCCCGCGGTCGAGCTCGAGGATCCACTCGGCGACGTTGTCGAGGAAGTACCGGTCGTGGGTGATGGCCACGACGGTGCCCGCGTACTTGGCGAGGTGCTGCTCCAGCCAGTTCACCGACTCGGCGTCGAGGTGGTTGGTGGGCTCGTCGAGGAGCAGCAGGTCGGGGGCCTCCAGCAGCAGCTTGCAGAGCGCGACGCGGCGCTTCTCACCACCGGAGAGGTTGACCACGGGCCAGTCGCCGGGCGGGCACCCGAGCGCGTCCATGGCCTGCTCGAGCTGCGCGTCCAGGTCCCACGCGTTGGCGTGGTCGAGGTCCTCCTGCAGCTTGCCCATCTCGTCGAGCAGCGCGTCGCTGTAATCGGTGGCCATCAGCTCGGCGATCTCGTTGAACCGGTCGAGCTTGCCCTTGATCTCGGCGACACCCTCCTGGACGTTCTCCAGGACGGTCTTCTCCTCGTTGAGCGTGGGCTCCTGCATGAGGATGCCGACGCTGTAGCCGGGCGAGAGGAACGCGTCGCCGTTCGACGGCTGCTCGATCCCCGCCATGATCTTCAGAACGGTCGACTTACCGGCACCGTTCGGGCCGACCACACCGATCTTCGCGCCGGGCAGGAAGTTCAGCGAGACGTCGTCAAGGATCACCTTGTCGCCGTGTGCCTTGCGCGTCTTGCGCATGGTGTAGATGTACTCAGCCAAGAGAAACCGTCCGGCAGCTTGAAATCTGGCAGTGGGCAGATACACCCCATCTTGCCGGACGGCTACCCCTGGGGGGAAACCCGTTCAGTCGGGGGGCTGTGACCTGGGGGTTCGGGGTTGACGACTGGAAGCGATCTGTCACTGTCGGTCGCTGTCGAGTGACCTCGGGCAACCTCGCACGGCCCGGAGACAGCCCAGAGTTGACCGCGGCCCCTTCGATCGGCTGACCGGGCACCTCCAGAGCAGGCCCGCTTGCGCCTCGGCCGACGAAAGCCAGCCATGACGCCGGGCACGCAGCACGGCGGGGCGCGCATATGCCTCGCCGCATCCCCACCGGCCCCAGCCACGGCTGCCTAATGTGTTCCTTCGAGCAGGCCGACAGCCGCGGCACCCTCACTGCCGGCCATCTCAAGCGAGCCATTCGCTCAGCACAGCCACAACTGACCATCGGCAGCCGTGACCTGCGGCCGTCTAACGGATCAACGCTGCTGCCTGTGCCGGCGTCCCGGCCGGGGCGAGCAACCCGGTCGACTATTTCTTCAATCCATGGCGACGGTGCCGCCTAGACCGGCCAGGCGCAGTGCCAGGTTCTGGGGCGAATCGATCAGTTTGTGGCGGCCCTTGGTGGATTCCAGCGCGGCCACGACAGGGCTCGATAGGAACGCGATCAGCTCGTCCACCTCCTGCCGAGAAGGGCGGGGGGTGAACTCCTTCCGCAAGGCGTAGATGATGTTCTCGACACTGATGTACCCATCGTCGACGGGGTCGTCGTCCACGGCTTCCTGGAAGGCCACATCGATGATCCTGCGCATCAGCAGCGAGCGCCGCTCCAGCGCCTGGTATCGCTCGGTCAGGTCGTCGCTGAACGTGTCGACGCGGGAGAAGACGTCCCGCAGTTCGGTGAGGGGCATCGGGTTTCGCGAGTGGTGGTCGAGCAGAGTGGCAAGGTCCTCGATGCGCAGCAGGATGACCTCGTTCTCCGCAGCCCAGTTCTTGAGCCGTGGAGCGAATTCCGGCCCCACGACGACTACGTGATCGGCTTTGTGCTTGCGCTTGTGGTCACGCAGTGCGTCGAACTTGACGCTGGACTCGGCGACCTGCCCGTTCCCTGAGCTTTTCGCGTCCACGATGATCCGGTATCGATCCTTCGCGGCCAGTTGCGCGATACACAGGACGTCCGTGCGGCCCGCGCCACCGAGGTGCTCGGCCTTGAACCCGAGGAAGGCGAAGGCGCGACCAACGGCCTCCTCGAACTCCCGGCTGTCCGTCCCGACATTGCCGTACTGCCGCAGCTGGGCGATGACCGTCTCGGACGCTGGAGTACGGGGCGCGTCCACATGTTCTGAGGGATCGGTCTTTTCTGGGACTGCTTCGACTGGCAGCTGAAGAGTCAGTCTCTTCGCGAAACTCCGTCCAGCCGCGGTGACACGGAACCGCTGCCAGTCCACTCGCTCAACCAGACCCGCCTCCTGGAGGAATGCGAGCCTGAGACGGACCTCTCCGTTCGAGGCCTGGGTGTAGCCGTACGTCTCCTTCGCCACGGCTACCAGCATCGAGGTGGTCGCGGGCTTGTCCAAATGGCGCAGGATTTCACCGAAGAACAGATACCGCATATGCAGATGGGCGGCGAGCAGTCTCTCGTTCCCCTCGTCAACGACTTGGTGCGCGTCCTCGCTCGGTGCGAAGCGGTTGAACGACGTCTGCTCGACGAGTCCGGTGTGCCGTAGGGCGTGCATCATCGTGGTAAAGGACCTCTTGCTGATGCCGAACTCGCTGGCGCACAGCTCGCTGAACTCTTCAAGGCCCGTGCCGTCGCCCAGCAGGGCGACTAGCCTGCGCAGGGCGGCGGTCGCCGTCAGAGTCGAGTCCCCGTCGCGGCTGTCGGAAGCATTGCCCCGAGGAATGTACCCAATCAGAGCACGGCGATTCCTCAGGTCGACCTGCTCCAACTGCCCGGAATCGCCAAAGAATGCCAGCTGCCCTTCCTCGCCACCGTCCGGCTCGGCAGCCTCTTCCTCTTCTCCGCGGGCGCTCTCAGGCGGACAGAGCGGGAGGACTTCCAGCAAAGCGTCTCCCAGTTCGGTCCTGACGACCCGCTGGCCCCACAGCTCGATCATCCCCAGACTCCTGAGCCACCCCGTACGGTCTCGCACGG
Organism: Streptomyces sp. NPDC000345; assembly: GCF_042898825.1. Classification (NCBI taxonomy): domain Bacteria; kingdom Bacillati; phylum Actinomycetota; class Actinomycetes; order Kitasatosporales; family Streptomycetaceae; genus Streptomyces; species Streptomyces sp. NPDC000345. The sequence goes on from NZ_JBIAZE010000016.1 coordinate 75,529, forward strand.
GTGACAGGCTTGTCCAGTTCAGCCCGTATGCCTCTGTCGCCACCTTCAGCAAATCCGCATGCTTTGTCTGGTCCCCGATCGCCAGTAGGAGCTCGCCGAAGAACTTCACCTGGGCATGCAGGTGAGCGGCCAGGAAGGAGTCGTCCTTGCTCTCCAGCCATTGCGCTGCGTAGGCGCTCGGCTGCCACCGGGCTTCGTCGGTCCGCTCGGCGAGGCCTGGAGCGGAGAGCACGCGCCGGCACAAGTCCTCGCAGCGGGCACTGACGTGCTTCCCCTCTGGCGTCCGCCACTCCAGTGATTCCGCGCCTTCGCAGGGCAGTTGAGCGAGCACCTGTCGGAGTAGATCCGCCTGAGCCTCCGTGCCCCCCTGGATGTAGCCGAGCGAGTTACTCCGGTCGCGCCACGGCCTGGCGGGTACGGGCTGGCGGTTGTGCATCTGATCCCCCTTCACTGCGGTACTCGCATCTCTCCGCCTGAGAGTAGAGGGATCCACCGACAACGACGGCAAGCATCTCGGAACGGATCATTGAGGTGTACAACTCAGTCGACGGTGACTTATTCGAGTACGTGACAGGCGTCTTGCCCCGTCACGTTGAGGTGGCTGGCAGATGAGCACCGCTTTAGGAGTTCGCTCCGTCGGCCACCCCTGAAGCTTTGACGACCTTGTCCGCCTTGCGTGTTCGGTCGCTCAAGACTGCTTGTGTACGCCATCGTTGAGGTCAGCTGGTGATGTCAGGTTGAATGGCGCGATGGAACGCGTTGAGGCAGAGCTGTTCACGGACGGTGGGAACAACGCTGTGGTGCGCCTGCCACCCCGTCGGTTCCCCGGCGTCTTGATCCAGGGTGACTCTCTCTCCATCATCCGCAGCGACGTTGCCGAAGTCGTTGAAGCCTGCGCCCGGGGCGACCTCGCCGAGGCACGGGAAACGGCCGGCCTTCTGCTGGCCGACCTTGATGAGCTGCTGGCGCGGTACAACGCCGCGCTGGATGCCCACAAAGTCCCACGGCCGTACTGATCGCAAGGCTCTGGTCTTTGAAAGCTGGATCGCTGCCTTGTAAGGGCGGACGTGATCGTCGGCATGTTCACCAGGGTCACTACGACTGTGGCGGCAGCCCCAGTGAGCGGCGCATCTCGACTGCGGTGGGCGCGAGAATTGCTGCTGTGAACGAACAGTGAGGGCCGTCAGCAGGCGGACGGCCTCACGCATGATCGAGGTCAGGGCCAGTTTTGGCGTGCCCATATCACGTAGTCGACAAGGCCTGGGCCGCCGGCCGCGTAGTTGACCATTTCTCCATCCGCACTGTCCGATGACTGAACCGCAATGATGCGGGGATTGTCCGCGCCGAAGAAGGCGAACATCGGGCCGCCGGAATTACCGGGCGTTACGTCGCCGTAATGGTGGCATTCTATGCCTCCATTGATGTCACTATAGGCGGCGTTGATACTTATGCCACTCTCGAAGCTGGCCCCCAGGAACCACATGTTTCCGGGGTAACCCATGTTCATCCACCACCGCTGACCGTTCCAAGCAGGGGTGTAGTGTCCCAGTCCGAAGTAACCCAGTGGGCCCCCGAGCGGCTCGTACAGTCGGCAAACAGCCCGGTCGTAGGCCGCTGTCGCGCCGCCCGCCAAGTCTGGGTCGAAGCCACGTACATCCGAGACGTAGGATTGAACGCCAGCGCCATGGAGCGACTTGCCGTTGTAGTACGCAGGCACGAAACGCATCCACCAATTGCCTGCTGAAACGTCACCCCATGGCACCACATGGCCGGCCGTGAGGAGAACGCGGTCGCCGACGAGTGCCCCTGAGCCTGCCATTCCCGCGCTCGTGAAGATTTTACCCACGCAGCCCCAGGGCCAGCTTGTCTCGTTTAGTTCCTGCCGGTTGTCGGGACCGATGACCCATCTCGGCTGGAGTGCACCCCCGTCCAGCGGTTTGATCGGTTTCCTTCTGCGGCTCGGAAGAACGCGCGGCACATAGAATAGGTCGAGCCACTCGGGTCGATAGGGTGCCGCATCAGCGTCGTGATCGGTCCCGGACATCAGCTCTCCCGGAAAGCCGCGGATCGCCGTTCTGCCAGGCAAGGCAACGTCGCCGACGCTCCCAGTCGGCACATCGACACGCCACAAACCATCCACGCGAGAGATCTCCGGCTCTGGGGGGCCATCACCATCGGTGAAGACATGGATGCGCTGGCGGCTGGCGAGCTCAGCCACCCCGGCTGGCCGTTCCCCGGTTCCTAGGCTGGGCCGCAAACTGCGTAAGTTCCCATGGCGTTAGGGGCCGCGCGCCGTTCCTGGCGTAGCGCAGGGGCGCCATCGTCTGCTTTTGAGTAGTCATCAATTGTCTCCGGGGTGACTGGATGGCGATCAGGCTTGGCTGCTTGTTGTGCCACGAAGCAACTGGTAGACGCAGCCCGGGAGTCTGCGTGAACCGTACGGAAGGGGTGCCGTATGCCGTCTCCAGCAGAGCCCTGGCAATCACGGCGTACTTTGTTCCTCCTTCCATGCAACCACTGCTCAGCCGGAGTCGCATCCGTCGCGGGTCGCTTTCTCTGTTTCTCGGCTTGACAGCGGAGGCAGGTGACCAAGACGGCAAGAGGGGCTCTGCACACCGCAGGGAACCGGGCGCTGCAGAGTTCGGACGACAGACCCTGGAGGCATCACGGCGCGCGGCGATACAGGCTGACCCATCGACACATTCGGCAACTAGATGGGCCGTGACTGCTATCCCCCCGATCCTACATATGCGTCCATAGGGACGCTGGAGTTGCTTTGGCGCCAGTGATCGCGGCCCCGTAAGCTTCCGGCGCGTCGGGCAGTCCGTGGACCTGTTGTCGGTTGTCGGTTGTCGGTTGTCGGTTGTCGAGCAGAGATACCGGGCTGTGCTTGCGGTCCTGGCGGGTGCGACGGTGCGGAGGTCGCCGCTCAGTGGGCGTGTCCAGGCAGACGGTCAGCGGGTGGAAGTCCCGAATGACCGGGGCGGTTGACCCGGGGTTTCGGTGCCGCGATCTCAGTTGTCTCGCGGTGATGACGAGCTGAACGTCCCGGTCGCTTCGAGGTCGCCGTGCCCGGCGCGCGATCGGTTCGGTCAGCGGTCCAGGATGAGGCGGGAGAGGGTCCATTCGAGTACGGGGCGGTTGATGCCGGGCTGCACCAGCTCCACCAAGGTGGCAGCGGAGGTGATCACGCGCAGGTCGTCGGCACGGGCGAGGGCGAGCCAGGCGGTGACCGTCCGGTCGCGCAGCACGGCCTTGGCCAGTCCTTCGCTGTCGAGCACGAGCGTGCCGCCCGGGGCGGCGGGCGAGCGCGTCACGCCGCGTTCGCCCCGTCACCGGTCTGCTGTGCGCGCGCCTGGTGCAGCTGATCGCGCAGGGCCTGCACCTCTTCCTCGGTCACGGGGCCGTGCTCGGCCTCCGCGACCTGGATGAGCTCGTTGAGGTTGTCGCGCTCGATCTGCCGGGCGACGGCGGCCGCCGCGTAGGCGGACAGCCCGGAGGGTCCACTGCGGGCGCGAGCGGCTTCGGCGATGTCCCGGGGCATCGTGATCGAGTACTTCTGGGTGGGCTCGCTCATGCCCCTTGTGCCACCGCGGATGCCACCGCCGCTGGAGTGCCGAGGGCCGTCCCTCAGCCCCGCGTCCGGTTCTCCTTCCGTCCCGCCAGGAGGAGGGCCGCTCCGCCGATCACCACCAGGCCGATGGCTGTGCCGGCGATGAGCGGGGTGGTGCTGGAGGAGCCCGTTTCGGCGAGGTTGGTGTCGGTGGCGGTGGTGCCGCCGACGGTGGCCGGGCTCGGTTCGCTGAGGGTCTGGGTGGTCAGGCCGGAGATCTCCGCGGTCTGGGTCTTGCAGTCGAGGACACCGGTGAAGCGGCTCTCGGTCCCCTGCGGGCCGCTGATCGTGAAGTCGTAGGGCTGGTCCTCCTGGAGCGGGATCGTCACCGTCCGGGACGTGCCCGCCGGGATGGCGTGCTCGGCGCCCAGCAGTTCGAAGGTGAAGGCCTCGTCGCCCTGGTTGGCCACGGTGATGTCCACGCCGCTCCTGGCGCAGTTCTTCGCCGCGGACAGCGCCGGTACGGCTCCCTGCTTCGCCCAGGTCGCGCTCGCCGTCGCCGACACCGTCGACTCGCTGGAGCCGGCCAGGATCTGGGTCTGGCTGCGGCTCTCGGAGGTGAGGGCGCGGCCGACGGGGACGGTGGTGGAGGCCGTGACCGTCAGTTCGGCGGAGCCGGCCTCGGCGTCGGCGGGGACGTCGAAGAACAGCTGGGTGCCGTCCTGCGCGGAGGTGACCGGCCGGCCGTCCTTGCCGACGATCCGCACCCCGCTGATGTCCGCGTCCATGGGCGGCGTCACCGTCACCGCGCTCGCGTCGGTGTGCACCGTCACCGGTCCGACCGGTTCGCCCGGGTGCCCGGAGACGGCCGGCGCGTCGAGGGTCAGGGACGCCTCCGGCTCGGCGGTGTCACGGGCGGCCTTCTGGAGGTAGTCCGCGAGCTGTTCGGCCTGCGGGTCGACGGCGTCGACGTCCGCGTCGTCCGAGTAGCGCCAGATGGCCACCTGGGTGCCGGCCGCCGCGTCCTGTTCGGTGAGTCCGCCGTCGATGCCGGCCTTCCCCGCCAGCGAGGCGAGGTCGTTGACCTGGGGGTAGGAGTTCTGCAGGATCCAGCGGATCCTGCCCGCGTCGTCGTTGGCGCCCAGCGAGGTGCCGCTCCACGGAGTCTCGTGGTACTTGGCGCCGCCCTGGGTGGGGTTGTGCAGGTCGACGCAGTAGGTCTGCAGGGTGCCGCCGCCCTCGACGGACATCTCGAACAGGCCCGCCGAGACCTCCTGGTCCCCGCTGTCGTCGTGGATCACGGCGGCGCCGTACGTCTTGAGGCCGCCTATGGTCGCGGTGGCTCCGCCCTGGGTCTGCGTGGTCCCGTCGGCGACGGCCGTGCCCGCGGAGGCGATCACACCGGCGGCGGCGAGTCCGGACACCAGCGTCGCCACGGCGAGCCGGGCGGTGCCCGGCCGGCGCGCGAACGGCGCGGAGAACGAAGAAATCAACGCAATTCCCCTTCGAGCAGGACCCGTTGACGTGGGGGGTACGGTCCCACCAGCCGAATCAGAAGCCCCGTGAGCCACGTGGAGGCATCCTAGAGAGGCCCGCGCACCCCGTTTCGCGGTGATGTCGTCGGATGGACGATCCGACTCGTAATCGTTATCGCCAAGATCGTCCGAGGGCGGCGCGGGATCGGGGCTTATCGACAAATCCACCGCGCGAGAGGGGATTTACCCGCCGATAAGCCGTTGTCCGGTCAGCTCTGGGCACTGTGTGACATCACGTCACCGCCACCGGCTCACGTCGTGGCCGGTCCTCCGGCGCGCCGGCGTCCATCGCCGGCGCGGGTGTCTCCCACTGGGGTTCCGGCTGCCCGGTCGCGCCGGCGGCGGCTGCCGGTTCCGGCCGGCCCGAGCGGCGGAAGGCCGACGTACCGCGCGCGATGTCGTGACCGATCGCCACGGCGTCGATGTCGGCCGACGTCCAGCCCTGCTGCCCCTCGCGCGTCTCCGTGCGCACCTTCAGCCTGCCCTGCACGATCACCGGATCCCCCACGCTCAGCGAGGCGACCGTGTTCGTGGCGAGCTGGCGGTTGGCCCACACCGTGAAGAAGTTGGTGTGCCCGTCGGTCCAGGCGCTCTTCTCCCGGTCCCAGTAGCGCGCGGTCACCGCCAGCCGGAACCTCGCCGACGGCCCCGCCGCCAGTTCCCGGTAGACCGGCTGCGTCGCCACGTTGCCGACCGCGCACACCATCGTCTCGTTCATGCTCGAACCCCTCCCGTTCGTACGGCTGCGTCTGCCACGGCGACCGCGTCCGTCGCGATCGCCGTGGAGCCAGACTGCCTCCGCCGGGCCGGGCCCGCCGAGCCCTGTGGATCACCACCGGCCTGTGGACAACTCCGCCACCCGGACGGGTGAGCCAGGGGATCCACGCCGGTCAGCGCACCCCCGCCCCCACCACCTTCCCGTACTGCTCCCGCACCTCCCGGTACCGCAGCAGTTCCGCCGCCAGGGGATCCAGGACCCGGGCCCGGCCGCACCCGGCGGCCGCCTCCCGCAGCCGCCGTTCCGCGTCCTGCCCGTACCGCCGGGCCGGCCCGCGTGCCGCCATCCGGCAACTCCCCTCCACGAGCGGCCCGCCGATGATCCCGGCCACCATCAGCAGCACCGGAACGCCCAGGTTCGGCGCCATGACCCCGGCGATCTGCCCCACCAGCCACAGCCCGCCGACGATCTGAAGGAGCGTCATGGCCGCCTGCGCCATCACGGCCACCGGCCACCATCCCGGCCGCGGCGGACGCCCCGTCGGCAGCGCGGCCCGGGCGGCCAGCTCGTCCAGCGCCTCGGGCAGCCCCTGGGAACCGCGTACGGCAGCCTCCCGCACCGCCTGCGCCCAGGGCGCGGGCAGCCCGGCCGAGGCCCGTTCGGACACGGTCCGCACCGCCTGTTCGACGCGCTGCCGTGCCGTGGCCTCCTCGTCGGCCTGGGTGCGGACCGGAAGCCGGCCCGTGGGCGAGTCGCCGCTGTCCTGGCACCACCGCCACAGCCGCAGCCAGGGCGTCCCGCAGGCGCGGTTGGCGTTGCGCAGCCAGGCGCGTTCGGCGGCCTCGCCCGCCGCGGTGGCGCCCACCGCGTCCGCGAGCCGGTCGGCGAACTCGTCCCGCGCCTCCTCGCTGAGCCCGGTGCGCCGCCCGGTGACGTAGACGGGCCGCAGCCGGCCCGCGGCGGCGTCCACGTCGGCCGAGACCCGGCGCCCGGCCGCTCCCCGCTCCGCGACGAACTGGCCCAGCAGTTCGCGCAGTTCACCGACGCCGTCCCCGGTGAGCGCGGACATCGCGAGCACGGTGGCACCCGGTTCGCCGTACTCGCCGAGCGCGATGCCGTCCTCGTCGAGCAGTCGGCGCAGATCGTCGAGGACGAGTTCCGCGGCCTCGCCGGGCAGCCGGTCGACCTGGTTGAGGACGACGAACATCACCTCGGCGTGGCCCGCGAGGGGCCGCAGATAGCGCTCGTGGAGGACGGCGTCGGCGTACTTCTCCGGGTCGACGACCCAGACGACGGCGTCGACGAGCTTGAGGATGCGGTCGACCTGTTCGCGGTGCTGGACGGCCGCGGAGTCGTGGTCGGGCAGGTCGATCAGGACGAGTCCGCGCAGCTGCGCCTCCGCCTCCGGGCTCTGCACCGGCCGCCTGCGCAGCCGGCCCGGGATGCCGAGGCGGTCGATGAGGCTCGCGGCGCCGTCGCTCCAGGTGCACGCGATGGGCGCGGCGGTGGTGGGCCGCCGGACGCCGGTCTCCGAGATGGGGACCCCGGCGAGCGTGTTGAACAGCTGGGACTTGCCGCTGCCCGTGGCGCCCGCGATGGCGACGACGGTGTGCTGGCCGGAGAGCTTGCGCCGGGCCGTCGCCTCGTCGAGGACCTGGCCGGCCTCCGCGAGCGTCCTGCTGTCGAGGCGGGTACGGGAGAGACCCACGAGTTCGCGCAGCGAGTCGAGCCGGGAGCGCAGCCGGCCGTCGTAGAGGGGCGGGGCCGCGGACGGTGCGGCGGCGGCCCTGCTCTCCGCCACGGCGGCCTGCTCGGCGGCGGACGGCTGAGCGGCGGACCCCTCGTTCACCCGGCGCGCGATGAGTCCGTCGTCCCAGACACCGGGCGGGTCCGCGGGGGCGTCGGCGCGGGCGTCGGCGGGAGATTCCGGACGGGCTTGCGCGCGTGGTTCGCCACGGGGTTCCGCACGGCCCGTGGTGTCCTCACCGCCGCGGTCGCTCACGCGCGCGTGGCCGGCCGGGCCGTCGCCGACGGGCTGTCCCTGCGCCTGCGCCCGGTCCGTGGTCTTCGGGGGCGTCGGCTCTGCCGACGGGTCTCCGCCGGACGTGTCCTGGGCGGCCCGGCCGCCGTCCTCGCGACGCGTGTTGTCAGTGTGGCCCGAGTGGTCCGAGTGGTCCGTGTGGTCCTCGTCAGTGACGGCGGTCACCGGTCACCTCTCCTTCTGCAGTACGGACAGCGCGGCGATGAGTTCGGCCTGGGGTTCGGCGTGGACGTCGAGTCCGTCGAGGGGGGCGAGGCGACGCTCGCGTTCGGCGTGCAGGACGCGGTCCAGGTGCTCGGTGAGCAGCCGTCCGCCGCGGTCGCGCAGCCGCAGCGCGCCGTGCGCGCCGAGCCGTTCGGCGAGGCCCTCGCCCGCGGTGCGGGCGCGGCGGCCGCCCAGCAGGACCGTGGCGACGAGGGCGGCGACCGTCTCGGGTTCGGGCGCGGTCCCGCGTTCCAGGGCGCGCACCTCGTCCTCCGCGTACTCCTCCAGCTCGCGCCGCCACCGCCGTACGGCCAGCCCGATGCGGTGTTCGGCGTTCTCCGGCGAGGAGTCGGTGTCCGTCAGGGCCGGGGCGGCGGAGGCCGGTTCGCGGCGCCAGGCCTCGTCGACGCGTTCGTCGGCGGCGGTGACGGCGCACAGCAGCAGGGCGCCCAGACTCTCCATCAGGGCGTCCAGGAGTTCGCCGGCGGTGCAGTCCAGCGGGAAGGCCCGCCAGCGCTTGAGCGCGTCCCCGGCGAGCACGGCGCCGTTCTGCAGCCGGCCCCGCACGCGCGCGTACTCACTGTCGTACGCCTTCTCCACCGCGGAGGTGAGCCGCAGGGCGGCCGCGTACTGCGCGGCGGCGGCACCGGCGAGTTCGGGCATCCGGGACTTGAGGGAGTCGAGGACGCCGTGGGCGGTGCGGGCCAGCACGTGGTGGCGGGCGGCGGGGTCCTGGGCGTGATGGACGAGCCAGGTCCGCAGCGGGGCCACGGCGGTCGCCGGGAGCAGTCCACCGCCCCAGGCGGACTCGGGCAGTTCGGGCACGGTGAAGCGGGGTACGTCGCCGAGGCCCGCCTTGGTGAGGAGGGCGCCGTACTGCCGGGACACCTCGGCGACGACCTGGTGGGGCACGCGGTCCAGGACGGTGACGAGGGTGGCGTTGTACTCCTTGGCGGTGCGCAGCAGATGCCAGGGCACGGCGTCGGCGTAGCGGGCGGCCGTGGTGACCATCACCCAGATGTCGGCGGCGCAGATCAGTTCGGCGGCGAGGACGCGGTTGTCGGCGATGAGGGAGTCGATGTCGGGCGCGTCGAGGAGCGCGAGGCCGGGCGGGAGGGTCTCGGCGGTCTCGATGCGCAGTACGCGCCGGCTGTCCCCGCCGGGCGGCAGGAGGTCGTCCGCCGAATCCTGCTGGGGTACCCACATGCGGGTGAGGCCGGGCAGGACCCGCATACCGCTGAACCAGTGATGGTCCTCCGGATGGCAGACCAGCACCGGGGTCCGGGTCGTCGGCCGCAGCACGCCCGCCTCGCTGACGCGCCGCCCCACGAGGGAGTTGACGAGCGTCGACTTGCCCGAGCCGGTGGAGCCGCCGATGACGGCCAGAAGCGGCGCTTCGGGCTGTCTGAGCCGGGGCACCAGGTAGTCGTCCAGTTGGGCGAGCAGTTCGTCGCGGTTGGCACGCGCGCGTGGCGCCCCCGCCACGGGCAGCGGAAAGCGTGCGGCGGCGACACGGTCGCGCAGGGCGGAGAGTGCGTCGAGCAGCTGAGGCCGTACGTCCAAGGTCACCACATGCGAAGAATGCCCAATTTCAGGGGATTTATGAAGCATATGGGCATGTCTGCGCGCCGACAGGACACAAGGGGCGGAGGGGACGACTGGGACACAGGCACAGCCCAGGCATAACGAGTGCACAACACCCGGGGTCCGAGACGCCAAAAGCGATGCACGATTCGCACCTGCCTGCGATTATCAGGACCGCTTCACCGAACCTCCACATTGAGCCACGGAGGCGAAGCAACCAGGACAAGGAACCGGGAGCCCTATCCTTGTCCCCGGCAACGTCACGGATCAGCCCACACCCGGGCAGCACGTACGAGGCCACCACACCGGCCCCCGTAGCTCAGTGGATAGAGCAGGCGCCTTCTAAGCGCTTGGCCGCAGGTTCGAGTCCTGCCGGGGGCGCAAGTCTCCGCCCTCCCTATGGGAGGGCATTTTGCTGCTCAGAGGCGATTGAGCGGGCTCGACAGCGGGGCCGCACGGGAGCGGCGGAGCCCCCTCGTGGAGCCATACTCGCCATGCGGGAAAGCATCCCGTGGGGGACCGAGCAGAAGAGGCGGCAATCCCATGAGCAGCGGCAGCAAGGGGCTGGAGAAGGTCGAAGTGCGGCTGAAGTGGGACCCGAGCCCCTTGGGCCGGCCGCCCCATCATCTCGACATCATCGCCGCGACCTATTCGGCGGACGCCCCCTACGGGCAGCCGGTGTACATCGTCCATTTCGACAGCCGCTCGCCGGACGGCACCATCAACATGAGCCGGCACAGCCAGACCGGGCAGGGCTTCGGCTACGTCGAGGCGATGACCCTGGAACTCGACCGCCTCGCGCCCTCCTTCGCACGGGTGGTCGTGGGGGTGGCCATCCATCAGAACACCGGGCCCAAGTTCTTCGGGGACCTGTCGAACGCCGGAGTCCTGGTCGTCGACGGATACACGGAACTGATGAAGGACGACTTCGCGCAGATCGCCGGATCCACCGCCGGGACGGTCGCGGAGTTCGCCAAGGACACCTCGGGAACGTGGGAGTTCCACGAGATGGTCCGGGGGTTCGACAGCGAACCGGCGGTCTTCAGCGCGGAGATGGGTTCCGTCCCGCGGCTCTGAGCGCGCGACAGCACGAGGGACCGAGGGGTTCCCGTCGCCCTCCGGCAGCCTCCACCAGCACCCGTCGGGCGCATGTGAGACCGGTCGTCGTCCCGCCGGGACGGTGGGGCGGGCCGGTCGGCGAGGACGCGATGATCCTCCTGCCCGTCGTCCGGGCCGGCCTGCTGCTGTTCCCGGCGGGACTCATCACCGCTTCGCAGCCCGGTGACCGGTTCCGCCGGCGCCGCGCTCCCCCGATCCGGCGGCCAGGGCCTCGGCGAACGGTCCTGACGCGCGGAGTGGGCCCCGGCCCGTCGTCGCGCCCGGCTTCGCCGAGGTGATGGGCGGCGCCTTCGACGCCGAGGACGCCCCCGGCGGCGGCCTCACCATGGCGCTCACCCCGAGGCCGGCTCCCGGCCCGCCGGCGGACCCCGATCGCGCGGATCCGCACGCCGACCGGCTACGACCCCGAGCTCCCCGGCGAGCGGTCCACCTCCGGACCGCCCCCTGAAAGCCGGCTGCCGAACCGGCCTCCCAGGCCCTCGCGGCCCCTTGGCCGATCCCCGCCCCTCGACCCGATGCGTGATGAACTCGCGAAGAATTGACGGGAGTTGTGAAAGGTGGCAAGAATTCGCCTCACTTCGCTGTGCCTGAAGTGAGCGAAGTGACCCGAGTGACGGCAGCGGCGCCGCCCAAGGGCGCCGGCGCACGTGCCGTCCACACTCGGCCACCCCCCACCCACTCGACTCCCCAGAGGCAAACTTGTCGCGTTCGCAACGCACCAGAACGCTGGCTGCGCTCGCCGCAACCGCTTTCACCGCTGCCGCCCTGCCCGTACTCGGAGCAACCGCGGCGAGCGCCACGACGAGCGCGGGCTGCCAGTCCGCGACCGTCCAGTACCGCATCGTCGACACCGACGGAAACCCCGTGGGCGCCGACTGGACCTCACAGGGCGGGTTCCACCTCTGGGACACCGCCCCCGGCGCCGTAGAGGTACGCCTGGCCCCCGGCCAGAAGATCGGCGACGGCTGCACGTACCCGGTCTCCCTGGCCGAATACACCACCGAGGGCTCCAGCTGGTACACCTCGGGCCACCAGACACTCGTCGACAAGGCCACGGTCCACCTGACCGCCGCGGACGTCGCCGACGCGAACGACACCGGGCGGTCCTGGCAGAAACTGACCGTGAAGACGCCCGACTGCTACGGGCAGATAGACCTCTACGGCGACGACGTCATCTACGACGGCAAGTCCGAGGACGGACACGGACCCGCCCCGTACGAGCCCGACGGCGTCATCACGCCGTACCACCTCATCGCCGCGTGGAACGGCGGCGACAAGCCCTGCACCCCCGAGGAGCCCGGCACGCCCGCCCCGACTCCCTCCGAGTCCACGCCGACCACCCCCAGCACCCCGACCGGCCCGGCCGACAGCACGCCTCCCGGCGAGGAGACGACTCCGCCCGCCACCCCCGAGCCGTCCTCCAGCACCCCGACCACGACCTCGGACGTGCCTCCGCTGGAGTCCACACCGCCCGCCACGCCGAAGCCCTCGCCCAGCGGCAGCACGCCGCCACTGGCGGAGACCGGTTCCAGCGCGCCCGTCGGCCTGATCGCCGGTGGCGCGGCCCTGGCGGTCGCCATCGGGGCCGGGGCGGTCTACGCCACCACCCGCACGCGTCGCTCCTGACGCGGAGGGGGACGGGGCGCCGCCACCCGCGGCGCCCCGCCGTCCGCCGGCCGTCAGGACGGGCCTCGCACGGGGCGACCGTCCCGGTCGGCGGACGGAACACCGCCGGGACGACCACGGTGGACGTACCGGGTACGACGCAGCCCGTCGCGATGCCCATGGGGGCCTCGGTCAGGGCGCCTTACGGCGCCGACCGGGCTTCCCGGCTCACCCTCGCGGGCTCCTGGCCGCCGCGTGAACGAGGCCTTCTTCACGTCGTACGGCCGTACGACGACACCGCCCCGGACCGGTCACGCTCCGCGATCCGTACGCCCGTCACGCCCGCCCCCGTCACCGCGACCGCCGCCGGATGGACGCCGTCGACCACCAGGTCCGCCAGGTGCGGGACAGGCCGCGCGGCCGGTCGGTCCGACTCGTCCGGCCAGGCCAGCACGGCCGGCGGGGCGTCGGGAGCCGACACCTCCAGCCCGCGCAGCGGCATGCGGAGGCCGACCCCGAACGCCTTCAGGACCGCTTCCTTCCGCGTCCAGATCCGCAGGAAGGCGCGCTCCCGCTCGGCGGGGGGAAGGGAGTCGAGGGCGGCCGACTCACGGGCGGAGAGCGCGACGCGGGCGGCGGAACCGACGTCCAGGGCGGCGGCGGCCTCCTCGACGTCCAGGCCCACCTCCGCGCCCCGGCAGACGGCCACGCCGATGAGCGCACCGCTGTGGGTGACGGAGAAGTCGTACGCCGCGGACCGGCCCGGCGGATCCAGCCGGACCTTGCCGTGCGGGCCGCCGCAGCGTGGACACACGCGCCGCAGCGGGACGGCGGCGGGAGACAGCCCGAGCAACTCGCCCAGGAGCAGACGGCTCAGGGCGCAGCCGACGAGAAAACGACCCCGGCCGGCGGGGTCGGCGATGGCGTCGTGGCGGGCGCGTTCCACGGGGTCGAGCAGCGGCAGCAGACCGTCGTGGGCGTCGCCCAGGCGCGCCCACGAGACCTCCACCGGCACCGGACCGGCCCACGCGGCCGACAAGGCAACGGCTAGTGCACCGCGCGCAGCATGCGCGTCACGTTGATCTTCGTCGGCGAGAGGCCGAGTTCCACGCTCTGCATCATCCGCTCGCCGTTCAGCCGGCCGTAGGCGAGCAGGTCGACGTTGGCCAGGCTGAATTCGGGCCAGGTGTGAATGCTCAGATGCGAGGCGGAAAGCAGCAGAATGGCGGTGACGGCACCATTCGGGAAAACATGCGACGCCTCACCGAGTACCGTGGCGTTTCCCTTTTCGGCGGCCGTGCGCAGCACCTGGAGCAGGCGCTCCTCGTCGGTCAGGATGCTGTGGTCGCTCACCCACACGTCTACGGCATAAGAGCACAGATCGTCGACGTTTATACCCTCGGTGGCGAGGTTGGCGGAGTTGGTCATGGGGAACCGGGGGAGGCGAACCGCCGCCCCCGTCTCCTTTCGGATAGATCTGCGCTGGTCCGCGCGGCTGAATGAGGAAGGTCGCGAGGCCGGTGACTGGCTCTCGGTGGGGTCAAGCCTAGCATCCGGGGCGCTCAGGGGCTCGCGAGCACAACGCGTCAAGGGGGCGGGAAGGCCGGGGGCGCATTCGGACGGAAAACCGTCCGGGAAATCCCGTGGAATTCACTCGATCGACGACCCGGAGGGAGGATGAAAAACGCTTTCCCTCGAAAGACCGCCGGAACGCCTCCAGAATTCCCTTTTCCGATTCGCATTCCGGGCCGTCGCACCGTGTCCGATCGGCGCGCCTACCAGCCCGTATACTCGATACCCCCGGAATCCATCAGCTTCCCTGGAGCAGCATTGTGACGAACACGCGTCGGCACCCGCGGAGTACCACCGCCGATCAACTGCTCACGGAAGTCGCGGACGCCGTCCGGCTCCAGGAGGGTCCGCCCGGAGTGCGGTCCGTGCTGCGCTCCCTGCGCCGCCTGGCTCCCGCCTCCACGAAGGACCTCAGCCGCGCCACCGGCCTGCCGGTCCCGATCGTGGCCGCGCTGGGGAACGAACTGCGCCGCCGGGGCCTGGTCACCAAGGAGCGCCCGTCCCGGCTGACCGAGGCCGGCCAGGACCTCGTCGCGCAGCTCGGCATGGACCTCACCCTCGACGCCACCTGCCGCACCTGCGACGGCCGTGAGCTCGTGATCCCCGAGGTGCTGGACGAGGCCGTACGCCGGCTGCGGGCGCTCATGGAGTCGGGTCCCGCCGCCGACATGGCGATCGACCAGTCGCACTGCACGGCCGAGACCAAGGTGCGCCGGGTGCTCGCGCTGCTGACGGCGGGCGCGCTGCCGGGCGGCTCCCTGCTGCTCATCGGCGACGACGACCTCGTGTCGCTGGCCGTGGCCGTCGTGGGGGACGTGCTGGGCGGGCCCCTCGTCGAGCGGGTGACCGTGGTCGACATCTCCGCCGAGATCCTCGACCACATCCAGAAGACGGCGGCCGGACTCGGCACCCGCGTCGAGACCGTGCGGCACGATCTGCGCCAGCCGCTGCCCGCACAGCTGCACGGACAGCACGACGTGGCCATGACCGACCCGCCGTACACCGCCGAGGGCGCGCGGCTCTTCCTCTCCCGTGCGGTGGAGGGCCTGCGGCCCGGCCCCGCGCACAGCGTCTTCTTCTCCTTCGGCGGCAAGAGCCCGGACGAGATGCTGGAGGTCCAGCGCGAGATCATGGCCCTCGGCCTGGTCACCAACGGCTACATCCGCAACTTCAACGAGTACGAGGGCAGCGGCATCCTCGGCGGTGTCGGCTTCTTCCAGCACCTCCTCACCACCAGCTCCACCGCCTCCCGCCAGGGCGAGTACGGCGGTCCCCTGTACACGGGCGACAAGCGGACCCGGCAGCGCGAGTACACGTGCGTGGCGTGCGACACGCAGGTCCGCGTCGGCCCCGGCGCCCGGTGGGCCTCCGTCGCCGCCCTGCGCGCCGAGGGCTGCCCGAGCTGCGGAAAGGGCCCCTTCCGGCCGGGCCGCCTGGTCGCGGCCGAGGAATCACCGGCAGCGGCCGCGGGCCCCGCTCCGGCTCCGGCACCCGCTCGGGAAACAGCTCCCGCTCCGGCTCCGGCACCCGCTCGGGAAACAGCTCCGGCCCCCGCGCCACAGCCCGTACAGCCCGCCTCCGCCCCGGCCCCCGCCGGCCGGACCGTCGGCTGGCGCCCCCCGGCCCCCGAGGACCGCGCCGCCCTCGAGAAGCGGGCACACCCCTATGTCACCCGGCAGGCCGACGAGCGTGACCTCCCGGCCATCGGCGCGTTCGAGGCCGAGATCGCCCGGGTCTCCTTCGGCGAGGACGCCATCGACGACCCCGCCCGCTGGGCGTCCCGGCTGGGGCGCGCCATGGAGAAGTCGAAGGAGGGCATGATCGTCGCCCACCGCCCGGGCGAGGAGCCCGTCGGCTGGTGCTGGGTGAGCATCAACCAGAACGCGATGACCGGCGACCGCTACGCCAACTTCCGCTCCCTGGCGGTCTCGCCGGTGGACAACCGCAGCGACGTGGCCGAACTCCTCCTCACCGCGGGGCTGGAGTTCTGCCTGGCCAACGGCATCACCGAGGTCACCGGCCGGGTGCACGTCGGCAACGTTCCGATGCGTACGGTCTACCGCAAGTTCGGCTTCGACCCCACCAGTCTGGCGATGAAGCTGTTCCTGCCCCGGGGGGACCGATGACCGACATCGACCCCGCGGGCGTCAAGTGCGTCGTCTGGGACCTCGACGGCACCCTGTGGGACGACATCGCCGTCGAGTCCGCCACCGACGAACTGCCCACCCCGCGCCCCGAGATGCTGGCCGCGATCGACGCGCTGGCGGCCCGCGGCGTGCTCAGCAGCATCGCGAGCCGCAGCGCGCCCGCGGTGCTCGACCGGCTCACCGGCGGCCGCCCGGAGGTGCGCGAGCGGTTCCTCGCCCCGCAGGTGTCCTGGCAGGACAAGAGCGAGTCGCTGCGCAGGATCGCCAAGGAACTCGGCATCGCCGTGGAGGCCCTGGTCCTGGTCGACGACTCGCCCTACGAACGCGCCGAGGTCGAGGCCCTGCTGCCCGGGGTCCGCACCCTCGCCCCCACGGACGTTCCCGCGCTGCTGGCGGCCTTCGAGGGCCGGGAGGTCACCCCCGAGTCCCGTGAACGGGTGCACCGCTACCGCACCGAGGAGACCCGCCGGGCCGAGAGCGAACGCTTCCAGGGGACCCGCGAGGAGTTCCTGCGCTGGTGCGCCATGCGGCTCACGGTCGGCGCGGCCACCCCCGACGAGACCCCCCGCGCCCTGGAGCTCGCCGCCCGCACGCACCGCCTGAACTCCTCCGGCCTCACCCCGGACCGGCTGCGCGAGCTGACCGCCTCGGACGGGCACGAGCTGTTCACCGCGCGGATGACCGACCGGTTCGGCGCGTACGGCGTCATCGGCGCCGCCCTCGTCGACCGCACCGCCCCCGGCGCCTGGTCCGTCCCGCTGCTCGCCCTCTCCTGCCGGGTCGCCGGCCGGGGCGCGGCGGCCGCCTTCCTGTTCTGGCTGATGGAACGGGCCCGGCAGGCCGGCGCCGAGGAGTTCCGGGTGACCCTGCGTCCGACGGACGCCAACCTGGAGATGCGCATCCTGCTGCGCCAGGCGGGTCTGCGCCGTGCGGACGACACCCCCGGCGCCGCTCCCGACGCGGCCCTCCTCGCCCGGTCGCTGCACGGCGACCTCCCGAAGGCACCCCCGTATCTGCACGTATCCGACCGAGAGGACGCCGAGGCGTGACGGACACCCAGGACCGCACCGCCGTGGAGCGGGAACTGCGCTCGATGATCGCCGAGGCCGCCCGCCTGGACCCGGACCTGGTGCAGGCACTCCCCGCCGACACCGAGCTGTTCGGTCCGCGGATCGCCCTCACCTCGCTGGCCGGCGTGACCCTGCTGGGCGCGGTCGACGCCCGGTTCGGCGTGGACGTCGCGGCGCTGGACCTGAGCCTGGACAGTCTGCAGTCCATCGCCACGCTCGCCGACTTCGTGGCGACCCACCGGACGCCCTAGGTCGGGCCCGGGCACCCATCCGTACGTCTCTCCTGTTGAAAAAGAGTGATCCGGAGGCGAGTGCCGTGACCCGCCCCGGGTGGCCGCGTTGAACGGGGAGTGCGACGGCGCGTCCTGCCGCCGCACGAACCGAATCACTTAAGGAGAACGTGATGTCTCGCATCGCGAAGGTGGCCGCCGTTGCCCTCGGCACCGGCGCCGTGGTGGTCAGCGGGGCCGGCCTGGCCATGGCGGACGCGGGTGCGCAGGGTGCGGCCGTTCACTCGCCGGGTTTCCTGTCGGGCAACCTCATCCAGGCCCCGATCCACGTGCCGATCAACTTCTGCGGCAACACGATCAACGGCGGCGGTCTGCTGAACCCGGCCTTCGGCAACACCTGCGCCAACGTCGACCACCACGACAAGGGTGGCGACAAGCACAGCCACCACGGCTACGACAAGCACGGCGGTGCCAAGGGCTACGGCGGCTGACAGCGGTCGGTACGTCCCACCCGTACACCCCGGTCGTACCCCTGGTACGGACCACCGGAGAGCCCCGGCACCTCGAGCGCCGGGGCTCTCCCCGTGTGCACCACCCCGCGGACGGCGGTCAGGCGTACCGGTAGATCCGGGACACGTCCTCCAGCTGGTCCGGTGTCACGTCCCAGGGGGGCAGTTTCTCGTGGCGGGCGACGACCCGGCGGTGCTGCCGGCTCTGCGGACCGGGGGGTTGGGCGGGCTGGTAGCGGTGGTTGCGGTGACGGGCCTGCCAGCGGGTCCACACCAGGTCGATGAAGGCGTGGTGCAGCCAGAAGACGGGGTCGTTCACCGAGGCGCCGCCCAGCATCTCCCCGCCCACCCACCGGTGGACCCGGTTGTGGTTGCGCCAGGCGGAGCTGCCCCGGCCGGTCCCCCAGCCCTCCAGCTTGTTGCGGAAGCCCTCGGTGACCGTCGAGTCCCAGGGCGCGGTGTCGTAGACCGGGTCCCGCAGGGCCCACTCCAGTTCCGTCCTGGTGGGCAGCTCGATGGGGTTGGCGGCCCGGCCGAGGTCGCGGGTGAGGAACTCGCCGTCCGTGATGTTCTCGTTGAGCGTCCAGTTGCCGGTGGCGTAGGCGAACGGCCCGGTGGTCACCTGGCGGTCGGAGCGCCGTCCGTTGCCGCCGAGGAGGTCCTTGGTCCAGGGCGCCGAGCTCGTGCCGCGGCTGCGCGTCCAGTCCCAGTACGGCACGGTCACCGAGGAGTCGACCCGGCGCAGCGCCTTCTCCAGCTCCAGCAGGAACTGCCGGTGCCAGGCCAGGAAGGAGGGCGCCATGTGGGCCGTGCGCAGTCCGCCCTCGCCGTCGGAGACGTAGAAGTCGATGTGCAGCCGTACGAACTCGTCGTACTCTCCGCGCCGTTTGATCTCCAGCATCGCCTTCACGAACCGCCTTCGCTCACCGGCGGTCAGCGTGCTGACGTCCTTACGCGTATAGACCATGCCGTCCTCCCAGGTCGTGCGCGTGGCCACCGTGGGCCGGGGAGCCCTGGCGCAGGCTCTCCCCCGGCCCGAGCTCGTCCACGGCGGCGCGGGCGGCCTCCAGCGGGGTGCGGTACGAGCGGTAGTGGTCGACCATGCTCAGCCAGGTGCCGTCGGCCCGGCGCATCAGGTGCAGCGGGCGCCCGTCGACCGTGACCTCCCACTCGGCGCCGCCGAGGACCGAGCGGCCGGCCGGGGCGGGGAAGCCCTGGATGCGCCGGCCGCGGTACACCTCGTCGAATCCGGTGCCCGCCGAGTCGTCCAGCGGGTCCGGCGGCCAGGAGGCGGCGACGACCGGGACCAGCGCGAGGCCGGCGACGACGCCGAGCAGCCCGCGCAGGGCCTCCCGTCGAGTGCCGGCTCTCGCGGATCCCGAGTGCCGTGCGGATACGGGTACTCCGTTCACATGGGCCACCATGGTGTGCTCCTCGTACGAGTGCGGTTCGTCCGTAGCGGTAACCGCCCTGCGGCCCGCCGGGTCACCACGAAGCACACGGACGGGCCCGGACAAGAGGTCCGGGCCCGTCGGGGAGAAGCGGCGTCAGCCGGTCCAGAAGTCCCACCAGCGCGTCAGGACCAGCATGCCCACGATGCCGAGGTGCAGCAGGGGCGGTACCCAGGTGAACTCCGCGAAGAACATGCGCGGGCCGGCCGGGGCGGGCAGGAATCCGTGGCGTACGTCGAAGGAGACGACGTACCAGAACAGCACGATCGTGGCGATCCAGGCCAGACAGCACCACAGGCACAGCGCGTTGATCCGGTACAGGGACTCGAACTGCAGCCAGGACACGAACCCGACGCCGAAGAGGCAGCCGGCGGTGAACGTGAGCCAGTACCAGCGGGGGAGGGCGGCGCCGGCCAGCAGGCTCATGCCGACGCAGACGACGATGCCGTAGGCCACCAGACCCAGCATCGGGTTGGGGAACCCGAACACCGAGGCCTGGTCGCTCTTCATGACGCTGCCGCAGGACACCACCGGGTTCAGGCTGCAGCCCGGGGTGAAGCCCGGGTCCTCCAGCAGCTTGACCTTGTCGAGGGTGATGACCCAGGAGGCCAGCAGCCCGGCCGCGCCGGTGAGGACGAGCAGCAGGGCGAAGGCGCGGCTGCCGCCCGCCGCCGTCACGGGGCCCGGGCCGGCCGCCCTCGGCACGGGCGTCAGCCGCGCAGGCTGCGGGCGGGCAGGACGACGTGCGCCGCCGCGGTGAGGGTCTCCTCGGCGCCCGCGAACGCGGCCAGCGCCTCGGGCTCGACGGCCTTGCCGGGGACGGCCTCGGGCCAGGCGCGGGTGGTGAAGACGAGGTAGGCGAAGCCGCGGCTCTCCACGGCCGCGAGCCACTCGGGCGGCGGCACGCACTGGGCGTTGAGGCTCGGCATGTTCAGGACGGCCGCGCCGGCCGTGACGAGCAGGGTGACCGGCAGGCTGGGCCGTTCGGTGCCGTCCACGAGATCGCCGCCGACGGGCAGGCCGTTGTCGGTGAGCAGGCGCTCGATCGCGGCGGCGGTCGTCTCGGCGCCGCCGTCGGGAGCGTCGCCGAGGGAGTAGGCGAGCAGGTAGGGCATGTCGCTGCCGTCGGGGGCCTCGCCGCTCCACGGCATCACGACGAGGGTGCCCAGGTCGGCCACGCTGAAGGGGCGGGTTGTGCTTGGGGTTGAGGTCACCGCGCGACCCTATCGGCGCCCCGGCGGGCGGCCGGGCGCGTTCTCACCCGACCGGGGGACGCCCGCGGGGCGCTCCACACGAACGAGGGAACCGCTTCCCGACAGCGCCGGGGGCCGGTTCCGTCGGCTCGGAACCGGCCCTCCGGAAGGCGCGCGTCAGCCGTGCAGGGGCAGCCCGCCGAGGAGCGGGTTGTGCTGGTTGAGCGCGTCGGCGGCACCCTGGACGGTGTGGAGCGCGGAGTCCTTGTTCTGGGTGTCGAGCGCGTGCGACTGCTGCTGCAGCGGCATCACGTCCCGCGCGGTGATGCCCTCCTTGGTGAGCGTGTTCACCGCGCCGTTGAGGCTGGTGGGGGTGAGGTCCGCGGTGTCGTAGGCGAACGCGGGCGCTGCGACTCCGGCGAGGGCGACGGACCCGGCGACGACGGCGGCGGCCTTCAGGGACTTCATCGGGTTCCTTTCCAGGGGAATGGTGACGCCGTGTACAACGATCCCCGTCGGAAGCGGAAACCCCGTGCGCGGAAAGTTTCCGCAGCCCGGCGGGAAGGCCGGCCGCGGGCAGGCCCGCACCGGGGCGCGGAACCGGGAAGACCGAACGCCGACGGCCCGTCAGGGGGTGGGGAGCAGGTTTCCGGCCGGCAGGGCCGGCGCGGCGGCCGGAAGCTGCGGCACGGCCGCCGACTGCGACGGGGCGGCGGCCTGCTGCGGGGGCGCGGCGGCCGCGAGCGACGGGACCGAAGCCGGCTGCGAGGACACGGCAGCCGGGGACGACGGGACCGAGGTGGGCTGCGAGGGCGCGGTGGCCGGGAGCGACGATGCGGTGGCCGGGGCTTCGGTGGTCGTCGTCGGCCGGCCGGAGGCGCTCGGCAGCGGCAGACCGGAGGCGGTCAGGGTGGCCAGGAGCAGGCCGACCGCGGCGGTCACGACACCCGTGGCGGCCGAGGCGGTGTCGTCGGGGCTTGCACCGGAGGTGGCGGCCTCGAGGAGCTTGGTCACCGCGGCCCGCAGCGCGGTGAGGGCGTCGGCCACCGGGTCGGGGGCGTCGGCCCGCCGTTCCGTGCCGCCGTCGCCCTTCACCGGTCCCGCGGGCAGCGACGGGGCCGTCGCCGTGCTCGCCCCGGTGTGCCGGGCGACGGCCGACTCGACGGCGGCGCCGAGCCGGTTCGCCTGTTCGGCCGTGAGGCGGCCGTTCTCGGCCTCGAGGACGGTGTCGAGCAGATCGGCGACCGGTGTGAAGACGGTCCCCATCTCCCCCATCCCCCTGACCTGGGCGCGCAGCGCGTCCGCGCCGGGAACGGGCGCACGGGAGGTCGTGGCGGTGCGTTCACGGGCCGTGTCGACCGCGACGGCGGCGGGAGCGGCGAGAGCGAGGACGAGGCCGGAGCTGAGAACGGTGGCAGCGATACGCCGTACGGGCAGGCAACGCATGGGGTTCCTTTCGATGTGCGTCAAGTCCTGAGTCCACCCTGAAAGGAGTACTCACGCTCCGCAATCAGTGGTCACTTTCCGTGACCCATTCGAGGAACCCGCACCCTGCACCCGTACGGAACGGGCCGGCCGGGCAAGCCGAACGGCCGCGCTCCTGGCGGAAGGGCGGCCGTGCGACGAGGACGTGGCGTGACGTCAGCTGTTGACGCAGGTGTTGCCGAAAGCGGGGCTCAGCAGACCACCGGCGTCGAAGGTGTTGCCGCAGACATTGAGCGGCACGTGCACGGGGACCTGGACGACGTTGCCCGACAGCACACCCGGGGAGTGCTCGGCGATCCCGCTTGCGCCGCTGTCGGCGACGGCGATGCCGGAGGCGCCGGCGACGGCCGCGGCGGCAACGGAGGTCAGGACCAGGCCCTTCGCGATACGCGACATGGAGAGGTGCTCCTTGGGGTTTTGACACAAACACCCGGGCGGGGATGCCCGGCGCTCTGTCAACGCGCCGCGCGGCCGGGGGTTGTGCCGCCAAAGGGGTGAACTGATTCGCTCGCGCGATCGACCGCGCCCCTGGCGGGCTCCCGGCGGCCTCCGTACCCGGCGACCCGGTCTGTCCATCTGACGATCCGTTGAAATCCGTGATCAGCGGGCCGGGGCGGCTCCGGCGGCGCGTGTCCCGGCGCACTCCGCCGCCCCCGGGCGGCGGCGACGAGATGTTCGATCTCGGCGCGGGTTTGCGGCGCGGCGGTGACCAGCCGAGGTTCCGTCTCGTTCCCCACCGGGACGCGGCGTGGGCCGGGGCGCTCCTCGTCGCCGCCGGCACCCGGACGAAGCAGCCGGCGCGTTCCCGCCCGTCCCGAGCGCCACCGTGAGCAAGGAAACCGCGCGATGCACCAGCCAGAACCCGACGTCGGAACCCGGGTCCTGCATCTCACCCAGCCCGTGGAAGGCGGTGTCGCCCGAGTCGTCACCGACCTGGCGCGGGCCCAGCTCGCGGCCGGCCTGCACGTCACGGTGGCCTGCCCGGACAGCGCCCTCGCCGGGGAACTGCGCGCCCTGGGCGCGGACGTACGGCGGTGGGAGGCGACCCGGTCCCCGGGACCTTCGCTCCCGGGCGAGGTCCGGCGGCTCGCACGCCTGATCGACGAGACACACCCCGCACTGGTGCACGCCCACAGCGCCAAGGCGGGGCTGGCCGGGCGGCTCGCGGTGCGCGGGCGGATCCCGACGGTGTTCCAGCCGCACGCCTGGTCGTTCGAGGCGGTCGGCGGGGCCACCGCCGCCCTCGCCCTCAGGTGGGAGCGGTTCGCGGCGCGCTGGGCCGCACGGCTGGTGTGCGTGAGCGAGGCGGAACGGGCGACCGGAACGGGCGCCGGGATCCGTGGCCCGTGGAGCGTCGTCCCCAACGGCGTCGACACCGGGCGCTTCCGTCCCGCCCCCGCCGTCGCCGCGCGCAAGGCCCTGCTCCCGGATCTCGACCCGGCCGCACCGCTGGTGGTGTGCGTGGGGCGGCTGTGCCGGCAGAAGGGCCAGGACGTGCTGCTCGACGCGTGGGCGGACGTCGTACGGAAGGTGCCCGGGGCGCGGCTGGTCCTGGTCGGGGACGGGCCGGACCGGGAGCGGCTGCGCGCCGCGGCGCCAGGGTCTGTGCTGTTCGCGGGGGCCGCCGACGACACCGTCCCCTGGTACCGGGCCGCCGACCTGGTGGTGCTGCCCTCGCGCTGGGAGGGCATGGCGCTCGCCCCGCTGGAGGCGCTGGCCTGCGGGCGGCCGGTGGTGACGACCGAGGTGGACGGCGCCCGGGAGAGCCTGCCCGAGGCGCTCGCGCCCCGCTGTCTGGTGCCCGCCGGCGACCCCTCGGCGCTGGCCGGGGCCGTCGCCGGTCTGCTGGCCGACGCGCCGCTGCGGGCCTCGCTCGGGGCGCAGGGGCGCCGTTACGTCCTGTCCACGCACGACGTGCGGCGTACGGCCGCGGCGGTCGCGGACGTGTACCGCGAACTGCTCCGCGAGGTGCCCGCGCCACGCGTCGTGCCCACCGAGTCCAGGGAGTCCATCCACCCGTGACTGCGGAAAGCACTGCGGAAAGCACCGTCACCTCCCCCGGCGCGCAGCCCGGTTACCCGCCCCTGTCGGTCATCACCCGGCGGGAGAGCGGTGGCACGGGCTTCCGGTTCCCCGCCCGCCGTCCCCCGGCCCGGCCGCCCGAGCCGCCGCTGCTGCTGCTCGCCGACGGCCTCGCCGCGCTGGCCGGCGCGGCGGCGCTGCTCGCGGTGGGCCACCATCCTGCACTGGTGCCCGTGCTGGCGGCGGTGACGTCGGCGGTGCGTCCCCGGGGGCGCCGGGCGGTGACGGGTGTGCTGGACGAACTGCCCTCCGTCTGCGGCCGGATCGCGGTGGCCTGGCTGGCGCTCGGCGCGCTCGCCGCGGCCTGGCAACCGGCGCACGCGTTGCCGGCGCGCACCCTTCTGGCCGGCTTCGCCGCGCAGACCCTGGCCGCCTGCGCCGGACGCGCGCTGGTCCATCTGCGTCGCCGCCGGGAGCTGACCCGCCGTCCGCGCGCCGCGCTCGTCATCGGGCCCGCCGCGACCGCCCAGCGGGTGGCCGCCGCCGTCCTGCGCCATCCGCGCTGCGGGGTGCGGCCGGTGGGTGTGGTCGCCGAACGGCCCGACGGCACCGACGGGCTGCCCGTGCTGACCACGGGCCAGGAGGTGCAGCGGGCCCTCATCCAGAACGGCGTCCAGGACGTCCTGTGCGTCCACCCCGCCGTCCGCTCCCGGCAGAGCCCGCTGCTGCGGGCGCTCGCCGCCTCGGGCTGCACGGTGTGGGAGGTCGACGCCGACTCGCCCTCGTACGCGAGCCGGGAGCAGCTCGCCGGGTTCGCCTGCCGGCGTCTGGACGTGGGGCTCGGACATCGGGAGAGCCACGGCAAACGGCTCCTCGACGTCGCCGTCTCCGGGACGCTGCTGCTGCTGATCAGCCCGCTGCTGCTGGTGTTCGCGGCCGTGCTGCGGCTCACCGGGGGGCCGGGGATCGTCTTCCGGCAGGAGCGCATCGGCAAGGACGGGCGGCCTTTCACGCTGCTGAAGTTCCGCACCCACCGCCCGGTCGACGAGCACGAGTCCGCGACCCGCTGGAGCGTGGCCGGCGAGGTGCGGATGAACCCCTTCTGCCGTTTCCTGCGCAGGAGTTCGCTGGACGAGCTGCTCCAGCTGTGGAACGTGCTCAGGGGCGACATGAGCCTGGTCGGGCCGCGTCCCGAACGCCCCTTCTTCGTCGGTCAGTTCAGCCAGACCTATCCCGGCTACGCGGCCCGCCACCGGATGCGGGCCGGCATCACCGGGCTCGCCCAGGTCCACGGGCTGCGCGGGGACACCTCGATCGAGGACCGGGCCCGCTTCGACAACGCGTACATCGACAACTGGTCGCTGTGGCAGGACGTGTGCATCCTGCTGCGCACGGCGGCGGCCCTCGTGCGACCGACCGGGAGCTGAACCGACCGATGACCCCGCCCCTGGCCCTGCCGCTGCCCCGCGCCCGGACCCTGTCGCCCGTGCTGCCGGTGGCCGCCGTGGTGGCGCTGCTCGCCCTGCCCGTCTCCCCCGGCGGCGAGGGCGGTGCCGGACCGGCCGACGCGCTCTCCGCGCTGGTCGTCCTGTTCTGCGCGGTCCGGCTGCTGCGGCAGCGGCGGCGTCCGCTGTCCCGGAAGGCCGCGGTGGTCCTGGGGCTGCCGGTCGCCGGGCTGGCGCTCGCGGCGGCGGGGGCGTCCTCGCCGGGGGAGGCACTGACCGGGCTGGGCCGCTATGTCCAGGTGTTCGTGCTGGTCCCGGCCGCCGTGCTGCTGCTCGTCCGGAACCGCTCCGACCTGCGGATCCTGGCCTGGTCGTGCGTCGGGCTGGCGGGCTGGCAGGGCGCGGTCGGCGTCCACCAGTACGTCACCGGGACGGGCGCCTCCTACCAGGGCGAGATGATCCGCGCGGTCGGCACCTTCGGGCCGCAGGACGTGATGGGCATGGCCACGGTCGTGTCCTTCGGTCTGGTCTGCGCGGTGGGGCTGGCCCTCGGCCGAGCCCCGGGGCGGCAGCGGACGGCCGCCGCCGTCGCCGCCCTCGCCCTCCTCGTGCCGCTCGCCCTGTCCTTCAGCCGAGGCGCCTGGATCGCGACCGCGGTGACCTGCTCGGCGCAGCTCGTCCTGGCCGGGCCACGGCGGGCCCTCAAGGCGGGCGCGGTGGCGGGCGCGGCCGGGGTGGTCCTGGTCGGCGGCCTCGGTGTCGGCTCGGCGATGCTCCAGGAGCGGATCAGCAGCATCACGCAGGTCACGGACGCTCCCGACCAGTCGGTCACCGACCGGTACACGATGTGGGCGGCCGCGGTCGGCATGTGGCGCGAACAGCCCCTGACGGGCGTCGGGCTGAAGGGGTTCCCCGAGCACCGCGACGCGCACGCCTCCCTCGCGCTGTCCTCCGGCAGCGACACCGACGGCGCGGGTTCCGGCTTCGTCCGGCAGCCACTGCTGTCCCCGCACAACATGTATCTGCTGGTCCTGAGCGAGCAGGGGCTGTTCGGGCTGCTCGCCCTCGCGGGGAGCTGGCTGGCGCTGCTGGTGTGCGGGCTGCGGGGCCTCTTGCGGGTCCGCGGGTCCGGCGCCGGGCTCGACTGCGCGCTCGTCGCCTGCGGGCTGCTTCTCTGGCAGCTCACCGACTTCCTGTACGCCGACATCGGCGGCCCCTCGACCGTGCTGACCGCCGTCGTCCTCGGTGCGGCGGCCTGGTGGGCACTGGTCGGCGGGGAGGCGGCCGGGCGGGCCGGACAAGGCGAGCGGGCCGGGCAAGGAGGGCGAGCTGGGCAAGGCGAGCGGGCCGGGCAAGGAGGGCGAGCCGGGCAGGGCGGGCGAGCCGCCGGAGCGGCCCAGGAGGCCGGACAGGGCGGGCGGCCCGGTCAGGGCGGCCAGGCCGCCGGAGCAGCCCAAGAAGCCGGACAGGGCGGGCGGCCCGGACAGGGCGGCCAAGCCGCCGGAGCAGCCCAAGAGGCCG
This sequence comes from Streptomyces sp. NPDC000345, assembly GCF_042898825.1. NCBI lineage: Bacteria > Bacillati > Actinomycetota > Actinomycetes > Kitasatosporales > Streptomycetaceae > Streptomyces > Streptomyces sp. NPDC000345. The sequence continues at coordinate 102,533 of NZ_JBIAZE010000016.1, forward strand.
GACAGGGCGGGCGAGCCGCCAGAGCGGCCCAAGAGGCCGGGCAGGTCCAGGAGGCCGGGGAGGACCAGGAGGCCGGGGAGGACCAGGAGGCCGGGGAGGTCCGGCAGGCCGGGGAGGTCCGGCAGGCCGGGGAGGTCCGGCAGGGCGGGGAGGTCCGCTCGCGATGAGGCGGACGCCTTTCCGGACACATCGGCGGACCCCGCGCGGCGACGGCGGCGGGGTGGTGGTGCCGCCGGCGCGGTCGGCCGGTCGGGCCGAGGAGGCGCCCGGCGGCGATGAGCCCGCCGAACTCCCCCCGGCCTCCCGGGGTTTCCTCGCCAGGGCAGCCCTCGTCACCGCCGCGCTCTCCGTCGCCGGGTCCCTGCTCGGGCTGGTCCGTGACCAGGCGCTGGCCCGGCTGTTCGGGGCGGGCAGCGACACGGACGCCTTCCTCGTCGCGTGGACCGTGCCGGAGTTCGCGGCCACGCTCCTCATCGAGGACGGGCTGGCGTTCGCGCTGATCCCGGCGTTCAGCATGGCGCTGGCCCGCCGTGCCCGGGGCGCCCCCGGCGATCCGGTCCGCGCCCTGGTCGCCGGGACGCTGCCGCGCCTGGCGCTGGCGTTCGCCGCGATCGGCGCCCTGCTCGCCGCCATCGCCCCCCAGCTGGTCGGGGTCCTCGCCCCCGGTCTGCCCGATCCGGCGCTCGCCGTCGACTGCACCCGGCTCACCGCGACCTGTGTGGTGAGCTTCGGGCTCGCCGGGTACTGCAGCGCCGCCCTGCGCGCGCACCGGCGGTTCGTGGCGCCCGCGGCGATCTACGTGGCGTACAACGTCGGCATCGTCACCGGGATGTTCGCGCTCGGCGGGCTGTGGGGGGTGCGGTCGGCGGCGGCGGGGGTGGCGGTCGGCGGCTGCCTGATGGTCGTCGTACAACTCCCCTCGTTGCTGAGGCAGTTGCGCAGGCGCACGCCGGACGGGGAGGCGGCCGGGGAAGAGGCGCGGCCGCTCGACACCGCCCTCCTGGTGACCGTGCTGCTGTTCGCGCTGTGCCGGCAGTCGCAGGTGCTCGTCGAGCGGTTCCTGGCCTCGAACCTGCCCGCCGGGGCGATCTCGCACCTCAACTACGCGCAGAAGGTCGCGCAGATGCCGATGATCCTGTCGGTGATGGTCTGCACGGTCACCTTCCCGGTGGTCGCGCGGGCGCTCGCCGACGGGGACACCGAGCGGGCCCGCAGCCGGGTGGAGCGGGACCTGTCGCTGGCCGCCTGCATCGTGCTGCTCGGCACGGCGGCCGTGCTGGCCTGCGCCCCGCAGATCATCGAACTCCTCTTCCAGCGGGGCGCGTTCACCGCCGAGGACACGGCGGCGACGGCCGGTGTGATGCGGGTGTACGCGCTGGGGCTGCTGGGCCAGACCCTGACGGGCGTCCTCGTCCGCTCCTACTTCTCGGCGGGCCGAGGCCGCTGGTACCCGGTGGGCGCGATGGCCGCCGGGATCGTGGTGACGTCCTGCCTCGGCGCGCTGACCGTCGGCCCCTGGGGCGTGTACGGGATCGCCGCCGCCAACGCGGCCGGAATCACCGTCACCGCGCTGGCCCTGCTGGCCGGGACGGGCCCCCGCAGCGTCCCGCTGCACACCCTGGGCGTGCTGCTCGAACTCGGCCGGCCCGGGTGGGCGGCCCTGGCGGCCACCCTGGCCGGGCTCCTCGTCGTCGGCCAGTTCGGCGGCGCCCTCGCCGGGCTCGTCGCCGGCGGGCTCACCGTGACCGCCGTCTTCGCCCTGCTGGGCTGGGCCCTGGACGTCCAGGGCGTCACCCGCGCACTCCGTTCCCTACGTTCCGCGACCCGAAGGCTCTCCCATGGCCGCTCCTGACACCAGCAGACGCAGCTTTGTCCCCTGGGTGGCGATGTACCACTCCGTGGCCGACTGCACCGACGACCCGTACCGTGTCACGGTCACGCCCGAGCGGCTGGACCGGCAGCTGGCCTGGCTGACCCGCCGGGGCCTCAGGGGCGTCTCCATGGCCGAACTGCTCGCCGCGCCCGCCCCCCGGGGTCTCGTCGGCCTCACCTTCGACGACGGGTACGCCGACTTCCTCACCCACGCCCTCCCCGTGCTGCGCCGCCACCGCTGCACGGCCACCCTGTTCGTGCTGCCCGGCCGGCTCGGCGGCGACAACGCCTGGGACCCGCTCGGCCCGCGCAAGCCGCTGCTCACCGCCGACGGCATCCGGCAGGCCGCCGCCGAGGGCGTCGAGATCGGCTCGCACGGCCTCACCCACGTCGACCTCACCCGCGCCGACGACCGCGCCCTGCGGGCGGAGACCGCCGGCAGCCGCGCCGCCCTCGCCGAGCTGCTGGGCCCCGCGCCCGCCGGCTTCTGCTACCCCTACGGGACGGTCGACCGGCGGGCCGTGGACGCCGTACGGAACGCCGGATACACGTACGCCTGCGCGATCGACCCCGGCCCGCTGACCGGCCCGCACGCCTTCCCCCGGGTGCACGTCGGCCAGAACGACACCTCCGCCCGGATGTTCCTCAAGTACCGGCTGCACCCGCTGCGCCGCCGTCCCGTCGGGGTGGCGCGGTGAAGGTCCTGCACATCATCACGGGGCTCGGCGTGGGCGGCGCCGAGCAGCAGCTGCGGCTGCTGCTGCGGCATCTGCCGGTCACCTGCGACGTCGTGACCCTGACGAACGCGGGCGCGGTGGCCGACGGGCTGAGGGCCGACGGCGTCCGGGTCGTCGACCTCGGCATGCGCGGCAACCGCGACCCGGCCGCGCTCCCCCGCCTGGTGCGGATCATCCGCGCCGGCGGCTACGACCTCGTCCACACCCACCTCTACCGCGCCTGCGTCTACGGCCGCCCCGCCGCACGCCTCGCCGGGATCCGGGCGATCGTGGCCACCGAACACTCCCTGGGCGGTACGCAGGTGGAGGGCCGCCGGCTGTCCGCCGGGGTCCGCGCGCTCTACCTGGCCAGTGAGCGTCTGGGCCGCGCCACGGTCGCCGTCTCCCCCGCCGTCGCCGACCGGCTGCGGGCCTGGGGCGTCCCGGCGCCCCGGATCGAGGTCGTGCCCAACGGCATCGATCCGGACCGCTTCCGCTTCGACCCGGCCGCCCGTCTGCGCACCCGGCGGCAGCTCGGTCTCCCGGACGACGCGTACGTCATCGGCGGCGTCGGCCGCCTCACCGCCGGCAAGCGCTTCGACGTGGTCGTACGTGCCCTCGCCGGACTCCCCGCCGACTGCCGCCTGTTGCTGGTCGGGGGCGGCCCCGAGGAGGAGGCGCTGCGGCGCACCGCACGGGAGGCGGGGGTCGCGGACCGCGTGCTCCTCACCGGCGAACGCCCCTGCGCGGGCGACGGCACCCCCGGACCCGACCTGCCGTCCCTCGCCTGCGCGATGGACGTGCTCGCCTCCCCCTCGCCCGAGGAGACCTTCGGTCTGGCGGTGGTGGAGGCGCTGGCCTGCGGACTGCCCGTCCTCTACGCGTCCTGCCCCGCGCTCGAGGGCATCCCCGCGCCCGGCGCCCGCCGGGTGACCGGCGGCACCGACGCGTTCGTCCGCGCGCTCACCGAGGCCCGCGCCGCACCCCCCGGCCCGCGCGGCACGCCCGACGCGGCCCGCCGTTACGACATCGCCCGCAGCGCCGACCGGCTCATGGACGTGTACGCGGCGGTCGTCTCCGGGCGCCCCCTGCCGTCCGCCGTTCCTCCCGTCGCTTCCGCCGCCCCGTCCGCTTCCCCGACATCCCAGGGAGTCACGTCCCCATGACCGAGCACCCCCGCCGTCCCGCCGCCCTGCGCCGCGTCAGGTCGCTCCCGCCCTGGTCCCTGCTGGCCGCCGGTGCCGTCGCGGGCGGCCTCCTCGGCGGTGCGTACGGCGCCCTCCAGCCGCCCGTGTACACGGCCACCGCCTATGTCGTCGCCGTCCCCACCGAGAAGTCCGACCCGGCGTCCGCGCTGGGCTTCGCACAGGCCTACGGGCGGGTCGCGACGCAGCTCGCGGTGCTCGGGGACGCCCAGGGGGCGGCGGGGGTGCCGGTGCGCACGCTCCAGCGCAGTGTGCGCACCGCGACCTCGCCGGACGCCCCGATGGTCTCCATCACGGCCACCGCCCCGAGCGCCGGCCTGGCCGCCGACATGGCCAACGCGGTCTCCCTGTCCCTGACCGAGCACGCCCGGAGCAGCCGGAAGACCACCAACGTCGAACTCCAGCAGTTCGCCCGCGCGGTGCGGCCCACCGACCCGTCCTCGGCCTCCCCGGCGCTGACCGGTCTGGTCGGGGCGAGCGCGGGCGGGCTGCTCGGGGGCCTGGTGCTGCTGGTGCGGCCGAGGCGGGAGCGGGAGACGCCGGCCGCCACCGCCGCCGTACCGGGTCAGGCCCCCGCCGCGGACCTCCATGGAGCACTGTGAAACCGCCGTACACCACGGAACTCGTCACCGACGAGCAGGCCTTCGCCGGCCTCGCCCCCGCCTGGGACCGCCTCTACCGGCGGTGCGCCACGGCCACCCCGTTCCAGACCCACGCCTGGCTGCACTCGTGGTGGCTGTCCTACGGCAGACGCGGCCGGCTGCGGCTGCTCGTGGTCCGCGACGGCACCGAACTGGTCGCGGTCGCCCCGCTCACGGCCGTCCGCCGGCCGGTGCCCGCGCTGGTCCCGCTCGGCGGTGCGATCTCCGACTACGGTGACGTCCTCGTCGACGACGGACACGCCGAGCGGGCCGTCGCCGCGCTCACCGAGGGGCTCGCGGCGGCCGCCCGCACCGCGCTGATCGACTTCCGCGAGGTGCGGCCGGGCGGCGCGGTCGAGCAGGTCTACGAACGCTGGGGCGGGCCCCGGCGCCGGGTGGGCGACTCGGTGTGCCTGGAACTGCCGGCCGTGCCCATGGACGAGCTGGTCGCCCGGCTCCCCTCGGCGAAGGCCCAGCGGGTGCGCGCCAAGCTGCGCAAGCTGACCGCGCTGGGGGTGGAGCGGCAGGCCGTACGGCCCGACGAGGTGGACGGGGCGCTGCGCCGGCTCCTGGAGCTGCACCGGCTGCAGTGGCAGGGCCGCAAGGTGACGGGCGAGCACCTGCGGCCGCGCTTCGGCGAGCACCTGGTGCGCTCGGTCGGGCCGATGGTGCGCTCCGGGAACGCGGTGGTCACCGAGTTCCGGCTGGACGACGACGTGGTGGCCGTCGACCTGACCCTTCTGTCGCACCGGCTGGCGGGCGGCTACCTCTACGGCGCCCATCCGCGGTTGCGGGAGCGCAAGGCGGACGTGGCGGTGATGCTGCTCGACGCGTGCGCCGAGCACACCCGGGGCGGCGGGCGGGCCGCGCTGAGCCTGCTGCGCGGCAACGAGCCGTACAAGCACCACTGGCGGCCCGAACCGGTCGTCAACCAGCGGCTGTTGCTGGCCCGCCGGCGCACCGCCCCGCTGCTGTCGGCGGTCGTCTGTGACGTGGCGGCGCGGCGGCGGGGCAAGGAGCTGCTGCTGCGCCGGGAGCAGCGGAAGGAGCGTCACGATGGCGGCGGGACCTGACGCGGTCCCACCGCCCGTGCGCCGGGGCTCACCGGTGGCGCGGCCACCGGTCGAGGCCCGGGCACGGCCCGCCGCCGAGCCGGCTCCCGGACCGGCCGCCGAGGCCGGGCGGCGAGCAGTCCGCAGGAACCCGCGGGGTCGTGGGCGTGCCGGGCGTGGCGGGTGTCGTCACGGGTGCCGTGGAGCCGGCCGGCGGCACGGCGGGCACCGGGATCGCCGGCGGGATCCGGTCGTCCGTACGGCCGTACAGGAGCGAGCGGTAGACCTCGGACGCCCGCGGGTTCTCCCGGCACTGCCACACGCCGTGCGGGCAGTAGTCGGTCAGCGTGTTGTAGAGGGGCTTGTGCTCGTCCATCCACGCGAGCATGCGCCGCATGTACTCCGTGTTGTCGCCGTTGCGGAAGAGCCCCCACTCGGGATACGAGACGGGCTTGCCGTGGGCCCGGGCGAAGTCGACGTGCTCCCTGAGCCCGAGGGGCTCGGTCACCTGTTCGTCGAAGGACAGGCCGGTCGGCTGGTCGTAGGAGTCCATGCCGATGATGTCGACCGTGTCGTCCCCGGGATAGCACTCCGTCCACGGAACGGCGTCCATGCCCCGGGTCGGCGTGAAGTCGAACCGGAACCTCTGCCCGGGCACCGCGCGCATGGCGGTGACGATCCGGTTCCAGTACGTCTTCCAGGCCTGCGGATCGGGTCCGCAGCGGTGGGTGTACGTGGTGCCGTTCATCTCCCAGCCGAGCACGATCACCGTGTCCGGCACCCCCAGCGCGACCAGTCGCCCGGCGAGGGCGCGGAAATGGTGGTCGTACTCCCCGGCAGCGCCCCGCTGGAGCAGATGGCGCACCTCGGCGTCGGAGACGCCCTCCTCGTTGCGCTCCAGCATGGGCACGTTGAGGACGAGCATCCGGTCGTCCTTCTCCCGCCGCCAGTCCGCCCACACGTCGAGGAAGCCGGGCGCGCCCTCGATGTTCCGCCACTGGTCACCCGGCAGGTAGGTGTGCCCGACCCGCAGCTCGGCCCCACCCAGCCAGTCGCTGAACCGGGCCATCCGGGCCACGCCCAGGGCGCCGTAGTCGAGGTAGGCGCCGAACGCGGGGGTGGACGTGTCGCGGGGCGTGGAGGCGGGGGCGGCGGCCGGTGCGGGAGTCACGGCGGCGGGGGTCGTGGACGCGGGGGTGGCGAGAGCGGGGGTGGGGACGGGGGCGGTGGAGACGGAGGTCGTGGGAGCGGGGCTCGAAGGCGCGGGCGTCTCGGGAGCGGGGGCCGAGGGCGCGAGCGCGGGGGTGGAGGCCGGGGCGGCCGGCTGGGCGGACGCCTCACCGGATGTCCCGCCGGCTGTGTGGGCGGGCGTCGTGCCGGACGCCGGGGCGGGCATCGCGCTCGGGGCGTGCGTGGGCAGGGCGCCGGGTGTCCACGCCGGCGTCGCACTCGGCACCGGCACGGGCGAGGCCACGGCGGGTCCCGGTCCGGACGCCAGTACCGCCGACACCGCGGCCGCCGCCGTGGCGACGGCGAGGGCCGGCCGCCGGGTGCGGACCCGTCGCTGCTGTGGGGCCATGCCTGCTCCTCTTTCACTCTCACGGTGTCACGGGGATGCGGACGCATTACTGACACGTAGTCATATGAGAGGCACACAGAACCTGACGCCGCCACCGGCGTTACGGCTTTCGGGTCGCCCCGCTCGTCCGCGCCGGTGACCCGGCAGAAGAAGCACTGGGAGAGAAGAGAGATGCCCGAGTCACAGCTCGACACCCGTGTCCCCGCCGTACTGCTGCGGATCGACCGGAACCCCTTCCACCACGGCACGCTGGGAGCCGTGCGCTCGCTCGGCCGCGCCGGAATCGACGTGCACGTGGTCGCCGACGTGACGGGGAGCCCCGTCGGCCGGTCCCGTTTCGTAGGTCAGTTGCATCCCCCGCCGCCGCCCGGCGCCGCGCCCGCCGACATCGCCGCCGTCCTGCTCGGGGTGGCCGCCCGGATCGAACGGCCCGCCGTGCTGATCCCGATGGACGACGCGGGCGCGGTCGCGGTGGGCCGGCTGCGTGAGGAGCTGGCGCCCGCCTATCTGCTGCCCGAGCAGCCCGGCGAGGTACCCGGACGGGTCGCCGACAAGGCCGAACTGGCCGGGCTGTGCGCGGCGGCGGACGTGCCGTATCCGCGGACGGTGATCCCCGACAGCGCCGCGCAGGCCGCCTCCGTCGCCCGCCGGCTCGGACTGCCGCTGGTGGCGAAGTGGAGCAGGCCCTGGCTGCTGCCGGCCGGCACCGGACTGCGCAGCACGGTCCTCGTGCGCTCCGCCCGCGCCGCGCGCGAGCTGTTCCTGCGCGGCGAGGAGGCCGGCAGCCCGCTGCTGCTCCAGGCGTTCCTGCCGCCGGGTCCCGGCCGCGACTGGTTCTTCCACGGGTACGCCGACCGCTCCGGCGCCCTGCGCGGCGGCGGCCCGGGCCGCAAGCTGTGCGCCTGGCCGCGCGGCGCGGGGCTGACGGCGGTGGGCGAGTGGACCGAGAACCCGCGGGTCCGCGCGCACGCCGAACGGCTCACGGAGCTCCTCGGCTACCGGGGCATCCTCGATCTCGACTTCCGTCGCTGCGGCGGCACCGGCGCCTACCACCTGCTCGACTTCAACCCGCGTCCCGGCGCCCAGTTCCGGCTCTTCGCCGACGCCGCGGGCCTGGACGTCGTACGGGCGCAGCACCTGGACCTGACCCACCGTCCGCTGCCGGCCGAAGCGCCTTTGCCCGGACGGACGTTCGTGGTCGAGAACTACGCGCCGCTCGCCGCGCTGCGCCCGGCGCCGCAGGGCCGTGAACTGGCCTGGTACGCGAGTGACGATCCCGCCCCCGGACGTGCGATGCGGCGCCTGTGGTGCGCTCATGTCACCCGGCACCTGCGGGACCGGCTGCCCCGGCCGGCCTTACCGGCCCCCCGGCCGGGCGGTGCGGTTCCCCGGGTGCCCGCGCCCTCGCCGGTGCCCGCGGCGGAGCAGACCGACGACGAGAGGGCGGGCAGCCGCTGAGGCGCGGTCCGCGCGGGTGCCGGACGTGAGCGCGTCCGGCACCCGGCGCGATCAGCGTCGGGGCGCGGTCCGGCCCCGGCGGTACAGGATGACGCCACCCGCGATCAGCACGGCGCTGACGCCCGAGGCGGCCAGCATGGCCTCACTGCCGGTGTGGGACAGCTGCGGCGGCTCGTGCGGCGGGGCGGTGTGCGGCGGATGGGTGTGCGGGGGGTGGGTGTAGGGGGGTGGGGTCGTGTGCGGAGGCTCGGTGTGGGGCGGTTTGGTGTGGGGCGGCTTGGTGTGCGGGGGCTTGGTGTGCGGGGGCTTCGTGGTGGGGGGTGGGGTCGTGTGCGGGGGCTTGGTGTGCGGCGGGTGCGTGCCGTGGCTGGAGTCGTCGTCCCCGTGGCCGTTGCCGTTGCCGTAGCCGCTGCCGTTGCCGTAACCGGAGCCCTCGTGGCCGTGGCCGCCGTAACCGGGTTCCTTGGTGCCATGGTCCCCGTGACCGGGTTCCTTGTCGCCGTGGTCCCCGTACCCGGAGCCCTTGTCGCCGTGCTCCTCGGGTCCCTTGGCGCCGTAACCGGGTTCCTTGTCGCCGCGGTCCCCGTACCCGGAGCCCTTGTCGCCGTGGTCCCCGTGGTCGGAGTCCTCGTCGTCGTGGCCGCCGTAACCGGGTTCCTCGTCTCCGTGGCCGCCGTAGCCGGCGTCCTCGTCACCGTACGGCCACGTGCCGTAGGGGCCGGTCGTCTCCTTGTCCGTGGGAGTCGCGCCGGTGGTGGTCGACACCACCTCGGGCGAAGCCGTGGCCGTCCCGGTGTCGTGCGAGTTCGCCAGGGCGGCGCCCCCGCACAGATACAGGAGGCCGGTCGCGGCTGCGGCCGCGACCATTCCCTTGCTCAGGGTCTGTCGCAATCTCGTTGTCTTCCTGCTTGGAGAAGTGGGAAAAGCCGGCCCCGGAACGCGTTGAAGCTGTCCCAGGGCCGGCCTCGGCCCAGCCGTGCGGCTGGAGTGACGTGTCGTCAGTCGTTGACGCAGATGTTGCCGAAGGCCGGGGACAGGAATCCGGACCCGAACGTGTTGCCGCACACGTTCAGCTGGAAGTGAAGAGGATTCTGGATCACGTTCCCGGAAAGGAAGCCCGGCGAACCGATGGCGACGCCATGCGCCTCCGCGTCGGCGAAGGCCGGTGAGGCGGCACCTCCCAGGGCAAGAACCAGACCCGCGACGACGGCAGCGCTCTTCTTCATGAATTGTCCCTTCTCTGCGGCCATGCCTCGTTGACGGTCGGAACCGAGCGAGCGCTATCGGATCGGCTCGCACCATGACCAGCAGGCTGCACACGAGAGATTGACGGCATGGAATGCGGCGAACGCCCGCCGCCGGGTTATTCACTCGAATGTCTTCATACTATTGACACGTATTGCCCACACAGGAAAAGCACTTCACCTGAACAGCGGAAAATGTACCAATGGGCCATCGGAGTGAAGCGGAGCAACCAAACGACTCGGAGAGATGTTGGTCAGAACGCTCCGGTGGACGGGGTTTCACACGAAAGGGACTTACACGTGATCAAGAAGGTACTGGCCACCGCCGCGGTCGCCGCTTCCATCCTCGGCGTCTCCGCCGCCGCGGCGGCCCCGGCCCTCGCCATCGGCAACGACAGTGGCACCACCTCCGCCAGCGGCAACGGCGCCAGCCAGTCGTTCGGCAACTCGGCCACCTTCGGCAACATGAGCCCGCAGATGGCGCTCATCCAGGGTTCGCTGAACAAGCCGTGCATCGGCCTGCCTCTCAAGCTCAACAACGCTGTGGCCCCGGGCCCCGCCCCGCTGCTCCAGGACACCCCGATCCTGTCGTCGTCGCAGAACCAGCAGTGTGTCGAGAACTCCACCCAGGCCAAGGGCGACGACCCGCTGTCGCACATCCTGGACGACATCTCGCTCTTCACGGGCAACGGCGCGGGCAACCACTGAGCCACGCCTCCTCTCGCCGAACAGCGGGCCGCCGGTCACCGGCGGCCCGCTGTTCGGCATGCGAGTGAGGGGCGCGTGACCGCGGCGCCCCATGCGCTGCTCCAAACGGAGCAAAGGGCGCAACCTCCGCCCGCCCCGGCGCGTTGACGATCACGCAGCTCCTCCCCCGGAGTCCGCTTTTTCGAAGGGAAAGAACATGAAGAAGCTGTGGGCAACCGCGGCTGTCGCCGCGTCCCTGGCCGGTCTCGCGATCGCCTCCGCCCCCCAGGCCCTGGCCCTCGGCGACGACAGCGGCACCACCTCCGCCAGCGGCAACGGTGCCTCGCAGGAGTTCGGCAACTCGGCCACGTTCGGCGACATGAGCCCGCAGCTCTCGCTGGTCCAGGGTTCGCTGAACAAGCCCTGCATCGGCCTGCCGGCCAAGCTCAACACCGCCACTGCCCCGGGCCCCGCCCCGCTGCTCCAGGACACCCCGATCCTGTCCTCGTCGCAGAACCAGCAGTGTGTCGAGAACTCCACCCAGGCCAAGGGCGACGACCCGCTGTCGCACATCCTGGACGACATCGCGCTGCTCTCGGCCAACGGCGCGCAGAACGGCTGAGCCGCCGCCTCTGACAGTCCGCGAACGGCGGGTCACCGGAATCCCGGTGACCCGCCGTTCGCGTGTGTCACGCGCGGTAGAGGTCCTCGATCTCCTGCGCGTACCGGGCCGTCACCGCGTGCCGTTTCACCTTCAGGGACGGTGTGAGCAGTCCGTTGGCCTCGCTGAACTCGCCGTCGACCAGGGCGAAGGCCCGGATCGACTCGGCGCGCGAGACGGCCTCGTTGGCGTAGTCGACGGCCTTCTGCACGTCGGCGCGCATCCGCGGGTCGCGGGCGAGCTCGGACAGCGGGGTGTCGGCGGGCAGCCCGCGCACGGACAGCCAGTGGGCGACAGCGTCGGGTTCCAGGGTGATCAGGGCGGCGACGAAGGGACGCCTGTCGCCGACGACCAGGCACTGGCCGACCGGGGCGCGGCTGCGCAGCCGGTCCTCCAGGACGGCCGGGGAGACGTTCTTGCCGCCGGAGGTGATCAGCAGGTCCTTCTTGCGGCCGGTGATGGTGAGGTAGCCGTCCTCGTCGAGGGCGCCGAGGTCACCGGTGGCGAACCAGCCGTCGGTGAGGACCTCGGCCGTGGCGGCCGGATTGTTCCAGTAGGAGTGGAAGACGGCCCCGCCCTTGATCAGCACCTCCCCGTCGTCGGCGATGCGGACGGCGGTGCCGGGGACGGGCCGGCCGACCGTGCCGGGCCGGGGTTCGAGAGGCGGGACGAGGGTGGCGGCGGCGGTGGTCTCGGTGAGGCCGTAGCCCTCGTAGACGACGATGCCGGCGGCGTGGAAGAAGAGGTTGAGGGTGCGGTCGAGCGGAGAGCCGCCGCTGATGGCATAGCGCATACGGCCGCCCAGTTCCTTGCGGATACGGCGGTAGACCAGCAGGTCGTACAGGGCCCAGGCGGCGTAGAGGCCGGGGCCTGGGCCCTTGCCCCGGCCGAGGAACTTCTCCAGGTACGCCTCCGCGAAGCGCACGCCGACGCGTTCGGCGCGGTCGAAGGAGGCGCCGCGGCCGATCTTCTCGGCGGTGGCGCGGCCGGTGTCGTGGATGCGCTCGAAGAGGTAGGGGACGCCGACCAGGAAGGTGGGCCGGAACTCCCTGAGCGCGGGCCGCAGTTCGTCGGGCTTGACGCTCGGGAAGTGGCCGGTCTCGATGCGGGCCGTCAGACAGGCGATCTGCAGGGTACGGCCCATGATGTGGGCGAGCGGCAGGAAGAGGAGGGTGGAGGCGGTCTCGCCGGTCACCTCCTTGAAGATCGGGTACAGCAGTTCGAGGAGGTTGCCGGCCTCGGCGTGCAGGTTGGCGTGGGTGAGCACGCAGCCCTTGGGGCGGCCGGTGGTGCCGGAGGTGTAGCAGATGGTGGCGGTGGTGTCGGGGGTGAGGGCCTCGCGGCGCTTGGTCACCTCCTCGTCGGGGAGGTCCCGGCCGTGGGCGGTGAGCTCGGTGACGGCGTCGGCGTCGAGTTCGAGGATCCGCGGGGGCAGCGGGTGGTGGGCCGTGCCGGCCCTCGCCGTGGCCGCGTTCTCGGCGTTCTCGACGACGACGAGGCCGGCGCCCGAGTCCCGGACGATCCAGTCGACCTGGTCGGCGGAGGAGGTGGCGTAGACCGGGACGGTCTGGCCGCCCGCCGCCCAGACGGCGAAGTCCAGCAGGGTCCACTCGTAGCGGGTGCGGGACATCACCGCGACCCGGCCGCCCGGTTCGAGCCCGTGGGCGATCAGGCCCTTGGCGGTGGCGGTGACCTCGGCGGCGAACGCGGCGGCGGTGACCGGGTGCCAGCCGTCGGCCCGTCTGCGGCGCAGGACCACCGCGTCTGGGGCCTCGGCCGCATTGGTGAAGGGAAGGTCGGCGATGCTGCCGGTGGCGGGCGGCTCCACCAGGGGCGCGGTCCGTGCCTCGCGTACGGTGCCGGAGGCGTCCCTGACGAGCTCGACCCGGGTGCGGGCGGCCAGGTGGGTGCGCTGCTTCGCCCGTTTCAGATCCTTGCGTACGCCCATGACGGCTCCCGGTCGCGGTGCGGCTGGCAGGTGCTGGGCAGTCAACTTACTCGCAAGTAAGAAAAATTCAACCGCTGTGTCCGGGCGACGCGGACCGGGGCGGGCGGGACTCAGCCGCTCGCCGGGGCCGGCTCCTCGCCGCCCTCCGCGGAGCCCGCCCGCACTGCCTGGTCGATGGCCGCCGCGAGCTCACGGACGTCCTTGTCCTGCGTCCGGTCCGCCAGGGAGTGGGCCCGCTCGGACAGTTCGGCCGGGGACGGGGCGCCCGGCAGCGGGGTCTCCGCGCGGCGCAGGACATCCGCGAAGTAGGCGGCCGTCGCCGTGACCTGGAAACGGACCGGTGCGTCGGTGAGGCCGTCGTGCAGGGCCCCGGTCTCCAGCCGGCCGGAGGTCTCGTGCGGGGTGCGCGTGTCAGGGTCGAGCCAGCGGACGGTGGCGGTGGCGAGCGGGCCCCGGACACCGGGCCGGGTGCGGACGGCGTACAGGGCGGTGACGGTGTGGCCGGGGCCGACCTCGCCGCCGTCGACGCGGTCGTCGCGGAAGTCGTCGTCGGCGACCGCGCGGTCGTCGTAGCCGACGAGGCGGAAGTCGGCGACCGTCTCGGGGTCGAAGGCGACCTGGGCCTTGGCGTCGCGGGCGGTCAGCTCGATGTTCCTCGGGAGCTGCGCGCAGAAGACCTCGCGGGCGTCCTGCTCGGTCGACACGTAGGTGGTGTGGCCGTCGCCCTTGTCGGCGAGGCGTTCCATCAGGGCGTCGCCGTAGTCGCTGCCGACGCCGACGCCGAACAGGGTGATGCCGTGTTCGCGGCGGGCGGTGCCGATGCGTTCCAGGATCGCGTCGGCGTCCGTCTCACCGGTGTTGGCGAGGGCGTCGGAGACCAGGACGACCCGGTTGGTGGCGCCCTCGCGCAGGCCGTCGACGGCGGTGGCGTAGCCGGTCTCGACGCCGGCTCCGAGGTTGGTGGAGTCGGTCGGCTCCAGGCTGTCGACGGCGTCGTGGACACGGCCGCGGTGGCCGCCGAGGCGGGTCATCGGCAGGACGGTCTCGGCCTCGTCGCTGAAGGTGACGACGGCGACGGAGTCGTCGTCGCGGAGGCGGTCGGTCATCGTGGCGAGGGAGTGCCGGGCGAGGTCCAGCCGGCCCGGTTCGCCCATCGAGCCGGAGACGTCGATGACGAAGGTGAGGGCGGCGGGCGGGCGTTCGGACTCCTCGGTGGCGCTGCGCGTGGCGAGGCCGACGCGGACCAGGGACCAGTCCTCGGCGCCGGTGCGGGCGCCGTCGACGGTGACCGAGAAGCCGTCGCCGTCGGGGCGTTCGTAGTCCTGGCGGAAGCTGTTGACGAACTCCTCGGGGCGGATCGTCGAGGGGTCGGGCAGCGCGCCGTCGGCGAGGGTGCGGCGGGCGTAGCCGTAGGAGGCGGTGTCGACGTCGAGGGCGAAGGTGGAGAGGTGGTCCGGGGCCACCGCCTTGCCGTCCTCGTCCGTGCGGGGCGCGCTCGGGGCGGGGAAGGCCTCGCTGCGGCGGGCCGCGCCGTCCGTGGCGTCGCCGCCGGAGGAGTCACCCGCGCCGCAGCCGGTGAGGAGGAGTGCGGTGACCGTCGCGCAGGCGAGCAGTGCTGGTGTCGATCGGGTCTTCATGTGCCGGGCCCCCTGTGTCCGTCGATGTATGTGACGGTGACGGGACAGGGGGCCGGAACGTGCGGCACGGGGGGTTGCGGATGGGTCTCGAACAGGCCACGAGGGCTGGTCGTCGAGACCGGAGGGTGATCCTCCGCCGGCCTACGACACCACGTCCTTGCGGGCGAACCCCCGGAAGGCCAGGGCGAACAGCACGAGGGCGTACGTCACGGAGACCGCCGTGCCCTGGAGCATGCCGGACCACTCCGGGGTGGGCTGGACGGCGTCGGCCCAGGCGAACTGCCAGTGCGCGGGCAGGAAGTCGCGCCAGTCGCCGAGGGCGGTGACGGCGTCCAGGACGTTGCCGACGATGGTCAGGCCGACCGCGCCGCCCACCGCGCCGAGGGGCGCGTCGGTCCTCGTCGACAGCCAGAACGCGAGTCCGGCGGTGACCAGTTGGGAGACGAAGACGTACCCGACGACGATCACCAGCCGCTGTGCCGCCGTCCCCGAGTCGAGCGAGCCGCCGGTGGGGAGCTCCAGCGGCCCCCAGCCGTAGGCGGCGGTGCCGACGGCGAGGGCGACGACCGGCAGCAGGACCATCGCGGCCAGGCTGAGGCCGAGGCCGACGACGAGCTTGGACCACAGGAGCCGGGCCCGGGGCACGGGTGCCGCGAGGAGGTAGCGCAGGGAGGACCAGCCGGCCTCCGAGGCCACCGTGTCCCCGCAGAACAGGGCCACGGGGATGACCAGCAGGAAGCCCGCCGAGACGAACAGGTTGACCGCGGCGAAGTTGGCGCCCGAGGCGGTCGCCGTGTCCATCAGGGTCAGCTGGTCGTTGCGGCCGCCCGGCTCGCCGCCGATGGCGAAGGCGACGAGCAGGACGAACGGCAGGGCGGCGAGGATGCCGCCCATGACGAGCGTGCGGCGGCGCTTGAGCTGGCGGACCAGTTCGACGCGCAGGGGCAGGGTGCGGCCTGCCTGGTAGCCGGAGGCGACCTCGGTGAGCGTGCTCATGCGGAACCTCCGATCAGGGTGAGGAAGGCGTCCTCCAGGCGACGGTGCGGGCCGACGGACTGCACGGGCACGTCGAGCCGTACGAGGTCGGCGACCAGGCGCCGGGCGGTGCCGTCCGGGTCGAGCCGTACGAGCAGGCCTCCGTCGGTGCGTACGGCGGAGGCGACGCCGGGCAGCGCGGCCACCTTCTCCACGACCGGCTCCTCCACGGGTGCGGCGGTGCCGACCAGGAGGGTGTCGCCGGAGCCGACGATCTCGCCGACCGGACCGGCCTGGACCAGTTGTCCCCGGTCCATGACCACGAGGTGGGTGCAGGACTGCTCGACCTCCGCCAGCAGGTGGCTGGAGACGATCACCGTGCGCCCGGCCGCCGCGTACCGGATCATCACCTCGCGCATCTCACGGATCTGCGGCGGGTCGAGACCGTTGGTCGGCTCGTCGAGGATCAGCAGGTCGGGCAGGCCGAGCATGGCCTGGGCGATGGCGAGGCGCTGGCGCATGCCCTGGGAGTAGGTGCGCACCGCGCGGGCGAGGGCGTCGCCGAGGCCGGCGATCTCCAGGGCCTCGTCCAGGTGGGCGTCCTCGGCCGGGCGGCCGGTGGCCTGCCAGTACAGCTCCAGGTTCTCCCGGCCGGTGAGGTGCGGCAGGAAGCCCGCGCCCTCGACGAAGGCGCCGACCCGGGAGAGGACGGGGGCACCCGGGCGGATGGCGTGGCCGAAGACGCGGATCTCGCCGTCGTCGGGCTTGATGAGGCCCATCAGCATGCGCAGGGTGGTCGTCTTGCCGGCCCCGTTGGGACCGAGGAGACCGAGCACCTGGCCCTTGTCCACGCGGAAGGAGAGGTCGCGGACGCTGTAGCGGTCGCCGCCCGCGTACTTCTTGCTCAGGCCGCTGATCTGGAGCGGGACCTCGGCCAGCTCCGGGTCGGGGGCGGGGGTGACGGTAGGGCGGCGGCCGGTCAGGAGCAGCGCCAGGGCGAGACCCGCGCCGGCGAGGGGCAGCCACCAGACCCAGGACGGGAGGGGGGCGGCCGCGGTCGTCACGGCGGGTGCGGTGGGCACCTTCAGGTCGCTCTTCAGGGAGACCGTGTACGTCGCGGGCGCCACCGGGGAGGCGTAGCCGAGGTCGGTGGAGGCGAGGACCAGGCGCAGCCGGTGGCCGTCCTCGATGTCGTGGTCGATCGCCGGGAGGGTGATCGTGACGTCCTTGCCGCTCCCGGCGCCCTCGACGCGGACCGGCGAGACCAGCTGGGAGGGCAGCTGTTGGCTGCCGCCGGGCCCGACGTCGTACACCTTGGCGAAGAGCACGGCGTCGTCGCTCGTGGACTTCACGTGGACGGTGACGGTGGGGGATCCGGTGATCCGCAGGTCGCCGGTGACCGGCGCCGACTGGAAGGCCGCGTACTGGCCGGGGAAGTCGAGCGAGACGCCGACGCCGAACGCCGAGAGCCGGCCGAGGCTGGAGCCGCCCAGGCCGGGCAGGGCGGAGAGGGCGGGCGGGCTGGCTCCGGCGGGGTTGTCGAAGCTCTGCTCGCGGCCGGTCAGCTTGACCGTCCTGCGGTCGTTCGCCAGGCCGGCGTAGGAGTCCGCGCTCGCGCCGCGCAGCGGGACCGTGCCGTCGGTGGAGTCGACGCCTCCGGTGCGGGTGACGCGGAAGGCCGGGCCGGTGTCGACGCCCTTGTCGTCCTTGAGGTAGCGGTCGAACCAGGCGGTCACCCGGGCCTGCACACGGCTGGTCTCCAGGTTGCCGCCGTCGTGGCCGCCCGCGATCCAGTCGACGTCCACGGGCGCGCCGTTGGCGCGGATCGCCTTCGCCGCCGCGTCGGCCTGGGCGAGGGTGAAGAGGGAGTCGGCCTGGCCCTGCACGAGCAGGGTGGGCACCTTGATGCGGTCGGCGACGGCGGACGGCGAGCGCTCCTCGAGGAGCTCACGGGCGGCGGCGTCCGGGGTGCCGGACTCGGCGACCCGGTTGTACATCGCGCACAGCGCGGGCTCGAACTTGTCGCAGCCGCCGGCGGTGTTGAAGAAGATGCCGGTCCACAGCTTCTTGAACACGCCGTCGGGGAACAGGGCGTCCGCGAGGTTCCAGTAGGTGATCGAGGGGGCGATGGCGTCGACGCGGTCGTCGTACCCGGCGGCGAGCAGGGAGATCGCGCCGCCGTAGGAGCCGCCGGCCACACCGACGCGCGGGTCGCCCTTCTTGTCCAGCTGGACCAGGGGCTGCCGGGCGAGCCAGTCGATCAGCCGCGAGACGTCGGCGACCTCGCCCTCGGGATCGTTCAGGCCGATCCTGCCGGTGGACTTGCCGAAGCCGCGCGCCGACCAGGTCAGGACCGCGTACCCGTCGCGGGCGAGGTCCTCGGCCTGCTGCCGCAGATCGTCCTTGGTGCCGCCGAAGCCGTGGCCGAGGAGGACGGCGGGGCGGCGGCCGGCGTCGGCGGAGGTGTAGTAGGAGGTGTCGAGCCGTACTCCGTCGACGTCCATGACCCGGTCGGCGCGGCGCACGGTCCGCGTGTCGTCGGAGGAGGCCGCGGCCGCCCACGTACCGGCACCGGCGAGTACGACGACGGCGGCCGCCGCGGAGACGATCCGCCGCGGCCGCCGCGGTCCTCGCAGACCGGGCAGTCGAAGATCCATGCTTCAACGGTACGGGGTCGACCTGTCGGGGAGTTGTCGACCGAAGACCGAACTCCACGCCCTCCCAGGGACGTACGTGACCCCACATGCGTACACCAGCCGCGGTACACACCCGCTCTTCCGTCCCACACGTCCCGGTCATGCGCAGTCCGGAAGTCCTTCTGGTGGAGAATTTCCCTCCCTGCCATACTGTCCGGCACTGAGCACCTGCCGATGAAGGCGGAGACCGACTCGATGACAGGTGGCACCCCCATACCTGGGTCCGGGCATCTGGACGACAGCCAGCGCCGCGTACACCGAAGTCCGGTTCTCTTCACCACACCGGTCGTTCTGCTCGCCGTACTGACCGTTATGGCGATCTGGGAAACGATCAGGGGGAATATCACGGCGCCTGCCAGGGACCATTGGCCGTGGCGACTCGCGCTCCTCGACCAGGAGGCTCTGTCGAGCCTGCTCGCGGTCTCCCTCGGCTTCGTGTTCGCCCGCGCCCAGTTCGCCCGGGCGGTACGGCCGATCATCGGCTGGAACGGCTATGTCAGCAGCGACCTGCCGGCCATGAACGGCAGGTTCGTGTGGGTCGTGGCAATCCGGAACGGCGGAATGCACAGCGGCACCCTGGAGAGCCTCGAATACCATGTGCAGCCCAAAGGCGAAATGACCCCCGCCGCGGACATTCAATGGCAGGGATATGAAGCCACCGTCACCGAACTCGAAGCACTGGGCCTACGCCTCGGGAAGGATTTCGATCTCAACGCTCTCGGCGCCGGGACGCCGATCGGTGTCACCACCGACCGCGACGGGCTGTACGCCGTCCGCCTTTCCGTACCGGCGCTCTCCCTGCTCGACAACTTATACATCCGCATACGAGTGACCGATGCCGTAGGAGACACCCATGAGCGAATCCTCCACTGCCTCCGGGCAGCCGAGGTCGAAATCCGCAGCGCCGTCGCCGCCGCAGAAGGTTCATGACGAGGTGCCCTCCCCGCCCGGACACGGCGGCCCGAGGCGGGCGCTGCTCACGGCGGCGAGCGGGCCGGGAAGCGGAACGGAGGCCGGGGATGGCGAAGGGCGCTGGGTCGTCACCTTCAATTCCTGCATCTGAGGACCGCGGCACTGCTCCTGCCACCCAGTCCCTGCGCCAGTTCGTGGTCAAGGTGCACAGCCGTTGCGATCTCGCGTGCGACCACTGCTACATCTACGAGCACGCCGACAGCAGCTGGCGCGGCCGGCCGTCGGTCATTCCCTTACCCGTGGTCGTACGGACCGCCGAGAGGATCGCCGAGCACGCCGCTGCACACGAGCTGGACACCGTCCACGTCGTCCTGCACGGAGGCGAACCGCTGTTGGCCGGACCCGCGCGGTTGCGCGCCATCGCGGAGGAGTTCCGTTCCGCGCTGTCCGGCCACTGCCGGCTCGACCTGCGCCTCCAGACGAACGCCGTACGCCTCGACGAGCGTTTCTGCGAGCTCTTCCTGGAACACGACATCAAGGTCGGTGTATCCCTGGACGGCGACCGGTCGGCGCACGACCGCCACCGGCGGTTCCGGGACGGCCGCGGCAGCCACCACCACGTCCTGCGGGGGGTGCGGCTGCTCAACGAACCGCGCCACCGGCATCTCTTCGCGGGACTGCTGTGCACCGTGGACACGCGGAACGACCCGCTGCAGGTCTATTCGGCCCTACTGGCGGCGGCCCCTCCCCGGGTGGACTTCCTGCTCCCGCACGCCACCTGGGACCAGCCGCCCGCTCGTCACGACGGCCGGCCGACCCCCTATGCCGACTGGCTGATCGCGATCGCCGACGAATGGTTCGCGACCGGCCGCCCGGTGCCGGTGCGGCTCTTCGAATCCATCCTCAGTCTGCTCGCGGGCGGCCCGAGTTTCGTGGAGTCCACGGGTACGACCTCCGTCGATCACGTGGTGATCGAGACGGACGGCACCATCGAACAGGCGGACTCCCTCAAGACGGCCTACGAAGGTGCGCCGCAGACGGGGATGGACGTCTTCTCGCACAGCCTCGACGACGTCTCCGACCATCCCGGTCTCCGGGAACGCAGACGGGGACTCTCGGACCTGTGCGCCACGTGCCGATCGTGCCCGTTGGTTCAGGTCTGCGGCGGCGGACTCTACGCCCACCGCTTCCGCTCCGGCCACGGCTTCGACAATCCGTCGGTCTACTGCCGCGACCTGACCGAACTGATCACCCACTTCCAGCAGCGATTCCGGGACTGACGCGGGAGAGGTCATCATGCGGAAGCTCGACAGTCCTCCGTACCGGCCGGCCGTCGACGAGGCGACGCTCACCGAGGAGTTCCGGGCCCTCGGGGTCGGTCCCGGCGGAGTCGTCATCACGCATGCCTCGCTGCGCAGCCTGGGCCCGGTGCGGGGCGACAGCCGGACGGTGGTGCGAGCGCTCCGTGCCGCGCTGGGGCCCGAAGGCACGCTCGTGGTGCCCACCTTCACCCCGGAGAACTCCGACACGTCCCCCGTCTACCGGCGGCGCGTCCGAGGACTGACCCCCGAGCAGGTGGCGGAGCTCCGGGACCGAATGCCCGCATTCGACCGCCGGCGCACCCCGGCCCTGTCGACCGGACGGCTCGCCGAGGAGGTGCGCACGCATCCCGAGGCGTTGCGCAGCGATCAT
This sequence comes from Streptomyces sp. NPDC000345, assembly GCF_042898825.1. Classification (NCBI taxonomy): domain Bacteria; kingdom Bacillati; phylum Actinomycetota; class Actinomycetes; order Kitasatosporales; family Streptomycetaceae; genus Streptomyces; species Streptomyces sp. NPDC000345. The sequence goes on from NZ_JBIAZE010000016.1 coordinate 123,508, forward strand.
CCGCAGACGTCGTTCGCGGCTGTCGGTCCGCTGGCCCGGAAGATCGTCTCCGGCCATTCACCGCGGTGCCACCTCGGCGAGCACTCGCCCCTGGCCCGGCTGTACGACGAGGGGGCCCGGGTACTGCTCCTGGGGGTGGGGTTCGCCTCCTGCACCGCGTTCCACCTGGCCGAGTACCGGGTGCCGGAGCAGCCGACACAGGAGTACCACTGCGTGATCCGGGTCGGCGGCAGGCGGACCTGGTGGAGCTACACGGACGTGGCGCTGGACGACGGCGACTTCACGGAGCTCGGCATGTCCTTCGAGCGCAGCGGGGCCTCTGTCAGGACCGGCCCCGCGGGGCGGACCACGGCCCGGGTGTTCGGCATCCGGGAGGCCGTCGACCACGCCGTGACGTGGCTGCCCTCCCGCCGCCCGGGCCGCGGCACGTGACTCAGACCCGCGCGTCCTCCGGGAGGGTCACCAGCCAGCGGGTGTCGGGGCGGGGGCGGAGGTAGAGGGCCCAGTAGAGGGTGGCGGCGGCGGTGATGCCGCCGGTCCACAGGAGGTAGCCCGTCTCCTGCTGGGTGAGGATGTAGCCGAGGACGACGATCAGCAGGACCGGTACGACGGGCCACAGGGGCATGCGCCAGGCCGGGATGTGCCGGTGGTGGCCGCGGCGGGAGAGCAGGGCGGCCACCGCGACGAGCAGGTACATGCCGGTGACGGAGACGCCGGTGACGCCGTAGAGGGTGTCCAGGTTCACGAAGCAGAGCGCGGCGCCGGGGACGCCGACGGCGAGGGTGGCGACCCAGGGGGAGCCGAAGCGGCCGAGCTTGGCGAAGACGTTGTTGACGGGCTCGGGCCAGGCCTTGTCGCGGGCGGAGGCGAACAGGACGCGGGAGTTCTGGATGACCATCACGATGCCGGCGTTGATGATCGCGAGGGCGACACAGAGGCTGACGAAGGTGCCGACGGCGGAGTCGGACCAGGCGGTGACCATGGAGCCGATGTCGCCGCCGGTGAGTTCGGCGAGGTCGGAGGCGCCGAAGGTGATGGCGACGACCGGGACCAGGATGATCACCGAGGAGATGGCGAGGGTGGCGAGGACCGTGCGGGCGACGTTGCGGCGCGGGTGCTCCAGCTCCTCGGAGAGGTAGACGGCGGTCGAGAAGCCCTGGGTGACGAAGAGGGCGATGGCGAGGCCGGAGACGACCAGCACGGCGGTGACGGTGTCGGTGCCCCCGTCGGCGCCCGCGACCTGCATCGAGACCAGACTGCCGGGGCCGCGGTGGCCGTGGGCGAAGCCCAGGACCGCGACGACCGCGGCGGCGATGACCTCCAGGACCAGGAAGACGCCGGTGATCCAGGCGTTGGCGCGCAGGTCGAGCAGGCCGGCCAGGGTGGCGAGCAGCATGACGCCGGCGCCCGCGAGGGAGGGGTCGAGGTGGACGATCGGAGCGAGGTAGTCGGCCGTGCCCATCGCGATCACCGGCGGGACGATCATGACGACGAGGAGGGACAGGACGAAGACCAGCCAGCCGGCGAGGCGTCCGGCCATCGTCGACACCATGGCGTACTCGCCGCCCGCGCTGGGGATGAGGGTGCCCAGCTCCGAGTAGCAGAACGCCACGGCGATACAGAGCAGCGAGCCGATCGCGATCGTGAGGGCGGTCGCGGTGCCGAGCGAGCCGAACAGGTCCGGGACGACGACGAAGAGGGTGGAGGCGGGGGTCACGCAGGACAGCGTGAGGAGGGTGCCGCCGACGACTCCGATGGAGCGCTTGAGCTTCTGGGGACTGTCGGGCGCCTGAGGGAGGGCGGTCTCGACAGGGCGGAGCGTGTCGGTCATGCGGCGGTTCCGATCGACTCGTGCGGCGGGGTGAGGGGCGGGAGCGCTATCGCCTCCGGCGGCTTCGGTCGTACGTGCTTCGTCCGCTCCCGGCGGCTGCATGGAATCCCGACGGAAACCGCTGCGTCAATAGGTGTTTGCCTACGGAATCCGTAGATCAAAGAGGGCTGGACGCGCGTTTACGGCACTCCGGCTAAGCCTGTCAGCCTTGGCGGGCCATACGGGAACCGCACCCCGGGCGGCAAAAAAACGTCAGGCCGTCCGGAATCCGGACGGCCTGACGCCTGGTGGGTGGGGCTCAGTGGTTGCGCGGGAAGCCCAGGTCCACGCCCGCGGGGGCGTCGGCCGGGTCGGGCCAGCGGGTGGTCACGACCTTGCCGCGGGTGTAGAAGTGCGTGCCGTCGTTGCCGTAGATGTGGTGGTCGCCGAAGAGGGAGTCCTTCCAGCCGCCGAAGCTGTGGTAGCCGACGGGGACCGGGATCGGGACGTTCACGCCGACCATGCCGGCCTCGATCTCCAGCTGGAAGCGGCGGGCGGCGCCGCCGTCCCGGGTGAAGATCGCGGTGCCGTTGCCGAACGGCGAGCCGTTGATCAGCGCCACGCCCTCTTCGTAGGTGTCGACGCGCAGCACGCACAGCACCGGGCCGAAGATCTCGTCCTGGTAGGCCTTCGCCGTCGTGGGCACCTTGTCCAGCAGCGAGATGCCGATCCAGTGGCCGTCCTCGAAGCCGTCCACCGTGAAGCCGGTGCCGTCCAGCACCACCTCGGCGCCCTCGGAGGCCGCGTTCGTGACGTAGGAGGCGACCTTGTCGCGGTGCACCTTCGTGATCAGCGGGCCCATCTCGGAGGCCGGGTCGTTGCCGGGGCCGATCTTGATCTTCTCGGCGCGCTCGCGGATCTTCTCCACCAGCTCGTCGCCGATCGCGCCCACCGCCACGACCGCGGAGATCGCCATGCAGCGCTCTCCGGCCGAGCCGTAGGCGGCGGAGACGGCCGCGTCGGCGGCCGCGTCCAGGTCCGCGTCCGGCAGGACCAGCATGTGGTTCTTGGCGCCGCCCAGGGCCTGGACGCGCTTGTGGTTGGCGGAGGCCGTGGTGTGGATGTAGCGGGCGATCGGGGTCGAGCCGACGAAGGAGACGGCCTTGACGTCCGGGTGCTCCAGGAGCCGGTCGACGGCCACCTTGTCGCCGTGGACGACGTTGAAGACGCCGTCCGGGAGACCTGCCTCGGCCAGCAGCTCGGCGATCTTGATGGACGCCGACGGGTCCTTCTCGCTCGGCTTCAGCACGAACGTGTTGCCGCACGCGATGGCCATCGGGAACATCCACATCGGGACCATCGCCGGGAAGTTGAACGGCGTGATGCCCGCGACGACCCCGAGCGGCTGGCGGATGGACGACACGTCCACCCGGCTCGCGACCTGCGTCGACAGCTCGCCCTTCAGCTGCACGCTGATCCCGCAGGCCAGGTCCACGATCTCCAGACCGCGGGCCACCTCGCCCAGCGCGTCGCTGTGCACCTTGCCGTGCTCGGCGGTGATCAGCTCCGCGATCGCGTCACGGTTGGCGTCCAGCAGCGCGCGGAAGCGGAAGAGGATCTCCGTGCGCTTGGCCAGCGAGGACTGGCCCCAGGTGACATAGGCGTCCTTGGCGGCCGCCACCGCCGCGTCGACCTCGTCGACGGAGGCGAACGCGACCTTGGTGGTGACCGCGCCGGTCGCCGGGTCGGTGACCGGCCCGTACGTACCCGACGCGCCTTCGACGGTCTTGCCGCCGATCCAGTGGTTGACGATCTTCGTCATGACCGAGTACTCCTTCACAGATGGCGGCGTCGGGTGGAGACGTGCCGTTCGTACAGCTCTCGTGCCTTCACCGCGGACGCTCGGGTCGCGGTCTCGGCCACAGGTACATCCCACCAGGCCTGCGCCGGCGGCGGGCCCGACACAGTGTCGGCCGTTTCGGTCTCGACGTAGACACAAGTGGGAGTGTCGGCGGCGCGCGCCTCGGCGAGGGCCTCGCGCAACTCGCGGACGGTCTTCGCGCGCAGCACGCGCATGCCCAGGCTCGCCACGTTGGCGGCCAGGTCGACGGGGAGCGGCGCGCCCGTGAAGGTGCCGTCCTCCGAGGTGAAGCGGTACGCGGTGCCGAACCGCTCACCGCCGACGGACTCCGAGAGCCCGCCGATCGAGGCGTAGCCGTGGTTCTGCACGAGCAGGATCTTGATCGCGATCCCCTCCTGCACGGCCGTCACGATCTCCGTCGGCATCATCAGATACGTGCCGTCGCCGACCAGCGCCCAGACGTTCCGCTCGGGCGCGGCCAACTTCACCCCGATGGCCGCCGGGATCTCGTACCCCATGCAGGAGTAGCCGTACTCCAGGTGGTACTGGTCCTTCGAGCGTGCCCGCCACAGCTTGTGCAGATCGCCGGGGAGCGAACCGGCCGCGTTGATGATCACGTCCGATTCGTCGGCCAGGGCGTCGAGGGCGCCGAGCACCTGCGGCTGCGTCGGGCGCACGTCGGGCTCCTCGGCCTCGTAGCAGGCGTCGACGCGCTGCTCCCAGCGCTCCTTGTCCTCGCTGTACTCGCTGACGTACGCGTCCGCGACCCGGTGGCCGTGTGTGCGCAGGGCCGCCGTCAGCTCCGCCAGGCCGATGCTGGCGTCCGCGATCAGCGGCTGTCCGGCGAGCTTGTGGCCGTCGTAGGAGGCGATGTTGAGGTTGAGGAAGCGGACGCCCTCGCCCTGGAACAGGGTGCCCGAGGCCGTGGTGAAGTCGGTGTAGCGGGTGCCGACGCCGATGATCAGGTCCGCGGTGCGGGCCAGTTCGTCGGCGGTCGCGGTGCCGGTGTGTCCGATGCCGCCCACGTCCTGGGGGTGGTCGTGGCGCAGGGAGCCCTTGCCGGCCTGGGTGGAGGCGACCGGGATGCCGGTGGTCCGGACGAACTCGGCGAGGGCCTCCTCGGCGCGGCTGTGGTGGACACCGCCGCCCGCGATGAGGAGGGGCCGCTTCGCCGAGCGGATCGTGCGGACGGCCTCGGCCAGCTCGGTCGGATCGGCGCCCGGACGTCGTACGACCCAGGTGCGCTCGGCGAAGAACTCCTCGGGCCAGTCGTAGGCCTCGGCCTGGACGTCCTGGGGCATCGCGAGGGTGACGGCGCCGGTCTCCACCGGGTCGGTGAGGACCCGCATGGCCTGGAGGGCCGCCGGGATCAGGGCCTCCGGCCGTGTGACACGGTCGAAGTACTTCGACACCGGGCGCAGTGAGTCGTTGACCGACACATCGCCCGCGTACGGGACTTCGAGCTGCTGGAGCACCGGGTCGGCGACGCGGGTGGCGAAGATGTCGCCGGGCAGCAGCAGGACCGGGAGGTGGTTGACGGTGGCCAGGGCGGCGCCGGTGACCAGGTTGGTCGCGCCGGGGCCGATGGACGTCGTCACCGCGTGGGTGGAGAGCCGGTTGGACTGGCGGGCGTAGCCGACCGCGGCGTGCACCATCGACTGCTCGTTGCGGCCCTGGTGGAACGGCATGTCGTCGCCGTACTCGATCAGCGCCTGGCCGAGGCCGGCGACGTTGCCGTGGCCGAAGATGCCCCAGGTCGCGCCGATCAGCCGCTGCCGTACGCCGTCGCGCTCGGTGTACTGGGCGGCGAGGAAGCGCACCAGCGCCTGCGCCACCGTCAGCCTCGTCGTCGAGGTCATCGGTAACCCCCTGTGCTTTCTACGTGGGCCGGGTGGAAGCAGATCCGCCACTCCCGCGTCGCGCCGGGGCCGGCCATGACGTTCAGGTAGTACATGGCGTGGCCGGGCTGGGCGACCGACGGGCCGTGCCAGCCGTCGGGGACGAGGACGGCGTCGCCGGAGCGGACCTCGGCGAGGACGTCGGAGCCGCCCTCACGCGAGGGGGACACGCGCTGGTATCCGAAGCCGTTCGGTCCGTCGATCTCGAAGTAGTAGATCTCCTCGAGCTCGGCCTCCTCGCCCGGCCGGTGCTCGTCGTGCTTGTGCGGCGGGTACGAGGACCAGTTGCCGCCGGGGGTGATCACCTCGACGGCGATCAGCTTGTCGCAGTCGAAGGCGTCGGCGGAGGCGAAGTTGCGCACCAGACGGGCGCAGGTGCCGCTGCCGCGTTCCTCGACGGGGACCTCCGGCGCGGGGCCGTAGCGGGCGGGGAGTCGTCGCTCGCACTTCGCTCCTGCCAGGGCGAAGCGGCCTCCCGCGCCGGAGGCGATCGTGACCCGGGCGTCGCGGGGAACGTACGCGAAGTCGGAAACCGACGCGAACACGCTTTCCCTGCCCAGGAGTTGGAACTCTTTTCCATCTGTTTGCACGGTACATCCGCCTTCGAGCGGAAGCACGATCCACTCGCTCTCACCGGTGGTGAGGGTGTGGGTGCCGCCCGGCTCGAGCTCGACGATCCGCAGGCTGCTGTAGGTCCAGCCGGCCCGCTTCGGGTCGATGTCGAGCACATGGTCCGCGTCGGCGGTCGTACCGCGCGCGAGGTACAGGTCGTTGTTCATGCGGCCCTCACAGCAGTCCTACGGCGGTGTCCACGGCGCCGGCGACGTCCCCGTCCGCCGGGTACAGCAGCGATCGGCCGACCACCAGGCCCCGGACGGTGGGCAGTTGCAGCGCCCCGCGCCACTTCTCGTACGCCCCGTCCTGGTCGTCGCCGACCTCGCCGCCGAGCAGCACGGCCGGGAGGGTGGAGGTCCCCATGACCTCGGCCATGTCGTCGGGGTTGTCGGTGACCGGGACCTTCAGCCAGGTGTAGGCGGAGGTGCCGCCCAGGCCGGAGGCGATGGCGATCGACCGGGTGACGGCCTCGGCGGAGAGGTCGTTGCGCACCTTGCCCTCGGGGGTGCGCCGGCTGATGAACGGCTCGACGAACAGGGGCAGTCCGCGGGCCGCCATGTCGTCGATCGCGCGGGCCGTGGACTCCATGGTGGTGAGGGAGCCCGGGTCGTCGTAGTCGATCCGCAGGAGCAGCTTGCCCGCGTCGAAGTTCAGGCGCTCGATGTCCTCGGGGCGGTGGCCGGTGAAGCGGTCGTCCAGTTCGAAGACGGCGCCCTGGAGGCCCCCGCGGTTCAGGGAACCCATGACGACCTTGCCGTCGAGGGCGCCGAGGAGGAGCAGGTCGTCCAGGATGTCGGCGGTCGCGAGGACCCCGTCCACGCCGGGCCGGGACAGCGCGAGCACGAGACGTTCGAGCAGGTCGGCGCGGTTGGCCATGGCCAGCTTGCGGTCTCCGACGCCGAGCGCGCCCCGGGCGGGGTGGTCGGCGGCGACGATCATCAGCTTGCCGTTGTCGCCCAGCAGCGGTCTGCGGGGACGGCGGGCGGCGGCCTCGGCGATCGCCTCGGGGTGCTGCGTGCGCAGCCGGACGAGTTCGGGGATGTCGACGGTCACAGGACGGCTCCCGCCTCGATCGCCGCCGCCACTTCGTCCGCCGTCGGCATCGCGGAGGAGCACTCCAGGCGGGAGGCGACGATCGCGCCCGCGGCGTTGGCGTGGCGCATGGTCTTCTCCAGGTCCCAGCCGGCGAGCAGGCCGTGGCAGAGGGAGCCGCCGAAGGCGTCGCCGGCGCCGAGCCCGTTGAGGACGTTCACCGGCAGCGGCGGGACCTCGGCGGACTCACCCCCGCTGTGGACGGCGAGGACACCCTTGGGTCCCTGCTTGACGACGGCGAGCTCGACGCCGGCGTCCAGCAGCGCCTGGGCGGCGGCCCGCGGTTCGCGCACCCCGGTGGCGACCTCCACCTCGTCGAGGTTGCCGACGGCGACGGTGGTGTGCTTCAGGGCCTCGGTGTAGAAGGGGCGGGCCGCGTCCGGGTCGCTCCAGAACATCGGCCGCCAGTCGAGGTCGAAGACGGTGGTGCCGGCCTTGGCGCGGTGGGCGAGGGCGGCGAGGGTCGCCGTACGGCTCGGCTCCTCGCTCAGACCGGTGCCGGTGACCCAGAAGATACGGGTCTCGCGGATGGCGTCGAGGTCCAGCTCGTGGGCGTCGATCTCCAGGTCGGGCGCCTTGGGCCTGCGGTAGAAGTAGAGCGGGAAGTCGTCCGGCGGGAAGACCTCGCAGAAGGTGACCGGGGTCGGCAGTCCGGGGACCGGGGTGACCCAGCGGTCGTCGACGCCGAAGCCGCGCAGCGCCTCGTGCAGATAGGTGCCGAAGGGGTCGTCACCGGTGCGGGTGATCACCGCGGTGGACCGGCCGAGACGGGCCGCGGCCACCGCGACGTTCGTCGCCGAGCCGCCCAGGAACTTCCCGAAGGACGTGACCTGCGGGAGCGGCACACCCGTCTGCAGCGGATAGAGGTCCACCCCGATCCGCCCCATGGTGATCAGGTCGTACGCCATCGAGTTCCCTTCAGTGTCGGCTCCGGCCCGTGCGGCTCGGCCCCGTCCCGGTGTGCGCCACCGGTCGGCGGCCGGCCGGCGGCTGTCCCCGTGTCGGCTCTCCACGGCTTTGTAGTCCCGTCCGCGCCACCCTGTCAATAGTTTGTCCAGACATTCGGACCAGCCCTTGACACCCCTCCGGGGAGCCCCCACGCTGGCGCCCATGACGTCGTTGTCACCTCAGTCCTCACTTTCCCGCATCCGGATCGGATCGGCCCCCGACAGCTGGGGCGTCTGGTTCCCGGACGACCCCGCCCAGGTCCCCTGGAAGCGCTTCCTCGACGAGGTCGCGCAGTCCGGCTACGAGTGGATCGAGCTGGGCCCCTACGGCTATCTGCCGACCGACCCGGCCGTGCTCACCGAGGAAACGGCGAAGCGCGGCCTGAAGGTGTCGGCCGGCACGGTGTTCACCGGGCTGCACCACGGCGAGGCCGTCTGGGACAAGACCTGGGCGCACGTCGCCGACAACGCGGTGCTGGCCCAGGCGATGGGCGCCCGGCACCTGGTCGTCATCCCGTCCTTCTGGCGGGACGACAAGACCGGCGAGGTGCTGGAGCCGGACACGCTCACGCCCGAGCAGTGGCGCAACCTCACCTCGCTGACCGAGCGGCTCGGCAAGGAGGTGCGGGAGCGGTACGGGCTGCGGATCGTCGTCCACCCGCACGCCGACACGCACATCGACAGCGAGGAGAACGTCACCCGGTTCCTCGACGGCACCGACTCCGACCTCGTCTCGCTGTGCCTGGACACCGGGCACTACGCGTACTGCGGCGGCGACAGCGTCAAGCTGATCGAGACCTACGGTGAGCGGATCGGGTATCTGCACCTCAAGCAGGTGGACCCGGAGATCCTCGCCGACGTGCGGGCCAAGGGGACGCCGTTCGGGCCGGCCGTGGCGCAGGGCGTCATGTGCGAGCCGCCCGCGGGGGTGCCCGCGCTGGGGCCCGTGCTGGAGGCCGCCGGGAAGCTGGACGTGGACCTGTTCGCGATCGTCGAGCAGGACATGTACCCCTGCGAGCCGGACAAGCCGCTGCCCATCGCCCAGCGGACACGGGCGTTCCTGAGGTCCTGCGGGGCGTAGGCCGTACACCGCCCGCCGCACGCCGCCCGGCGGTGGAGGCGGGACGGTCACAAACGGAGGCGGGCCGGCCGCAGACGGAGGCGGGACGGTCACAAACGGAGGCGGGACGGTCGCGACGGAGGCGGGACGGTCGCGCCCCTTAACGGCGCCGCCGTGCCGTAGCACCATGGGGGCCCATGACGGCGAACGCGGTACGCACCCGGTCCGGGCGGGGCCCCGGGGGATCCTGGGAGTTCGCCACCGCGGCCGCCCATCCCCGGCTGCGGCCGGGGGTGATCGGCTATCGCGGGATCCGGCTCGCCATGACACGGCCCCGGCGACGGCTGGAGACACCCATCGGGGCCGCGACGCTGCTGCTGGGATTCGACCAGCCGGTCCGCATCACCCGGGCGGGCCGGGCACCGGACACCCTCGTGTCCGTGTACTGCGGGCCCACCACCACGCCGGCCGTCGGGGAGCACGGCGGACGGGTCTCGGGCATCGAGGTGCTGCTCGCACCCTGGGCCGCGTTCACCCTGTTCGGTACGCCCCAGCACGAACTCGTCAACCGCACCGTCGACCCCGACGACCTCCCGCACACGCTGGCCACGCCCCTGCGTGAACTCGCCGCCGCGCTGGCCGCGCTGCCGGGCTGGGCGGAGCGGTTCGGGCTGCTCGACGAGGTGTTCACCCGGTGGCGGGAGGCCGGTACGCCGAGTTCGGAGCGGGTGGTGCGGGCCTGGTCGCTGCTGGTGCGGACGGACGGCGCGATACCGGTGCCCCGGCTGGCCGAGGAGGTCGGCTGGAGCGTGCGGCACCTGGAGAACCGTTTCCGTGAGCAGATCGGGCTCGGCCCGAAGGCGGCGGCCCGCGTCCTGCGGCTGCAGCGCGCCCGCCGGCTCCTGACGGCGGGCCGGGGCGCGGCGGAGACCGCGGCTCTCTGCGGCTTCTACGACCAGGCCCATCTCAGCGGTGAGTTCAAGGCGATGACGGGCTGTACGCCGATGGAGTTCACGCGGGCCAGGAGGCTTCCGGTGCCGGTGTCACCGGCGATGGACCGGATGACGGGGGAAGCCACGAGTCTGGTGCTGCCGGCCCGGCCGCACGACCGGTCGGGGCCGGGTGCGCATTTTTCCAAGACCCGACGCGTCGGCTGAATACAGGCTGAAGTCCTGCCAGTTGATCCGGTTGCTCCGGGGGACGGCGGGGATCGGGGCCGGGCCGGGCCTGTCGCAGCGGGCCCGGCCCGCCCTGCCGACACCTCCGGCGGCGCCTGTCAACAGGCCCGCCGCGGATCCCGCGTATTCGTTTGCGTCACTTCTGTCACAAACACCCGCTTCCTGTCACACATGTCGCGGGTACGCGGGTTTCCCGTCACACGCACTCGACAGCCGCTTGCGCTGGGTCACTCCACGTCGTTCACCGGACACAGGCTGGTGATCGCCAGCGCAGCGCCGGGCTCCCCCGGGCGGCCTCCCGGCCGCCGCCCCCGCGCGCAGGGAGGTGCGACTCATGACCGACCGAAGGCTGTGGTCCTACAAGGAGATCGCGGCGCACATCAAGGTGCAGCCGGACACCGTGCGGTCCTACCGCAAGCACGGACTGCTGCCCGCACCGGACCACGTCGAGGGCGGCAAGCCCTACTGGTACGCCGACACCGTCCGCACCTGGGTCGCCTCCCGGCCGGGCAACCGGGGACGCAGACCCGTCTGATCCCCCCGGCCGGGACCACTCCGCTGTGCCCGCCGCGCGGCGGGCGCAGTGCCGTCCGCGCGGAGGCCGGCGCTCAGGCCCACGGCTCGATGACGGTGACCCCGGCTCCCGGGGCCGTCCCCAGCGCCGCCAGCGCCTCCGGTACGGAGTCCAGTGCGATCGTCGAGGTCACGAGCAGGTCGGGACGCAGAACGCCGGCCCGGACCGCCTCCAGCATCCGCGGGTAGGTGTGCGCGGCCATGCCGTGGCTGCCGAGGATCTCCAGCTCCAGCGCGATGGCGCGGGCCAGCGGGACGGGGGTCGTGCCGTCCGCCGAGGGCAGCAGACCGACCTGGATGTGGCGGCCGCGGCGGCGCAGGCCGTTGACCGAGGCGGCGCAGGTGGCGGGCGAGCCGAGGGCGTCCAGCGAGAGGTGGGCGCCGCCGCCGGTGAGCTCGCGGACCGCCTCCGCCGTGTCCGGTACGCCCCTCGCGTCCACACACTCCGCCGCGCCGAACGCCCGCGCGAGGTCCAGGGCCCGCGGCGACACGTCCACCGCCACCACCCGGGCCCCGCTCGCCGCCGCGATCATCACCGCGGACAGGCCGACGCCGCCGCAGCCGTGCACCGCCACCCACTCCCCCGCCGCGACCCGGCCCTGCTGCACGACCGCCCGGAACGCGGTGGCGAACCGGCAGCCCAGGGAGGCGGCGGTGGCGCCGGACAGGCCGTCCGGGATCGCGACCAGGTTCACGTCGGCGTGGTCCAGGGCCACGTACTGGGCGAAGGAGCCCCAGTGCGTGAAGCCGGGCTGGGTCTGCCGCTCGCACACCTGGTGGTCGCCGGCCGCGCAGGACGGGCAGTTCCCGCAGGCGCACACGAAGGGGACGGTGACCCGGTCGCCGGGACGCCACCTGGTGACCCGGTCGCCGACCTCCTCGACGGTTCCGGCGAGTTCATGGCCGGGGACGTGCGGGAGGGCGATGTCGGGGTCGTGCCCCATCCAGCCGTGCCAGTCGCTCCGGCAGAGGCCGGTGGCCTCCACGCGGACGACCACTCCCCCGGGGGCCGGCCGGGGGTCGGGCAGCTCGCGTACCTCAGCGGGTGCGCTGAACCGCTCGAAGACCACCGCTCGCATCCGTGCTCTCCTCACCGTCTCCGTCCGCCGGTTCATCGTGGCCGGTCGGGTCCACGGGGCGGAGCCGCATACTGTCACGTCCCGCGTCCGAGGGGGGTTCCTCGCCCCCCTCGCTCAGTCCGAACCGCTCGTGAAGGCGCCGCAGGGGCGCCGGCGCCCACCAGGTGGCCCGGCCCGTGAGGCGCATGATCGCCGGGACCAGCAGGCTGCGGACCACCATCGCGTCCATCAGCACCGCCAGGGCGATGCCCAGGCCCAGCATCTTGGTGTTGGTGACCCGCGAGGTGCCTATCGCGACCATCACCACGGCCAGGATGACCGCAGCCGCCGTGATCAGCCCGCCCGTGCGCCGCAGGCCGAGGCGGACCGCGCGCTCGTGGTCGCCGGTGCGGTCGTACTCCTCCTTGATGCGGGAGAGCAGGAACACGCCGTAGTCCATGGAGAGACCGAAGGCCACGCAGAACATCAGGACCGGGAGGGTGGTCTCTATGGAGCCGGTGCCGGTGAAGCCGAGCGGGCCGGAGAGGTGGCCGTCCTGGAAGACCCAGACCACCGCGCCGAACATCGCCGTCAGGCTGAGCGCGTTGAGCAGCACCGCCTGGAACGGGATGAGCACGCTGCCGGTGAGGAGGAAGACCAGGAGGAGGGTGACGACGGCGACGAAGGCCCCGGCCCAGGGCAGCTGGGCGCCTATGGCGTGCTTGGAGTCGACCAGGACGGCCGCCGTGCCGGTGACCTTGGTGTCGAAGGGGGCCTTCAGGGCGCGCAGGTCCGCGACCAGGTCCTGTGCCGCTTCGTCGACGGCCTCGCCCCTGGGCTGCACGGTGAAGTACGCGGTGTCGCCGTGCACCAGCGGGCCGTCGACCCGGGCCACCTCGGGGAGCGCCGCGATCCGTTCCTTGTAGGCGGCGTACCGCGCCTCGGTCGCGCCGCCCTCGGCGAGGACCTCCAGGCCGCCGCCCGGGCTGCCCGGGAAGCCGTCCCTGATGTGCTGCTGCACCACGTGGGACTCGGCGGAGGACGGCAGCTGACGGTCGTCCGCCGTGCCGAACTTCACGCCCGTGAAGGGCAGGCCGAGCAGGACGAGCACGGCGGTCGTCCCCAGGGCGAAGAAGGGGGCCCGGCGCATGACCAGGTCCGCCGTGCGGGCCCAGCCCTTTCCGCCCTCCGCCGAGGTCGCGCCCTCGGCCGTGCGGCCGTCCGCGCCCGCGGATCCGGAGTCCTTCGGCCTTCCGCGGAACGCCCGGCGCAGATCGAGGGAGTTGACCCGCTCGCCGAGCAGGACGAGTGCCGCCGGGAGCAGGACCAGGGCGGCCCCCGCGGCCAGCAGGACCACCGCCATGCCGGCGTAGGCGAAGGAGCGCAGGAAGTACTGGGGGAAGACGAGCATCGCCGCCAGGGACACGGCGACCGTGAGAGCGGAGAACAGGACCGTGCGCCCGGCCGTGCGCAGGGTGGTGCCGATCGCGGTGCGCGGCGCGGCGCCGGTGGCCAGTTCCTCGCGGAAGCGGCGGACGATGAACAGTGCGTAGTCGATCGCGAGCCCGAGTCCGAGGGCCGTGGTCAGGTTCATCGCGAAGATGGAGACGTCGGTGAACGCGGCGAGGCCGCTGAGGATCGCGTTCGTGCCCAGGATCGCGACGATGCCGATGCCGAGCGGCAGCAGGGCGGCGATCGCGCTGCCGAAGACCATCACCAGCAGCACCAGCGTGATCGGCAGGGCGATCATCTCGGCGCGGGTCAGGTCCTCCTGGATGGTCTTCTGCATTTCGTGCCGCACCGCGACGATGCCGCCGACCCTGACCTTCACCGGGCCGTGCTCGCCCCGGTAGGAGGGGGCGATGCGGTCGAGGGTCTCCCCCATGGTCTTCTCGTCGCCGGTGATGCGGGCCGCGATCAGCGCCTCGTGTCCGTCCTCGGCGCGCAGGGCGGGAGCCTGCGAGGCGTCCGCCCGCCAGTACGAGCCGACGCCCACGATCCCCTTCTCGGCGGCGAGGCGGGCGGTCAGCCGGTCGGCCTCGGCCCTGACCGCCGGGTCGTCCACCGAGGCACCGCCCGCGTCGACGAGCAGCAGCAGATTGGGCTGGGAGCCGGGGAACTCGCGCTCCAGCGCCTTGGTCGCGTAGGTGGACTGCGCGGCCGGGTCCTCCCAGCCGCCGCTGCCCAGCCGGTCGGCGACACCGCTGCCGGCCAGCACCGCGAGCAGGGTGAGCACCAGGGCCGCGAGCAGGGTCAGCCTGGGCCGGGCGGTCACGAACCGGGTCCACCCGCCGGGACGGGGTGGGCTGTTGACTTCGGTCATGGTGCGGTGTCCCCTTCACCCTGCAAGCAGTCGTGAAAACCGTAAAATGGCGAACACGAGATAGCGCTCGCGTTTCTGGGTCCAGAATGCGAGCGACCTCTCGCGTTTGTCAACCGCGTTCGAAGAGCTGGGGATGACGCGTGCCCGAGAACCAGGAGAAGGAGCAGCCGCGCCGCCGTCAGGCGCGCGGCGAGCGGCGTATCGCACAGCTGCTGGAGGCCGCGGCCACCGTCTTCACCACCAGCGGCTACACCGCCGCGAGCACCAACGCCATCGCCCGTGAGGCCGGCGTCTCACCGGGCACGCTCTACCAGTTCTTCCCGAACAAGGAAGCGATCGCCATCGAGCTGGGCGACCGGCTCATGCACCGGATGCGCGAGACCTACGGCGAGGCGCTCGCCCCGGTGGACCCGGAGACCTCGCTGGAGGAGGCGGTCGGCGCGGCCGTCGACCGCTTCATCGCCTTCAACTGCGACCATCCGGTGTTCTTCGCCCTGATGCACGGCTCCGACGTGCCGGGCCGCTTCACCGAGGACCACGAGGCGCTGCACGCGACGCTGGTCTCCCGCATCGAGGGCCTGCTCTCCTCGTTCCTGCCCGACGCACCCCCCGCCGACCTCACGCGCACCGCGCACATGTGCCTGGGCCTGTACAAGGCGGGCCTGGAGCTGATCCTGGCCCACGAGGGCGCCGAGCGCGCCGCCTACGTCGAGGAGCTGAAGAGCGTCCTGATCCGCTATCTGCAGCCACTGGTCGGCGACCGCCTGGGCAGGAGCCCCGCGGCCACCGCGACGTCGTAAGCACCCTTCGGCCCGGCGGCCGGCACCACGTCGAGGCACCCCTCGGCCGCTCGGTCCCCCGCGCGGCGGCGGGCTCCTCCGGACGAGCGTCCCGGACTGCGATACGGGACGTATCTACATAAGGTGCCCGTAAATCTGCCGGGCGCATCGGCCTGTCCGAGCAGCCCTTGACGACGAGGGGATCCGCCGTGACCCACTCCCCGCCGCCCGGCGCGCCCCGGGCCCGTATCCCCGGCCCGCAGCAGCCCCCTCCGTCGTCCCCGCGGACACCGGCCGGACTGTGGAAGCGCTGCCTGGTCGGCGGACTGCTGCTGTGGGCGCTCACCGCGCTGGTCACGTACGCCACGGAGAGCACCGCCCCGCTGCCGACCCTGATCCTGCTCGGCGGCTTCCTCGTGCCGGTCTCCTTCGTGCTGTGGGCGTACGAGCGGCACGGCCGCGACCTCGGCGTGGGGGTGATCCTGAGCTGCTTCCTGGCCGGCGGCACGCTGGGCGTGCTCGGCGCGTCGGCGATGGAGTACCACCTGCTGCGCCCGTCCCTGTGGATGTTCGTCGGGGCCGCACTCGTCGCCGAGGCGGCGAAGCTCGGCGCGCTGATGTTCGTGCTGCGCCGGCAGACCCGGCTGCGGGGACTGCGGACCGGAGTGGTGCTGGGCGCGGCGGTCGGTTTCGGCTTCGCGGCGCCGGAGAGCGCCGCGTACGCCTTCGACGCGGCCGTCTCGACGGACGGCGTCGGCCTCAGGGCGCTGGTGGAGACCGAGATCCTGCGCGGGGTGCTCGCCCCCTTCGGGCACGGTCTGTGGACGGCGGTCGCGGGCGGCGTCCTGCTCGAGTACCGCCGCCCCGGCGGGCGCTTCCCGTTCGCCGCGCCCGTCGCCGGCACCTGTGCCGGCGTCGCGCTGCTGCACGCCCTGGGGGATTCCACCCACGGGATCGCGCTCTGGCTGACGGCCCGGCTGACCGCCGCCGGCCCGGCCGGGCGGCTGTTCGCCGAGGGGTACCTGCCGCGGGCGGCCGGCGAGCGGCAGCACCTGTTCGCGTTGTTCTCGGCCGGCGGGCTGGTCCTCGTGACCCTGGCCGGGGCGGCCTGGGTGCGCTCGCTGGCACGCCAGGACCCTGCTTGGAGAAATACCCCCTAGGGGTATAGTCTGGGGTTACGGGGAGACCTCTCTGGTCCCCGTCGGCCCCATCCGTCTCCAGGAGGAGAACGACATGACCGCCCAGATCGACACCACGGACTCCGTCACCACCGTCTACACGGTGAGCGGCATGAGCTGCGGCCACTGCGAGGGCGCCGTCTCCGGCGAGATCTCCGGCCTCCCCGGCGTCACCTCGGTCAAGGCGGTCGCCGCCACCGGCGAGGTCACCGTCGTCTCCGCCGCTCCCCTCGACGACGAGGCCGTCCGTGCCGCCGTCGACGAGGCCGGCTTCGAGCTGACCGGCCGGGCCTGACCCGCCCGTCACCACGGCCATGACGAGCAGCACCGCCACCGACGCGCCGATAGCCGCCCCGACCTCCGAGGTCGAACTGCTCATCGGCGGAATGACCTGCGCCTCCTGCGCCTCCCGTGTGGAGAAGAAACTCAACCGCATGGACGGCGTCACCGCGACGGTCAACTACGCGACGGAGAAGGCGAAGATCAGCTACCCGGCGGGGACCGAGGTCGCCGACCTGATCGCGACGGTCGTGAAGACGGGATACACGGCCGAGGAACCCGTCCACGAGGAGCCCGGCCGCGAGGAGCCCGGGGCGGCGGCCGAGAGCGACCCCGAGCTCTCGGCCCTCCGCCACCGGCTCCTCGTCACCGTCCTGCTCTCCGCGCCGGTCGTCCTGCTCGCGATGGTGCCCTCCCTGCAGTTCGACTCCTGGCAATGGCTCTCGCTGACGCTCGCCGCGCCCGTCGTCGTCTGGGGCGGAGCCCCCTTCCACCGGGCCGCCTGGACGAACCTGCGGCACGGCAGCGCCACCATGGACACGCTCGTCTCGGTCGGCACGCTGGCCGCGTTCGGCTGGTCGCTGTGGGCGCTGTTCCTCGGTGACGCGGGCATGCCCGGGATGCGGCACCCCTTCGAGTTGACCGTCTCCCGCACGGACGGCGCCTCCACCATCTACCTGGAGGTCGCCGCCGGTGTCACCGCCTTCATCCTGCTGGGCCGCTATCTGGAGGCCCGCTCCAAGCGGAGCGCGGGGGCGGCGCTGCGGGCGCTGATGGAACTGGGCGCCAAGGACGTCGCCGTGCTGCGCGACGGACGGGAGACCCGGATCCCGGCCGACCGGCTGGCGGTCGGGGACCGGTTCGTCGTCCGCCCCGGAGAGAAGATCGCCACCGACGGCACAGTCGTCGAGGGCCTGTCCGCGGTCGACGCGTCCATGCTCACCGGCGAGTCCGTCCCGGTGGACGTCGGACCGGGCGACACCGTCAGCGGCGCGACCGTCAACGCCGGCGGGCGGCTCGTCGTCGAGGCCACCCGGGTCGGCGCCGACACCCGGCTGGCGCGCATGGCGCGGCTCGTCGAGGACGCGCAGAACGGCAAGGCCGAGGTGCAGCGGCTCGCCGACCGGATCGCCGGGGTGTTCGTGCCCGTCGTCCTGCTGATCGCGGCGGCCACCTTCGGCGGCTGGCTCGGCGCCACCGGGGACACCGTCGCCGCGTTCACCGCGGCCGTCGCCGTGCTGATCATCGCCTGCCCGTGCGCGCTGGGTCTCGCCACGCCGACGGCCCTCCTGGTCGGCACGGGCCGCGGCGCCCAGCTCGGCATCCTCATCAAGGGGCCCGAGGTCCTGGAGTCCACCCGCCGCGTCGACACCGTCGTCCTCGACAAGACGGGCACGGTCACCACCGGCCGGATGACCCTGCAGGACGTGTACGTCGCCGACGGCACGGACGAGGCGGAGCTGCTGCGGCTCGCGGGCGCCCTGGAGCACGCCTCCGAGCATCCGGTGGCGCGTGCGGTGGCCGCGGGCGCGCAGGAACGGACCGGGGAACTGCCGGCGGCCGAGCACTTCGAGAACGTGCCCGGGCAGGGCGTGCGGGGGCGCGTGGAGGGGCGCGAGGTGGCCGTCGGGCGGCTCTTCGCCGACCTGCCTCCCGAGCTGGCCCGCGCCAGGGACAAGGCCGAGCGGGACGGTCGTACGGCTGTCGTCGTCGGGTGGGACGGCACGGCGCGCGGGGTGCTCGCGGTCGCCGACGCGGTCAAGGAGACCAGCGCCGAGGCCGTGCGGGAGCTGCGCGCCCTGGGACTCACGCCGGTGCTGCTGACCGGGGACAACCGGGCGGTCGCCGAGGCGGTGGCGGCGGCGGTCGGGATCGACGAGGTGATCGCCGAGGTGATGCCCGAGGACAAGGTCGAGGTCGTACGGCGGCTGCAGGGCGAGGGGCGGGTCGTCGCCATGGTCGGGGACGGCGTGAACGACGCGGCCGCACTCGCCACGGCCGACCTGGGGCTGGCCATGGGCACCGGGACGGACGCGGCGATCGAGGCGAGCGATCTGACGCTGGTGCGCGGGGATCTGCGGGTGGCCGCGGACGCCATCCGGCTGTCCCGGCGGACCCTGTCCACGATCAAGGGCAATCTGGTGTGGGCCTTCGGATACAACGTGGCCGCGCTGCCGCTGGCCGCCGCCGGGCTCCTCAACCCGATGATCGCGGGGGCGACGATGGCCTTCTCGTCGGTGTTCGTCGTGACGAACAGTCTCAGGTTGCGCACCTTTGACTGAGACCCCCTGGAGTCCTGCGCGAGCCTCACATAAGCTCTTCACAAGGCTCGCGCATCATCCTTACGCTGGGGCCTCGATCGCTGTATCCGGGCTCTTGCGCATCTAACGGACATATGCAAGAGACACAGATCACAGTGATGTGAAGGTAACCACCGAAGGGGTTCGAAGGTCTAAGTTGACGGTGTCGGAAAGCGTCTTGGGGGGCGCGGACCGGCATCTGGGGAATGTCTTGGGGGACTTCCTCAGAGATGCGTTGCCGGGGCACGTACACCGGGAAGCTTTGAGCGGCCCTCCCTGCGTGCGCGTCCCGGCAGATCGCACACAGCGGTAGTACGGCGAGTTCTGCTCGTTCTGCTCAACCGCCCGCACGACAACCGCATATCGACACAGCGAATTCAGGCGCTGTCCTCACAGACGCCCGGCCGGATCCCGTGGGGGGAATCCGCACCGGGACATGGGAAGGCGCCCTGGTCGTCGGCCCGTGGGGGGACTGACGTCAGGGCGCCTTCCGCTTTTCGCCCGACCTCTCAGGCCGGCTCGACGCAGCCGGCCAAGGGGCGCGGGGAACGGTGCGACCAGCCACAACGGACCGGCACCCGTCACCCGGCGCCCCACCGGCAGGTGTCAGCGCTCCTCGACCGGAACGAAGTCGCGCTGGACCACGCCCGTGTAGATCTGGCGCGGGCGGCCGATGCGGGAGCCCGGCTCCTTGATCATCTCGTGCCACTGGGCGATCCAGCCCGGGAGGCGGCCGAGGGCGAACAGGACCGTGAACATCTCGGTCGGGAAGCCCATGGCCCGGTAGATCAGGCCGGTGTAGAAGTCCACGTTCGGGTAGAGGTTGCGCGAGACGAAGTAGTCGTCGGAGAGCGCGTGCTCCTCCAGCTTCAGGGCGATGTCCAGCAGCTCGTCGGACTTGCCGAGGGCCGAGAGGACGTCGTGCGCCGCCGCCTTGATGATCTTGGCGCGGGGGTCGAAGGACTTGTACACCCGGTGGCCGAAGCCCATCAGGCGGACGCCGTCCTCCTTGTTCTTCACCTTGCGGATGAAGGAGTCCACGTCGCCGCCGTTGGCCTGGATGCCCTCGAGCATCTCCAGGACGGACTGGTTGGCGCCGCCGTGCAGCGGGCCCCACAGGGCGTTGATGCCGGCCGAGATCGAGGCGAACATGTTCGCCTGGGAGGAGCCGACGAGGCGGACCGTGGACGTCGAACAGTTCTGCTCGTGGTCCGCGTGCAGGATGAGCAGCTTGTCGAGCGCGGAGACGACGACCGGGTCGAGGTCGTACTCCTGGGCGGGGACCGAGAAGGTCATGCGCAGGAAGTTCTCGACGTAGCCGAGGTCGTTGCGCGGGTAGACGAACGGGTGGCCGATCGACTTCTTGTACGCGTACGCGGCGATCGTCGGGAGCTTGGCGAGCAGCCGGATCGTGGAGAGGTTGCGCTGCTTCTCGTCGAACGGGTTGTGGCTGTCCTGGTAGAAGGTGGACAGCGCCGAGACCACCGACGACAGCATGGCCATCGGGTGGGCGTCGCGCGGGAAGCCCTTGTAGAAGTTCTTGACGTCCTCGTGCAGCAGGGTGTGCTGCGTGATGTCGTTCTTGAAGACGCTCAGCTCGTCGACCGTCGGCAGCTCGCCGTTGATCAGCAGGTAGGCGACCTCGAGGAAGGTCGACCGCTCCGCGAGCTGCTCGATCGGGTAGCCGCGGTACCGGAGGATGCCCTGCTCGCCGTCAAGGTAGGTGATGGCGGATTTATAGGCGGCGGTGTTGCCGTAGCCGCTGTCCAGGGTCACCAGACCGGTCTGGGCGCGGAGCTTCCCGATGTCGAAGCCCTTGTCGCCGACGGTGCTGTCGATCACCGGGTAGGTGTACTCGCCGTCGCCGTACCGCAGTACTACAGAGTTGTCGCTCACGTCATCCCTCACCGACGTTGTGCCTCTTCTTCGAGGTTGCCCTGACTGTCTCTACCATCCCCCATTTGGCGCAGGAGAGTGCACTCGGGGTCGACCATTGGGCTTATCGGCGGCACTCAGTGCCGCCAACTTGCTCATCCTGCCGCCTTCATCACGGTTGGGGAAGTGCTCTGTGACCTTCGTGACTCATTTGATCGATCATTTTTTACGACCCGGTCGGGAACGGGGCGGTCAGCGGCCCGCGAGCCGGAAGTCCAGAGCCGTGCAGCGGCGGCCGGCCGAGACCGTGCGCACCGCCTGACCGATCGCCTTCCGCGAGCCGACGAGGACGACCAACTGCTTGGCGCGGGTGACGGCCGTATACAAAAGGTTCCGCTGGAGCATCATCCATGCTCCCGTGGTGACGGGGATCACCACGGCGGGATATTCACTTCCCTGTGAACGGTGGATGGTCACCGCGTAGGCGTGCGCCAGTTCGTCCAGTTCGTCGAACTCGTACGGCACCTCCTCGTCCTCGTCCGTCAGTACCGTGAGGCGCTGGTCCACCGGATCGAGCGAGGTGACCACGCCCACGGTGCCGTTGAAGACACCGTTCTTCCCCTTCTCGTAATTGTTGCGGATCTGGGTGACCTTGTCGCCGACGCGGAAGACCCGGCCGCCGAACCGCTTCTCGGGCAGGTCGGGGCGGCCCGGGGTGATGGCCTGCTGGAGCAGCCCGTTGAGCGTGCCGGCCCCGGCCGGGCCGCGGTGCATGGGGGCGAGCACCTGGACGTCGCGGCGCGGGTCGAGGCCGAAGCGGGCGGGGACGCGGCGGGCCGCCACGTCCACGGTGAGCCGGCCGGCCTCCTCCGTGTCGTCCTCGACGAAGAGGAAGAAGTCCTTCATGCCGTCGGTGACGGGATGCTGTCCGGCGTTGATCCGGTGCGCGTTCGTCACCACGCCGGACTGCTGGGCCTGGCGGAACACGCGCGTGAGGCGGACGGCGGGGACCGGGCCGCCGTCGGCGAGCAGATCGCGCAGCACCTCGCCCGCGCCGACGCTGGGGAGCTGGTCGACGTCCCCGACGAAGAGCAGGTGGGCGCCCGGCGGTACGGCCTTCACCAGCTTGTTGGCGAGGAGCAGGTCCAGCATCGAGGCCTCGTCGACGACCACCAGGTCGGCGTCCAGCGGGCGGTCCCGGTCGTAGGCCGCGTCGCCGCCGGGCTTGAGCTCCAGCAGCCGGTGGACCGTGGAGGCCTCGGCCCCGGTCAGCTCGGCCAGGCGCTTGGCGGCGCGGCCCGTGGGAGCGGCCAGCACCACCTTGGCCTTCTTGGCGCGGGCCAGCTCCACGATCGAGCGCACCGTGAAGGACTTGCCGCAGCCGGGGCCGCCGGTGAGGACGGCGACCTTCTCGGTGAGCGCGAGCCGGACGGCGGCCTCCTGCTCGGGGGCGAGGTCGGCGCCGGTGCGCTGCCGGAGCCAGCCCAGCGCCTTGTCCCAGGCCACCTCGCGGAAGCCCGGCATCCGGTCCTCCTCGGTGCGCAACAGCCGCAACACCTGTGCGGAGAGGGACAGTTCGGCGCGGTGGAAGGGGACGAGGTAGACGGCCGTCACGGGGTCCCCGCCGTCCGGGCCGGGGACCTTCTCCCGTACGACGCCCGGGTCCTCGCCCTCCTGCGGGGGCGCCGCGAGTTCGGCGAGGCACTCGATGACCAGGCCCGTGTCGACCTGCAGCAGCTTCACCGCGTCGGCGATCAGCCGCTCCTCGGGCAGATAGCAGTGGCCCTGGTCGGTGGACTGGGACAGCGCGTACTGCAGGCCCGCCTTGACGCGCTCCGGGCTGTCGTGCGGGATGCCGACGGACCGGGCGATCCGGTCGGCGGTGAGGAAGCCGATGCCCCAGACGTCGGCGGCCAGCCGGTAGGGCTGGTTCTTCACGACGGAGATGGAGGCGTCGCCGTACTTCTTGTAGATGCGCACGGCGATGGAGGTGGACACCTCGACGGTCTGGAGGAAGAGCATGACCTCCTTGATCGCCTTCTGCTCCTCCCAGGCGTCGGCGATCTTCTTCGTGCGCTTCGGGCCGAGCCCGGGCACCTCGACAAGGCGCTTCGGCTCCTCCTCGATGATCCTCAGGGTGTCGACGCCGAAGTGCTGGGTGATGCGGTCGGCGAAGACCGGGCCGATGCCCTTGACCAGGCCGGATCCCAGGTAGCGGCGGATGCCCTGGACCGTGGCGGGCAGTACCGTCGTGTAGTTCTCGACGGTGAACTGCTTGCCGTACTGGGGGTGGGAACCCCAACGGCCCTCCATGCGCAGCGACTCGCCGACCTGGGCGCCGAGGAGCGCGCCGACGACCGTCAGCAGGTCTGCGGCGCCTCTGCCGGTGTCGACGCGGGCGACCGTGTAGCCGTTCTCCTCGTTCGCGTATGTGATGCGCTCGAGCACGCCTTCCAGGGTGGCAAGTCGCCGCTCTCCCGCCTGGGAGGCCCCCGCCTGATCGGTCATGATCCGACGGTACCGCCCGGCACCGACAGAGCCGCCCGGCCGGCCCGGTCGGTCCTGCCGGCGCCGGAGGGTCCGGTGCCGGAATTCCGGGTCAGTTCTCCGTGACCGTCACACAGGTGCCGACCACATAGCCGGTGACGCCGCTCCTCGTGACCTTCACCCAGCGCTTGCTGACGATGTCGCACTTCTCGTACGAGGAGGTGCCGTAGTACATCGTGCAGGACGCCGACGCGCTCTGGCCCCTGTTGAGCTGGGCGAGAGCGGTGCCGCCGGTGCTCGTCGTGGAACGGATCACCACGGTTTCCAGGGCCTTCGCCGTACAGCCGGCCGCGGCCGCCGGAGTGGCGACGACGAACGAGGTCCCCACGAGGGCGGCGGCCCCCAGGACCGCACCGAGAATCCGATCTGCGCGCATGACGCCTTCTCCCCTGTTTGCTTGGCGCGGGCATGCCACCCGCACGGTCAGAGGCAGCCTAGATCGCTTCCCCCCGCGGTTCATCACGATCCGGTTTCGGCCACTCCGGAGTCTTGATTCACCCCCGTGTAATCGATTCCAATCCTTCCTGGCGCGTGGATGTAATCGATTCCACGCCCTTCATGAACCGAATCCACGAGGAGGTGGAACGGCGATGGCGAGCATCAAGGACGTCGCTGCCGAGGCGGGCGTCTCCGTCGCCACGGTGTCACGCGTCCTGAACGACCATCCGTCGGTCAGCGAGGACGCACGCACCCGCGTGCTGGCGGCCGTCGAGACGCTGGGCTACCGCCCGAACGCCGTCGCCCGGTCGCTGCGCACCGACCAGACCCGCACCCTCGGCCTGGTCATCAGCGACGTCATGAACCCGTACTTCACCGAGCTGGCCCGCTCCGTGGAGGAGGAGGCCCGCGCACTCGGCTACAGCGTGATCATCGGCAACGCCGACGAACGGCCCGACCTCCAGGACCACCACGTACGGACCCTGCTGGACCGCCGCATCGACGGCCTGCTCGTCTCCCCCACCGACGGCGGCTCACCGCTGATGCTCGACGCCGCGCGCGCGGGCACGCCCATGGTGTTCGTCGACCGGTGGATCCCGGGTGTCGACGTGCCGGTGGTGCGCGCCGACGGGCGGGCGGCGATCCGGGACCTCGTCGCGCATCTGCACGGGCTGGGGCACCGCAGGCTCGCCATCATCGCGGGCCCGGCCGCCACCACCACCGGCAGCGAGCGCGTCGAGGCCTTCCGGGCCGCCATGGCCGAGTACGGCCTTCCCCTGCCCGACGCCTACATCGGCCAGGGCGACTTCCAGGCCGAGAGCGGACTCCGGGTCACCGACGGCTTCCTCGGCCTGCCCGAGCCGCCCGAGGTCGTCTTCGCCGCCGACAACCTGATGGCGCTCGGCGCGCTGGACGCCGTACGCGCGCGTGGCCTGCGCGTGCCCGACGACATCGCGCTGGCCGCGTTCGACGACATCCGCTGGTTCGTCCACACCGATCCGCCGATCACCGCGATCGCCCAGCCCACGGGCGAACTGGGCCGGGCCGCCGTACGGGCCCTGGTCGACCGCATCGAGGGACGGCCCCCGCAGTCCGTCACCCTCGCCGCCCGTCTCGTCGTACGCCGGTCCTGCGGCGAGTCGCCGGCGTCCTCGCAGTCACCCGCAACGAACAGGAGCCAGACGTGAGCAACGCGGACGAGTTGCTGCGCATCGAAGGCATACGCAAGACCTTCCCCGGGGTGGTCGCGCTCGACGGCGTCGACTTCGACCTGCGCCGGGGCGAGGTGCATGTGCTGCTCGGTGAGAACGGCGCGGGCAAGAGCACCCTCATCAAGATGCT
Organism: Streptomyces sp. NPDC000345; assembly: GCF_042898825.1. Taxonomy (NCBI): domain Bacteria; kingdom Bacillati; phylum Actinomycetota; class Actinomycetes; order Kitasatosporales; family Streptomycetaceae; genus Streptomyces; species Streptomyces sp. NPDC000345. The sequence goes on from NZ_JBIAZE010000016.1 coordinate 148,660, forward strand.
CTCCGGCGCCTACCGCCCCGACGCCGGGCGGATCCTGGCCGGCGGCGAGGAGGTGCGCATCCACGGCGCACAGGACTCCGAGCGCCTCGGGATCGCCACCATCTACCAGGAGTTCAACCTCGTCCCCGATCTGACGGTCGCCGAGAACATCTTCCTCGGGCGGCAGCCACGCCGCTTCGGGATGATCGACCGCAGGAGGATGGAGGCCGACGCGGCCGTCCTGCTGGAGCGGGTCGGGGTGAACGTGTCGCCCCGCGCGCGCGTGCGTGAACTCGGCATCGCGCGCCTGCAGATGGTCGAGATCGCCAAGGCGCTGAGCCTGGACGCGCGTGTGCTGATCATGGACGAGCCGACCGCCGTGCTGACCTCCGAGGAGGTCGACAGGCTCTTCGCCATCGTGCGCAGGCTGCGCGAGGACGGAGTGGGGATCGTCTTCATCACGCACCACCTGGAGGAGATCGCCGCCCTCGGCGACCGGGTCACGGTCATCCGTGACGGCAGGTCGGTGGGCCAGGTCCCCGCTTCCACGCCCGAGGACGAGCTCGTACGCCTCATGGTGGGCCGTTCCATCGAGCAGCAGTACCCGCGCGAGCGCGCCGCCAGGGGCGCCGCCCTGCTGTCCGTCGAGGGGCTCACCCGCGACGGCGTCTTCCACGACGTCAGCTTCGAGGTGCACGCCGGTGAGGTCGTCGGTGTCGCCGGGCTCGTCGGCGCCGGTCGTACGGAGGTCGTACGGGCCGTCTTCGGGGCGGACCCCTACGACAGGGGGGCCGTGAAGGTCTGCGGCGCGTCCGTCCCCGGGTCCGACGTCAGCGCCGCGATGACCGCGGGCATCGGCCTGGTACCCGAGGACCGCAAGGGTCAGGGGCTGGTGCTCGACCAGTCGGTCGAGGAGAACCTCGGCCTGGTGACCATGCGGGCCGCGACCCGCGGCGGACTGGTGGACCTGAAGGGCCGGCGCGAGGCGGCCGCCCGGATCGCCGGGCAGCTCGGGGTGCGGATGGCCGGACTCCACCAGCACGTGCGCACGTTGTCCGGCGGCAACCAGCAGAAGGTCGTCATCGGCAAGTGGCTGCTCGCCGACACCAAGGTGCTGATCCTCGACGAGCCCACGCGCGGCATCGACGTCGGCGCCAAGGTCGAGATCTACCAGCTCGTCAACGAGCTGACGGCCGCCGGAGCCGCCGTCCTGATGATCTCCAGCGACCTTCCCGAGGTGCTCGGCATGAGCGACCGGGTGCTGGTGATGGCACAGGGCCGGATCGCCGGTGAACTCCCGGCGGAGGAAGCCACCCAGGACGCGGTGATGGCCCTCGCCGTCAGCACTCCCACCACCCCCACCACCCCTACGACCACTGAAGTGGAGGCCGGCCGTGGCCGCTGACACGCTCAAGAGCACCACGGGCGCCGGTGGCGCCGCGGCGGTCCGCCGTCTGCTCCTCGACAACGGCGCGCTCACCGCGCTGATCGTCCTCGTCGTCGCCATGTCGGCGCTGTCGGGCGACTTCCTGACCACGGACAACCTCCTGAACGTGGGTGTCCAGGCGGCCGTGACCGCCATCCTCGCCTTCGGCGTGACCTTCGTGATCGTCTCGGCGGGCATCGACCTGTCGGTCGGTTCCGTCGCCGCGCTGTCGGCCACCGTGCTGGCGTGGAGCGCCACCCAGCACGGCGTACCGGTCGCCCTGGCCGTGGTCCTAGCCGTCGGCACCGGCATCGCCGCCGGGCTGGTGAACGGTTTCCTCATCGCCTACGGCAAGCTGCCGCCGTTCATCGCGACGCTCGCGATGCTGTCGGTGGCCCGCGGTCTGTCGCTGGTGATCTCCGAGGGCTCCCCGATCGCCTTCCCCGGTTCCGTCTCGCACCTCGGGGACACGCTCGGCGGCTGGCTGCCGGTGCCGGTGCTGGTCATGGTCGTCATGGGGCTCGTCGCGGCGTTCGTGCTCGGCCGGACGTACATCGGCCGCTCGATGTACGCCATCGGCGGCAACGAGGAAGCGGCCCGGCTGTCCGGGCTGCGGGTGAAGAAGCAGAAGCTCGCGATCTACGCCCTGTCCGGTGTGTTCGCGGCCGCCGCCGGCGTCGTGCTCGCCGCCCGGCTGTCCTCCGCGCAGCCGCAGGCCGCCGACGGCTACGAGCTGGACGCGATCGCCGCGGTCGTCATCGGCGGCGCCTCCCTCGCGGGCGGCACGGGCAAGGCCTCGGGCACCCTCGTCGGCGCGCTGATCCTGGCGGTGCTGCGCAACGGACTGAACCTGCTCAACGTCTCCGCCTTCTGGCAGCAGGTCGTCATCGGTGTCGTCATCGCGCTGGCGGTGCTCCTGGACACGGTCCGCCGCAAGGCCGGGGCGACCCCGGCGGCGGCCGGTGCCGGGCTCGGCGGGGGCAGGGGCCGGCAGGCGGCGACGTACGGTCTCGCGGCCGTGGTGACGGTGGCGATCGTCGGCGCGACCTCCTTCCTGCACGGCGGCGGCTCCCCGGCGGCCGACCCGAAGGTCGGCCTCGCCCTGTCCACCCTCAACAACCCGTTCTTCGTGCAGATCCAGGCCGGTGCCAGGGCCGAGGCGAAGAAGCTGGGCGTGGACCTGACGGTCACGGACGCGCAGAACGACGCCTCGCAGCAGGCCAACCAGCTGCAGAACTTCACCAGTTCGGGCTTCGACTCGATCATCGTCAACCCGGTCGACTCGGACGCGGCCGGCAACTCCGTCAAGGCCGCCGGCAAGGCGAAGATCCCGGTCATCGCGGTGGACCGGGGCGTCAACAAGGCCACCGTGGACGCGCTGGTCGCCTCCGACAACGTGGCCGGCGGTGAGCTGGCCGCGAAGACGGTCGCCGAGAAGCTGGGCGGCACCGGCAAGATCGTGATCCTGCAGGGTCAGGCCGGCACCTCCGCCGCCCGGGAGCGGGCGGAAGGTTTCGCCAAGGGACTCAAGGCCTACCCCGGGATCCAGGTGCTGGCCCAGCAGCCCGCCGACTTCGACCGCACCAAGGGCCTCGACGTGATGTCGAACCTGCTCCAGGCCCATCCGGACGTCCAGGGCGTCATCGCTGCCAACGACGAGATGGCGCTCGGCGCGATCAAGGCGCTGGGTGCCAAGGCCGGCAGGTCCGTCCAGGTCGTCGGCTTCGACGGTACCCCCGACGGCCTCTCGGCCGTTGAACAGGGCACGCTGTACGCGTCCGTGGCGCAGCAGCCGTCCGAGCTGGGCAGGATCGCCGTGGACAACGCGCTCAGGGCGCTGCAGGGCAAGAAGGTCGAGGAGACGGTGAAGGTGCCGGTGAAGGTGGTCACGAAGGAGAACGTGGCCGGGTTCAGCGGCTGACATCGGCGCGAGAGCGGGCGGTCACCCCGGCGGGGCCTCACTGCGGTGGGGACCCCGCCCGGTGGGGACCGCCCCGTCTCACGTCACATATCAGGGGAGTTCTCTCATGTACGACTACGACCTCCTGGTCGTAGGGTCGGCCAACGCCGACCTGGTGATCGGCGTCGAGCGCAGGCCCGCGGCCGGCGAGACGGTCCTCGGTTCCGACCTGGCCGTCCACCCCGGCGGCAAGGGCGCGAACCAGGTCGTCGCGGCCGCCCGTCTCGGCGCCCGTACGGCCCTGCTGGCCCGGGTCGGCGACGACGCGTACGGCCGGCTGCTGCTCGACTCGCAGCGGGCGGCCGGGGTCGACACGGTGGGCGTGCTGGTGGGCGGGGCGCCGACGGGGGTCGCGCTGATCACCGTGGACCCGTCGGGCGACAACAGCATCGTGGTGTCACCGGGCGCGAACGGGCGGCTGACACCGGAGGACGTACGGGCGGCCGCCTGCCTCTTCCAGACCTCCCGGGTGGTGTCGGCGCAGCTGGAGATCCCGCTGGAGACGGTCGTGGCGGTGGCGGCGAGCCTGGCGCCGGACTGCCGTTTCGTACTGAACCCCTCCCCGCCGCGCCCGCTGCCCGCCGTGCTGCTCGCGGCCTGCGACCCGCTGATCGTCAACGAGCACGAGGCCCGGGTGCTGCTGGGCGAGGCCTACGACCCGGCGTCCGGGCCCGAGGACTGGGCGCGGATCCTGCTCGCGAAGGGGCCGCGGTCGGTGGTGGTGACGCTGGGCGCGGAGGGCGCGCTGGTGGCGTCGGGGGAGGGCGTGGAACGGGTCGCGTCGGTGCGGGTGGACGCCGTCGACACGACGGGCGCGGGTGACTCCTTCACGGCGGCGCTGGCATGGAAGCTGGGCACGGGCGCGTCGCTCGCGGAGGCGGCCGCGTACGCGGCGCGGGTCGGCGCGGTGGCGGTGACCCGGCGGGGCGCCCAGGAGTCGTTCCCGACGGCGGAGGAGGTCGAGGCGCTGCACCGGGCCGGCGGGGAAAGCGCACCGGGCGGCGCGGCCGGAGTGCCCCTGCGAGGCGAGGCCCTGTGAAGAAGGCCGGGATCCTCAACCGTCATCTCTGCGGGGCGCTGGCCGAACTGGGGCACGGGGACGGGGTGCTGGTGTGCGACGCCGGCATGCCGATCCCGCACGGGCCGCGGGTGGTCGACCTCGCGTTCAGGGCGGGGGTGCCGTCGTTCGCGGAGGTGGTGGAGGGCCTGCTGGAGGAACTGGTCGTGGAGGGCGCCACGGCGGCCTCGGAGGTACGGGAAGCGAATCCCGGGGCGGCGCGGCTGCTGGCGGGCCACTTCAGCGAGCTCGTCTACGTCTCCCACGAGCGGCTGAAGGAACTGTCGGCGGGGGCACGGCTGGTGGTCCGGACGGGAGAGGCGCGCCCGTACGCGAACGTGCTGCTCCGCTGCGGCGTGTTCTTCTGACCGCTCACCCGTCGGCATACTTCGAGGGGCCCGGTCCGTCGACCAGGCCCCTCGGCTCACCCCCTCCGCCATCAGAACCCCCGTGATCCCCCCAGATCCCCCTCCAGAAGTCCTGACGCCATGTGAGACACGCGGGGGGTGGGGAGGGTTGCACGGGGTCTGAAGATTTTTCCGGGCGACGGCGGGCGGTCTCCTCCTAGGCGGAGGGTGCGGCTGCCTCGGTCTGGGGGGCGGGCGGCAGGGGGTCGGAGACGAACCACCCCCGCTGTGGAACGGCGTACACCCACCCTTCGTCGGCCAGCAGGCCAAGCCCCCGCCGCACGGTCGTCCGCGCGATCCCGAAACGCTGCACGAGCTGAGCCTCACTCGGCAGCATCCGTCCGGGCTGCCAGTCGCCGCCGAATCTGCGCGCGCAGGATCTCGGCGAGCTGCCGGTACGGGGTCAGTGGCGCTCCATGGTCGATCTCAGCATCAGGGTTCATGGAGTCGACGCTAACTCGCCGCCTTCGTAACGGCGTTGCACTCGGCGCTCGAGGAGTGCGTCGGCATCATGGCGGCGGACGGGGAGCGGTGACATAGAGGGCCCACCGACCGCCGGGCTCCGGAGGTGTCACGGCGGTCAGGGCCCCTCAGACATTTAAGTGTGACTGTATGAGTTACGGTCCACATATTCCATTGCCATGGAGAATGGGACGACAGTAGAGGGGAAAATACTGGACTCCGAACAGGAGGTTCGCCATGTCCTCTCCACCGCCGATTGACGCGCGCAAAGCACTGGATTTCCTCAGATCCAGTGGTCTGGTCGATCTCAGCATGCCCCTGGAGCGTGTCGTCGGTCAGGTCAGCCAGCTGGACGATGTCGCAGGCTACGTACTGGCCTGGGAACGCTACGTCCTGGTCGTCGCCAGCGACGTAGCCGACGTCGCAGCGCCCGCAGACGCCTGACCTGCTGAACAAGGTGACTGCCGGGAGGAACACGGTGGAAAAAGGAGAACCCGGCGTCCGGTCATCTCGAAGGCGCGCGGTGGAGGACCGGGCTGTTGCCTGGCTCGCTGCGCGCCGGGCCATGCTGGACCCACGCAACGCCCAGCCGGGAACGGTACTGTTCACCCGCAAAGCTCTGATCGAGACGGCCTTTTTGGTGGGGTTGCGTGCCCGCCTCGACGGCACACCTCTTTCCGGTGACTATGCGGACGTTCTTGAACAGGTTCAGGACGTCGCGCGGCAACCCTCTTACCGAGAAATGGTCGCGCGGGACGAAAAGGCCCTCCTGCTGTATGCGGGGACGTACGCCGCACTGCGGCTCTGCGGCCGTGAGGACCTGGAATTCCGGCACCTCATCCAGCAGGCCACGAGCGGCGGGTACGCGGCGGCATTCGAGCGGGTTCCCTATCGGCAACTGGATCTGCTGCACACCCTGTACCTGTGCGGGATCGAACGCGATCTGTCCGCCTTGGACACGGTTCTGCCGTTCAGCATTCTGTGCCGGCGTCCGAATGTCCTCAAACTGGCCGACCGTGACATCTACGCCATCACTCACACGCTGTTCTACGTCACGGACTTCGGCATGCGTGAGCCTGTATGGCCCCGCGGCTACAACCCTGGCGAGGCCGTCGAACTCCTCGAAGCACTCCTCGCCCTGGCCGAGGCACATGCGAACGCCGACTTGGTCGGGGAGCTGTTGTGCTGCCTGTACTGCCTCGGCATCACCGAATCGCAAGCGGCACACCGGGCCTGGGAGTTCCTGGAATCCGTCCAGGAGGACAACGGGCGCGTGAACGGGCCCGAGGGGATCCTCCACCCCGGACTGGACAGTGACGACGACGACTTCCGCCACTGGGCAGAGGGATACCACACCACCGTCGTCGCCGCCCTGGCCGGCCTTCTCGGGCGAAGCCCCCGACGCCTCGACAGGCCTCGCCCTGACCTGCCGCCTGCGGATGTCTCCCTGACGGTGCCCCTCAGGCGCGCTGTTCTGTGGCTGTGCGACGAAAGCATGAGGAAGGACCCACGCCTGGGGCTGGCCGGAATCACGGCCGCCGCTGTCGGGGCCGCAGCGATCCGCGAACACCACGTCGTCCGGCCTGCGCTCGAGCACTACGCAGCGAGCGTCACCGACTGGCCCCCTGCCTTCTGGCAGGAACAGGGCATGGAAGTCGCGGGAGAGTTCGCCTTGGCCCTCCGCGCGGCGGGAGTCGGCTGTCCCTCCCTGGAACACTTCCTCAAAGCCACAGCCGACGTGGTCAGCTCACTCGACAGAATCCCAGCCGATGTCTCGGACAATGTGCACCGGCTGATCAGCCTCGGCTTCCTCAGCCCGTCGGCTGCCGCCGTCCCTCGTCGGACCGTGCCGCACGAACGACACGGCTACCCGCTCCAGGCCGCTGTCTCCCTGTGCGAAGCGAGAAAGACCTACCACCTCGGCCAGATCGCAGCCACCATCCGCAGCCTTGCCCGAGACGGATGGGGTCGTCACCGCATCACCCGGGACGCCGTCTCCTTCCTCATCGCCCAGCAGCACACGACAGGGGCGTTCGGATACCCCGCCTGCGACGACCGGACGACACGCGACCAAGCCCGGTACGCCTGGAGCCGAAGCGCAGTAACAGCCCTCGCCGCCGCCGCAGATCCTCCAGCCCTGCATCGGTGAGTGCTGCCTCAGAGCGATGCCCCGGTCGCCTCCGCGCTGTGCCGTCGATCCGGCGCAGGGGCACGGTCGCGCCGCGAGCCGCTGAGGAACTGTCCCGGTCCCCGGCCCTGACCTTCACCGGCTCTGCTCGAGTCGGTGAAGGCCGTCAAGGACGGAGAACCGGGCTTCCCCCAGCAGTCCTGAGGTAGGCGCCGAGGGTCTGGAGGGCGTTCCATGCCTTCGGGTCGGTGCCGTCTCCGAGGGGATAGTGGAGGGCCGGGGACGCTGGTGAGCCGAGTGGGCGCGGCTGTGTGGCGAGGGGTGGGCTGCCCGCGCGGGGAAGGCCGATCCTTTTCACATCGCGTGATCCCAGGGTGAACGAGACCGGGATGGGCGGGCCCTCCACGTGCGGCGGCAGGGTCAGGTCGGCGCGGGCCGCGCGGACGGTGGTGAGCATCGTCGACAGGCCGTGTTCCGTGACAAGGGTGGCGGCGAGGGATTCCAGGGCGTCGAGAGGGACGTCCTGAGGTCGCTCGTAGCCGAGGGTGAGGTTGACCTCCTCGGCGACGCCGGCCGTCGTACGGGCGACGCGCTGCGTGGCGATGGCCGGGCGGTCGGGGGCGCCCACGGCGACGAGCTGGGTGGGGGCGGGGGCCCGGTCCCGGGCGAGGTCGGTCAACTGGTGCGGCGACCAGGGCAGATTGACCGGCTCGGCCGTGCCCCAGCCGACGGGCGGGGAGCCGGTGAGGTGCCGCCACGCCGCCTCCAGCGCACGGCCGAGAACAAGCCGCTCGTCGGGCACGTGCACCGTGCGGAACGCGAGGGTGAGCTGCCGGTGTTCGGTGGGAGCGGCTTCCGCGGTGAAGGCGTCGGCGAGGGTGCCGTCGATCGGCGCGAACGTACCGTCCCGCCAGCCAAGTCGCGCCCCGGACAGCCCGTCGTAGTAGCCGCCCTGCGGATCCTGCACGACCCAGCGATTGGGCGCCCCACCGAGTGCGGTGCGCAGGGGGAGGGTGAGGCATACGTGTGGGGGCGGCCAGGCCCTTCCACGCCTCGCCCGCCGCGTCCGAGCCGTCCGCGCCGAACAGGGTGCCGACGCCGTGGACCGTGGCCATGACGCCGTCGGTCCAGAAGCCGTCCCAGACCTGGCCGGCCTGGTGGGTCAGCCAGTCCCAGCCCTCGTACTCCCGCTCGGCCGGGGCACCCCACGGCGTCTCCGGCGCGTGATCGAGGTCGTCGGCGCGGTAGCCGTACATGTGGTCGCCGTGCGAGCCGTCGTCGACGGTGATCTTCGAGCCGCCGACCAGCGCTGTGATCTTGTTGTGGCAGGTCCGCTCGGCGGCCTGGAAGGCGGCGACCGTGTGGTTGACGTCCCGCCAGAGTTCGTTGTTGCGGTCGACCTTGTCCTGATCCTTGCGCCAGTCGTCGTCCCCCGACAGCGACTGCACGAACGCCGTCGCGTCCGCCTTGAGTGTCGCCAGCCTCTCCACCAGCGGCTGGACCTCGGCGCTGTAGTCCGACAGCGCCGACGCGACCTTCTCCAGGTCGTCGGCGAAGCCGTCCGCCTTCGTCTTCACCGGCAGGGTGGAGGAGAGCAGTTCGGCCGCGTCAGGTGTGCGGTAGACGGCGGAGAGGTTCTGGAACGTGGTGTGGACGTTCGCGCCGGACGCCCGGAACTGGGCCGCGTTCGCGGTCAGCAACATCACGTCCGTGTCCAGGGTGGACAGGTCGCCGAATAGTGGGCCGTGGCCTCCGCGGCGCCGTTCAGTGACTTCGACGTGCGCTCGGCGATGTACACCAGGTCATGCGTCCACTGGTCGAGGAACTCCGCCAGAGCCGCGCCCACCAGCCCGGCCGTGCTGCTGTACGGCCCGTACTGGCTGGTGATCGTCCCCGCCGCAGAGGCCGCCTCCTCCAGGTTCCCCTGCATCGCCTGGCCCGTGTCCGACAGTGACTTCGCCGCCGTGCCGGTGTTCCGCAGAACTCCGCGCACTCCGGCGACGTCTATGTCCCAGCCCGTCACCCTGCTCCCCCCATACGCAGTACGTCGAACGTATTATCGCATGAGCAGTTGCAAAGCGACGGGACGTCAGACGGCCGCCGGATGATTTTCGACATCCGGCGGCCGTCCGTGTGTTCGCCCGGTTGCCGGGTCAGAGAACGTGCTGGACGAACCTCTCCGCCGTCTCCGCCAGTACCTCGCGGCCGTCCCGGGCCCACAGCCCGTCGTTGAACAGCTCGACCTCGATGGAGCCGGTGTAGCCGGCTGCCTCCACGTACCCCAGCCACTCGCGCATGTCGATCGCGCCGTCGCCGATCTGCCCGCGGCCGTTGAGGACGCCCTCGGGCAACGGGGTGGTCCAGTCGGCCAGTTGGAAGGTGTGGATGCGGCCGGAGGCACCCGCGCGGGCGATCTGGGCGGGGGCCTGGTCGTCCCACCAGATGTGGTACGTGTCGACCGTGACGCCCACCTGGTGGGCCGGGAAGCGTTCCGCGAGGTCCAGGGCCTGGGTGAGGGTGGAGACCACGCAGCGGTCCGAGGCGTACATGGGGTGGAGGGGTTCGATGGCCAGCTTCACTCCGTGGTCCTCGGCGTAGGGGCCGAGGACCGACAGCGCGTCGGCGATGCGTTCACGGGCGCCGTGGAGGTCCTTCGAGCCGGACGGGAGGCCACCCGAGACCAGGACCAGCACCTCGGTGCCGAGGATCGCCGCCTCCTCGACCGCCCGGCGGTTGTCGTCCAGGGCCTTGGTGCGTTCGGCCGGGTCGATCGCCGTGAAGAAGCCGCCCCGGCACAGGGTCGTCACCGTCAGGCCCGCATCGCGGACCAGCTTGGCGGTCGCCTCGAGGCCGTACGTCTGTACCGGCTCTCGCCACAGGCCCACGTTCGTGACGCCCAAGTCGTCGCACGCGGCGACCAGTTCGGGCATCGACAGCTGCTTCACCGTCATCTGGTTGAGGGAGAAGCGGGACAGGGAGCCGGTCACTGGGTCACTCCGTACAGGGCGAGGAGGGTCTTCATCCGTTCCTCGGCCAGCTTCGGGTCGGGGAACAGGCCCAGGCCGTCGGCGAGTTCGTAGGCGCGGGCGAAGTGCGGGAGGGAACGGGCCGACTGCAGACCGCCGACCATCGTGAAGTGCGCCTGGTGGCCGGCCAGCCAGGCCAGGAAGACCACGCCCGTCTTGTAGAAGCGGGTGGGGGTCTGGAAGAGGTGGCGGGAGAGCTCGACCGTGGGGTCCAGCAATTCCCTGAAGCCGGCCGTGTTCCCCGTGTCCAGGACGCGGACCGCCTCCGCCGCCAGCGGGCCCAGCGGGTCGAAGATGCCGAGGAGGGCGTGACTGAAGCCCTGCGCGTCGCCCGCGATCAGCTCGGGGTAGTTGAAGTCGTCGCCCGTGTAGCAGCGCACGCCCTGCGGGAGCCTGCGGCGGATGTCGATCTCCCGCCCGGCGTCCAGCAGGGAGACCTTGATGCCGTCGACCTTGTCGGGGTGCGCGGCGATGACCTCCAGGAAGGTGTCCGTCGCCGCGTCCAGGTCGGACGAGCCCCAGTAGCCCTCCAGCGCCGGGTCGAACATCGGGCCCAGCCAGTGCAGGATCACCGGGTCGGCGGCCTGGCGCAGGAGATGGCCGTAGACCTCCAGGTAGTCCTCCGGGCCGGAGGCGGCCGCGGCCAGGGCACGGGAGGCCATCAGGATCGCCTGGGAGCCGGAGGCCTCGACGAGCGCGAGCTGCTCCTCGTACGCCGCCCGGACCTCCGCGAGGGAGGCCGGGCCGGTGAGCTGGTCGGTGCCGACGCCGCAGGCGATACGGCCGCCCACCGCCTTCGCCTCCGCCGCCGACCTGCGGATCAGCTCGGCCGCGCCCGCCCAGTCCAGGCCCATGCCGCGCTGGGCGGTGTCCATCGCCTCGGCGACACCGAGCCCGTGCGACCACAGATGGCGGCGGAAGGCGAGGGTGGCGTCCCAGTCGACCGCGGCGGGCGCATCGGGGGTGGTGTCCGCGAAGGGGTCGGCGACGACGTGCGCCGCCGAGAAGACCGTGCGGGAGGTGAAGGGGGCTCCGGTGGTGACGGTGAGGGGGTCCGTACGGGGTTCGTACGTCCTCAGGCCGCCGTTCGCGTCGGGCAGTCGGACGGTCACAGCGCGATCTCCGGGACGTCGAGGCGGCGGCCCTCGGCCGAGGACTTCAGGCCCAGCTCGGCGAGCTGGACGCCACGGGCGCCGGCGAGGAGGTCCCAGTGGTACGGGGCGTCGGCGTAGACGTGCTTGAGGAACAGCTCCCACTGGGCCTTGAAGCCGTTGTCGAAGTCGCCGTTGTCCGGGACCTCCTGCCACTGGTCGCGGAAGACCTCGGTGGCGGGGATGTCCGGGTTCCAGACGGGCTTGGGGGTGGCCGAGCGGTGCTGGACGCGGCAGTTGCGCAGGCCCGCGACGGCCGAGCCCTCCGTGCCGTCGACCTGGAACTCCACCAGTTCGTCGCGGTTGACGCGGACGGCCCAGGAGGAGTTGATCTGGGCGATGGCGCCGCCCTCGAGCTCGAAGATGCCGTACGCGGCGTCGTCGGCGGTGGCGTCGTAGGGCTTGCCGTTCTCGTCCCAGCGCTGCGCGATGTGGGTGGTGGCGATGGCCTGGACGGACTTCACCCGGCCGAACAACTCGTGGAGCACGTACTCCCAGTGCGGGAACATGTCGACGACGATGCCGCCGCCGTCCTCGGCGCGGTAGTTCCACGACGGGCGCTGGGCGGCCTGCCAGTCGCCCTCGAAGACCCAGTAGCCGAACTCGCCGCGGACGGACAGGATCCGGCCGAAGAAGCCGCCGTCGATCAGCCGCTTCAGCTTGAGCAGGCCGGGGAGGAAGAGCTTGTCCTGGACGACGCCGTGCTTGACGCCGGCCGCGCCCGCGAGCTTCGCCAGCTCCAGGGCGCCCTCCAGGCCGGTGGCCGTCGGCTTCTCCGTGTAGATGTGCTTGCCGGCCGCGATCGCCTTCTTGATCGCCTCCTCGCGGGCCGAGGTGACCTGGGCGTCGAAGTAGATGTCGACCGTGGGGTCGGCGAGGACGGCGTCGACGTCCGTGGAGACGTGCTCCAGGCCGTGCTGTTCGGCAAGCGTCTTCAGCACGCGCTCGCGGCGGCCGACGAGGATCGGTTCCGGCCACAGCACGGTGCCGTCGCCGAGGTCGAGGCCGCCCTGCTCGCGCAGGGCGAGGATGGAGCGGACGAGGTGCTGGCGGTAGCCCATGCGCCCGGTCACGCCGTTCATGGCGATTCGCACCGTCTTGCGGGTCACGTCGGTCCCTTCGTAGGCGTTGTACGCGGTTGTGCGCGCCGCGTACGCCTCTTCCTGATCAGCGTTACAGCAAGCGCTTTCTATCCAAGGAGAAGCTAGCCTCTGACCAGTGGTCCGGACAAGACCGTGTCCATCCCGAGTTGTTCGAGGGGGCGAACAGAGGGGGCCTGTGGCCTTAGGGTCTGCTCGACATGCCCGGACCGGTCCGCTCGGCGAACCCGGAACCGTGACCGCGGCCGGCCTGTCTACGTGGACGTATGAGGACGTACGACGAGATGCGCGACCGGAGGACGACGAGATGACGGTGACCCTGGCGGACGTGGCGGCCCGCGCGCAGGTCTCGCCCGCGACGGTGTCGCGCGTGCTGAACGGGAACTACCCCGTCGCCGCCTCCACCCGGGAACGGGTGCTGCGGGCGGTGGACGAGCTGGACTATGTGCTGAACGGACCCGCCAGCGCCCTGGCGGCGGCGACTTCCGACCTGGTGGGCATCCTGGTCAACGACATCGCCGACCCCTTCTTCGGGATCATGGCGAGCGCGATCCAGTCGGAGATCGGGGGGCCGGGCGGACGGGCCGGGGGCGAGCGGCTGGCGGTGGTCTGCAACACCGGGGGCTCGCCGGAGCGCGAGCTGACCTACCTCACCCTGCTGCAGCGGCAGCGGGCCGCGGCCGTGGTGCTGACCGGCGGGGCCATGGAGAACGAGCCGCACGCGGCGGCGGTGGCGGCGAAGCTGCGCAGGCTCGGCGAGGCGGGGACGCGGATCGTGCTGTGCGGGCGGCCGCCGGCGCCGGACACCTCGGCGATCGCGCTCACCTTCGACAACCGCGGGGGCGGGCGGGAGCTGACCGAGCACCTGATCGGGCTCGGGCACCGGCGGCTGGGGTACATCGCCGGTCCCGAGGAGCGGACGACGACCCGGCACCGGCTGGAGGGGCACCGGGCGGCGCTGGCGGCGGCGGGGATCGAGGAGGATCCCCGGTGGACCGTGCACGGGCGCTACGACCGGCGGGCGGGGTACGAGGCGACGCTGGAGTTGCTGCGCCGGGACCCGACGCTGACGGCCGTCGTCGCCGCGAACGACTCCGTCGCGCTCGGCGCGTGCGCGGCGCTGCGGGACTCCGGGCTGCGGATCCCGGAGGACGTGTCCGTCGCGGGCTTCGACGACCTGCCGTTCAGCATCGACGCGGTGCCTTCGCTGACGACGGTGAGGCTGCCGCTGGCGGAGGCGGGTGCGCGGGCGGGGCGTATCGCGATGGGGCGTGAGGAGCCGCCGCCGGGTGGGATCGCGACGGTGCGGGGGGAGCTGATGGTGCGGGGGTCTTCGGGGGTGCCGCGGGGGTAGGGCGCCGTCCTTCCGACGCGCCCCGCGTGGGGACCGGCCCTGGGGACTTGCAGCCCCCGGACCCCCGGTTCGGCCCTGAACGGGCCTCGTCCTCAAACGCCGGACGGGCTGATTGACGGCGGCCGGTGCCGGGGCGGGCTGCCCGTCGTCGAGCGCCGGACGGGCTGGATTGCGGCGGGTCGGGCCGGGAGGGGCTGCCCCCTCCGGGCGGGTGGGAGCTCGACGACGGCACGCGCCCCGTCGTCGAGCGCCGGACGGGCGGAATCGCGGCGGCCGGAGCAGGGAGGGGCCAGCTCCCATGGGCCATTGAGGGGGGCCGGTGTCGGGGGAGGGACCGTCGGGGCCTGGCTGGAAATCGCTGGGCGGTGCTCAGATGTGGCCTGATCGGGCGTGTACGGGTGACAGTAGTGACTATGAAGCTCGCCTTCTCCACCCTCGGTGTTCCCGGGCTGCCGCTCTCCGACGTGCTGCGGCTCGCGTCCTCTCACGGCTTCCACGGTGTGGAGCTGCGCGCCCATCCGGAGGAGCCGGTTCATCCCGGTCTGGGGGCCGACGAACGGGCCGACGCCGCCGCCGCGTTCAAGGCGGCGGGCATCGAGGTCCTGGGCGTCGCGGGGTACACGCGCATGGCCGCGCCGGGGGACGACGAGCCCGTGATCGAGGAGGTCCGGGAGCTCGTCGGTCTCGCCCGTGACCTCGGGGCGCCCTTCGTCCGGGTCTTCCCCGGCGGGGTCGACGGCCAGACCCCCGCCGAGGCCGACGCCGTGGCCGCGCGCAGGCTCGGCACCGCCGCCGAGTACGCCGCCGACCTCGGCGTACGCATCCTGCTGGAGACCCACGACTCCCATCGCACCGGCGCCGACGCCATCCGGGTCCTCGGCCTGGTCGGGCACCGTCAGGTGGGCGCCCTGTGGGACGTGATGCACACCTGGCTGGGCGGCGAGCAGCCGCAGGAGACGTACGCGGCGCTGTCGCCGTATCTCGGATACGTGCAGGTCAAGGACATCGCCTCGGCCGAGGACACCACCCCGCTGGCCCTGGGCGCCGGAGTGCTGCCGCTCGCGGACTGCGTGGAGGTGCTGTCGCGCCACGGCTGGGACGGGTGGCTGTGCTGGGAGTACGAGAAGCGGTGGTACGCCGACGCCGAGCCACTGGAGGGCCTG
Source organism: Streptomyces sp. NPDC000345 (assembly GCF_042898825.1). Taxonomy (NCBI): domain Bacteria; kingdom Bacillati; phylum Actinomycetota; class Actinomycetes; order Kitasatosporales; family Streptomycetaceae; genus Streptomyces; species Streptomyces sp. NPDC000345. The sequence goes on from NZ_JBIAZE010000016.1 coordinate 163,873, forward strand.
CTCGGCCCCGGGCGGGAGCACCTCGGCCGGCTGCTCAACGACTCGGCCTGAGCGGTCCGTCAGGTCTGCGTCAGGTCTGCGGCCGGGGCGCGAACCTCGTGTCCGGGTGCAGGCACCACTCCAGTACGGCGGGCCAGGAGCCGTAGCCGGCGTCCAGGTCGAGGTGGGCCGCGCCGGGGAGGAGTTCGGCGGTGAGGCCCAGCGGGTCGCCGTAGGCCCGCTGGGCGCCCTCGGGGAGGTACGGGTCGTCGTCGCCGGCGACGAGCCGGGTGGGGGTGGGGAGCCGGAGCCCGTCGAGCGGCGGCGGCCCGAACTCCGCGACCTCCGGGTGCCGTGCGAGGACGGTGCCGGAGGGCGGGGACACCAGCAGCACCCGGCCGGCCTCCGCCACCCCGGGCACCTCCCGGGCCACGGCGTGCAGCCAGAGGACCGCGGAGAGGCTGTGGGCGAGGACGACCCGCTCCCGGCCGCCGTCGAACGCGGCGAGATGCCGCTCCAGTTCGCTCAGCCAGACCTCCAGGGAGGGGTCGTCGGGGTCGGGCAGCTGAGGGTAGGTGACGGGGTGGCCGAGCGCGGTGAGGCGGTCGGCGAGCCAGTGCTGCCAGTGGGCCTCGGGGCGGTGGTTCTGCCAGCCGTGCAGGATGAGGAAGGAGGGTGAGGTCGGCATGGCCCGATGATTTCCGACCACGACTCACCAGGTCCAGTTAATCTTCTGTGGTGGAACCGTTAAGCGCCGCCTTCACCATCGATCTGCGCCGCCTCACCGTCCTGCGCGAGCTCCAGCGCCGGGGCAGCCTCGCGCGGACCGCCCAGGCCCTGCACCTCACCCCTTCCGCCGTCTCCCAGCAGCTCGCCGCCCTCGCCCGCGAGCTGGGCGTCCCGCTCACCGAACGCGACGGAAGAGGCGTACGGCTCACCGGCCAGGCCCGGGTCCTGCTCGCGCACGCCGACGTCATCGCCGCCCAGTTGGAGCGGGCCCGCGCCGACCTCGCGGCGTACACGGAGGGCGGCCGGGGCACGGTGACCGTCGGCTGCTTCTCCAGCGGCATCCTGGGCCTGCTGCCGGCCACGCTGCGGGCGTTGCGCGAGCGGCTGCCGCGGCTGCGGGTGGACGTCGTGGAGGCAGAGCCGCCGGACCTGTTCACCGCGCTGGACGGCGGGCAGGTGGACGTGGCCGTCGCCGTGGACTTCGCCGCCGCTCCCCCGCACACCGACCGCCGCTACACCCGCGAGAACCTCCTCACCGACGTACTGGACGTCGCCCTCCCGCCCGGCCATCCCCTCGCGGACCGCGCCGCGGTGCCGTTGCGGGAACTGGCCGCGGAGCCCTGGATCGTGGGCGGCGCGATGAGCTGCTGCGGGGCGGTGACCCGCTCGGTCTGCGCGGCGGCCGGCTTCACCCCCGACATCCGGCACGACATCGGCGACTGGGCGGCGCTGGCCGCGCTGGTCGAGGCGGGGGCGGGAGTCGCCCTCGTCCCGCGCCTGGTGCGCCCGCTGCACGTCCACCGCGCGCTGGCGCTGCGCCCCGCCGAGGGCGAGCCGCCGTCGCGGAACGTCTTCGTCGCCGTAAGGGCGGGGGCGGAGGGGGATCCGGTGCTGGGGGCGGTGCGGGAGGAGCTGCGGGCCGCCGCGGCCGCGCTCGTACCCGCGTGACGGCCTCCCGCGAGCGCGGCGGCCCAGGCCCGCCCGTGAGGGCGGTCTCCAGCCCGGCCGACGGCTCGGGTCTGCGCAGGTCTCCTCCGGCCTGCGCAGGTCCGCGCCGCGTCCGGTTCCGTACGTCTTCGTGGTACGTCTTCGTGGCACGTCCTCGTCGTCGCCCCGGCCGCCTGTCACGCGGCCTTAGCCGGCAGGTGTGACGCGGCCGTGTCCGGCAGGTGTCACACGGTCGTGCCCGGCGGGTGTCACGCGGTCGTGCCCGGCAGGTGTCACACGGTCGTGCCCGGCAGGTGTCGGGCCACCCGCTGCTCCAGCCGTTCCCGCCGCTCCGGCCACTCGGCCGCCGTGATCGCGAACATCGCGGAGTCGCGCAGCCGGCCCTCCTCCCCCGGTGCCCGTGAAATGGACCAGTTGCGCAGCACGCCCTCGAAGCGGGCGCCCACCCGCGCGATGGCCGCGCGGGAGCGGCTGTTGCGGGCGTCGGTCTTCAGGTCCACCCGCGACACGGCCCAGGTCTCGAAGGCCTGCCGGAAGAGGAGCAGTTTGGCCTCGGGGTTCACGCCCGTGCCCTGGGCGGAGGCGGCCAGCCAGGTGAAGCCGACCTCGACGGCGTCCAGCCGGCCGTCGGCCCGCCAGCTGCGCGGCTCGCAGTAGCCGGTGACGCCGACCGCCCGTCCGGTGGCCGGGGACACCTGGGCGTAGGCCGTGACCAGACCGGACGCCGCTCCGGCGAGCTTGTCGTCGATGTAGCCGCCGATCTCGTCGGCCGCCGGGACCTGGGTGTAGCCGTACGTCTCCCGGTCCTCCTCCGCCGCCACCGCCAGGTCTGCGGCGTGCCGGTGCTCCAGCGGCTCCAGACGCACCAGCGCGCCCTCGAGAACCGCCCCCTCCGGAATCGAGCTCACCCGATCAGACTCCTCCGCAGCTCGGCGAACGCCTCGTGGAAACCGGGGAAAGTCTTGCGTACGCAGCCGGGGTCGTCGAACGAGATTCCGGGGGTGCGCAGGCCGGTCACCGCGAAGGACATGACGATGCGGTGGTCGCCGTGGGTCCTGATCTCCGCGCCCCTTGGGGTGCCGGGGCGGATCTCGATCCAGTCCTCGCCCGTCGCCACGTCCACGCCCAGCCGGCGGAGGTTCTCGGCGCAGGCCTCCAGGCGGTCGCACTCCTTCACCCGGGTGTTCGCGACGTCCTCGATGCGCACCGGCCCCGAGGCGAAGGGCGCGATCGCGGCGAGGGTCGGCATGGTGTCGGAGATGTCCCGCATGTTGACGGTGACGCCGTGCAGTTCGCCGGTGCCCTTCACCGTCGTACGGTCCACGCCGACGTCCACCAGCGCGCCCATCCGCCGCAGGACCTCAACGAAACCGAGGTCGCCCTGGAGCGCCCCCTCGCCGAGACCGGGCACGGTGACCTCGCCGCCGGTGAGCGCGGCGGCCGCGAAGAAGTAGCTGGAGGTGGAGGCGTCGGGTTCGATCGCGTACGTGGTGGCGCGGTAGCCGCCCGGCGGGACGACGAACGTGTCGCCCTCCCGGCCGACCTCCACCCCGAACGCCCGCATCATCGCGAGGGTGATCTCCACGTACGGCACCGAGACCAGGTCCGTGACGGTGATGCGCAGGCCGGTGCGGGTGAGCGGGCCGAGCATCAGCAGGGCCGTCAGGTACTGGGAGGACTGGCCGGCGTCCAGCACCACCTCGCCGCCCTCCACGCCCGCCGCGGTCACGGTCAGCGGGTGGTGGCCCTCCGCCTCCTCGTGCCGCAGGTCCACGCCGAGGTCGCGCAGGGCGCGGGTGAGCGGGAGCAGGGGGCGGCGGCGCATCTGGGGCGAGGCGTCGAAGCGGTAGGTGCCGTGGCCGGCGGCGGCGAGGGTGGGCAGGAAGCGGGCGGTCGTCGCGCCGTCCCGGCAGTACACGTCGGCCTCGGCGACGGCGGGTCCCTGCGGGCGGCCGTCGACCTGCCAGCTGTCCGGGGTACGGCCGACGCGGTACCCGAGCCGGGTCAGCCCCTCGGCGAAGCCCTCCGTGTCGTCCGAACGCAGGGGCCGCTGCAGGGTGGTGACACCGTCGGCGGCCGCCGCGAGGAAGAGGGCACGGGCGGTGATGGACTTGGAACCGGGAATGTCGACGAGGGCCATGCGCTCATGATCCCGCGCGCGCCCCCTCGGGTGTGGGCAAGTCCACGAGATGGACGAGGACTGATCGTCGGGCGCGGGAGACGGATCGATGGGCGCGGGAGACGGATCGGCGGGCAGGAGGAGAACGATCGGCGAGCAGGAGGAGACCGATCGGCGCGCGCCTGGAAGAGGCGGCGGGCGGGCCGGAAGGACCGGCGGGCACCCAGGACTGATCGGTCGACAGGAGGAGACCGATCGGCGGGTGCCGGGACGGGTCAACGAGCGGGACCTCGAAGGCCTCGGCGGCCTCACCGTGGTCGACAGGAGGAGACGGATCGGTGCGCGCCCGTGGCGAATCAGCCTGCACCGGGAGACGGACGGGGCGGCGGAGGCCGAGGACGGATCGGCCGGTACGCGGCAAGGACCGGCGCGGGCCTGGGACGCATCCGCCGGCGCCGGGGCACGGGGTGGCGGGCGCCGAGGACGCGTCAGCCGACACAGGGAGACCGGCGCGCCGAGGACCGATCAGCCGGCGCCCAGGAGGGCCGGCAGGCGCCAGAGACTGATCAGCCGGCGCCAGAGGACGGGGTGGCCACGGGAGCCGAGGGCGAGTCAGCGGGCGCGCGGGAGGGACCGGCGGGCGCCGAGGACGCGCCGGCCGGCGTGGCGGGTGTGCCGGTCGGGGGCGGGGACGGGTGTGTGCCTCGTGCCGGGGACAGGGAGGTCAGGGCGACGCCGCCGACCAGGAGGGCCGCGGCGCACCAGCGCAGGGCGCTGACCGGCTCGCCGAGGAAGAGGGCCGCCGACGACATGCCGAAGACGGGGACCAGGAGGGAGAAGGGCGCGACCGTGGAGGCGGGGTGGCGGCGCAGCAGCCAGCCCCATGCCCCGAAGCCGAAGACCGTCGTGACCCAGGCGACGTAGACGACCGTGCCGGCGCCCTGCCGGTCCAGGGCGCGCAGGGCCTCGTAGTCCCTGGCCGCGCCCTCCGTCAGCAGGGACAGGCCCAGCAGGGGCAGGACCGGGACCGTGCTCACCCAGACCATGAAGTTCAGCGGGTCCGGCGGGGACGCCTTGCGGGTGAGGACGTTCGACGCGCCCCAGCAGGCCGCCGCCGCGACGCACAGGGCGAAGGCGCCGAGCGGGCCCGACGAGCCCTCGTCCACCGCCGCGACCCCGATCCCGGCGAGGGCGGTCAGCATGCCCAGCGCCCGTACGCGGGACGGGCGTTCGCCGAGGACGGCGAAGGCGATGACCGCCGTGAACACCGCCTGGATCTGCAGGACCAGGGACGCCAGTCCGGCGGGCATGCCCGCGTCCATCCCGACGAAGAGCAGCCCGAACTTCGCCACCCCCAGCACCAGGCCCACCGCCACGATCCACTTCCACGCCACCTTGGGACGGCCCACGAGGAAGACCGCGGGCACGGCCGCCACCAGGAAGCGCAGGGCCGAGAAGAGCAGGGGCGGGAAATGACCGAGGCCGATCTCGATGACGGTGAAGTTCACGCCCCAGACGGCGGCGACGAGGACGGCGAGGGCGAGATGAGCGGGGCGCATGCGTCGAGGATCACCTGCGCCGACCGTGAAGCACCAGCGATGATTGCTGCACGGTCGGATGTAGCAGAGCTAAGCATTGACCATGCCGTGTCCCAGCGAGGGAGGATTCCCGTGCTCGATCTGCAACGCCTGCGCGCCCTGCACGCCGTCTCCGTGCACGGCTCCGTCGGCGCCGCCGCCACCGCGCTCGGCTACACGCCCTCCGCGGTGTCGCAGCAGATCGCCAAGCTGGAGCGGGAGACCAGGACCGTCCTGCTGGAGCGGGCCGGGCGGGGCGTACGGCTCACCGCGGAGGCGCTCCGGCTCGTCGACACCGCACAGGAACTGCTCGCCCTCGTGGAGCGGGCGGAGACCGAGCTGGAGGAGCGACGCGGGGTGCCGGCGGGGCGGCTGACGGTGGCCGCGTTCGCCTCGGCGGCGCGGGGTCTCATGCCCGGCGTGCTGGCCGACCTCGCCCGGCAGCACCCGGCCCTCGACACCCGGCTCTCCGAGATCGACCCGCATCTGTCCATCGATCTGGTGGCCAAGGGCGCGTTCGACATGGCCGTCGTGCACGACTGGGACATCGCGCCGCTGCCCGTGCCGCCGGGGGTCGAGCAGGCGGCGATCGGGGACGACCGGTGCACGCTGCTCGTCCCGGAGGGGCATCCCTTCGCCGGGCGGCCGTCGGTGCGGCGCGAGGATCTCGGTGGTGAGCGCTGGGTGTGCCAGCCGCCGGGACGGGTCTGCCACGAATGGCTCGTACGGACCCTGCGCGCGGCCGGTCAGGAGCCGGACATCATCCACCAGGCCGACGAGAACCCGACCCTGGTCGCCCTGGTCGCCGCCGGGCTGGGCATCTGCCTCGTCCCCCGCCTCGGCCGCGGTCCGCTGCCCGAGGGCGTGGTCGAGGTGACGCTCGACCCGACCCCGGTACGGCGGCTGTACGCCCTGTGGCGCGCGGGTGCCGCCGGGCGCCCCTCGATCACCGAGACCGTGCGGGTGCTGCGGGAGCAGTGGGACAGGGTGTCGTCCACCCACTGACCGGCCGGAGACCGGCAGCCCACCGAGCACCGAGGACGGGCCGTCCACCGACCGGCCCGGGCCCGGGGACCGGCCGACCCGGAACCGCCCGCCCACAGACCGGCCCGGGACCGGCCGCTCACTCCCCCGCCCGGCCCGGGACCGGGCGGCTCCCCGCTCCCGGCAACCCGGCAATCCTCTAATAGTAGTCATGGACATAATATCCATGTACCGTACCGTGCATGCCTACGACACCCGTGCTCGGCTCGTCCCTCCACCACGAGGAGGTCGGCGTGGAAGCCGGTGAGGAAGCCGGCGCGACGGCCTTCGTGTTCCTTCACGGCAACCCCTCCTCCTCGCACACCTGGCGTCATGTCCTCCCCGGCATCGGCGCGGGCCGCCTCCTCGCGCCCGACCTCATCGGCATGGGGCGCTCCGGCAAGCCCGACCTCGCCTACACCTTCGACGACCACGCCCGTCACCTGGACGCCTGGTGCGACGCGCTCGGCCTGGACCGGGTGGTGCTGGTCGGTCACGACTGGGGCGGTGCCCTGGCCTGCGACTGGGCAGCCCGGCACCCGGAGCGGGTACGCGGCCTCGCGTTCTTCGAGTCCATCGTCAAGCCGCTGGCCTGGGAGGAGCTGACTCCCCAGGCCCGGGCGCGCTCGGAGGCGATCCGGTCGGAGGCGGGCGAGGCGATGCTCGACGAGAACCTCTTCGTACGGCAGGCCTACACCGGCGGTGTCCTCACCCCGGCCTCCGACGCCGACCTGGCGGCCTACCTCGCGCCGTACCCGACCCGGGAGAGCCGCCGCCCGCTGCTGTCCTGGGCCCGGCAGATGCCGCTCGGGGGCGAACCGGCCGCACTGGTCGCCCGTATCGAGGCGTACGACGCCTGGCTCGCGAAGAGCGAGGACGTACCCAAGCTGCTGCTGACCTTCGAGGGCTCGCCCACCCTGCTGATCGGGCCGGAGACGGCGGACTGGTGTGCCACGCACATCGCCTCGCTGGAGACGGTGCCGTGCGGGTCCGCCGGACACCACGCGACGGAGGACCGGCCGGCCGAGATCGCGGCGGCGATCTCCGCGTGGGCCGACCGGCACGGCCTGCGCCGCACCGGGTGACCGCCGGGGCCGCCGGGAGCAACGGGGTGACCACCGGGGGCCGCCGGGAGCAACCGGGAACAGCCGGGTGACCGCCGGGGCCGCCGGGAACAACCGGGACCAGCCGGGAGCAACCGACCGGGAGCAGCCGCGGTGACCACCGGGAGCAGCTGCGAGAACACCGGGAGCAGCCGGGTGACCACCGGGAGCAGCCGGGTGACCACCGGGAGCAGCCGGGTGACCACCGGGAGCAGCCGGGTGACCACCGGGAGCAGCCGGCTGACCACCGGGGGGCCGCCGGGAGCAGCCGGGAGCAGCCGAGGGACCGTCCCGCGGGCGCATCCGTGCCCCTCGTGTCCCGGCTTCCGGAAATCCGTGCGCCCGGGGAACCCGTATCCCTCCCCGCCCGTCCAACCCGCGAGCCGCCGGACGAGTCACCTCGGTGCGGTGTCGGCCCTCGCCGCTGGCTGCGATCGCCGACCCACCCTCTCCGCCGCACCGCGGCCGGCGGTCCTGCCGTCATCGGCGCGCCCCCCTCCAATGCGCCGATGACGGCCCCCTCGCGGGTAGCGTGCGCCACGGACCCCTCCGGCGGCGGATCCCCCGGTCAGCGGACCCTTTCCGTCATCGGACCCTCCGTCACCGGCCCCCTCCGGAAGGAGCGCGCATGCCCTCCCGACGTACCGTCCTCGCCGCCGGCGCGGGCGTCACCGCGGCCCTCGCCGTCGGCGGTGCGGCCCACGGGGACGACACCCGCCCGGCCGCCCTCCTCTCCCGGATGACCCTGGAGGAGAAGGCCGGCCAGCTCTTCGTCGCGCGGGTGTACGGCCATTCGGCGACCGCGCCCGACCAGGCCGACGTCGACGCCAACCTGAAGGAGCTGGGTGTCCGCACGGCCGCCGAGCTGATCGCCCGTCACCGGCCGGGCGGCGTCATCTACTTCGCCTGGGCCCACAACACACGCGACCCGCGCCAGATCGCGGAGCTCTCCGACGGCATCCAGCGCGCCTCCCTGGAGCAGCCGCGCGGTCTGCCGGTGCTGATCTCCACCGACCAGGAACACGGCGTCGTCTGCCGGATCGGCAGGCCGGCCACCCTGTTCCCCGGCGCGATGGCCCTCGGCGCCGGCGGATCGGGGCGGGACGCCCGCACCCTCGGCCGGATCGCGGGCCGAGAACTGCGCGCGACGGGTGTCCGTCAGAACTACTCCCCCGTGGCCGACGTGAACGTGAACCCGGCCAACCCGGTGATCGGCGTGCGCTCGTTCGGCGCCGACCCCGAGGCCGTGGCGGCCCTGGTCGCCGAGGAGATCAGGGGCTACCAGGCCGCCGGGGTCGCGGCCACCGCCAAGCACTTCCCCGGGCACGGCGACACGGCGGTCGACAGCCACACCGGCTTCCCGGTGATCACCCACACCCGCGCGGAGTGGGAACGGCTGGACGCGGCCCCCTTCCGGGCGGCGATCGCGGCAGGGGTGGACTCGATCATGACCGGGCACCTCCTGGTCCCCGCCCTCGACGCCTCCGGCGACCCGGCCACCCTCTCCCGCCCCATCCTCACCGGCATCCTGCGCGACGGCCTCGGCTACGACGGGGTCGTGGTCACCGACGCGCTCGGCATGGCGGGGGTGCGCACCAAGTACGGCGACGAGCGGGTGCCGGTGCTCGCGCTGAAGGCGGGGGTGGACCAGCTCCTCGACCCGCCCGACCTCGCGGTGGCCCGGAACGCGGTCCTGAGGGCCGTACGGGACGGTGAACTCACCGAGGAGCGGCTCGACACGTCGGTGCTGCGGATCCTGCGGCTGAAGGAGAAGCTGGGGCTGCTCGCCGAGCCGTACACCGACTCCTCCGCCGTGGGCCGCGTGGTCGGCCGGCCCGAACATCTCGCCGAGGCGGAACGGATCGCCGAACGGACCACGACCCTGCTGGTCGACGAGGGCCCGCTGCTCCCCCTCTCCCCCCACGCCCACCGCCGGCTCCTCGTCGTGGGCGCCGACCCGGCCTCCCCCTCCGGCACCACCGGACCGCCCACCGGCGTCCTGGCCGCCGCCCTCAGCGGGCTCGGCTTCAGCGCGGTTGCCCTGCCCACGGGCACGGACCCGTCGGCCGAGACGATCGCCCGGGCGGTGGCGGCGGCGGGCGAGGCCGACGCCGTCGTGGTGACGACCTGCAACGTCACCGCCGCGAGCGCGCAGCGCACGCTGGTGGACCGGCTGACGGCGACCGGCCGCCCGGTGGTGGCGGTGGCCGTCCGCAACCCGTACGACGTGGCCCATCTGCCGTCCGTACGGGCCTGCCTGGCGACCTACTCCTGGTCCGACCCCGAACTGCGGGCCGCCGCCCGGGTGATCGCCGGGACGGTACGGCCGCAGGGGCGGCTCCCGGTGCCGGTCCAGCGGGCGGACGACCCGGCGCGCGTGCTGTATCCCGTCGGCCACGGCCTGACGTACTGAAGCGGACCCCTTACCCCCGCGGCGCCGGTCCGGGCTTAGGGGGCCGTACGACCGGGTGTGCGCTGCGCGTCCGACGCCGGACGGGCCGGCCGCTGCCGGCCGGCATCCTGAGGGCAGTCCAGTCGGCGGAGAGCGCCGCCCCGCCGCCCCGCCCCGCCCGCCGTGTCCGGTTTCGGCCGAAGGTTCCCCGGTCGCCGCCTCTCACGCGGACGGCCCTCTCCAGCATGCGGCATATGCCTGCGCCGAGAAGGCTGGTGCGTGGCTCTGGAGAGCCGGTACGGGAGGCGGACGGGACATGGTGACACCTCTGGCACGGATTCCGCTGGACGGCGGAGGCTGCATCCTGGTCGAACAGCAGGCCGCCGGATGGGACGGGCCGGTGAAGGCCGGACGCGTCGGCGACGCCGTGCGCGATCTGCCCGGCACCCTGGAAGGGGCCCTGGAGCCGGTCACGGAGGCCGTACGCGTCGCCCTCGACGCGCTGCGCAAGGCCCGGCCCGACCACATCGCCGTCGAGTTCGGGGTGGACCTCGCGTTCGAGGCCGGGGCGGTGATCACCAAGAGCGAAGCCGGCTGCCACCTGCGGGTGACCGTGGCCTGGGAAAGCGACGGTACCCGGTGAGCGGCGAGGAACAGCAGGCCGGCGACGGCTTCGGGGCGGATCTGCTCACCGCCGTGGCCCGGATCCACCGGCCGGACGGAGTGGTCGCCGGGACGGGGTTCCTGGTGGCCGACGGCACGGTCGTCACCTGCGCGCACGTCGTCGAGGCGGCCGGGAGCGGGCCCGGGGCGGAGATCCTGCTGACCTTTCCCCATGTGGACGGCGCGGAACGCCTGGAGGGACACGTCCCCACCGAGCTGTGGCGGGCCGCCGAGTCCGAGGACGTGGCCTTCATCCGCCTGGCGGCCACACCGACCGGGGCCCGGACGCTGTCACTGGGCTCCGCGGAGGGCTGCCGGGGCCACCAGGTGCGCTCGTTCGGGTTCCCCGCGCAGGCCCCGCCCGAGGGGCACTTCGGCTTCGGTGTGAGCGGCGACCTGCTGCCCGGCGCGGACGGCAGGTGCACTCATCTGCAGCTGACCGACGCCAACGACCTCACCACCGGCTTCAGCGGCGGTCCCGTCCTCGACGAGATCACCGGCCTGGTCGTCGGCATGCTCACGGAGATCGCCGCGCCCGACACGTTCGAACGGGGAACGGGCATCGCCTACGTGACTCCGACACAGGTGCTCCGGGACATCCAGCCGAAGCTGGCGGAGCGGGACGTGTGCCCGTACCGCGGCCTGGAGCCGTTCACCGCGGAACACGCGCGTTGGTTCGAGGGCCGCCAGGACGCCGTGCGACAGGTCCTGGCGAACCTCGCCCGGCAGCGGCGGCTCACGCTGCTGCTCGGACCGTCGGGCTCGGGCAAGTCGTCACTCATCCAGGCGGGTGTGCTGCGGGCCCTGGCGGAGGGACGGCTGCCGGGCAGCGACCGCTGGCTGCCCGTGCTCGCCCGCCCGCGGCAGGACATGCTCGCCGAGATCGAACGGGCCGGGCTGCCCGGGGCTGCCGACGAAGGCATCACGGCGGCGGTCAACCGCCTGCTGGCCGCCGAGCCCGCCCACGACCGGGTGCTGCTGGTCATCGACCAGTTCGAGGAACTCCTCGTCCAGCGGGCCGACGGCCGGCTGCGGGAGTTCCTTGCCGTCATCGACGAGGTCACCTCGGCCGCCGACGCCTACACCAAGATCACCGTCATCCTGATCATGCGGGACGACTTCTACCCCCAGCTCGCCGCTCTGGCCCCCAGGCTGCTGGAGACCGCGATGCCGGGGCTCCTCAACGTGCCCGGCACACTGGGCCGGCAGGACCTGCACGACATCATCGTGCTGCCCGCCCGGGACGTGGGGCTCCACTTCCAGCCGGGGCTGCCCGAGCAGATCATCAGCGACGTCCTGGAGACCACCCCCGGAGCGTCCCTCACCGGCGAGGCGCCCGTCACCGTCCTGCCGCTGCTGGAGATGACGCTCAGCCAGCTGTGGCACCGGCGCAGGGACGGCTACCTGACCCACGAGGCCTACCGGCGCATCGGCGGGGTCAGCGGAAGCGTCACCACGTGGTGCGAGAACGCCCTGAGCGAACTGTCCCCCCGTCAACAGGCCATCGCCCAGCGGGCCCTGACCTCCCTGGTGCACCCGGCCGACCCCAGTCACAACATCTCGGCCGTCCGCACCCAGGTACCGCTGGACGAGCTTCGGGACCTGGCGTCCGACCCCGGCGGTTCGGCCGACGACGACCTCGCGGCCGTCGACACGGTCATCGCCTCCCTCGCCCGCCACCGCATCATCACCACCCAGACCCTGCACGGACCGCGCGACCCCGAAGACTCACCCGGCGAGCCGGTGGCCGAGCTGATCCACGAGGCGCTCATCCGCGACTGGGGCGCGCTGCGCGAGTGGGTCGACCAGGACCACCGCTTCCAGGAATGGCTCAGCCACACACACGAACGGCGGGCCCGCTGGGTTGCCGCGGACAAGGACCCCGGCGACCTCCTCGGCGGAACCGCCCTCGCGGAGGGGCTGGAGTGGTCCCGCCGACGTCACCTGCCCTCCGACATCTCGGAGTTCCTGAACGCCAGCCGGCAACGACAGCGGGCGTCGATCCGGCGGAGCAGGCGGCTGAGCGCCGTGCTCGGGGGACTGCTGGTGCTGGCGCTGGTGGCGGCGGCGGGCGCGATCTGGCAGTGGCGGTCGGTGAACGAGGCTCGGCGGGCGGCGGTCTCGCGGCAGTTGGCGGCGCAGTCGAACGAGATCAGCGGCACGAACACCGACCTCGCGTCGCTGCTGGCGATCCAGGCCTATCGCAGCAGCCATACGGCCGAGGCCGTGGAGGATCTGCGCACCACCGCCGCCCTCCTGCCGATGCACCGTCGTCTGTCGGGGCACGCGAGTGATGTGTACCGCGTGGCGTTCAGCCCGGACGGCCGCACGCTCGCGAGTGCCGGTGCGGACAAGACCGTACGGCTGTGGGACGTCTCCACGGGCGACCCCGGTCCGATTCTGCGAGGGCACACCGGCGAGGTGTGGTCCGTGGCGTTCAGCCCCGACGGCCGCACGCTCGCCAGCGCGAGTACCGACCGGACCGTACGGCTGTGGGACGCCCGCACCGGCAAGCCACGGCGCACGCTCGAAGGGCACACCGACCAGGTGAACGCCGTGGTCTTCAGCCCGGACGGGCGCACGATCGCCAGCGCGAGCAACGACGACACGGCACGGTTGTGGGACGCGCGCACCGGAAAGCCCGGCCCGGTCCTCAAGGAGCACACGGACGACGTGAACGCGGTGGCCTTCAGCCCCGACGGCCGCACCTTCGTCACCGCGAGCACCGACAAGACGGCGATCCTGTGGGACGCCGACACCGACAAGCCGCGTACCGTCCTCAAGAAGCACACCGCCGACGTGGTCGCGGTGGCCTTCAGCCGCGACAGCCGTACCCTCGCCACCGTGGGCTTCGACTACGTCACCCAGCTGTGGGACGTGGCCGGCGGCAGACCTCGCGTCGCCCTCAGCGGCTACACCGAACAAGTGGTGGGAGTCGCCTTCAGCCCTGACAACCACACGCTGGTCACCGTCGGCCTCGAACGGCCGGTACGGCTGTGGGACGTGGCCACCGGGACGCCCCGGGACGCCCTCACCGGCTCCACCGACGCCGTCTTCGCGGTGGCCTTCAGCCCCGACGGCCGCATCCTCGCCACCGCCGGACGGGACAAGGTCGTCCGTCTGTGGGACGCGAACGTCGCCCGCTCCCGGAGGATTCTCGCCGGGCACACGGGCGAGGTGACCGGCGTGGCGTACAGTCCCGACGGCCGGACGGTCGCCACCGCCGGCGCCGACAGGACGGCCCGCCTGTGGGACGCGAAGACCGGCAAGACCCGCACCGCCCTCAAGGGACACACAGCCGATGTCGTGGCGGTGGCGTTCAGTCCCGACGGCCGTACCGTCGCCACGACCAGTGCCGACAGGACGGCCCGCCTGTGGGACGCGAAGACCGGCAAGACCCGCACCACTCTCCGAGGACACACCGATGTGGTGGTCGGGACGGCGTTCAGTCCCGACGGCCGCCTCGTCGCCACGACCGGCGTGGACGGGACGGCCCGTCTGTGGGACGCGAAGACCGGCACCCACCGCCGTACCCTCAAGGGGCACGGCGACGCGGTGTTCGGCGTGGCCTTCAGCCCCGACGGCCGCACCGTCGCCACCAGCAGCGCCGACAAGACGGCCCGCCTGTGGGACACGAGGACCGGCACGTCACGCGCCGTCCTCGAAGGACATATCGACGAGGTGAACGCGGTGGCCTTCAGCCCCGACGGCCGCACCGTCGCCACCGCGAGCGACGACAAGACGGTGTGGCTGTGGGACGTGGGCACCGGCACGCCACGCGTCACTCTCAGAGGGCACACCGCCGAGGTGTTCGGCGTGGCCTTCAGCCCCGACGGCCGCGTCCTCGCCACCGGCAGCGGCGACAACACGGCCCGCCTGTGGGACGCGGACACCGGCAAGACCCGCAAGCCCCTGATCGGGCACGCCGACTTCGTGAACACGGTGGCCTTCAGCCCCGACGGCCGCACCGTCGCCACCGCGAGCGACGACAAGACGGTGCGGCTGTGGGGCACGGAAGCTCTGGACACACCCTCCGAGGCCATCGACAGGATCTGCCGGGTGGTCCACCGCGACCTCACCCCCCAGGAGCGCGCCGCCTACCTGCCCGACGAGTCGGTCTCCTCGGTCTGCCCGTCCGGCTGACCTCACGGCCGCAGCGCGGGCTCCCGCTCCACGTCCCGGACGTCCAGCTTCGTGTCGAACGCGGCCAGTGGCTTCGCCCGGGCCACGGCGGTGGACGAGACGCCCGCCCACTCCAGGATCCGGGCCGTGGCCAGGGCCTTCTCGTCGGCGGTCAGGCCGGCGACGTTCGCGCCGTGGTTGAGGCCCGGGGCCGTGAAGACGTAGGAATCCTCGGCCCCCTTGCCGAGGCGGAAGCGTTCCGCGCCCCACGGGTCGTTCTGGCCGTAGACGAAGAGCATGTGGTGGGCGTGGTGCTTCACCCAGGTGTCGACGTCGCGCATGGCCCGGGGCTGGAAGCGCATCGAGATGTCGCGCGGGACGAAGTTGCGCGGGGGCTGGTAGCCGTAGCGGATGTACTTCTTCTCGATGTGCGGGAAGTGGATGGTGGGCGCGCCGAGTTGGGTGCCCGCCTGGTAGTAGTACGGCGTGTAGGGCTCCAGGCCCTGGTCCGTGTAGAACGAGAAGCCGGAGATCGTGTCGACCGACGTCCAGATCTCGTCGTCGGTGGCCGTGGCCGCGTTCGCCGGGATCGTGTCGCAGTCCGAGAGCAGGCTGTACTGCCAGAAGCCCCAGACGTAGTCCAGGACGACCGCCTCGTACGCCCGGTCGAGGCCGCCGATCGTGGTGAACGTGTAGCCGTTCTCCGCCGCGTAGGCCTCGTACTTCTTCTCCAGCGGCTCGCGGCGCACCAGCGCCTCGCGCTGCACCGCGTTCAGCCGGTCGCGGCACTCCTTGGTCCCGACGGAGGCGAAGAAGCGGTCGTAGGCCGAGTCCTCGTCGTTGACGACGTCGTTGGGGGCGACGTACGCCACCACGCCGTCCATGTCCCTGGGGTAGAAGCGTTCGTAGTACGTCGCCGTCATGCCGCCCTTGGAACCGCCCGTGGAGATCCAGTTGCCGGCGTAGATCTTCTTCAGCGCCGTGAAGATGCGGTGCTGGTCGCTCGCCGCCTGCCAGATGTCCAGCTTGGACCAGTCGGCCGGGGCGGGGCGGGACGGGGTGAAGTAGCGGTACTCCATGGAGACCTGGTTGCCGTCGACGATCTGGGTCGGCTCACGGCGGCTGGGGGTCGTGGAGACGTTGTAGCCGCCGGTGTAGAAGACCGTGGGGCGGCTGACGTCCTTGTGCAGCACGGTGATGCGCTGCTGGAAGGTGCCCGCGGACGGATGCCGGTGGTCCACCGGCTGTGTGTAGTTCAGGACGAAGTAGCGGTAGCCCGGATACGGCTTCTCCTGGACCAGGCTCATGCCCGGTACGGAGAGGAGTCGGTCCTTGATGTCCGTGGGCTCCGGTTCGGCGGCGGTGGCCGCACCCGCCGTACTCAGCGTGCCTATGAGCACGGTGAGCGCCAGCAGCCATCTGAGCGCTTTGCGCATGCGCGTGCACCCTTCCCTGTGAGACAGATGTGCACCGGAAGTTATCCGGGTCAACACCCGTCGCACCAGAGGGGGTTGGCGAAGACACGCGCCCGGCGGGGCTCAGTAGCGGGCCCAGCTCCAGCTGCCCTCGCCCCGGCCGACCGAGCCCTTCACCCGTACAGGGCGGTGTCCGGTGTGCACGCGCACCGTCTCGGACCGTCGGCTGTGCTTCCTCGTCTTGCGCACGGCGACATGGCCGCGCACCTGAAGGCTGACCGAGATCTTCCGCTCGGTGCCGGGGTTCCGCTGGACGGTGTAGGCGCAGAGCCAGTCGCCGCTGCGGTAGACCAGCACGGAACCGGTGGGGAACGACAGGGTCCGCACCTTGCGGCCCGCGCAGGGCGCGGACGCGGCCTGCGCGGCGCCCGGTGCCGCGAGCGCGAGCACCCCGGCGGCGGTCAGGACCGCCAGGACGACCGCCAGCCTTCGCCGCAGCGCACCCGGCACACCCCGCGCGTCTTTCCCCACGGTCCCCGACCCCTCCCGCATGTGCCGTACGTGACCGTACGCGATTCCGTACTGATGTACGGACGCACGACATAGGTCGGATGGTTGCGCGGCCGTCACCGCGACGCGCCGACCGGCTCCTCCGGCTCGGCCGCCCCGACGAAGGTCCGCCACAGGCGGGCGTAGCGTCCGCCGAGCGCGAGCAGCTCGTCGTGCGTGCCGTCCTCCACGACCCTCCCGTGGTCCATGACCACGACGCGGTCCGCGCGGGCCGCCGTGGTGAGGCGGTGGGCGACGACGAGGGTGGTGCGGCGACCCGCGAGTCGGTCGGTGGCCTGGTTGACCTGGGCCTCCGTCGCGAGGTCCAGGGCCGCCGTCGCCTCGTCGAGGAGCAGGATGTCGGGGTCGACCAGCTCCGCCCGGGCCAGGGCGATCAGCTGGCGCTGGCCGGCGGAGAGGTTGCGGCCGCGCTCGGCCACCTCGTGGAGGTAGCCGCCGTCGAGGGTCGCGATCATCTCGTGGGCGCCGACCGCCCGCGCCGCCGCCTCGACCTCGGCGTCCGTGGCGTCCGGGCGGCCGTAGGCGATCGCGTCGCGGACGGTGCCGGGGAACAGGTACGCCTCCTGCGGGACCACGCCCAGCCGGTGGCGGTAGGAGGTGAGGTCCAGGGAGCGCAGGTCCGTGCCGTCGACCGTGACCCGGCCCGCCGTCGGGTCGTAGAACCGGGCCACCAGCTTGACCAGCGTGGACTTGCCGGCGCCGGTCTCGCCGACGAACGCGACCGTCTGGCCGGCGGGGACGCGCAGGTCGATCCCGCTGAGCGCCTCCTCCTCCTCGCCGTACGCGAAGTGCACGTCCTCGAAGGCGATCTCGCCGCGCAGGGAGAGGACTTCGAGGGGTTCGTCGGCCGCCTTCGTGGACGTCGGCTCACGGAGCAGCTCCTGGATGCGGCCCAGCGACACCGTCGCCTGCTGGTAGCCGTCGAAGACCTGGGAGAGCTGCTGGACCGGGGCGAAGAACAGGTCGATGTAGAGGAGGTACGCGACCAGCGCGCCGGTCGTGAGGGTGGCCTCGTCCACCCGTCCCGCGCCCGCGACCAGCACGGCCGCCGCCGCCACCGACGACAGCAGCTGCACGAAGGGGAAGTAGACCGAGATCAGCCACTGGCCCCGGATCCGCGCCTGGCGGTAGCTGTCGCTGCGCTCCGCGAAGCGTGCCCCGCCGTCCCGCTCGCGCCGGAAGGCCTGCACGATCCGCAGCCCGGACACGGACTCCTGGAGGTCCGCGTTGACCACCGACACCCGTTCACGGGCCAGTTCGTACGCCTTCACGCTCGCCCGGCGGAAGAAGTAGGTGGCGACGATCAGAGGCGGGAGCGTCGCGAAGACGACCAGCGCCAGCTGGACGTCGATCACCAGCAGCGCGGCCATGATGCCGAAGAAGGTGACGAGGGAGACGAAGGCCGTGACCAGGCCGGTCTGCAGGAAGGTCGACAGCGCGTCGACGTCCGTGGTCATCCTCGTCATGATCCGGCCGGTCAGCTCCCGCTCGTAGTAGTCGAGCCCGAGGCGCTGGAGCTGGGCGAAGATCTTCAGACGGAGGGAGTAGAGGACGCGTTCGCCGGTGCGGCCGGTCATCCGGGTCTCGCCCGTCTGGGCCGCCCACTGGACGGCGACGGCGAGCAGGGCGAGCAGCGAGGCCGTCCAGACGGCGCCCAGTGCCAGACGGCTGACGCCGTCGTCGATGCCGTGCCGGATCATGATCGGCAGGAACAGGCTCATGCCGGCGTCCACGGCGACCAGGCCGAGGCTGATCAGCAGCGGGGTGCGGAAGCCGCGCAGCAGCCGGCGCAGGCCGTACGACTCCTCGGGGGTGACCGCGCGGACCTCGTCCACGTCGGGGATGTCGGTGGCCGGCGGCAGCGCCTCCACCTGGGCGAGGAGCTCGGGCGTGGCCGGCATGCCCGCCAGCGCGGTGTCCTTCGGCTCACGGTCGCCGGTCCACAGCCGGGGGGTGACCCCGCGCTCGGCGTCGAACTCGGCGTCCAGCTCGTCGCGTACGGAGGTGTCCTCGGCGGCGGCCGCCGGCTGGGCGTGGCCGGGCGAGACGCCGCCCAGCTCGTCCGGGTCGGTCAGCAGCCTGCGGTACAGCGCCGAGCGCTCCTGGAGCTCCTCGTGGGTGCCGAGGTCGGCGAGGCGGCCGGCGTCCAGGACGGCGATGCGGTCGGCGAGGTTGAGGGTGGAGCGGCGGTGGGCGATCAGCAGGGTCGTCCGGCCCTCCATGACCTGCCTGAGCGCCTCGTGGATCTCGTGCTCGACGGCCGCGTCCACGGCCGAGGTGGCGTCGTCGAGGACCAGCAGGCGGGGGTCGGTGAGGATCGCGCGGGCGAGGGCGACGCGCTGGCGCTGGCCGCCGGAGAGGGTCAGACCGTGCTCGCCGACCTTCGTGGCGTATCCCTCGGGCAGCTCGGCGACGAAACGGTCGGCCTGGGCGGCGCGGGCGGCGGCCTCGATCTGCTCGTCGGTCGCGTCGGGACGGCCGTACGCGATGTTGGCGCGGATCGTGTCGGAGAAGAGGAAGGAGTCCTCGGGGACCAGGCCGATCGCGGCCCGCAGCGAGTCGAGGGTGAGCTCGCGGACGTCGTGGCCGCCGATGAGGACGGCGCCGCGGGTGACGTCGTAGAAGCGCGGGAGGAGCAGGGAGACCGTGGACTTGCCGGAGCCGGAGGAGCCGACGACGGCGAGGGTCTCGCCGGGGCGGATCTCGAAGCTCAGCCCGTCCAGGACGGGGCGGTCGGCGTCGTAGCCGAAGGAGACGTCGTCGAACTCGACGGTGGCGGGGGCGTCGGCGGGGAGTTCCTTGGTGCCGTCGGTCATCGACGGCTCGGTGTCGATCAGCTCCAGGACGCGTTCGGTGCCGGCGCGGGCCTGCTGGCCGACCGTGAGGACCACGGCGAGCATCCGGACCGGGCCGACGAGCTGGGCGAGGTAGGTGGAGAAGGCGACGAAGGTGCCGAGCGTGATGTGGCCGCCCACGGCGAGCCAGCCGCCCAGCGCCAGCATGGCGACCTGGCCGAGAGCGGGGACGGCCTGGAGGGCGGGGGTGTACCTCGCGTTCATCCGGATGGTGCGCAGCCGTCCGGCGAAGAGCCGGCGGCCGACCTCCCTGAGCTTCCCGGTCTCCTGGTCCTCCTGTCCGAAGCCCTTCACCACGCGTACGCCGCTGACCGCGCCGTCGACCACGCCCGCGACGGCCGCCGCCTGGGCCTGGGCGTACCAGGTGGCGGGGTGGAGCCTGCTGCGGCTGCGCCTGGCGATCCACCACAGGGCGGGGGCGACCGCGAGGGCGACCAGGGTGAGCGGCAGGGACAGCCACGCCATCACGACGAGGGAGATCACGAAGAGGGCGAGGTTCCCGATGGTCATCGGGAGCATGAACAGCAGGCCCTGGATCAGCTGGAGGTCGCTGGTGGCGCGGCCGACGACCTGGCCGGTGGACAGCTCGTCCTGGCGGCGGCCGTCGAGGCGGGTGATCGTCCCGAACATCTCCGTGCGCAGGTCGTGCTGGACGTCGAGGGCGAGACGGCCGCCGTAGTAGCGGCGGACGTAGGTGGAGGCGTAGACGAGGACGGCGGCGCCGATCAGGGCGCCCGCCCAGGGGGCCATGTCCCGGGTGTGGGCGCCGATGACGTCGTCGATGATCACCTTGGTGACCAGCGGGACCAGCGCCATCACGGCCATGCCGGCGAGGGAGGAGCCGAGGGCCAGGACGGCGTCCCTGGGGTACCGCCAGGCGTACCCCGCCAGTCGCCGCGCCCATCCCCGTTTCTCGCCCACGCCGGTGCCCTCCGATTTTCGGCCTGCTCTACCGGAAGGCACCAACACCCACGGAAGCGGATTTCATCCCTCCGCAACATTTCGGGGGCGTGGGATCAGACACGCACCCGCAGGTGGTAGAAGCGCGTGGTCTGCACGGCGTTCTGGTTGTCGTCGCTGACCAGCAGCACCTTCAGGCGGCCCGGGCGGTGGCCCGTGACCACCATGCCCTCGATGTTGTCGAGCAGGGGGTTGGGCTGGGGCTGCTTCGCGGTCGCTCCCAGGGACGGGCAGGCCGCGATGTCGGTGAGGAGCGTCTTCCTGACCAGGCGTACACCGTCCTGGCCGGTGAGGTTCTCGACGCCGGTGGTGTCCGTCGCGTGCCGCGCGTCGGCCAGGTAGAGGCGGACCGTGTTGCCGGCGCCGGAGGTGAAGCCGCGCTCCAGGACCAGCAGACGGCCGTCGGGGAGGGCCTGGACCTCCGGGACGCCGAGGCCGCTGTCGGTGCGGTAGGCGTACTGGGCCGCGAGGCGGAAGCGGCCGCCCCCGGTCCGGGTCCAGGTCTGGAAGCGGACGATGCCCGCGCTGTCCCCGGAGAGGGCGTACTCCATCGACGCGAGGAGGGTGCGGCCGCCGGGCAGGAGGGTCAGGCCCTCGAAGGTCTGGTTGGCGGTGGCGCGTCCGGCGGGGGCCACGAGGAGCGGGGAGGGGACCGGGAGGCGGTCGAGGATCCGGCCGTCGGCGCTGTAGCGGCGGACGGACGGCTCGGCCTCGGAGGTGACGAGACGGGTGCCGTCCCGGTCGATGACGAGGCCCTCGCTGTCGAGCGCGGCGCCGCCGTCGTCGGCGAGCGGCACGACCGACCGCGGCGCGAGGGTCGCCGGGTCGAGGCCGAAGAGGGAGGAGCGGTCGGAGAGGGCCGCGAGGGAGCCGTCCCGGTCCACGGCGAGGGCGGAGAAGTTGCCGACGAAGGTGCCGTCGAAGGCCGTCTTGTCGAGGACGTCGGAGAAACCGTCGATCGAGACGGCCGGGGAACAGGCGTGGTTCACCCGGGTGTCCGCGTGCGCGGGACCGGCGGCGGTCAGGGAAGCGGCCGCCGCCAGGCCGGCGGTGAAGGTGGCGAGTACGGTTCGCAGGCGCATGGTGTCACCGTAGGGCGGACCGGTGACCTCCGGTGGGACGGCTCGTGAAGACCGTCCCGCACGGATGCGCTCAGGAGGCCGCGAGATCCCTGTGGATGACCTTGGCGACGCCCTGGATGGTCGTGATGCCGTAGCTCATCGTGCTGTTGCCGTGGGTCAGGACGGTGATCATGTAGTCGTGGCCGCCGCCCTTGAAGGTGCCGACGCTGTGCACGCGCCAGCCGTTGGTGGCACGCGACAGCCAGCCGTTCTTGACGTGCCAGGAGACGTCGGCGGGCCGGCCGTACGGGGTGCCCCAGCGCTGCGAGGAGATGACCTGACCCATCAGCTTGCGGATGTAGTAGCGCGAGTCGTCGGTGAGGACCGTGTTGTGCGCCGTGAGCAGCTTGAGCAGCTTCTGCTCGTCGGTCACCGTGATCTGGGTCAGGCCCCAGTAGCCGTTGGCGCCCGGCGTGGTCTGGGTCATCCTGGCCGCCGCCAGGAAGCCCTTGATCTTCGTCATGCCGAGCTGCCGCCACAGGGTGGAGGTGGAGGCGTTGTCCGACTGGGTGATCATCTTGGTGGCGAGCGACTTCTCGGTGCTGGTGAGCGCTCGGTTCGTCTTCTGCGCGTCCCACAGCAGCGCGGCGAGCACGGTCACCTTGACGACACTGGCCGAGTCGTAGGCGGTGGAGGCGCGCAGGGTGCAGGTGGTGTTGGTGCTGCGGTCGTAGAGGCCGACCGCGATCGTGCCCTTGCGGTTGGCGAGGGCGGCGGTGATGTCCGTCTTCAACTTGGCGGCGAGGCCGGTCGTGTTCGACGTACAGCTGACGGTGGGGGTGGTGGCGGCGGCGGGTGCGGCCGCGGCCACGCCGGTTATGAGGACTCCGGTGCCGAGTGCCGTGGCGACCAGTCCCCTCCTGCGTCTGGAGGTCCGGTGAGTCATGCCACGTTGACTCACACGTGCGACCGATAGTTGTACGCACGTTCCGCGGATCACGTCCGTACGCCCCGGCGCGGCGGGCACGCATGAGGCATGCCGGCCGGAACGCCCAACGGACATGTCCGGCCGGGCAGTTGCGCGCCACCCGATGGGTGCCGCACCACCTCGCCACGGCCGAAGGGCAGGCGTCCGCAGGAGACGGGTTCCTCGGGGGGGGGCGGGCACGGGGACCGCGTTCTCACCCGCCTCTCACCCAGTCACAGGCTGCCCCCAGGCTGAGCACAGCGCTCACCCATCCGCCGTATGCACGGTGCACTGGTGACATCTGCCACCGATCCACTCCCCACGCCCCCGCCCGCGTCCCCCGACCGGACGCCGCCCGCCGTCCCCGAGACGGCCCCGGCCGCGCCGCCGCCGGACGGGGCGCCTCGCTGGTCGCTGCCCGCGCTGATCGCGATCATGATCCTGGCGGCGGTGCTCTACGGCTGGAACCTCTCCTCCGGCAGCCTCAACAGCTTCTACAGCGCCGCGGTCTACAGCGGTACGCAGAGCTGGAAGGCGTGGCTCTTCGGCTCGCTCGACGCCGGCAACTTCATCACCGTCGACAAGCCGCCGTTCGCGCTCATGATCATGGGCCTGTCGTGCCGGATCCTCGGCTTCGGCACCTGGCAGATGATGGCGCCGCAGATCGCGGCGGCGCTGGGCACGATCTGGATCCTGCACTCCTGCGTGAAGCGGGTGTTCGGGCATGCGGCGGCCGCGGTCGCGGCGCTCGTGCTCGCGCTGACGCCGATCACGGTCGCCATCAACCGCGACAACAACCCGGACACCGTCCTCGTCCTGCTGATGGTGGCCGGCGCGGCTCTCGCCCTGCGCGCCACCCGTGACGACCGGCTGCTGCCGCTCATCGGCTCCGCGGTGTGCTTCGGGCTCGCCTTCAACACCAAGATGCTCCAGGGGTACATCGCCCTGCCGGCCGTCTTCGCCGTGTACGTGTACGCGTCCCGGCTCGGCTGGCGGAAGAAGGCCGTGAACCTGGCGCTGGCCGCCGTGGCGCTGGCCGTCTCCAGCTTCTGGTGGGCGACGGCCGTGTCGCTGGTGCCCGCCGCGGACCGCCCCTACATCGGCGGTTCGACCGACGGCAGCGCCTGGGACCTGATCATGGGCTACAACGGCCTCGGCCGGGTCCTCGGCGGCGAGGGCAACGGCGGGGGCGGTGGCGGCGGGGGCGGCACGTTCGCCGGGACCGCGGGCATCGGCCGGATGTTCAACGACGTCCTCGGCGGCCAGATCTCCTGGCTGATCCCCTTCGCGGGCATCGCGCTCGTGGCCGGGCTGGTGCGGTGCGGGCGCGCCCCGCGCACCGACCTCACCCGCGCCGCGCTGATCCTGTGGGGCGGCTGGACGGTGCTGCACTACCTGACCTTCGCCCTGGCCGAGGGCACCATGCACCCGTACTACACGACCGCGCTCGCCCCGGGCGTCGCGGCGCTGTGCGGTGGCGGCGGCGTCCTGCTGTGGCGCGCCTTCCGCGGCGGCGACGCCCGCTGGTCCTGGGTGCTGCCCGCGGGGCTCGCGGTCACCGGCGTCTGGGCGATCGTGCTGCTGCGCCGGGCCACCGGCTGGAACACCTGGCTGTGGCCGGCCGTCGGCGTGGTCATGGTCCTGGCGGTCGCGGGCCTGTTCGTGTTCCGGTCCGCGGGCTCCGGCACGAGGGTCCGGCTGCTCGGGGTGTCCGTGGCCGCGGCGGTCGTGGCGGCCCTCGCGGGTCCGACGGCGTACGCCGCCTCCCCCGCCTTCGGTTCCTCCGCCGGCGGCGGCATGGGCGGCACCAACCCCACCGCCGGCCCGTCCACCGGGAGCGGCATGGGCGGTCCCGGCGGGGGCCGGGGCGGCTTCGGCGGCGAGGGGGGTCCCGGCGGCCAGATGCCGGGCGGCACCCAGCAGGGCGGCCAGGCCGGCGGCGAGTTCCCCGGCGGCGGCAACGGCGGACTCCCGCAGGGCGGCGGAGCTCCGAGCGGCGCGCCGGACGGCCGACAAGGCGGCGTGAACGGGGAGTTCCCGGGCGGCGGCACGCAGGGCGGCGGCGAGGACGGCACGGCCCCGGGCGGCGGGACCGGCGGCGCACCCGGCGGGAACGGCGGTGGCCCCGGTGGAGGCATGGGCGGCGGCGCCGACAGCGAGCTGGTCTCGTACCTGGAGAAGCACCAGGACGGCGCCACGTGGCTGATCGCCGTGTCCAACTCGCAGAGCGCGGGCCAACTGATCCTCAGCACCGGCGAGCCCGTCATCTCCATGTGGGGTTTCACCGGCTCCGACCAGGCGATGACGCTCGCCAGGCTCAAGGAGCTGGTGAAGAAGGGCGAGTTGCACTACATCCAGCTCGGCGGCGGCGGTATGGGCGGCAACAGCAGCCTGAACCAGGAGATCACCGCGTGGGTGCAGAAGAACGGGACGGCGGTGAAGGAGAGCGAGTACAGCTCCGCGTCGGGCTCGTCCTCGGAGTCGGACGCCTCGTCCCAGTCCACCGGCTCCACCGTCTACCGTCTGGACCCGTCCGACGTGAGCTGACCGGTAGAGCCCCCACGGCCCCCGACTCTCCTGTCGGGGGCCGTTCCGGTATGTCAACTCGCGTAGACACGGGGCGATTTGCCGGGTCCCTTCATCTGATCGACATGTCAGATTCATTGCCATGACCGCATGTGCATGTCACTCTCCCGATTGCCGCCTTCAATCAACCCGCGTAGATCGGACACCCCACATGCTGGCGACACGCATCCGCCGATGGAAGCCGGTGGCGCTTGCCACCGCTGCCGTCCTGGCCGGCCTCACCGCGCCCGCGCTCACGGCGACGCCCGCCGCGGCGACCACGACGGCGTACGACTCGACGTACTACAAGAACGCGGTCGGCAAGACGGGTACGAGTCTGAAGTCGTCCCTCCACACGATCATCAGCGCCAACGTCACGAAGATCTCGTACTCCGCGGTCTGGAACGCCCTGAAGGTCACCGACCAGGACCCGAACAACAGCAGCAACGTGATCCTGCTGTACAGCGGCGTCTCGCGCAGCAAGTCCCTCAACGGCGGCGACGTCGGCGACTGGAACCGCGAGCACGTGTGGGCCAAGTCCCACGGCGACTTCGGCGAGGTCACCGGTCCCGGCACGGACCTGCACCATCTGCGCCCCGCGGACGTACAGGTCAACAGCATCCGCGGCAACCTGGACTTCGACAACGGCGGCAGCACGGTCACGGGCGGCGGCGGCAGCCTCGTCGACTCCGACTCCTTCGAGCCGCGCGACGCGGACAAGGGCGACGTGGCCCGCATGATCCTCTACATGGCGGTCCGCTACGAAGGCGACGACGGCTTCGCCGACCTGGAGCCCAACGAGAAGGTCAACAACGGCAGCAACCCGTACATGGGCAAGCTCTCCGTCCTCAAGCAGTGGAACGACGAGGACCCGCCGAGCGCCTTCGAGGAGAAGCGCAACCAGGTCATCTACGACACCTACCAGCACAACCGCAACCCGTTCATCGACCACCCCGAGTGGGTCGAGGCCATCTGGTAGGACGCGGTACCGCATACCCCACGACAGGGCCCTCCCGGAGTGTTTCCGGGAGGGCCCTGTGGCATGGGCGTCGTGGTGGATCATGGTCATGATGATCGCCAGGGCCGGCGTCGGAGCGGGGAGGACGAACCAGTGGGCTACTGCCTGGAGATGAGCACCGGTGACATGCGCAGCGTGATCCGGCTGCTCACGGCGGTGGAGCGGACGCAGGAGCAGGAGCGGATGTTCGCCATCGTGCGCGAGCGGTGCGAGAAGACCGACGCACGGCTGCGGGAGGAGGGCATCGGCCTGGCGGTGCCGGTGGTCCGGGCGCTGGAGGAACTGGTCGAGGGCGCCCCGCCCAGCGTGGAGCTGTGCCCCTCGTACACGTACGCCTTCCACGAGGCCGTGGCCCCCTACTTCTCCGACCCCACGGACCTCGGGGTGTGGCGCCGGCCGTCCTGGTTCTTCGCGCTGGACAGTGAACTCGCCCGGCACGGCGTCCCGTCGGACGTCCGGCCGGTGACCTACCTCTTCAGCGGTCCGCCGCTGCGGCTGCCGCACCCCGGCGACGCGCTGCCGCAGATCGGCGTGCTGCCGGCCCAGCGGGCGGGTGCGCTGGCGGCGGCCTACGAGGCGGTGCTGAACCGGCTGGACCGCGAATTCACCGAGACCGCGGGGAGGTTCGCCGAGCTGATGCGGTACGAGGCGCAGGAGTGGGAGGCGGCACGGCAGCTGGGGCGCACGGACGACACGATCTTCTTCTGGTTCGGCTGACCGCGGCCCGGCTCCGAGCAGGGCCGTTTCCTATGGAACGACTAGTTACCTCACACCGGTGACGTGGATCTTCCGGCCGGGCATGTCGGACGCCCCGGCCGCAAGCATGAGGACCGCACCCGGCGGCTCCGCCGGGTCGATCGCGCCTTCCCTTCCCGGAGATCCTGATGAAGCTTCGTGCCTGGTCCTTCGCCGCCGCCCTCGCCCTGACCGCCCTCGCGCTGCCCGCCGAGAGCGCCACCGCCGCCGCGGCCCCCTCCTGCAGCGACGGCTCGGTCTGTTTCTACAGCGGTGAGAACTTCAGCGGCAGCAGCTGGGAGTGGACCTCCCGCAGCGGCTACCGCGACATGCCGCCGTATCTCCACGACCACGTGGGCTCCTTCGTCGCCTCGACCCGCGCCTGTTTCGTGAACTGGGGTCCGGTCGAGAAGCGGGACGTCTTCAACGGCGACTGGCGCTCCCGCTACCTCGGCGACTTCGGCGGGCGGATCGACGGCGTGGGCGCGGGCGGCTGCTGACCCTGTCGCCCGCCGCTCCTCGGCTCACCGTGCCCACGCCACCGCGCGAGGCCCGCGCGGCCCGGCAACCCCACTCCGGGGAACCGGCGTCGGCATCCCGGTCGAGCGGCCCGGCGTCACACAGGGCGGTGACGGCGAGGCGTACGGCGGACTCGACGTCGTCGGCGGTGGCCGGGGCCTCGGACATGCCGGGACCCGGTCGACGGCCGTCCCCGGCCGGCACGGGAATTCACGGCTCGTAGCGGGCCCTGCGGGCGAGGGCGCAAAAGCCCAGGCCGCCGAAGAGGGCGGCGGAGGCGGGGTTGTTCACGTTGACGTCGAGGAAGACCTCGGGCTCTCCGGCGGCCCGCATGCGGGCCAGGGCGGCGAGGGCGAGGGCGAGGGCGCGGCCGAGGCCGCGGTGGCGCCAGGCCGGCACCGTGCCCACCTGGATGAGGAAGTCCCGCGCGCAGGTGACGAAGCCGGCCGCCGAGCCGTCGGCCGAGCGGGCCAGGAGGGAGTACCCGGGGCGGAAGTCGTCGTCCCCGGCCGTCCACTCGGTCCACCGGGCCTCGGACCAGCCGGGGAAACCGGGGCGGTCGGCGAACGACGCGTGGTAGGCGGCGAAGAAGTCCGCCCTGTTCCGGGCGTCCCACTCCTCGACGGCGACCCCGGCCGGAAGGACCGCCCCGGGGAGGGCCCCTCCCAGGTCGCGGCGCATGACATCCTCCGCGAACGTGCGGCGCAGGCCCCGCGCGGTGAACAGGGCGTGGGCCTCGGGGGTCAGCGACTCCGTCTCCACCCGGAGGCCGCCGGCCCGCCGCAGGCCCGTCTCCAGCAGCCGGTCCAGCAGCGCGCCGCCGAGCCCCCGGCCCCGCCGGGACGGGTCGACCTGGCCGGTCACCACGGTCCCCCGCGCCTCGCGGACGGAGCCCGACGCGACCAGCGCACCGTCGCGGAGGACACCGACGGCCACGACGCCCTCACCCGCGTACCGGCTCCCGAGGAAGCCGGGTGACGCGGTGACCGGCAGCCCGCCGTCCACGGCCGCGCACCGCACGGCGAGGTCCACGACGGCCGGTAGGTCCGCGCCCGAGAGTTCAGCCCATTCCACGCCCTCAGGATGCCTCAGCCGAGGTGCGTGGGCGCGAACATCCGCAACAGCGCCGGCAGGACGAGCACCGAAGGGCCCGGGGACGCCAGGGACTTCGACAGGTCCGCCGCCAGGGTCTCCGGGGACGTCAGGGTTCCCGGCACGCCGAACGACTCCGCGAGGGCCACGTAGTCCGGGCGGGTCAGTTCCGTCGCCGTGGTCGCGCCGAAGGAGTCCGTCATGTACTCCCGGAGGATGCCGTAACCGCCGTCGTCGACGATGAGCCAGGTGACCGGGAGGCCGTACTGCCTGGCCGTCGCGAGTTCGGCGATCGAGTAGAGGGCGCCGCCGTCGCCGGAGACCGCGAGGACCGGGCGGGCCGGGTCCGCGACGGCCGCGCCGAGGGCGGCCGGGAAGGCGTAGCCGAGGCCGCCGGCGCCCTGGGCGGAGTGCATGGTGTTGGCGGACTCGGGGTCGAAGGCCGACCAGGCCCAGTAGGAGAGGATCGTCATGTCCCAGAAGGACGGGGAGTCCGACGGGAGCGCCTGGCGGACCGACGCCAGCAGGCCCTGTTCCAGGGTGAGGTCCTGTGCGGCCAGGCGTTCCGACACGCGCGACAGCAGCGTGCGCACGCGGGACGCGGCCTGCGGGTCCTCACGGGGGGTCACCGTCTCCAGCAGGGCCTGGAGGGCCAGGCGGGCGTCCGCGTGGATGCCCAGGGCCGGGTGGTTGGACTCGAGTTTGCCGAGGTCGGCCTCGATCTGGACGACCCGGCCGCGCGGCGCGAAGGTGTGGTAGTTCGAGGAGAGTTCACCGAGGCCCGAACCGATCACCAGCAGGACGTCCGCGTCCTCCAGGAACTCGGTCGTGTGGCGGTCCTCCAGCCAGGACTGCAACGACAGCTCGTGCTCCCAGGGGAACGCGCCCTTGCCGCCGAAGGTGGTGACGACGGGGGCCTTCAGTTTCTCGGCCAGCTGCCTCAGCTTGCCCGACGCGTCCGCCCGTACGACTCCCCCGCCCGCGATGATCGCCGGGCGGGCCGCCCGGGAGAGCAGGTCGGCGGCCACGGCGGTCAGTTCGGGGCGGGGCGGCAGCTCGTCGGGGAAGGCGTCGACGCCCGTCACCACCGGGATCGCCGTCTCCGCCAGGAGGACGTCCTGCGGGATCTCCACCCACACCGGTCCGTGCGGGGCGGTCAGCGCCGACTTCCAGGCCTCCGCGATCGCCGAGGGGATCTGGGACTGGGTGCGGACGGTGTGGACCGACTTCACCACGCCCCTGAAGGAGGCCGACTGGTCGGGCAGTTCGTGCAGATAGCCGTGCCGGCCGCCGCCCAGGCCCGCCGTCGGGACCTGGCTGCCGATCGCCAGGACGGGGGCGGAGGCCGACGCCGCCTCCTGGAGGGCCGCCAGCGACGTCAGCGCGCCGGGGCCCGTCGACAGCAACAGGGGGGCGGCCTCCCCGGTGATCCGGCCGTAGGCGTCCGCCGCGAAGCCCGCGTTGTTCTCCACCCGCAGGCCGATGTACCGCAGGGAGGAGCGGCGCAGCGCGTCGAACATGCCCAGCGCGTGCTGGCCGGGCAGGCCGAAGACCGTGGTCGCGCCGAGCGCGGCCAGGGTCTCCACGACCAGGTCTCCGCCGATCCGGCCGGGAGGAGGGCCGAGCGCGGCCTTGGTCTGCGCGGCCGTCGGGCGGAGCACCAGGTCGTGGTCGTGGGTCACTTCGAGCGGGCCTCGGCAATCTGACGGGACATGATCGTGGTCAGTTCGTACGCGGTGTGCGACGCGGCCACCGATGTGATCTCCGCGTGATCGTACGCGGGGGCCACCTCGACGACGTCCGCCGAGACCAGGTTGCACGACGCCAGGCCGCGCAGGATCTCGAGGAGCTCGCGGGAGGTCATGCCGCCGGCCTCGGGCGTGCCGGTGCCGGGGGCGTGCGCGGGGTCCAGGCAGTCGATGTCGATGGAGATGTACAGGGGGCGGTCGCCGATGCGCTGGCGCAGCTGGTCGGCGACCTCGTCGGCGCCGCGCCGGTAGATGTCCGCCGACGTGACGATGCCGAAGCCCATCTTCTCGTCGTCGGTGAGGTCCTGCTTGCCGTACAGGGGGCCGCGCGTGCCGACGTGGGAGAGGGCCTCCGTGTCGAGGATGCCCTCCTCCACCGCCCGGCGGAACGGGGTCCCGTGCGTGTACTCGGCGCCGAAGTAGGTGTCCCAGGTGTCGAGGTGGGCGTCGAAGTGGAGGAGGGCGACGGGGCCGTGCTTCTTCGCCACGGACCTCAGCAGGGGCAGCGCGATGGTGTGGTCGCCGCCCAGGGTCATCAGACGGGCACCGGTGCCGAGCAGGTCGTCCGCGGCGGCCTCGACGGTCTCGACCGCCTCGTTGATGTTGAACGGGTTCACGGCGATGTCGCCGGCGTCCGCGACCTGCGCGAGGGCGAAGGGGGACGCGTCCTGGGCCGGGTTGTACGGGCGCAGCAGCCGGGAGGCCTCACGGATCGCGTTGCCGCCGAAGCGGGCGCCGGGCCGGTAGGAGACGCCCGAGTCGAACGGCACGCCCACGACGGCGACGTCCGCGCGGCCCACCTCGTCGAGGCGGGGCAGGCGGGCGAAGGTGGCGGGGCCGGCGTACCGGGGTATGCGGGAGGAGTCGACGGGGCCGCGGGGCGTCTCGTTGCCGCTCATGGTCCAATGCCTTCTTTCCTACGCTTCGTCGCGTATGCACTGCTTCCGGTTCGACCCTACCGGGGAGCCGGGACGGGGGGACGGACACGACCTTAGGTGGCCGGACGGCGACTGCGAAGTGTACGTTTCATCCATTGACCGGCTGTCGAGTGGAGGGTGTGCACATGACGCCGTCAGGGCAGCCCGCCGTTCCGCTCACCCCGCCGGTCCCGCTCGCCGCGCTGCTGGCCCGCGAGGAGCTGGCGCTGCGGCAGATCGCCGGGCCCGCCGACGCGGGGACGGTCCTGCACGGGGCGCACACCTCGGAGATGGCCGATCCCTACCCGTATCTGCTGGGCGGTGAGCTGCTGCTGACGGCCGGGGTGCACATTCCGCGGGCGGCGGGGGCGGGGACCTCCTTCGACGACTACGTCGCGCGGATCGTGGCGGCGGGCGGTGCCGCGCTCGGGTTCGGGGTGGCGCCGGTGCACGACACCGTGCCGAGCGCGCTGGTCGCGGCCTGTGAGGCGTACGGGCTGCCGCTGATCGAGGTGCCGCCGCAGACGACCTTCGCGACGGTGGCCCGCGCGGTCTGGCAGCTGATGGAGCGGGCCCGCACGGCCGAGCTGCGCCGGGTGACGGAGGCCCAGCAGAGCCTCGCCTCCGCCGCCGCCCGCCCGGACCCGGTCCGGTCCGTCCTGCGCCGACTGGCCCACCGCCTCGGCGGCCGCGCGGTGCTGTACGCCCCGGACGGCACAGAGATCGCCACGGCGGGACCACCCCACCCGACTCCGAAGCCCGGCCCCGACCAGCCCCGACCGACCCCGGCACCCCCGCCCGGCGAGCCCCACCCGACCCCGGCCCCCCGGCCCGACCAGGCCCACGAGACCCCAGCACCCCTGGTAGCCCCAGCCAGCGCAGCATCCGAAGCCCGCCAGACCCCGGCACCCCCGCCCGCCCGGCACCAGCCGACCCCGGCCCCCCGGCCCGACCAGACCCACCGGACCCCGGCAGCCGCAGCCGTCGGCCGCCGCCCGGACCCGGTGGCCCGAGCCGCCGGTCTCCGGCCGGTGACGGCACCGGCCGGTCCCTCGGACGGCGGGGCTGGTCCGGCGTCCGAGGGGCCGCTCGGCGACCCGCTCGCCCGGCTTGCCCGGGTTCTCGTGGGGCGGGGTTCCGCGTCCGCCAGTGACGTCGACCCCTCCGGGACCCACCTCGCCGCCTACGCGCTCGGGGCCGGCCGGGGTTTCGTGCTCGGGGTGGCGACACCACGGCGCGAGCCCGGTGACCACACCATCGCGTCCGTCGCCGCCGTCCTCCTCTCCCTCCTCACCGGCGAGCACCAGAGCGGCTCGGACGCGGCCCGCTCCTGCGCGCTCGTCCGCCTGCTGCTGGGCAGTCCGCCGGAGGAGGTGGCCCCGCTGCTGGGGGACGAGCGGTGGATCGTCGTGCACGCGCGGCCCGAGTCGGCCGCCCCCGACCCCGTCGCCGCCTCCGCGCTCGGCGCCGCCCTCGGGTCGCCGCTGGTCGACCTCGCCCCGGATGTCGTACGGGTGCTCGTGCCGGCCGAGCGGGAGCCCGGGCCGCAGCCGGGCTGGACCCTGGGGGTCAGCGCCGTGGCCGAACCCGGGCAGTGGCCCGTCGCCGACGCCCAGGCGGCCCGCGCCCTGGCCCGCGCCCGGGCGACCCGCGCGGCCCTCGTCCGGCACGGCGGCCCGGCGGGCCTCGCCGACCTGCTGCCGCCCGACGCGGCCGCGGAGCACGCCCGTACGCTCCTCGCGCCCGTCGCCGCCACCCCCGCCCTCACCGAGACCCTGCGCACCTGGCTGTCGCTGCACGGCAGTTGGGACCGGACGGCGGTCGCGCTGGCCGTGCACCGCAACACCGTGCGGCAGCGGATCGCGCGGTGCGCGGCGCTGCTGGGGACGGATCTGGACGACCCGGACGTCCGGATGGAACTGTGGTTCGCGCTGCGCGTGACCGACCAGTGACGCACGTCCCAGCGCCCGGAACCGCGGCGACGGGCACCGGCCGCTGCCCCACAATGGAGACCATGCCGATACCCGGGACCCCCAGCCGCGCCGAACTCGTCGATCACCTCGTCAGGACCCGTATCGCGGGTCAGGTCGCGACCCCGCGCGAGAACAACCTCTCCCACTACCGCCAGCTCGCCAACGGCGTCCGCAACTACTGGCTGGGCCTGGAACTCGGCGACCGCTGGACCGACGAGCAGGACGTGCTCGCGGTGATGGCGGAACGGGTGGGCGTCAACGACGATCCGGAGTACCGGTACGGCCAGGACACCATCGATCCCGAGCTGACCGTCGACGGCCTGGACCGGCTCGCGGCGCGGCTGCGCAAGGCCGCCGAGGGGCGTCAGCGGGTGCTGCTGGCCACCGGTCACCCGGGCGGTCTGCTCGACGTGCACCGCTCCACCGCCGCCGCATTGCGCACGGCCGGCTGCGAGATCGTCGTGATCCCCGACGGTCTGCAGACCGACGAGGGATACGTGTGGCAGGTCGCGGACGTGGCGGTGCTCGAGCACGGCGCCACGCTGTGGCACACGCACTCGGGCGAGCCGATGAAGGCCATCCTCACGGCGCTGGAGCGCGCGGGCCGGCCGCTGCCCGACCTCGTCGTCGCCGACCACGGGTGGGCGGGTTACGCGGGGCAGCACGGCATCGACTCCGTCGGGTACGCCGACTGCAACGACCCGGCGCTGTTCATCGCGGAGGCGGAGGGGACCGTGCAGGTGGCGGTCCCGCTCGACGACCACGTCGTCACCCCGCGCCACTACGACCCGGTGATCGCGTACCTGCTGGCGGCGGCCGGTCTGGAGTAGGTCCCGCGCCTCCGCGTCCCTCAGTCCTCGCGGGGGACGCGGACCACACCCTCCTGGATGACCGAGACCGCGAGCCGTCCGTCCCGCGTGTAGATGCGGGCCTGGCCGAGGCCGCGCCCGCCGGACGCGGACGGCGACTCCTGGTCGTACAGCAGCCACTCGTCGGCGCGGAACGGGCGGTGGAACCACATCGCGTGGTCCAGCGAGGCCCCGACCACGTCACCGACCGCCCAGCCGCCGCGCCCGTGCGCGAGGAGGATCGAGTCGAGGAGCGTCATGTCGGAGACGTACGTGGCGAGGACGACGTGCAGCAGCGGTTCGTCGACGGCGCCGTCCAGTTTGCCGTTGGTGCGGAACCAGACCTGGCTGTGCGGTTCGCGGGGCTCGCCGAACCTGCCGTACGGCGGGTCGTCGACATACCGCAGGTCGATCGCCTCGCGGGCCTCCAGGAACCGCTCGACGACCCTGGGGTCGAGGTGGTCGTAGCCGCGCAGGCGTTCCTGCCCGGTGGGGACCGTCTCCGGGTCGGGGGCGGGCGGCATGGGGGCCTGGTGGTCGAGGCCGTCCTCGTACGTCTGGAAGGACGCCGACAGCGCGAAGATCGGCCGGCCGTGCTGGACGGCGACCGCGCGGCGGGTGGTGAAGGAGCGGCCGTCGCGGATCCGCTCGACGTTGTAGACGATGGGGGCGCCCGGGTCGCCCATGCGCAGGAAGTACGCGTGCAGGGAGTGGGCGTGCCGGTCGGCGGGGACCGTACGCCCGGCGGCGACCAGCGCCTGCGCCGCCACCTGTCCCCCGAAGACGCGGGGGACGACGGCGGAGCGGGACTGGCCGCGGAAGATGTTCTCCTCGATCTGCTCGAGGTCGAGCAGATCGAGGAGATCCTGAAGTGCCTGGCTCATGGCGTCTAGTTGTACCGGCCAGTAATTGCCGGGACCTTACAGACCCATGTCCTTGGCGATGATCGTCTTCATGATCTCGCTGGTGCCGCCGTAGATCCGGTTGACGCGGTTGTCCGCGTACAGGCGGGCGATCGGGTACTCGTTCATGAAGCCGTAGCCGCCGTGCAGCTGGAGGCAGCGGTCGATGACGCGGTGGGCGACCTCGGTGCAGAACAGCTTGGCGCTGGCGGCCTCGGCGGGGGTCAGCTCGCCGGCGTCGAGGGCCTCCAGGGCGCGGTCGGCGACTGCCTCGGCCGCGTCGACCTCGGCCTGGCAGGCGGCCAGCTCGAACTTGGTGTTCTGGAAGTGGGCGACCGGCTTGCCGAAGACGGTGCGCTCCTGCACGTACTGCTTGGCGAACCGGACGGCGGCCTTGGCCTGCGCGTAGGCACCGAAGGCGATGCCCCAGCGCTCGGAGGCGAGGTTGTGGCCGAGGTAGTAGAAGCCCTTGTTCTCCTCGCCGAGAAGGTCCTCGACGGGCACCTTGACGTCGACGAACGCCAGCTCGGCGGTGTCGGAGGTGCGCAGGCCCAGCTTGTCCAGCTTGCGGCCGATGGAGTAGCCCTCGGACTTGGTGTCCACGGCGAACAGGGAGATGCCGTGGCGGCGGTCCTCGGCGGTGGGCGCGGCGGTGCGGGCGCAGACGATGACGCGGTCGGCGTGGACGCCGCCGGTGATGAAGGTCTTGGAGCCGTTGAGGACGTAGTGCGTGCCGTCCTCGCTCAGCTTGGCCGTGGTCTTCATGCCCGCGAGGTCGGAGCCGGTGCCCGGCTCGGTCATCGCGAGGGCCCACATCTCCTCGGCGGAGACGAACTTCGGCAGGAACCGCTTCTTCTGCTCGTCGGTGGCGAGCATCTTGATGTACGGCAGGCCGAGCAGCACATGCACGCCGGAGCCGCCGAAGTGGACGCCCGCGCGGGCCGTCTCCTCGTACATCACGGCCTCGAACTTGTACGAGTCGATGCCGGCACCGCCGTACTCCTCCGGCACGGTGATGCCGAAGAGGCCCAGCTCGGCCAGCTTGTAGTAGAAGTCGCGCGGCGCCTGGCCGGCGGCGAACCACTCGTCGTACACGGGGACGACCTCGGCCTCGATGAAGGCCCGGAGGGTCTCCCGGAACGCCTCGTGATCCTCGTTGAACACCGTACGGCGCACCGCCGCCACCTCCACCTGGCTCAAAGGGTCCATGTCTAAGCGCTTGCTCAGATCATTACCGTACCGGTGGGTAGCGAGAGGCGTCCAGAGGCTCCGGGCGGCAGCGGCCGTAACGCTCGTCACGCCCGGGCGGCCTGGCCCTGCGCCCCGGCGGCCGCGAAGGCCCCCCTCGCCATCCGGTGCAGCAGCGCCGCGGTGGCCGCGCGGCCCGGGAGGGAGCCCGGGCGGGCCAGGTGCGGGGTGGAGTTCAGCAGTCCGAAGACCGAGTGGACCGCCGAACGGGCCGCCGGTTCGGTGAGGGAGGGGTAGATCTCCCGGACCACCTCCACCCACAGCTCGACGTACTGCCGCTGGAGCTGGCGGACCAGCTTGCGGTCGCTGTCGCGCAGGCGGTCCAGCTCGCGGTCGTGCAGGGTGATCAGGGGGCGGTCGTCGATCGCGAAGTCGATGTGCCCCTCGATGAGCGAGTCGAGGACCACCTCCGCCGGACCCCCGTCGGCCTCCGCCAGGCGGCGCTTCGCGCCGGTCAGGAGCTGGCCGCTGATCCCCACCAGCAGCTCGGCGAGCATCGCGTCCTTGCCCGGGAAGTGGCGGTACAGGCCCGGGCCGCTGATACCGACCGCGGCCCCTATCTCGTCGACTCCGACGCCGTGGAAACCGCGCTCGGCGAACAGCCGCGCGGCCTCCTTGAGGATCTGCTCGCGGCGGGTGGGGGCGTCGGTTCTGGTGGCCATGACGGCAATTCTAGACAGGGAGGTTAGCGGTCGTTAACCTGTGAGAAATGGTTAACGCTCATTAACAGGCGATCACTGGGTGAGGGGAACCGCAGGATGGAACAGGCACCGGAGCTGACGAGCGCGGCCGATCCCGCGTCGGCGGCCTGGCGGGCCAACGAGGAGGCGCACCGCGCCCTCGTGGAGGAACTGCGCGGCAAGCTGGCCGCCGCCCGGCTGGGAGGCGGGGAGAAGGCGCGGGCGCGGCACACCGCGCGCGGGAAGCTGCTGCCCCGGGACCGGGTGGACGGTCTCCTCGACCCCGGCTCGCCCTTCCTGGAGCTCGCGCCCCTGGCCGCCGACGGGATGTACGAGGGACAGGCGCCGGCCGCCGGGGTCATCGCCGGGATCGGCCGGGTCGCCGGACGCGAGTGCGTGATCGTCGCCAACGACGCCACCGTCAAGGGCGGGACGTACTACCCGATGACGGTGAAGAAGCATCTGCGGGCGCAGGAGGTGGCCCTGGAGAACCGCCTGCCCTGTCTGTACCTGGTCGACTCCGGCGGCGCGTTCCTGCCCATGCAGGACGAGGTGTTCCCGGACCGCGAGCACTTCGGGCGGATCTTCTACAACCAGGCCCGGATGTCCGCGGCCCGCATCCCGCAGATCGCGGCCGTCCTCGGCTCGTGCACGGCCGGCGGGGCGTACGTCCCGGCCATGAGCGACGAGGCCGTCATCGTCCGCGGCCAGGGCACGATCTTCCTCGGCGGTCCCCCGCTGGTGAAGGCCGCCACCGGTGAGGTCGTCACCGCGGAGGAGCTGGGCGGCGGGGAGGTGCACTCCCGGGTCTCCGGCGTCACCGACCACCTCGCCGAGGACGACGCGCACGCCCTGCGGATCGTGCGGACCATCGCCGCCACGCTCCCCGCGCGCGGGCCCCTCCCCTGGGAGGTCGCGCCCGTCGTGGAACCCAAGGTCGACCCCTACGGGCTGTACGGCGCCGTCCCGGTCGACTCCCGTACCCCCTACGACGTACGGGAGATCATCGCGCGCGTGACCGACGGCTCCCGGTTCGCCGAGTTCAAGGCCGAGTTCGGGCAGACCCTGGTCACCGGCTTCGCCCGGATCCACGGTCACCCGGTCGGGATCGTCGCCAACAACGGCATCCTGTTCTCCGAGTCCGCCCAGAAGGGCGCCCACTTCGTCGAGCTGTGCGACCAGCGCGGGATCCCGCTGGTGTTCCTGCAGAACATCTCCGGGTTCATGGTGGGCCGGGACTACGAGGCCGGCGGCATCGCCAAGCACGGCGCCAAGATGGTCACCGCCGTCGCCTGTACGCGGGTCCCGAAACTGACCGTCGTCGTCGGCGGGTCGTACGGCGCCGGGAACTACTCCATGTGCGGCCGGGCCTACTCGCCCCGCTTCCTGTGGATGTGGCCGAGCGCCAAGATCTCCGTGATGGGCGGCGAGCAGGCCGCCTCCGTCCTCGCCACGGTCAAGCGCGACCAGCTGGAGGCCCGGGGCGAGGAGTGGCCCGTGGCCGAGGAAGAGGCCTTCAAGGACCCCATCCGGGCGCAGTACGAGCGTCAGGGCAACGCCTACTACGCGACCGCCCGGCTGTGGGACGACGGGGTCATCGACCCGCTGGAGACCCGCCAGGTGCTGGGCCTCGCGCTGACCGCCTGTGCCAACGCGCCGCTGGGCGACCCCCAGTTCGGCGTCTTCCGGATGTGAGGGGCTTGCCGACGATGTTCGACACCGTGCTCGTGGCCAACCGGGGCGAGATCGCCGTCCGCGTCATCCGCACCCTGCGCTCCCTGGGTGTGCGCTCGGTCGCCGTCTTCTCCGACGCCGACGCGGACGCCCGGCACGTCCGGGAGGCCGACACCGCCGTACGGATCGGTCCGGCGCCCGCCGCCGAGAGCTATCTGTCGGCGGAGCGGCTGCTGGAGGCCGCCGCCCGGACCGGCGCCCGGGCCGTCCACCCGGGATACGGCTTCCTGGCGGAGAACGCCGCCTTCGCGCGCGCGTGCGCCGACGCGGGGCTGGTGTTCATCGGGCCGCCCGCCGACGCCATCGCGCTCATGGGCGACAAGATCCGGGCCAAGGAGACCGTGCGGGCCGCCGGGGTGCCGGTGGTGCCCGGTTCGAGCGGCAGCGGTCTGACGGACGCGCAGCTCGCCGCCGCCGCCCAGGAGATCGGCGTACCCGTGCTGCTGAAACCGTCGGCCGGCGGAGGCGGCAAGGGCATGCGGCTGGTGCGGGACGCGGACCGGCTGGCCGACGAGATCGCCGCCGCCCGCCGCGAGGCCCGCGCCTCCTTCGGCGACGACACGCTCCTGGTCGAGCGGTGGGTCGACCGCCCCCGGCACATCGAGATCCAGGTCCTGGCCGACGGCCACGGCAACGTCGTCCATCTGGGCGAGCGCGAGTGCTCCCTGCAGCGCCGGCACCAGAAGGTGGTCGAGGAGGCTCCGAGCGTGCTGCTCGACGAGGAGACGCGCGCGGCCATGGGCGAGGCGGCCGTGCAGGCGGCGCGCTCCTGCGGGTACCGGGGCGCGGGCACCGTGGAGTTCATCGTCCCGGGCGGCGACCCCTCGTCGTACTACTTCATGGAGATGAACACCCGGCTGCAGGTGGAGCACCCGGTCACCGAACTCGTCACCGGGCTCGACCTGGTGGAGTGGCAGCTGCGGGTGGCGGCGGGCGAGGCCCTGTCCTTCGGGCAGCGGGACGTGCGCCTCACCGGGCACGCGGTCGAGGCGCGCATCTGCGCGGAGGACCCCTCGCGCGGGTTCCTGCCGTCCGGCGGGACCGTCGTCGCACTGCGCGAGCCGCAGGGCGACGGCGTGCGCACCGACTCCGGGCTCAGCGAGGGCACCGAGGTCGGCAGCCTGTACGACCCGATGCTGTCCAAGGTGATCGCGTACGGGCCGGACCGCGCGACGGCGCTCAGGAAGCTGCGGGCCGCCCTCGCCGGGACGGTCACGCTGGGCGTGCCGACCAACGCCGGGTTCCTGCGGCGGCTCCTCGCCCATCCGGCGGTCGTGGCGGGCGAGCTGGACACGGGCCTGGTCGAGCGGGAGGTGGACACGCTCGTCGTGGACGACGTGCCCGCGGAGGTCTACGCGGCGGCGGCTCTGCTGCGTCAGGCCTCCCTCGCGCCCGCCGAAGGCCCGGGCTGGACCGACCCGTTCGCGGCCCGTGACGGCTGGCGCCTGGGCGGCGAGCGGGCGTGGACCCCGCACCACCTCCGGGTGCCGGGCCACGAACCGGTCACCGTACGCGTGCGGCGCACGCCGGACGGCGCGACGGAGCTGCTGCTTCCCGGGGCGGAGCGGCCCCTCCGGGGGGCCGGGGGTCCGGCGCCGCGGCCCGGTGCCGGGGACCGGTTCAGCTTCCGGCTCGACGGTGTCTGCCACACCTTCGCCGCCCTGCCGGACGGCACCTGGCTGGGCCGGGACGGCGACGCGTGGCACGTCCGCGACCACGACCCGGTGGCCGCCTCGCTGACCGGCGCCGCGCACTCCGGCGCCGACTCGCTCACCGCGCCCATGCCCGGGACGGTGACGGTCGTGAAGGTCGCCGTCGGCGATGAGGTGACGGCCGGTCAGAGCCTGCTGGTGGTGGAGGCGATGAAGATGGAGCACGTCATCTCCGCCCCGCACGCCGGCACGGTCGCCGAGCTGGACGTGACACCGGGGACGACGGTCGCCATGGACCAGGTGCTGGCCGTCATCACCCCGGCGCAGACATCGGCGGAGGAGGACCGGTGACACTTCCCATGGTCGTACCGGCCCCGGACCTGCCCGCCCGGGTCAGGATCCACGAGGTGGGCCCGCGCGACGGACTGCAGAACGAGAAGACGGCCGTGCCGACGCAGGTCAAGGCGGAGTTCGTGCGCCGCCTGGCCGCCGCGGGCCTCACCACCGTCGAGGCCACCAGCTTCGTGCACCCGAAGTGGGTGCCCCAGCTCGCCGACGCGGAGCAGTTGTTCCCGCTGGTGAGCGATCTGGACGTGGCGCTGCCGGTCCTGGTGCCGAACGAGCGCGGGCTGGACCGGGCCCTGGCGCTGGGAGCGCGGCGCGTCGCCGTCTTCGCGAGCGCCACCGAGTCCTTCGCCAAGGCCAACCTCAACCGCACGGTCGACGAGGCGCTGGCGATGTTCGAGCCGGTGGTGTCCCGGGCGAAGGCGGAGGGCGCGCACGTGCGCGGATACCTCTCCATGTGCTTCGGCGACCCGTGGGAGGGCGCGGTCCCCCTCCCCCAGGTCGTCCGGGTCTGCCGCGCCCTGCTCGACCTGGGCTGCGACGAGCTGAGCCTCGGCGACACCATCGGCGTCGCGACGCCGGGTCACGTCCTGGAGCTGCTCGCCGCGCTCAACGAACAGCGGGTGCCCACCTCCGTCCTGGGTGTGCACTTCCACGACACCTACGGACAGGCGCTCGCCAACACCCTGGCCGCGCTCCAGCACGGCGTCACCACCGTCGACGCCTCCGCGGGCGGCCTCGGCGGCTGCCCGTACGCGAAGTCCGCCACCGGAAACCTCGCCACCGAAGACCTCGTGTGGATGCTGCAGGGCCTCGGCATCGACACCGGGGTCGACCTCGGCCGTCTCGTCGCCACGAGCGAGTGGATGGCCGGGCAACTGGGCCGACCCAGCCCCTCCCGCACCGTCCGAGCCCTGTCCCACAAGGAGCAGTGACCCGACATGGACCACCGTCTCTCCCCCGAGCTGGAAGAACTCCGCCGTACGGTCGCGGAGTTCGCCCACGACGTCGTCGCGCCGAA
This sequence comes from Streptomyces sp. NPDC000345, assembly GCF_042898825.1. NCBI lineage: Bacteria > Bacillati > Actinomycetota > Actinomycetes > Kitasatosporales > Streptomycetaceae > Streptomyces > Streptomyces sp. NPDC000345. The sequence goes on from NZ_JBIAZE010000016.1 coordinate 205,353, forward strand.
GATCGGCGACTTCTACGAGCGGCACGAGTTCCCGTACGAGATCGTCCGCGAGATGGGCCGCATGGGCCTGTTCGGACTGCCGTTCCCGGAGGAGTACGGCGGCATGGGCGGCGACTACCTGGCACTGGGCATCGCCCTGGAGGAGCTCGCGCGCGTCGACTCGTCCGTGGCGATCACCCTGGAGGCCGGCGTCTCGCTGGGCGCCATGCCGATCCATCTGTTCGGCACCGACGCGCAGAAGCGGGAGTGGCTGCCCCGGCTGTGCTCCGGCGAGATCCTGGGCGCCTTCGGTCTGACCGAGCCCGACGGCGGGTCGGACGCGGGGGCGACGCGCACGACGGCCCGCCTCGACCCGGACACCGGCGAATGGGTGATCAACGGCACCAAGTGCTTCATCACCAACTCGGGCACGGACATCACGGGCCTGGTGACGGTCACGGCGGTCACCGGCCGCAAGCCGGACGGCAGACCGCTGATCTCCGCGATCATCGTCCCGTCCGGCACGCCGGGCTTCACGGTCGCGCAGCCCTACTCGAAGGTCGGCTGGAACGCCTCCGACACCCGGGAACTGTCCTTCACCGACGTGCGGGTGCCGGCGGCGAACCTGCTGGGCGAGGAGGGGCGCGGGTACGCGCAGTTCCTGCGGATCCTCGACGAGGGCCGGATCGCGATCGCCGCGCTGGCGACCGGGCTGGCGCAGGGGTGCGTGGACGAGTCGGTGAAGTACGCGCGGGAGCGGCATGCCTTCGGGCGTCCGATCGGCGCCAACCAGGCCATCCAGTTCAAGATCGCCGACATGGAGATGAAGGCCCACACGGCCCGGCTGGCCTGGCGTGACGCCGCCTCCCGGCTGGTGACGGGCGAGCCCTTCAAGAAGGAGGCGGCTCTGGCCAAGCTCTACTCGTCCACGATCGCCGTCGACAACGCCCGCGACGCCACCCAGGTGCACGGCGGCTACGGCTTCATGAACGAGTATCCGGTGGCCCGTATGTGGCGCGACTCCAAGATCCTGGAGATCGGCGAGGGCACGAGCGAGGTCCAGCGGATGCTGATCGCCCGGGAGCTGGGCCTGGCCGGCTGACCGGAGCAAGCGGCTGATTCACCCCGTCAACTTGCCTGCGTGTCAGGCAAGTTGACGGTAGGGGTGCGGTCATGGACAGCGCACAGGTGGCGGATCACGGCGCCCCGCCCCCTGGACAGGATCTGAGGTTAGGCTAACCTATCTTCGAATTGTCCGGCGGTGATCCGCACGTTCGAAAGCAGCCACTCTCATGCCCAACGCCAGCGCCAACCACCTCACCCGCCGCGGCGTTCTCGCCGCCGGTGGCGCCCTCGGCCTCGGTGCCGTGCTCGCGGCCTGCGGGGACGACGACGCGAAAAGCAGTGGCTCGGAGTCGTCGGCGAACACCTCCGCCAAGTCCGGCCCCTGGACCTTCAAGGACGACCGCGGCACCACCGTGAAGCTCGACAGGATCCCGGCGGACATCGTCGCGTTCACCGGTGTCGCCGCCGCCCTCTACGACTACGGCATCCAGGTCAAGGGCGTCTTCGGCCCGACCACGACCGCCGACGGCAAGGCCGACGTCCAGGCCGGCGACATGGACGTCTCCAAGGTCGAGGTCCTGGGCAACGTCTGGGACGAGTTCAACGTCGAGAAGTACGCGGCCCTCGCGCCCGACGTCCTCATCTCCACGATGTTCGACGACGCCGGCACCCTCTGGTACGTCCCCGAGGCGTCCAAGGACAAGATCGCCAAGCTCGCCCCGAGCGTCGGCATATCCGTCTACGACCGTCAGCTCACCGCTCCGCTGGAGCGCCTGTGGGAGCTGGCCGAGTCCCTGGGCGCGGACATGACCACTGCCAAGGTCACCGACGCGAAGAAGCGGTTCGAGGCCGCCGCGACCCGGCTGCGCGCCGCCGCCAAGGCCAAGCCCGACATCAAGGTCATGGCGGGTTCCGCCAGCGCGGAGCTGTTCTACGTCTCCGGCAGCAACCTCTCCATCGACCTGGAGTACTTCAAGGCCCTCGGCGTGAACTTCGTCGAGCCTCCGGAGAGTGCGAAGAAGGAGGGTGGCGGCTGGTACGAGTCGCTGTCCTGGGAGAACGTCGACAAGTACGCGGCGGACATCATCATGATGGACGACCGGTCCTCGGCGCTTCAGCCTTCGGCGATCACCGAGGCGACCTGGAAGAAGCTGCCCGCGGTCAAGGCGGGGCAGGTCATCGCCCGGTCGCCGGAACCCATCCTTTCGTACGACAAGTGTGTGCCGTTGCTCGAGACTCTCGCCGAGGCTCTCGAGAAGGCGAAGAAGGTCAGCTGAAACAGGGTGGCTCGGGTCGTGGGTGAGCCGCGGCCGTCGGCGGCCGGTCGCACCCACGTGGCGGGGGGGGGGGGTGGGGGGGCCGCGCGGGGGCGCGGCCGGGGTGGGGGGGGGCCTTTTTCACCAGAACCGCGGCCCGGCGGGAACGGCGGGGCGGGGCCTGCGTCCCGCGCGGCCCACCCCCACCAGCAGGCCGT